>JACZKQ010000047.1 GCA_014859965.1 Phycisphaerae bacterium
AGTAAGCCCCCTCATCCGCCCGGCAAACCTCCGCAAACGGCCCCTCCCGCTGCGACGACACCCCGATGACGATCTGCTCACACGTCCCCCCCGTCCCGATCTGCACACGATCAAACACCCGCTCCGCCCCCAGATCAACCAGAAACACCCGCCGCTGCTCCACCGCCGCAAACGAAAACCCACCCTTGCTGAGCGCATCATCACTCAACAGCGCCTCCAACTTGGCCCCCTCCGCTAACTTCCCCTCACAAACCACCTCCGCCCCAAACCGCGACCCTAAATAATTCTCCGGATACGCCCCCCACGTACCCGCGCACAAACAAACCACAGCCGCCGTGCAAGCCAAGCTCAAAAGATTACGCATAATTCTGCAGTTCCTGCTCAATGTCTTTTCGGATATCCTCAGGCTTTCGGACAATGCCTTTCAATTCACCCATTGGGAAGACAGCCACAGAGCGATGATCTGCAATTAGCCCGGGTATCCACTTGTTGACAAAGTCCTGCACAGAGATCGCCTCCGGAATACAGTCTTCCCAATCGCCGACACAAGCTTCCGCCGCATAGCGTCTCGCAGGCCACACTGGAATGCACTCGTGCTGTTCCGCATCACCCATCAGACGCCAGTTCTGCGAATCCTTGACGCTCCAGACTTCTTCCCAGTCACAGCACTTCAAGTATTCGTACCGCTTCGGTGGAGCCAGTCGAACTACATTCGCATACTCGGCATCGTTTACATCATAACTCATTTGTCTTGTCCTTCAGGTTCACGCCCTCAATACTCCTGCTTTCTTTCGCTTGCCACCTGCTTCTGGTAGACGCGGACATAATCGACCTCGAAGCGGGAGGGGAACTCTGTTTTGGACGGGTCGCCGCCGTTTGTGCCTCCGATGGCGAGGTTGAGGAGGATGTAGTGGGGCTCGTGGAAGGGGTTGGCCTTCTGTCGGTCGTTGTTGATCGTCTTGCTCAGGTCGACCTCGTTGAGCAGTTCATCGTCTACGTAGATTCTGATGTAGTCCTTGTCCCAGTCCATCCGCCACACATGAAACGCCTTCGCCCAGTCCGGCCCGAAGTCCTTCACCGGCTTGCGCGAGTCGTCCCAGACCGCCCGCCACCGCTCGCCGCTGGCCCAGCAGGCGTTGGCCAGGAGCATGCCGCGGTAATACTCCATGATGTCGATCTCGCCGCAGCCGGGCCAGCCGCGGGCCGAGCCCAGTGTCCAGAACGCCGGCCAGAGTCCGGGGCGCACGTCGATGCGTGCCCGCATTTCGAAGCGGCCGAACGTCCACTGGTGCCTGCCGCGCGTCAGCAGGCACGCCGATGTGTACTCGGCATATTCCCGGCTTCGCTGCCAGCGCGTGCTCTCTGGGTCATAATTCGGATTGGCCAGACGCTCCCGCCGCCCCTCAATGATCAGCATCCCCCCCTCGCACCACGCATTCTCGGGGCGGTACCATTGAAGCTCTTCATTGCGGACAAAGCCATTTTCATAAGTCCAGTTGGCCGGGTCCGGGCGGGCTGCTGTATCGAATTCATCCGACCATACCAGCGCATAGCCGTCATCCGTTCCTCCGCCCGCCCAAACAACACCGGCACAGAACAAAATCACCAAACAGACCCGCGACACCGAATTAGCACTGATACACATGATGTTTCCCCGTCAAAAAAGTCCGGTATTTGAATGCTTCCGCCCGGTTAAAAGCTATCAGCTATTCTACTATACCCGTTTCCTGTAAAATCATCAAACAAAGCTGAAAAAACCACGCTATGCCGCACGGCCGAGCCTTCGCCCTGAAAACGCCAATTGACAAAAACATATCGGCCGCAAGATAGGTATATAAAGACGCAGTGCAAACGTCGATATAGCAGGATATGCGTCGGCATGCCGGTCGGGCCTTTAGGTCCGCCAGGAGCGTGACGCCTCGACGGCGAAAGTGATGGAAAGTTGGTAATCGTGCGTTCGGAACCCGGACGTGCAGCAAAACGGGTCGCGGTCAGGATGCATGGGCCAGGTGTGAATTTGCGGTTTTTACTGGCCCCTGCCCAAAAGCTGTGTTATACTATGGCATAAATTTGGGAGGTTTTAATATGAGCAGACACATTACCCTATCCATCCTGATATTGGCCGTATGCGCAGCCGTAAGCGGCGCCGACACGTTCAAGCACCGCCAGACGGGCGAGACCTTCACGGGCTTCGTGACGCAGAAAGAAAACCAGGGCCGGACCCTTGTCTACAGTGAAAAGGACAAGAATTTTTCGCCGCTGCCGCTGGCCGAATACGAGGTAACTCGCGATAACCACGGCCGCCGCAACAGCGTGGTGTTCATCCCTATCCGCAACGAAGAGGCGATCATCTCGCAAGACGTCGCCCAGACCATCGCCGACACTATTGTCGACGCATCCAACAAGGGCCCGCGGTACATCGTCCTGGAGATCGACAGCCCCGGCGGCCGGGGCGACTTCATGAAGATCATCACCACTGCTATCGCGGCCACGGACAACTGCCCCGTGATCGCCTATATCTCGGGCGGACCTTTCGGGGGCGCCTACGCGGCGGCGGGGCCGGTGGCGCTGGCGTGTGAAAAAATCTACATCGCCGGCGACGCCGTGATGGGATCTGCGGCTCCGGTGGTCGGCCGCAATGCGACCGCAGAAAACGTCGCCGAATATCAGGAACTGTACAATTCGGACACGCTGGCCGGATTCGCCAGCTATACCGCCAGTCTGGCGGCCAAACGCAATCGCCCCCTTCCGCTGGCTATGGCCCTGTTGGACAAGAGCATCGAAATCATCGAAGTCGACGGCCCGGACGGCAACCGCGTCTTCATACCGAGGCCCGACCTCAAGCCCCAGCAGACCATTGTCCGCACCGTTTCAAAGATCGAAACCAAGACGCTGACGGAGCGCGACGCCGGCGGCGCGACGACTGTCCGTGAAATCACGCAGATGGTCCTGACTCTGAGGGCTCAGCAGGCGGTCGCGGCCAAGCTCGCCGACAAGCTCGTCGGCTCGCGCGATGAACTGCTCGCCGACCTCGGGGCCGCCGACGCCCAGATCACCTATACCCGCGGTGTCGAAAACGCCGTGCGTAAGTATGTGGCCGCCAAGCGAAACGTGCAGAGCGAACTGGTTCAGGTCGACTACCTGCAGCAGCGCACCGAGCAATTGCAGGCTCAGCTCAACCGGCTCGACGAGCAGGTGCGAACCAATCCGACCACCATCGAACAGCGCCGGTACGACACGGGCCTTGGCGGTGAGACCTTCTACCGCGGGACCGAGCGCAGCCTCCGCCGGGTGAGGGAGACCCGTGTTCCCACGGCCAGCCGCAGGAGCGGACTGGGCCGCACCGACTCGGTCGTCATCCAAGAACCCTCCGCCGCGGCCGGCCAGCTCGTCAACGAACTTGCCATGACGCTTGCCGATCTCGTGCGGTCCTACCGCCGGGTCATAGGGCTTGTTCGGCGCGACCCCGGCGTACTGCCAACCACCGTCACCATTGACAGCCTGCAGAGGAATCTCGACGCCGCCATCGCCATGCAGAATGCCCTCATGATCCGTTTCCGGTAAGAGCGAGTCGCATTAATAACTCGCCGGGCAGGCGGCAACAGGAGGACCGAGCAGAACCGTTCGGATTTCCCCCCGGCGAAAAGATGCTCTAATTTGGCCTCTGCCCAAACGGTTGTGCTCGTTAGGGTCGCCGCAGGTGCGGGTTTGGGATGTGGACGTCCGGAGATGCGACAGCCCTGATTCTCTGCTCCAATTGCTTGCCTTTTGCCCGGCTTCCTGTACAATGGCACACAGATCGGCATCCTGGTGCGCGGGGCTTGCGGGGGTTTGCAGGCTCGGGGAATGCCGGCGGCTAATGGCACAGTCGGACAAGGAGAAAGCATGAACGCGAAAACACACAGCGGCAACACGAGCGACCTCAATGCTAACCTGCAGCCGGCTCGGCGATCGCGCGGCGGCATGACCCGCCGCCAGTGGCTTGGCAGTGCAGCGGTGGTCGCCCTGCCGACGCTCATCCCGTCAGGTTTGTTTGCTTCTTCGGGACCGCCCGCCCCGAGTAACCGCATCACGGTGGGCCTCATCGGTAATGGGTGCATGGGCCGCGGCCATCTCAACCGGCTTATGGGCGACCGCGACTTTCAGGTGCTCGGCGTCTGCGATCCCGACAGAATCCGCCGCGACGAAGGCAAGGGCCGCGTCGAAGCCGCCTACGCCGCCGACCGGGACAAGCCCGGGTACCAGGCCTGCACCGCGTACAACGACTACCGTGAACTGCTCGCGCGGACCGATCTCGACGCGGTGGTCATCGCCACGCCCGACCACTGGCACACAATGCAATCCGTGGACGCCGTCAAGGCCGGCAAAGATGTCTACTGCGAAAAGCCGATTTCGCTGACGGTCGACGAGGGCCGCCGGCTGGTTCAGGCCGTCCGCCGCTACGGCCGCATCTTTCAAACCGGCACCCAATACCGGTCGATCCCCGCCATCCGCCAGGTCTGCAACTTCGTCCGCGACGGCGGCCTCGGCAAAGTCAAACACGTCTTCGCCCTCTGGAGCACCCTCGCCGGCGGCCTCTCCGCCCCGCGATTCGCCCCCTATGCCGCCGCCATCGACATCGCCAAGAACGGCGCCTCGATGGTCCCGCTCGCCTTTGACCTCCCCGGCGAACCGACGCCGGAAGGCCTCGACTGGGACATCTGGACCGGCCCGGCCCCGGCGCGGCCATACAACCCCGTCTACCATGTCAATCCCATCCCCGGCGTCGTCCCCTGGTGCTTCCACGAAGACTTCGGCGCCGCCTCCGTCACCTGGCACCACTCGCATTCGGCGGACGTGATCCAGTATGCATTAGGCTATGAAACCAGCGGCCCCGTGGAATTCATCCACCCTTCCGACGGCACCTACCCGACTCTCACCTGCCGGTACGAAAACGGCACGCTGCTACATCTCGTGGAGCACTGGGGCCAGGTGAAGAGCCTTTACCACGCCGTCCCGGAAGACGCCCGACTCGACGGCAACTTCGGCGGCGTCTTCGTGGGCGAGCGCGGCTGGCTGACCTCGATGTCCGCCGGCGGCCCGGTAACCGGCGGCCCGGAAGAAATCTTCAACGAAATGAAAATGAGCAGCCGGGCGGTGAACATAGGCGAAAACGACCACCACGCAAACTGGCTCAACTGCATCAAGACGCGCCAGCAACCGTCATGCAGTGAAGAATTAGGCCACCGCGGCGCGTCCTTAGGCCACCTGACCATTATCGCTTACAGGCGCGCCAAAACGCTGACCTGGGACCCGCAATCAGAAAAATTCGCCGGCGACGAGGCGGCAAATCGCCTGCTGACTCGGCCCAAGAGACCCCCTTGGCGCCTTTAACCGGGCGCGCTTCATGACATAGCGGAAATTCGAGGAACAGATCAGGCAGCCGCCCCCCGGCAAGCCGGAATTCAGCCTTCGTATCGGCTCGTGCAGGCCTGTCTTAATAATCGTCGCGAGGTGTCGACGGCGATTCTTCGTGCATCCGCTGCTTCAACTGATTTGGATCGTTCGAATTTGTGAGCGCCGCTTCATACGTGATTTCGCCTGCCTGATACAGATCGAACAGGCAGTCGTCCATCAGGTGCATGCCTTGTCGCCGCCCGACCTGGATCACGTTGACCAACTGGTGGAATTCGTTTTCGCGAACGTGCCGCCGCGCAGGCGCATTCATTAACAGCATCTCCGTCGCCAGAACGCGGCGTTTTTTATCCGCGGACGGCACCAGGCGCTGGGCCATCACCCCCTTGAGGGAATTGGCCAGTTGGGTAACGATCTGAGGCTGCTGTGAATCGGGGAAAATAGATACAATCCGTTCGATCGTCTGAAACGTGTTGGGCGTGTGACATGTCGCGATCACGAGGTGTCCCGTCTCGGCCGCCATCAGTGCTGTCGCGGTCGTGTCCAGGTCGCGCATCTCGCCTATGCAGATAACGTCCGGGTCCTGCCGCAGAACATGTATCAGCGCCGCGGCGAAGCTCCTGACGTCGGTGTACAGCTCCTGCTGTATGATCACCGCCTTCTTCTGGGCGTGCACGAATTCCACGGGATCTTCGATGGTAATGATCTTGCACCGGCGTTCGCTGTTGATCAGATCGATCATGTAATTCATGGTGGTCGTCTTGCCGCTGCCCGTCGGCCCCGTCACCAGGACCAGCCCGCCGGCCAGACGCGTGAGGTCTTCGATCTGCGGCGGCAGGTGCAGCTCCTGACGCGTCTTGATTTGATCGGTCACGGGGCGAAGCGCCATTTCGGGATTGTTCGTTCGGTAATAAATCGAAACGCGAAATCGCCCGAATTTATCGTCATAGACGCTGCAGCATATCTGCCAGTCCCTTTCAAACACCTTCTGCTGTTCCTCGTTGAGCAGATCGTAGCACAGGCGTTTGGTGTCCTCCCGGTTCAGCGGGGGTGAATCGGCAAGAATGATCTCGCCGTTGATGCGAAAAAGCGGGGGCAGCCCGGCCACGATGTGGATATCCGAGGCGTCCGAACGCCTTGCCAGGGACAGAATGCGCTGCACTTCAGCCGTTGTCGCCATACTTACCTTCCCAACAATCGTCTCCAAACACGGATCAGCAGCCCGGCCTTCAGGGTCCTGTCCATCTGGCGCACCGCACAAGGCCAGTCCGGCCGCAGGTACAGCGCCTGCTGCAGGCTCGCCGCGGCCTGGGACAAACCTAACTGGGACTGACACCGACCCAATTCGTACCACGCCAGAGGCGATTTCGGAAAATCCTTCACTGCACGCTCGAGATATTCGAGCGCCGCGGCGTATCGTCCGTGCATGCTGAGCACACGCCCCGCCTCCAGCCTGGTGACGTTCACCGAGCCGCCGCCCAGCGTGACGGCCTTGTGCACGCACTCCTCCGCCAGGCGGCCCTTGCGCCGCATCACAACCTCCGCCCGGCTAAGCCATACTCGCCAGGTGAGGCGGTCTTTGGACACTGCGTTATCAGAGTAGGCCATCGCCTTGGTCAGCTTCTCGTCACGCACACAGGCAATCGCCTTTTCGGCCAACAGTTCGGGGTGTTCCGGAAACAGCTCCAGCGCCTTGTCCGCCCAGACCTGGGCCTCCGGGTATTCGCCCAGTTCGATCAGCATCATCACCTGGCCCGACCATGCCTCGAACAGGGCATGATTGCGCTCCAGCGCCCGCGAATAGTTCCGCAACCCAAGCTCCCAGTCGCCGCCGAGCCACGCCAGCATTGCCTGGCGATAGAAAAACGGCGCGTCACGAACGGGTTCACCGGGGCTCTCCCTTTTGGAAGGCGGATCGGCGTCGTCAAACTCAAGACTCGCAAAGCGGTTCATTCAACTTCCCTGACAAATCCTCTCCGCCACACCGGCAACCACCTCATAAAAGCCTTTGCTTCGATGCCGGCCGCCGGAACCACACACGCCCTGGCAACATCGGCCGCGCCGTAGGCGCCCCGCGTCCGGAAGGCCGTGCTCAGGAAGAAATGGTCTTTCGGCACTGTAACCGATAGCCCCTTCATGGTCAACCATTCCGGTACCGGGTACCTGTCGATTTCGAGCCTTTCGCCGCCGATTGCAAAACATGCGCCGCCGCCGGGCACCTCTTCCACCGTCAGCGTCTCGCCGGGCAGTGCGACAATCTGGGCTATCACACCCCGGGCGCCCCTTGAATACTGACCATACACAGCGGCCATCGGCGCAAGTACAAGCGAACCTCGGGTGAGATGCCCTTCGCACGCAAGGCTCCGTCGCACCAGCACAAAATCGCCCTCTCGGACCCGGTGAAATGCGACGGGATGCGTTACATGCCCTCCGGTAATATCCTGCAGAACCCACCGGCCAACCTCACGATAAAGGACGGCAAGGACCACCGCAATCAAAGCCAGGGCCAACAAACGGTATCGCAGGGCGGAGACCTCTTCCAGCAACCCCGCGTGGACGGCGATCCATGCGTGCATAGCGACCGCGAGGCCGAGAAAGACCATGCCCCAAAACCCTCCGTAGAAGAAAAACAGGCCGAAAACGAAGGCGCCCCATAACGCCAGGTAAAGACCCACGGACCGAAAACGCTTCCTGACGACGTGAGCCAACCCGGGAACGACCGACAGGAGGACGCCAAGCAGTCCAATGCCGAACGCATGGCACCATCCGGGCACTCGCCAGCCCGCTTTCGGGTGCGGAATGATTCGCGTCGCCCGCACCTGCCGCATGAACCACCGCCAAGGCTTCTTCCACAGGGCCATTCTCGGCGGCTCCACCTTTATGTCCATCGACTCGGCGCTCAGGAGCGACCCGCACTGAAAGCACGCGGTCTGGCCCGGCATGTTCTCGAATTCACATCGTCGGCACTGCATGCTGATTAGCCGTCCAGCTTCAATTCCTGCTTCAGGTCAATGCGCGTCTTCTGCTCGGGCTCATAGTACTCGCTGGTCAGCTTCTGGTCTTTTACGGTGCCGATCGCCTCGGCGAGCCATTGTGCGTATTCCAGGCAAGCCTTGCCTTTGGCGCCCTTGACGTGCACCTTCACTTCTCCCGTTTTGCTGATCACGATTTCCACTTCATGCTGCGCCATCTTTCAATCCACCCAGCGTCTGACGTTGATTCTCACGCTCTGATCGTCCATCACTTCTTCGTTGACCACCTGAAAGCTCTTAGCCTTCAGCTCGGTCATCACGCGGTTGTATGTATAGCACTGCGTCAGCTTGGTCGTAAACTCATCGGCGATCTGCTTCAACTCCACTTTGCTGTAGCCCTTGCCCTTGACGCACACCACGCACCGCCCGCGCTCGTCGCGGCTGACGCGAAGCTCCAGATTGTCCCGCGTCAGGACGATTTCTTTGCCGGTGACCATGCTTTGGGCCAGCACCTGGCTTTCAGCAAGCTGGACCTCCACCTCCTGCTCGACCTCGGCAGCGCTTTCGACCATCGACTCCTTGACCGATTCCGTTACCGCCAGCCCGAGGGCCGCGGCGGCCCCCATTACCGCCGCCGTAATTGTGGGCCAACTGCCGATAATGATCGGCGTCAAAATCAATACTGTGCTCATGGCATTCCCCTTTCAAACATGCACACGTTTACAGTTCCAGCTTCCGGCTTGTCATCCCGCCATCCGTGGCTAACTCAGGGCTCGTAGCCGGCCGGGCCCTGCCGCGGGCCCATTCCCGCAGGCTTTCCATGTCCTCGCTCATCGTCTTGGACAGGGGTACCGTCTGGCCGATACCCCGCACGAGCGACTCCGTCGTCATTTCCTGTTTCTCATAAAACATGTCGAACAGCGAACTGACCACCGCCTCCTCGATTTCCGCCCCGCTGTAACCGGACGACTTGGCGGCCAGGACGTCCAGGTCGAATCGGCTCGCGTCGAGCTTGCGCCTGCCGAGGTGCACGCGAAAGATATCCTTGCGTTCAGCGGTTGACGGCAGGTCCACAAAAAATATCTCGTCGAACCGGCCCTTGCGGAGCAACTCCGGCGGCAGCGCACTAACGTCATTGGCCGTCGAGACAACGAACACCGGCTTGGTCTTCTCGGACAGCCATGTCAGAAACGTTCCGAATACCCGCGCCGACGTTCCGCCATCGGTATTGCCCCCGCTGCTGCGCGAACCTCGGAAGGCCTTGTCGATTTCATCCAGCCACAGGACCACGGGCGCAACCGATTCGGCGACCTGGATCGCCCGCCGGATGTTGTGTTCCGACGACCCCACCAGCGAGCCGAACACCCGCCCCACATCGAACCGCAGCAGCGGCAACTGCCAGGCCATACTGATCGCCTTGGCCATGAGGCTCTTGCCGCACCCCTGAACGCCCAGCAGCAGCACACCCTTCGGGGCCGGCAGACCAAAGGCCCGGGCTTCATCGGTAAACGCAACCGCACGCCGCAGAAGCCAGTTTTTCAGCGCGTCCAGCCCGCCCACCGCGTCAATATTCTCCTGGGCGTCGTAGTATTCCAACAGGCCGCTCTTGCGGATGATCTGTTTCTTTTCACCGTGGATCACCTCCACACTGTCCGGGCCCAGACTCCGATTGCGAACCAGCGTCTTGGCGAGCACGTTCTCCGCCTCGGCCAACGTCAGGCCCAGAAGCGCATGAATAATCTGTTCCCGCGTCCGCGCGTCTGTCTGCACGTCCAGCTTCGGATTGTCCTTGACCTCGTCGATTACCCGGCCCAGGAGCACCGCCAGTTCCTTCTCACGCGGCAGGTCAAAATCCAGCACCGTCAGGTCCTTCTCCATCTCGGGCGGCATCTCGAACATGGGGCTGACCATAACGATCGTCTTGTACGTGTTCTTCATCGACGCCGCGATCTCCCGCAGGCGCCGCACCACCGACATGTTCTGCCCGCGGAGGAACGGATGAAAATCCTTAAATACGTACAGCGCCGGCTCAACGCTCTCGATCACGCTGTCGAGCGCCACTAACGGGTCCTGGGTAGCCGAGTCCCGCTGCTTCTGCGACTGGATCGACGTGCCCCCGGCAACCAGCCCAGTGGTAATCGACCACTCGAAGAGCTTCTTGTCGAGCCGCGTCGCAATGTCGGCCACCTGCCTCAGCAGCCGCTGCTCTTCCCACGTCACCACGTAGATCAGCGGATACCGCGCCCGTACCAGGACTTCCAGTTCGCTCTGTTTGCGGACGGCGGCTTTGGCGGCCTCACTCGCCGCCCGGCCCGTCGGCATTTGATGTTCTGACATCTGTTCCCTTCTCTGATTCTCCGGTCTGCGTTTGCTGATTCTCCACCGCCCGCGCAATATCCATAAGTGTCTCGTCCGGCGCGAGCATGACCACTCGCCCGTCCGGGAGGATGCGAATCTCGAATTCGCCTGTCTTGCGCTTGTATGCTTTGCGGCTCATGTCACCACGTTCAATCCCCAGTCGGCGGCCATGCGCCGCACCGTATCCATTTCCCCGCGCTCCACGTATTCCTTGGGCGCATACACACACTCCGCCGGGGGCATGTAATCGCCCCGCAGACTCACTTTCACACCGTCCATCTTCTCGGCGAGCCACCGCATCGTCGGGTCCACACAGCAGTCCAGATGCCCCGGCAGCACAATAACCCGCACAATAACGTCCGCGTGTTCGGCGGCGCTTAGAATATTACGCCGAACCGTCTCCACGTAATCGCCCACGCCCAGTAACTGCCGGCAGCATTGACGCCCGTAACATTTTACGTCCGCAAGAAAGACGTCCACCAACCCTCGCAAAGCAGCATCCACGACCGCATTGTAATACATGTTCGAGTTCCAGACGACCGAAATTTTGCAGTCCAGCAATGCCAGGAGCTGCAAGATACCCGCCACGCTCACGGCCGGCTCGCCGCCCAGCAGGTTCAGCGTTCGGGCACCGGCCCTGCGACGCCGCCCAATCGCCTCCAACACCCCCTCCATCGGGATTACATCGCCGTCCATCGGCGACTCGTTCCACTCGGCCACCGTACAGTGCTCGCATCTCAGGTTGCATCCGGCAAAGTACACCTGGTGCGACGGCACCAGTTGGCGCTCCTCACCGTAGTGCAGCACCTCGCGGAAGCACCTTGCCGTGGCATCCAGGCCACAGAAACCCTTTTCGCCCGCCACACGGTCGGCGCCGCACTCGCGCGGACAAAGGCGGCAGGATCGCAATGCCTCCCGCATCCGCTCGGCTCGTTCCTGTGCTTTTCGATGTGCCTGGGGCTTCATCAGTCAATGTCCACAAATCCGCCGCCGCCCTTCGGTTCGCGGAACGCCCGGGGGCGGCTGCCGAGCCGCCATCTGGCATGAACGTATAAATAGGCCACGAGCGCCCCCCCTACCCACACGAGGGTGACCGGCTGAGCGATGCTGAGCACGATCCCCATGCCGATCATGATCATCGCGAGATACTGCCCCTCGACTGTGCAGAACAGGGCATAGAAACGCACCCTTCGATAGAGCATCCCAAAGGCCGCGATCAGGCCGTAGCTGCACGCGCTGACTCCGCCTCCCACGTACGGCCGCCACAGTGCCGAAACCAGCAGCCACGCCAGACCGCACACGATACTCACCACCAGCCAGAGGGCGACATACCCCCGCGTTCGCCACTGCCGCTCGACTGCACTGCCGGCGAACAGAAGCACCCAGAAGCCGAAGATGAGGTTCCACGTGCACCCTTCGACAAACGGATACGTGACCAGTTGCCATACCTTGCCCGAAAACACGCCCTGTGTGCTGAGAGCAAGATTGTTTGTGGTGAATTGCGGTGCATAATGCAGGAGCGCAAACCCGATGATAAGAAAGGCCAGGGAGAAAACAACCGCACAGGTGAAAAGCTTGGAAGGAGCGGGCAACTCCACCTGCAAACGCTGCTGAAAATCTGACATGGTCCAGACTCCTTACCGCAGACCCAAAATCCATTCCGGCCGATCCAGCACTTAAGTATAGCTTTCCTGATCGGATAGGTCAACAAGTATTTTCCGTTAGTGCCTGTCCACCGCCCCCAGACGTCCTGCATTGAGGAGCGGCAGGATTTTTACGGGGAATTTGCTTTTTTTGTCAACCAAGGCCCGTCTATAGTTGTCGATATGTACAGGACGCAGAAAGGTTGATGGAGAGTTCCGATAAAAGCCTTGTTGAGGCCCATTTAATGGGCGAACAGGCGGCGTTTGCCGAACTGGTAGGCCGCCACGGAGACGGTTTGTTAGGATATCTTTGCAGGACGACGGGTAACCGGCAGGCGGCCGAGGACCTGTTTCAGGAGACGTTCAGGCGGGTTCACGAGAAGGCGGCCACGTTCAGGGGTAATAACTTCCGGTCCTGGCTGTATGCGATTGCTACGAACCTGACGATCAACGAATGGCGCAGACGGAAACGTCGGCCGGAAATGTCATTGGACCAGATAACGGATTGCCAGGACGGGGGATGTTCACCGTTGGATACGATTGTGGCGACAGACGAAACCACTGAGCCGGGATACGCCGCCGAGCGCGAGGAGTTGAAGTCGCGGGTGCGGTCGGCGGTCGAAGCATTACCGGCCAAGCAGAGATTGACGCTGATCATGGCTTACTATCAGCAGATGAATTATACGGAAATTGCGGCCGCATTGGGCTGCAGCACGGGGGCGGTCAAGACCCACATGTTCCGGGCGCTGAAGCGCCTGGGGCGGCTGCTGCCGGATGTGCCTGGAGGTGTTTTATGAGCATGAGTAATCACCTCATCGAAGACATGCTGATTAAGTATGCTTTTGACCTCGCCGGCGAACAGGAGAAGGCGGCGGCGGAGGCACACCTTGCGGGGTGCGAGCAGTGTCAGAGTGAATTGGAGCGGGTGCGTGGGAGGTTCCGTGCGCTTGATTTGCTGGCAGGCGATATCACCGTTTCGGAACAGCTTGCCGCGCAGGTAATCAAGCAGGCGGGCGGTAATCGCCAGGTCAAGTCGCGTGTATGGATGCCGAGGGCGTGGATGGGTCTGGCGGCAGGTGTGCTTGTGGTTGCTTCGATGCTCGTGGTCAACCGGGGGTGGAGGGATGAGGAAGCGATTGACAAAGCTGTAAGCCTCGGCATACCGGCAGCGGCGAAGGAGCATTTTGCGGCGGCGGATCTGCATCCCGCACCGGCACGGCCGGGGGTGTACGGTTTGGCGGGAGCCGGGGCTATGGCGAGGGCGGCTGACGTGACGGCGGGAATCGATGAACGGCCGCCGTTTGCGCCGGCGAGTGCTATTGAGCTGGTGGTGCTGCCCCGGCGGGAGAATGTGCAGCTTACGATCTACAACTCGGCGGATCTGACGCTGGTTCGCGAACGTCGGAATTTGACGATGAAGAAGGGGTGGAACTGGCTACAGTTTATGTGGGCCAACACGCTGATCGATCCGACGTCGCTGAGTCTGGAGCCGATGGCGCATAACGGCAAAATCGACGTGCAGCAGCTTGTATACCCGGCTCGGCTCAAGGACATCGGGCGGTGGCTGATCCGGTCGGAGGTGGAGGGGCAGGTTCCGTTTGAGATTACCTACTTCACGAGTGGGCTTTCGTGGCGGGCGTTTTACATGGGGACATTGTCCGCGGACGAATCGACGATGCACTTGGAGGGATACGTGCGGGTTGACAACCGCAGCGGCGAGGAGTACGAGGATGCGCAGACGCGGCTGATCGTGGGGCGGGTGAATCTGCTGGAGCAGATCGCGGAACTTGCGCAGCGGCAGCATCCGTACGGGTCGCCTGTGGTTATAAGCCGAGGGTACGGCGGCGGGATGATGGGCGGCATGGGCGGGATGAGGATGGAGAAGAACCGGCAGTACATGTGGTTTGACAACAGGGACAAGGCGGGCGATCTGTACGATTTTGACGGGGATGCTTTGGAGGCAATCAGGAAGGTGGAAAAGGAGGGACTGAGCGAGTACTTCCTGTACATGATCGAGGGGAGGGATACGATTCCGAACGAGTGGGGCAAGCTGCTGCCTTCGTTCGAGGCCGCGGACATCCCGGTTGAGAACCTTTACAAATATGACGAGACGCGCTGGGGGACGGAGACGGTGAGATTCCTGTCGTTTGCCAATGATACGGAGCACAAGTTAGGCGAAACCCCCCTGCCGGACGGGAGTGTAAAGATTTACCGCCAGGCGGGAGATGATGGCTCCTTGGCTTACACAGGCGGCACGGACGTGAAATACATTCCCGTGAACGAGAAGGTGGAGCTTGTTTTAGGCGCGTCGCAGCAGGTTAAGGTTGAGCCGGTGCTGATGGATTTTGGCGCCGCGTCGCACCAGTTTGACGGCAAGGGGAACATCGACGGCTGGGACGAGATCCACACATGGAAGCTCAGCGTGACGAACACGCGGGAGATTCCGGTAAAGGTCGAAGTGTTCCGCGATTTCGCCACGACGTACTGGAATATGGAACGGAGCGGCCAGTTGGATGCCTTCGAGGCGGAAGATATGGATACGGTCAAGTTCACCGTGCTTGTGCCGGCGCGGACGAAACGGGAGTTTGCTTACAAGCTGCGGACGTATCACGGAACGCGCGAGGAAACTTGGACAAAGGACAGACAATAGGAAAGACAATGATGACGGGAATTCACAGCCTGGAAGGAAACGCAGTGAAGATAGCTTTGCTCGCCGGCATTTTGCTTGCGGTTCTTGCGGGCGGTGAAGTCCTCGGTTGGGGCACGGAGGAGGTCGGGCCCGATCGGGCAGATCGACCGACCGTTTCACAACCAGATTGGCCGAAGGGGATTGTTGACCTTCCGCGGCACCCTTCGCGGGTGTATTCCATGGGGGTTAATGGTAATGAGATCTTCTACTTCGACGCGAGTGTTGAGCAGACGAACGAATTGCTGGCCGCTTTCGGCAGGGCTCGGATGCGGGATCATGTGATCAGAATAGTAAGCGGCGGCAGTCCGGCACGTTCGTTTGGCGAAAAGGAATACAAATACAATGTGTCGCTCCAGGTCGTGTCGGGGATCGCGATGTCGGTGGCCCGCGAGGAGAAGGAGTCCAAGCTGCCGCTGGAGCCGCAGTTGACCATTCTGGCGGGCGATAATCCTTGTGCACTGGAGCAACTTGCGTGGCCGGAGCATGCCATTGTGGAATGCAGCATTCCAGGCCTTCCACTTGCGTCAAAGCGGGCCAGGCCGGAGAGGATAGCTTTTTATGGACGACTTGCATTCGACGATGGACGCCCTGCGGTCGATTTTGTGCGGAACGTTTCTACCCGTATCACCTTATGGGAAGAGGGAAACAATAACGGCATCACAGTGGCAAAGGTAAATCACGAGGGTTTTTTTCTCGTGCAGCTATCGGCAGACGAATTGACGCCTCTTGCGGAAGGCAAGATGTGGCTGACTGTAACCTGCGGCAATCATTTGGCCGAGGCTCGGCCGAAGGATACGGAGTATCCGGTGGTGAGGCTATCCGTCGAGAAGAATAATGCAAGGGTGCTTACCGTGAAGAGTCCCACTTCCTTCTGGGGGCGTATTCTGTTCGAAGACGGATCGGCGCCCGTGCTGAGACCTGAGCCATGGTCAGGGGCGAAGATCATGGTGGATTTTCCATACGCCGGTTCGGTCTGTCCGGATGAGCAAGGCTATTTTAAGGTTGTGCTTACACAGGAACAGGTGGAGACCATCACCAAGCAGGAGGTGCGGAAGAATATCTATATTCCACAGGAAAGACCCGGAGCCTCGACGGCAATGCTGGCATATCCTGCAAGCATGCTGTCGCAGAAGAAGAGCGAGGCAGGTGTCGTGAAGATACCGCTGCTGTACGTTATGCCCAGGGATTGCAGACCAGAATACGAATCCAGCGTGCAAATCAAGGAGTGAAACAATGAAACAGTGCTTGTGTATAGCGGCGATTGCGGCGGCGGCTTGCGGGGCGTGGGCAAAGGTGGATTTGACCACGCTGCCGGAGCGGGAGACGGTGCAGTTGACGATTTACAACTCGGCGGATTTGACGTTAGTGCGGGAGAGCCGGCCGCTGACCTTGAAGGAAGGCGAAAACAGCTTGCAGTTTTCGTGGGAGAATACGCTGATCGATCCTACGAGCCTGGAGATGGTTCCGAAGGCGCGCGCGGGCCAGATCGAGATTTCGGAACTGGTGTACCCAGCGCGGGTGCGGAATTTGGGGCTGTGGAAGGTCCACAGCGAGGTGTCAGGCAAGGTTCCGGTGGAGATTACGTACCTGACAAGCGGGCTGTCGTGGCGGGCGTTTTACATGGGGACGCTGACGGCGGATGAGAAGGCGATGCGCTTGCAGGGGTATGTGGTGGTGACGAACAACAGCGGCGAGGATTACGCCAATGCGCAGACGCGGCTGATCGTGGGCAAGGTGCACATGATCGATGAGATCGCGGCGCTGGCGCGGCGGCAGTATCCGTACGGGTCGCCGACGGAGGCTGTTGTGCTTGAGCGCTTACGTGACCGGCGGGATCAAGTTGACACAAAGCTGTACTTCGGGCGTGCGGCGGGCGTCCTGGAAGAACTTTCGAAGAGGAAGGAGATTGTCAAGGAAGGCTTGAGCGAGTACTTTCTGTATACGATCGAGGGAACGGAGACGATTCCTACCGGGTGGTCGAAGCGGCTGCCGAGCTTTGAGGCAGATGAGGTGGGGGTGGTAAACCTTTACAAGTTCGAGGAGGAACGGTATGGGGGACAGGTGGTACGATTTCTGAGCTTCAAGAACGATGCAGAGCACAAGCTTGGCGAGACGCCGATTCCGGGGGGCGTTCTGAAGGTGTATCGGGATGTTGGCGCAGGCGGGCATCTTTCGTACGAGGGGCAGTCGGCGTTCAAGTATATCCCGGTGGACGAGGACGTAGAGCTTAATCTTGGGGCGGCTGCGGATGTGATGGTCGAGCCGAAGCTGATGAACGTTGCGATGGAGAACTATCGGTTCGATTCGCGGGGGAATATTGCGGGGTGGGACGACGTGCAGACTTACCGGATCGAGGCGAGGAATGGTCGGGCGGTTCCAGTTAAGATAGAGATCAAGCGTAACTTTGCGACTTCGTACTGGAAGCTTACGAATGCCAGGGAGTATGGGGAGTATGAAGTGGAGGACCTGGACACGGTGAAGTATACGCTGGCGCTGGGGGCGCAGAGCAAGCAGGCGTTCGAGTATACGGTTCGCATGTACCAGGGGAGCCGGCAGGAGGACTGGCGGGAGTGATAGCTGCGGCGGGGTGAACCAGGGTGCGATGAAGACAGAAATTGAGTGACGAACAGCGAATTTTGAATGATGAAGCTTTAAGGAGAGAATCATGAAGGTTCGAATGAGCGTATTGACGGCGGTGGTTGCGGTACTGATCGTTATTGGGGCGGCGGAGGCGCGGATCAAGCTGGTTGCGCTTCCTGAGCGGGCGGCTACGGTTATACGGCTGGATAATCCGGCGGCGACCTTGATCGAGGAAGAGCGGGTGCTGACGCTGCAGAAGGGTCTCAATAAGGTGGACTTTTCGTGGAAGGCGGTGAGCATCGATTCGGATTCCATCCGGCTTACGGTGTTAGACCATCCGGAGGACGTGACGCTTCTGAACGTGAGCTATCCTCCGAACGAGGCGGCACTGGTGTGGGAGATCGCCAGCAGCGGCGATTATGCAGAGACGGTGCGGATCAGCTATCTTCTGAGCAATATCGACCGCCTGGTGACGTACAAGGCGATCGCCGACAAGGCGGAGACGAAGGTCGACCTGAAGAGTTACCTGGTGCTTCGGAACTTTTCCGGCGAGGACTTCGCCAATGCGCGGGTGCTGCTGGATTACGGGGACTCGTTCGAGCAGGGCATCGCGCACGAGGAGACCAAGCAGATGCTGTTCCTGAAAGCTGACGGCGTGCCGATCACGAAGGTGTGGAAGTGGGATTCGGCGACGCTGCCGTGGGATGCGGAGAAGCTTAACAACGAGAACGTGGGGATTCCGGTCAGTTATCGGATCGTCAACGACAAGAAGAGCGGCCTGGGCGAGTTTTCGCTGTGGGGCGGCAAGGCGCGGCTGTTCCAGGACGACGGGCGAGAAAGCACGATTTTCCTGGGCGAAGACGGCAGTGCGGTGGTGCCGGTGGGCGAAAAGATGGAGCTGTATATCGGCGACAGCAGGGATATCGTCGTGACGCAGCGCAAGATGCAGGACAGCCGCATCAACGTGCGAAAGAACAATCGCGGCGACGTGATTCTGTTCGACACCGACGAGGTGATTACGGCGAAGATCGAGAACTTCAAGGATTCCCCGGCCGTCCTGACGATGATCCAGCATATCGACGGGCAGTGGGATATGGCCAAGTGCAACATGAAGTACGAGCGCAAGGATGCGTTTACGCTGGAGTTCGAGATCGAGCTGCCGGCGCGCGGCGCGGACGGCCCGGCGGTGAAGGAACTGGAGATGCACTATCATCGGCGGAACGTGCGGCAATAACGGCAGGCTCAACCTGATCCATAAGGAGTGACGCAATGAAACTGGGCACATACATTATCATCATCGCGACGGTGACGTGCGGAGCATGGGCGAAGGTGGACCTGACCACGCTGCCGGAGCGGGAGACGGTGCAATTAACGATTTACAACTCCGCCGATCTGACCCTGGTTCGCGAGAGCCGGCCGCTGACACTGAAGGAAGGGGCCAACAGCCTTCAATTCTCGTGGGAGAACACGCTGATCGATCCGACCAGTCTGGATATGCTGCCCAAGGCTTATGCCGGGCAGATTGAGATCAGCGAACTTGTTTATCCAGCTCGGGTCCGCAACCTGGGCCTGTGGAAGATCGACAGTGAGGTTTCCGGCAAGGTGCCTGTAGAGATCTCTTATCTGACCAGCGGTCTGACATGGCGGGCATTTTACATGGGTACGCTGACGGCGGACGAAAAAGCGATGCGCCTGCAGGGCTACGTTGTGGTGACGAACAACAGCGGCGAGGATTATGAGAACGCGCAGACGCGGCTGATTGTGGGAAAGGTACACATGATCGACGAGATCGCGGCGCTTGCACGGCGGCAGTATCCGTACGGCTCGCCGATCGCTGTGCCTCGTGCACCCGCCGCTATGGCAGCGGCGCCTGCGCGGACTTTGGCGAGGGGGGCGGTCATGGAGATGGCTGTGATGGACACGGCGGCCGCCAAGCCGAAGGAGATTGTGAAGGAAGGACTCAGTGAGTACTTCCTGTATACTATCGAGGGTAACGAGACGATCCCAACGGGATGGTCGAAGCGCCTGCCGAGCTTCGAGGCGGACGAGGTGCCCGTGGTAAATCTATACAAATATGAGGAAGAACGTTACGGGCCGCAGGTGATTCGCTTCTTGAGCTTCAAGAACAACGCCGAGCACAAGCTGGGCGAGACGCCGATTCCCGGAGGCGTCCTGAAGGTGTACCGCAATGCCGGCGGCGCGCAGCATCTTTCGTACACGGGGCAGTCGGCGTTTAAGTATATCCCGGTGGATGAGGACGTTGAGTTGAGCCTCGGCGCTGCTGCGGACATCGTTGTGGAGCCGCGGCTGATGGATCACGCCACGGAGAACTATCGCTTCGATTCGAAGGGCAATGTGGCGGGCTGGGATGACGTCCAGACGTATCGCATCAAAGTCAGCAATACGCGAGACATCCCCGTGAAGATCGAGATCAAACGCAACTTCCATACATCATACTGGAAGCTGACGAATAAGGGCGACTGCGGCGCCTATGAAGCCGAAGACCTCGATACCGCCAAATACACCCTCGTATTGGAACCGCAAACCAGGCGAACTTTCGAATACGTGGTCCGTCTTTATCAGGGCACGCGGCAGGAGGACTGGCGCAAATAGTCGGTCTCTGCGGTTGGAGTGATTGGATACCGCCGGCTTAACAAGGCCCGGCGGAAGGTCGGCTCAGTAACTCTCCGGCCCGCCGTCCACTGCCGCCGCCGCATGGATGTATTCATC
This sequence comes from Phycisphaerae bacterium, assembly GCA_014859965.1. Taxonomy (GTDB): domain Bacteria; phylum Planctomycetota; class Phycisphaerae; order Sedimentisphaerales; family Anaerohalosphaeraceae; genus JACZKQ01. The sequence goes on from JACZKQ010000047.1 coordinate 20,367, forward strand.
GGCATCGGACGTCTGCTCGACAGGGTCATTGAAAACCAGGCTGGTGTCGTGTGCCTGCTGCTCGTACATATGCAGGGTGGGCGACGTTTTTCCGATACGGGTAATCTGCTCCTGCAGACGTACGATCCCGTCGCGGTCGAGCCTGTCAAAGAGCACGGGCGGATAGTAGGGTTTTCGGGAGCGTGCGGACCGCTTGAGCGATTTGGCCACAACGCCGAGCACCATGAGGCCGCCGACGGCTACCAGGATGATGCCGAGCAGCGACCCAAGGCCGTAATGATTGCTCGCGGGAAGTACGGAACTGATGTGCTCAGATTCCGTAGCGGTTCCCGCTGCGTCCTGCCCATTGATCGTCGCGGGCCAAACGAGCAGGAGCATTGCGGCGGTCGTAATCACACCAGCGAGAGAACATTTGCCTGATAATTCGAGCTTCATGATTTACTCCTTTCCTGATCTTTCCTTTGCGTTCTGCACTGACGCAGAAACACAAACGTTTCGACACGATCAGGAAGGGAGTTAACGTAAATGCAGCAAAGGCTGTGTGGCGGACGTGCCCGAAGAAATTATAGGACGGTCATGTGAATGCTCGACGTGTCTTGGGAAGCGCTAAGCGGTAGAGACAGAACCTGCCCCTTAAGGCTCACCCTTGCACTTCCAGACTCTACGGCGTCGCTGCCCACACTTCAGCACGATGCGTGTGACATTATTTCTTGCCGAAAAATGCAGATTTCTTTAACCGCATTTCGGGAGCGTAAATTTTTATGTTGTCGATGCGGCCGGAATCATCGAAGGTGCCGAATCCGATGTAACCGCAGCCGAAGGTCTTGTCTACGGCCGTCATTATGGGTTCGCTCATGTCGTCGTAGAACACCTTGATCGAACCGTCCGCCAGCTTGCGTTCGATACGCACCTTGTGCCAGATGCCGTCGCCCCACTCGACGCCTTTGGTGGTCCTGGTGGCGATGGCGGTGCGCGGCTGACCATTGACGATGAAAATGTTGTGGGCATGCGGGTCGGCGGCGGAGGCGATATGAGTGTAGTAGAAGTGGGAGGGGTCCTGAAAGTTGTAGAAAATGCACATGTCGCGGTGGCCGTATTCCTTGCCCGTCTGTAATAGGTCGACTTCGAGGATGAAGTCGCCGAACATGCGGTCGGAGATGAGACCAATGACGATCGGCGAACGAACCTTAGGCGAATAGTCGCCGGGGCCGAGAAATTCCAGCGCGCCCCCGCCGTTGCCTTTGTCGCTCCAAAGCCACTTAGCCGGGGTGGTGAACTCAAAGTCTTTGATGGAGTCCGGATTATCGAAGTCCTGCGAGTAGACGACCTTGCAGCCCTCGGCCGTATAGTCGGCGAACTCCGCGTCGAGTTGTTCGGGTGTTCGGGCGCCTTCGTAGAAAACGATACGATGACGAAAAGAGGCGCTCTGGCCCGGCGCCAGCGTCAGGTCAAGATTCCTGGCATCCGCTTCTTTATGGCTCTTCTGGAAGGGGCCCTGCCCGAGGGGATTCGCAGTGAAGCAACCGTACCCCCGGGCGTGCCAGTACGTCGGATAGTTGATACTTTCGGGATGGTTAAGGATGGCGATGCCGTGTGTCTTGCTGTCATGCTGGCCCTGCAGGCGCATCCAGCGGGCCCGCTTGCCCCACACGCCCTTCTCGGCTTCCTGCCCTTCGCTGCTTAAGTAGCGGCCTGTGCCCCCCTGCTCTTTGAGCCACGGGGCCACCCGAACCGCCATCATGCCCTCCTTGGTGTCGCCGACGGTCACTTCCCGGTCAACCGCGGTCAGCGTAATGTCAAAGTCGATAGCGTACGCGTCGCCTTTGTGGGCGATGAACGTCATTCGACGTTTTTCTTCAAATGTGACCTTGCCGTCCTTGCCAATCCAGTGCGCAACCGTCGCCAGAACGCCGCGGCCGGCCCCGGAAGTCATCTCCGTGATTTCTTTATGCTCGATCTTCGGCAGCGCTTGTTTGCTGTTGCCCCAGAAGTGATCGTCGTTCACGTCGACGGTGAAATAGACACCCATGTGGTGCGGGTGGTCCTTGGCCTCACCGGGGACGTCGATGAGCGGGTAGCCGCGAGTCATCATCGTGCCGGACGGCGAGTAGACGGGGAACAGTATGGGTTTCGTGAGGAGGATGCCCCGGGCCGCCATCGGTTCGACTGGGTCGATCTCGTACAGGTAGCTGGTGAATAACCTGCCGTCAACCGTCACATCGATCCGGTTGGCATGCTTTACAAAAGCGACTTCACCGCCAAAAACCAATGTGCCGGCACAAAACACGATCAATGCGCCAATTCTGAGGAGCCTGCAAGCAACCATAATGCCTCCTTTTACTTGGTTGATAGATATGCTTTCCATCATACACCAAGACAGGCTGCAATTCAATACTGCAAAATACGGCCTGTTCAGGAGCATTACAGGTGCGGCGCCCGCCGATCTTAGACGCGACTTACGCCGTGTGCGACTTCTTCGAGTCTGCGTTTTACCTCACGGTAGACATCCTGAAACAGAGGTCCTTCCTCCACGGCCTTCAGGTCTTCAGCCAAATGGTCGGGATTCAGTGTCCCGACGAGCAGGGTATGAATGTCAGGGTGGGCCAGGGCAAACCTGAGAAGAAATTGCGTCGGCGTCTCGTTCGGGCTTCGCAGTTCGTCCAGGTTAGCCTTGTGCCACGGCAGCCAGCGCTGGCGCTGGCCGCGATAACTGATGCCCGGCTGTCCCTGGGCCAGGGCTCCCCGTATAAGCGTGCCGCATCCGGCGTGTGCCGCCTTGGAAATAGCCTCGTCGTGTTCCATCTGAAAAGCCGAATAGGGAATCTGGAACACGTCAAAACAATCCCATGTGAGGAAGGTCTCGATCTCCGGCAGGGTTGTGGAGATGCCTAACCACCGCACTTTGCCTTGCGACCGGGCGCGGTCCATAACCTCAAGAAGATTATTGTGCTCCACGTCGTCGACCGTCGGATTGTGTAGCTGCCAAATATCGATGCAATCAGTCTTGAGCCGTTTGAGACTGGTCTCCAGATTGTGAAGCAGATTCGATTTCGTCCAGATATGCGGAGTTTCGTCGTGGGCACCCCGGTAAACCACCGTGCAGCCGCACTTTGTGGCCAGATAATATTCCCGCCTTCGAGAAGCAATAAACATCCCGATGGCCTCTTCGCTTTCGCCGTAATCGTACGACGTGTCGATCACATCAATTCCGCTGTCGAGAACAGCGTTGAGAATTGTCTCGGCCTGCCGGTTTGTAACAGGGCGGCCGTTCCAGATACGCCGGCCCCGCAACTCCATCGCCCCGAATCCCAAGCGCGCCACTTCGGCTCCCGTGCGTCCAAGTATTCTCGTTTGCATCATAGCCTCCCGTACTTTTAAATAATTGACGGCTTTTGCCGCACGCTTGCTTCTAACAGGTCAGGTGAAACGCACCGACCACCCGACGCCCCTCCTGCTCCAGCCGATTGTACACCTGCCATGCCTCCTCAGTGCGGGCCGCCATGAGTTCGATATGGTTGTCCGCAAGGGTCTTCCGGGTCAGATCGGGCACTTTCATCATGCTCGATTCACCCTGACCGACAACCAGAACCTCAGGATCGCTTTCGAGAATGTCGCCTAAATCGTCCGGTTCGAGTCGATGCCCCACGCGCCGCCACCACTTGTCCTTGACATAACCCGGAAAGACAATGACGTCATCCTTGTACTCGGTTCCTTCAACCGTCATGACGCCGAATTCGTATGCATTGATCTTCATTTTTGATGCCCTCCGACGGGTTGGCGAACCAAATACCTGGCGAACCATCCCGCGGCCAGATCTGCAACGCGTTCCATTTTTCCAGGTTCCTCGAAGAGGTGGCCTGCGCCGGAAACCACCGCCATCTGTTTTTCGCAGGTGAGCTGCTCCATGGCCTGACGGTTCAGGTCAATGACAATGGCGTCGTCCCCTCCGACAATAAGGAACGTGGGCGCCTTCACCTGGGCCAGGGCCTTCCCCGCCAGGTCAGGCCGACCGCCGCGCGAGACCACAGCCGAAACCTCGTCAGGCATCCGGGCCGCCGCCGCCAGCGCAGCCGCAGCGCCGGTACTTGCGCCGAAGCAGCCGATCTTCATTGACCCGATCTCTTCCTGGTCTCTCAGCCAGCGGATCGCCGCAACAACCCGTTCACTAAGGAGTTTGATATCGAAACGCAAATTGCGAGAGACAGCGTCGATCGATTCTTCGGTAGGAGTGAGCAGATCGATAAGGATCGTCGCCAAAAACTTCTCTTGCATGATTTGGGCCACATAGCGATTTCGCGGGCTGAATCGGCTGCTTCCGCTGCCGTGAGCAAACAACACTAAGCCCTCGGCGTCCTGAGGGACGGTCATGTCTGCAGAAATGGTCCTCCAGCCTTTAATCGGAATGTGAACCTCCCGCTCGTTGCTGCCAAGTTCTGTGTTTTCTCTCATGTTGCCCCCCTGTTACATGCTGGTTTTCAATCTTTCTGTTTATACGCCCGCACACTTTTGACTGTGCGCCAATATATGCGCAACTCGCAAGATTGAGTGCAGCCCGTCGAACCACAGACGCCGCGGACAGTTTTATCAGACACACGTTCTGAATGCCTTGCACCGGTTCACTCCGCCCAAAGCAAAATAAGAATTCGCTTGACCTTATGGTTTATTGACCATATAGTGTCAAAGTGCTTATGGAGCGATGCGAAATGGATACATTGACAGAAAAACAGGCCTGTGTACTGGGTTATATTCAGACCCGACTGACTCGGCATGATCCGCCAAGCCAGCGTGAAATTGCGGATTATTTCGGCATGGCCCAAAATTCGGTTTACCAGATCATTGGGTATCTCGAAAAAAAGGGTTACGTACTGCGTTCGGACGCCCATCGCGGCATTCGCCTTTCGCCGGAGTACGCCGCCGAAGTCAACGCTTCGAGAGGCGTGCCGTTAGTGGGGCAGGTCGCGGCGGGCGAGCCGATTCTGGCGGCGGAACACATTGAGCAATATATCGATATTCGGACGCTTCTGGGTCTGTCGGATGATGTGTTTTTCTTACGGGTGCGAGGCGACAGCATGATTGACGAAGGGATTATGGATGGCGATCTCGTCTCGGTTCGGCCGCAGAAACAGGCTGTCGATGGCGACCTGGTAGTGGTGCTGCTGGATGATGAGGCGACAGTGAAGCGGGTGTATTTTCACGCAGACCGCATCGCCCTGAAACCCGCCAACCGCCGCGGCGGATACAAGACGCGTTATATCAAACGCACGGAGAGGGAGATTCGTATAGTTGGTAAGGTTACGGGGTGTCTGAGATCTCTCGAAAGGTGACGACGATGGTCTGCCCTGTACATATCGGCATCGCAGGATGGTCTTACGCGGACTGGAATGGGATCGTATATCCGCATGTGAAGATGGATCAGCTCAGCTATGTGAGCCGCTATGTCGATTGTATCGAGATAAACAGCACATTTTACCGCCCGCCCTCGGAGAAGATGGCGGCCTCTTGGGCCGAGCGGACCACCGACAAAAAGGGGTTCTTCTTCACGGCCAAGCTGAATCAGGAGTTTACGCACAAAGGGCATATCGACACCGAGATGGTGAAACAGTTCCACGAAGGGTTTGGCCCGCTTCTGGAGGCAAAAAAGCTCAATGGTCTGCTGGCCCAGTTTCGTTACGATTTCGACGATACGATCGCCAATCGTCATCTGGTCGCCGAGATCGTCAAGCGTTTCGGCGATACGTTCGAGATGGTGGTGGAGGTACGGCATAAATCATGGCAGCAAATCGATGCCCTGAAGTTCATGGAGGAACTCGGTGTGGCCGTCTGCAACCTGGATTATCCGGTGAGTTCCAATTCGTTCGATCTGCGGGCGTGCACCGTGGGCACCAACGGCTATTTCCGGATGCACGGACGCAATTATGAAACGTGGTACAGCAAGACGGGACGCGATGAAACGTATGATTACTATTACAGCCACGATGAATTGGGACAGATCAAGTCGCGGATCGACGAGTTATCGCATGCCTTCCGGTCGCTGACGGTCATCGCGAACAATCATTACCGGGGGGCGGAACTGGCCAACGCGCTGGAGTTGAAATTCTTGTTGACGGGCAAAAAACCGCCCGCGCCGGAAAGCCTTATTGAGGTTTATCCGAATCTGGCAGGGATCGCCGCGAATGTATAGTAACTTGTATTCATATGTGGGGTATCCATATGCGCTGCGCCGCGCTGACATGCAGAAGTTATTACAGCCTTTTGCGAGGTGCGGTGTCGGTGCAGCGTCTTGTCCAGCAGGCAAAAGAACACGGCTATGCCGCAGTGGCTGTGGCGGATGTCAATGCGATGTACGGCGCGGTCGACCTGTTCGAATGGTCGCGAAAACTCGACATACAGCCGATCTTGGGGGTGGAGATTGTTACCGATGCACAGCAGGCCGTGTTATTGGCCGAAAACCGCCAGGGGTACCAGAATCTTTGCCGGATCACCACGGCACGCAATCTTGATGCACGTTTCGATTTGATCCGCGAGCTGCAAGTACACCACGAGGGGGTCATTTGTATCGCCTCCTGCGCCCCGCTGCTCGAAGCGATTTCGCAGATCATGCCGCGCGGCAACCTTTTTGCCCCCTGCGTCGATGGATCCGGAGGTCGGGGCGTTCGGCCGGTGGCATGGGGCGATTTCAACGTAATCAACGACGATGATACTGCGGTTGCAAAGCTTCTGTCGCGGATCCGTAACTTGAGCGTTGCCGGGGCTGGGCCGCCGGATCGCGGCGGCTTTCTAAAGCTGCCGGCGAGCGAGGCGTTCCAGGCGTCATTCCGCGATGATCCGCAGGCACTGGCGGCCAATGAAGAGATCATGCACCGCTGTACGTTTAACCTTCTGGACGGACGGCTGTTTCTGCCGAAAGCGGATCTGCCGGGCGGCACGTCCGCGGATAAGGCGTTGGCAAAGCTCTGTCATCTGGGTATGGCCCGCCGATACGGCGTCCTGAAGCGGGACGTGGTCAAACGGCTGGAGCACGAGCTTTCGGTGATCCGGCAAAATCGCTTCAGCGACTATTTTCTCGTCGTAAATCAGATCGTCAATTTCACCAAAAGCAACGGCATCCCCGTGGACGTGCGAGGTTCCGCGGCGGGCGCGATGGTGTCGTATGTGCTGGGGTTCACGCGGGTGTGCCCCATTGAAAACAACCTTTATTTCGAGCGGTTCATGAATCCGGGGCGGCGCGATTGCCCGGACATCGACGTGGATTTGTGTTGGCGGCGGCGCGATGAGGTAATCCAATTCTGTTACGAGCATTGGGGATATGACCGGGTGGCGATGATTTCGACGCTGAATCGGTATCGCCCCCGCAGCGCCATTCGGGACGTCGGCCGGGCCCTCGGGCTGGGTCCGGTGCAGATCAATGAGTTGGTTCGGCGCCGTCACGACGATCCCGGCCGGAGCATTTACAAGCTTGCTGAAAAGCTCCTCGATATCCCCCGGCACGTAGGGGTCCATTGCGGCGGCATTGTGATCGCACCCGAGCCGGTTGCGGCGCTTTGCCCGCTTCAGATGGCGGCCAAAGGCGTGATCGTAACGCAGTACGACAAGGATGCGGCGGAGGCGGCCGGGTTGATCAAGATCGACCTTCTGGGCAACAGATCGCTTTCGACGGTCCATGAGACGGTTACGATCATCGGCCGGGACACTCTGGACATCGACGGAATCGGCGGTAACGACGAAAAGACCGCCGAGATGCTCAGCCGGGGAGACAGCTTCGGGGTGTTCCAGTGCGAATCACCGGGCATGCGGCAGCTCTTGCGGGGACTGAAGGTGCGGAACCGTCATGACGTGGCGATTGCGCTGTCGCTGATACGGCCCGGACCGGCCGCCGGCGGCATGAAGACCGAGTACATCGACCGCCACGTTTACAAGAAACCTTTCACGTATCTCCATCCGAAACTCAAGGAGGTTTTCGGCGACACGTACGGCGTGCTGCTCTATCAGGAGGACGTGATGCGGCTGGCGGTTGAGGCAGCCGGCTACAGCGTCGCCGAGGCGGACCGCTTCCGCTCGGAGGTTTCCAAAAAGGTGTCGCCGGCGCGATTACAGGAGCAGTACATCGAGTTTGTGTATTCGCGCGCCCAGGCGGCCGGCATCGACCGGCAAACAGCGGAAACGATCTGGGATAATATTCTGCGTTTTGCAGCGTACAGCTATTGCAAGGCCCACGCGACGGTGTACGCGAATATCGCATGGCAGACGGCGTACCTGAAGGCGCATTTTCCGCAGGCGTTTTATGCGTCGCTCTTCAACAATCACCACGGCATGTATCCGATGCGAATATACGTCTGGGACGCAATTCGCCACGGCATTAGGGTGCTGGGACCGCATGTCAACCGCAGCGGGGCTGAATGGGCAACCGAGGGCAAGGCGATTCGCGCAGGGCTGGGCGTCGTTAAGGGGCTGAGCGGCTCGACCATGGAAGGGATCACTCAGCAGCGGCATATCCGGCCGTTTGCCGATCTGAACGATCTGCGCGAGCGCGTGCGGCCGACCGCACCGGAGATTGCGAACCTGATTCACATCGGGGCGTGCGACGGCCTCGGCGGCAGCCGCCCTGCCATGCTGATGCAATTGCAATACCTACCCCCTGTGCGGGGGCAGTTGACCTTGTTTGACCTGCTGCCGAATCCGACCATCGAGCAGTTGCCCGATTATGACCGTGTCGCCAGGGTCAAGGCGGAGGTCGACGTCAGCGGCATTCCCTTCTGCATGCACCCGGCGATCCTGCTGCACACGCGTCACGTGCCCGCCAACCGCCTGGGACGGTTTATTAACCGCGAGGTCACGGTGGCGGGTTTCATCGCCACGGCGCGAAAAGCCCGGACCAGCGACGGCCGAACGATGGGGTTTGTCACCCTGGAAGACGCTTCGGGCTTGGCGGAAGTCACCTTTTTCCCAGATGAAATGGAGCAGTATCACCGGATCGTCATGGAATCGGGGCCCATCTGGGTGCGAGGCAGAGTCACGGAGCATTTGTCTTCGATCAGCGTCGAGGGACGTCACTGGGGCGCCGCCGCCTAATTAATAGAAAAAGGGCCCGCGAGTGGTGTCACGGGCCCCAGGGTGTTTCCATTCAGGTTAAGCCATTGCGGCGACCTGAATGTGTAGCGCTAATTTACCACCGATCACACGGAACGAGATTGCACTCCAGCCAGTTACCGGCCATGATGGCGAAGTCCTGCAGGTCCGTCTTGCAGTCACCGTTCAGATCGGTCGCCGGCCGCTCCACACAGACCGACTCGCCGGAATCGGCGGCGGCGAGTTCGGCGATATCCACCGCGCTCAACGCGTAGTTGTAGATCCGCGCCTCATCCACGATGCCCGGCCAGTAACCGCCGGCATCATGGCCGCGACGACCCATCTGGACATTGTCCTGCGTGAGCAGACCCACGTCGGCGGTGCCGACAAGTATGCCGTCGAAGTACCGGCGAACGGTGGTTCCGTCATAGGTGGCCGCCAGGAAGTGCCAGTCCATGTCCATCGTTCCCACGCCCATTCCCTGCTCTGAGCAGTACATATGGATGCCGTACTCGCTACCGAACATCTTGTCGAGGTCGAAGCTGAGATAGCACCCGCCGCCCGGCGTGCTGGTGAAGCCGAAGATATTCGTCCAGTCCGGAATCGCAGCCGCTTCCACATTGGCCTTGGCCCAGCAAGTAATCGTCCTCGGTAAGCTGCCGTCGACGCCCACGGAACCAATGAGGGCGTGCTGACTGATGCCGTCGAACTGGATTGCACTGCCGACCATACCCGGCACGATTGTCGCGCCGTTGATGACCGTACCATCATGTCCCTCACCGGACATGTCCGCGATCACGTCGTCGCCCTCGATCTCTTCCAGCGGATACCAGGCGATGAGCCTTTCGAGTATGAGCCGCGCGGTGTTCGAGGGCACGGATCCGGCGCCATTGGTCGCCACACAGTAGTAGGCGGCATCGGGCTCGGAGATCACTACGTCCAGGGTGTCCGTCGTGCCGAGCACCGTCACATCGTCACCGACCTTGTACCACGCATACTCCACATCCGTGATGGAGTCGACGACGATAGAAAAGCTTCGCATGTCGCCCATCTTGCCGACCTGACTCACCGGCTGGCTGGTGATGCTCAGAACCGTCTGAATCGACTGCACATACCATACGTCGCCTATCTCAGACTCACCGTCGTAATTGACGTCGACACGCCAGTAGTATTCGCTGTCGTAGTCGATCAAGGCCGCCGGGATGAGCGCCTGTGTGTCCGTCAGGCCTTCTGCCAAAGGTATGGCATTGGGATCGCCGGCTTCCGCAGCAGTGCCGGCCACGATGAGATCATAGGTGACCCCTTCGCCGCACGGACCGAGTTCAGCCTTTTCCCAGCTTACCAACAGATCCTGTTCGGGATTGACCCACGAACTGCCGTCGGGCATCGGATTGCGGGGCTTCCACGTGGTGCTCAGGCCCTTGATGTCATCAAAGACGGCCGTCACCAGGATACCGCTGTCGTGCGACGTAACCGCCAGGCCGATGTAAACCGGATCGGTCATCGCCACGGATTGCGGGTTGGCAATTTCGCCGCTGCCCGCTGCCGCCGTCCAGTTCACGCCGTCATCGGACGTGTAGCCGGTGAAGTTGTTACCTTGACGCACGACCTTGACCCAGCGCGGGGTGGGATTGCCGCCGCCGTTCTGACCGCTGGAATTGCCGTTGGTGCCCGCACTGATGCGGCCCTGCCATGCGCCGCCGTTACCGGTGGTCATAGCCATCGTAGTATGTAACGAATTGTCATCGAGGCTGTCGCGGATCATGACACCGGCCTTTACCCAACCCTGACCGGAATTGCTCGGGTTGGCAATGCTGACCACGCGGGCGGATATCTCACAGTCGCCCTCTACGGGGAGATAGACATAGTAAAAATCATCGTTGCCGTCCCAAATGTCGTGGCCGGCGCCGCCGATGGTGACCGTGCCGTTGACGTGGGTAAAGCCTTCGCCGATAACCGGCGCTTCATCGCCGATTGTCCTGCCGCTTGCGCCAAAACCATGACTGGCGATCGTCATGGCGGCAACCGCCGAATCAAGACTTCCCTGGACATTGCTTACGGTGCAATAGTAACTGTCTTGCACACCGATAACCAGTGTGTCGGCAGTCTCGCCGGGCAGCGGCGTGCCGTCGGCCTTCTTCCACTGGTACGTCAACGTGCCGCCGTCGTCGTAGAAACCGCTGATCGCAGCCACCGTAAAGACGCCTGCGCAGCCCGGGCCAACCTGCATGTTCACAGGCTGCTCGGTGATGATCGGCTCCTGCCCCACGGTCGTAAACGACCACAGATCGCCCTGCTTGACGGTCACAAGGCCGCTGTTAGGATCGATGACGTTGGTGGTGTCAATCCGCCAGTAGTAGGTCGTGCTGTAGTCATACGTAACGGGGACATCGTAACTCGTCACGGCCTCACCGTCGTCGATGACCAGCGCCATCGCCTCCGGGTCCGTGCCGAAGTACACATCCAGCACCGGGTCCACCACCTGCGAAGCCGCCGGCAGCGCCCACGACAACGCCGTGGCGTCCAGCGGCACCAGAGACGAACCGTTGGGCACGGGTGCCGAACAGACTCTGGGGTCATTGCTCCAAAGGATCGTCTGGTCGAACTCGCCAAGGACCTGCCGCGTCGCCACGGCGCCGTCTTTGGCCCTTGCCACGGAACAGTTGTCGCCACCGCCGCCTTCCTTCTGGATGGCCTTCATGTAGTAGGCCTTACCCTCTACAAGCGGGATAAGGACCGACATCTGCTGGCCGCCGGGTGCGCCGGTGGTCCCGTCGAAATCGCGGCTGCCGCACCAGCCGTCGACCCAGGCGACGCGCACCACGTTTTCCTTCTCGATGTCGGTGCTGATCCACAGTTCGCTGGCATCGTCCGAGGCGATCCAGAAGGCGTAGTTGCCGGTTTGCTTCGGGATGAGCCAGCAGCTCAACTCGGCGCCGAAGTTGTCGCCGTTGTTGAGAGGCGCTTCAAACCAGTCCCGCAACTGCATGGACGTCGGGTTATCCGGATAAGGGGCCGGATCGTTCGGATCTGGCGCCACAGCGTTAACGAGGTCGCTTACCAGCGTGCCATTAATATTAGCCCAGTATTTGTACAACACCTTGCCCTGGTCCGCCGACGTTACGCCGGCCAGTCCCAGACACAAAACCATAACTAACAGTAATACTTTTTTCATTTTTAGGTCCTCCATTGCTTTCATTAGATCATATCAACAAAACCTCACGAATGTTTTCGTGTCGTTATGGTAAGCAGTCCGGAACCAAGTTGCATTCCAGCCACGCCGAGGCCATGATCACCAGATCCGGCAGGTCCACGCGGCAGTTGCCGCTCAGGTCGCCCACAGGATTGCCGCCCACGCAGACCATCGCCTCGGTGTCGATCTCCGTATACATAACAGCAACTTCTGTGTCGCTCAACGGGTAGTTGTACACACGGGCGTCATCAACCCACCCGCGCCACACCACGGTGTTGGCGCTTTGGGCGCCGCGTTTGCCAAGGTGCAGCAGCGGCTGCGTCTGCAGATTCGTGGTCGCCTGGCCGCCGTAAGCCCCGTCGAAGTACCACTTCACAACGCCGTCGACGAAGGTCGCAGCGAGGAAGTGCCACTGGCCGTCGATCTGGCCCATGCTCCATTCGGCGCCGTACCGGTGGATACAATACTGGGTCGTGCCGCCCTGCTTGTTGAAGTCGAAGCTCATCTCGGCCGTGCCCGCATCACTGGTGAAACCGAAGATGTTGCACCAGTCGGTAATCTCTGCCACCGGCACGGCGTTCTTCGCCCAGCAGGTAATACTGCGGGCCATGTTGCCCGTAATCCCGACGTCACCGAAGACAACATACTCACCTCTTAAGGCGCTGATGTTGACGCCAATGCACTGGTCAAGACCCGGCAGGCTCTCGCTGAACATCTGATTCGGATCCTCCGCACCGACTCCCCAGACCGTTCCGTCAGGCCCCATGCCGGAGTAATCCAGCACGTCGCCATCCAAGGGATACCAAGCGACCAGGGCCTTGATAATCAGCGGGACCGTCGCCGAGTTAGTGGGACCGGCGTCGTTTTTTACCTCGCAGTAGTAATTGCCTTCATCGTCGCTGTCAACGCCCACAATCTCGAGCGTCGTGCCCGTCTCGCCGGGGATCGCCGCGCCATTATGGTACCATTGGTACCTGAGGCCCCCCCCAGCCGGATGGCCACCGGCCGCCACGGTAAAGGTCGCAGTATCGCCGGCGTCCACATACTGCGCGCCGGGCTGTGAATCGATGACGGGGTAGGTGAGGAGCGTCTGGAACTGCCACAGGTTGCCGGCGGCATTGTTGGGATCTCTTGCGTCCGTTGTGGTTTTGACAATTGTGTCGACCCGCCAGTAGTATGTCGTATTGTAGTCCATCATACTTGCCGGAATCGTGATCGTCAGCGGATCACCGGCATTGACACTCGCAATCAGCGGCTGGCCCGTGTTGGGGTCCTTGATACCTATGCTGGTGTCCGCGTAGACATCGTAGCGCACAATCGGCCCCGGAGCCTCGATTGTGGGCGTTTCCCATGAAACGACCATGTCCATAGTCGGATCGACCCCCGTTGTGCCGCTGGCCGGCGTGGGGTTGATCGCCTTGTGGCGTCCCCACGGATCACTGGCAATCCAGGCACTTGTAATGGGGTTCGGGCCACCGTTGATACCCGGGCCGGTCCATCCTACCGACAGGTTGTCGCCGCCGCCGCCTTCTTTGTTGCGGGCCCTGATCCAGTACTTCTGGTTCGCTACAAGCGAAATCGGCATCGACTTCTGGTTGGCCAGTTCGTCGGTCCCGCCGGCGCCGGTCCCGCCAGTGAAGTTGTTGCGTGCGACCCAGCCGCCAATGAACGCAATCTGCGTGGCGTTGGCCGGATTCGTGTCTGTACTCAGCCACAGGTCCGCACCATCGTCGGCGGCAATGTAGAATGTGTAGCTGCCGGTTTCGGGGGCAACGACATAGCCGGTGATCTGGGCGCCGTAATCGTCGGCCCAGTCCCACGGCGCCTCAAAGCTCGTAAGGTACTGAGAGCCCGAGGGGTTGTTCGGATAGTTGGCGTTGGCAGTCAGGTCGGCTATCGCCGTACCGCCAATACCGCTCCAGTACTCGTACAGGAGTTCGCCATTATTGGCGACGGCCGTGCCGGCCATCGCCAGACACAAGGCCAAAATCACAATAAATACTTTTTTCATTTCTGTGTCCTCCGTCTTATTGATAACAATTACACCTAAACCACACAAAACCCGCTCAACACCCCCCATCTACCCAAAACGAAAAGTCCGCCATCTCACGTCACGTCCAACCTCCTTTCCTACTGCCACACATTGAAAACACCTCGCGCGTAATTTATCTAACAGCCGGCAAAAGATGATACCTAATGCCGTCTATATACAGCGCAACGCGACTAAGGGAGATGGGCGCCGCATGGGCGCAGAAATGCCGCAAAAAAAATGCGGACCGGGAGAAATGTGGGTTTGGGGTTATGGATAGATCGAAACAGACTGGAGCAGACACACTCTCCTCGTCCCCGTCCTCCGTCACCAAATATTGTACGCCCTCGCACCCGCACGGACCTCACTCCCAAATAGAAAATCCCGTGTCGCACGCAAGAGGACGCCAAAGAGACCGATGCTTCTTGGCACCTCAATAAGGTTCGATTGTAGGAAGCCGCAGCACCAAAAACAAGAAAAAAATTTGCTTGGACCGATATTTTTGTTGTTATACGGCCAAAAACCGCCTTGGCGACGCCAAAAATGCGGGCCCAAAATCCAAACCACCCCCGCCTGCCAAAGAATATCTCTGCTCATAGTTGACAATCAAGCCTGCCACCAAAAAAAAAGGCCCGTGAGAAGACTCACGGGCCCTTTTCTAAATTGCTGTCATTCAGGCCGCCGTTACCGGCATTCCTGAGGACTTGAACCGGTTACCACCTGTCGCATGGAATCATGTTGCACTCAAGCCAGTCGGCCGCCAGAATCGCGAAGTCCTTCAGGTCGACCTTGCAGTCGCCATTCAGATCCCACGTCGGCCACTCGGCACAGACTGTCTCTCCGGTGGCATTAGCATAAATGCTGGAAGCCTCAACCGGCGTCAACGCGTAGTTGTAGATGTAGACGTCGTCGATCATGCCCTTCCACGGGTTGCCGCCGTCGACCTGGCAGGCGCCGATGGTCAGCATGCTGGCCGGGTCATGGTTGCCGAAGAACGAAAATGCGCCCGTACCAATTGGCTCGCCGTTGATGTACATTGTGGCGGTCGATCCATTGAACGTCACAATCATGTGCACCCAGGAGAGGTCCTGCGGCATTGTGTATTTGGCGGACAGAGTGTCCGTGCCGCCGCCTGCGCGCTTGAACTCAGTCAAGCCGAACGTGGCTGCGTTCTTGTTCAACTCAATCTGCCACTTCATCTGCGACTCGTTCCAGTTGTCGCGCTTGCCGATGGTGCCCTGCCAGTTCGATCCGCCTTCGGGATTCCAGGCGATCCAGTGAGCAACCGACAGTTGACCGGTGCCTTCGGACGGGTCCCATCTCCCCAGCTCGATATGATCGCCGGGAATGAAGACTTCTTCAACCGTACGGGGACCCTGGCCGGCGAATGAGAAGGCATTGCCGACCATGCCGGGCACGACCGTCACATCACCCTTCTTGATACCGTGGCGCATCTCGCCGGAGATATCTTCGATGAGTTCAGCATCACCGGTCACGCCGATAGCATCCAGAGGATAGTGTGCGACCAGCCTGTGGATTGTGACCCTCGCCGTATTCGAAAACTTCGGATCCGGGTTGCCAACCACACAGTAATAGGTGCCCTTGGTGGCTTCGCTGACCGTCAGTTCGAGCGTCGTCAGAGACGGGCCGCTGGCGACAAGCTGATCCGCATCAACTCCCACCTTGTACCAGGAATAATCGCTGATCGGCTTGGCCGGCAGCGATGTTGCCGCGATCGACAACGAAACGGCGTCGCCGATATGGCCGCTTGCATCCACCGGCTGCCGGGTGATAACCGGAACCAGCTTGACAGTTTCGAACGACCACACGTCACCGATCTCGCGCTCGCCGCCGTAGTAGACGTCCACGCGCCAGTAGATGACCTGCTCGTAATCGATGTCCGCGGCGGGAATTGTCGCCGTGGTGTCGGTTACGACATAGTTGGGCGCAACATTCGGGTCGGCAAGATCAGCGGCATCCAAACTCCAGGCCACATTGTACGTTGCGCCGCACGGACCATACTTGGCCGCGTCCCAACTCAAAACCACGTCCGCATCCGGATTGACCCAGTCCTCGGGGGTCCATGTCTCAAGATTTTGGGGAGCAGGATTACTGATCTTCCACGATATTCCAAAGCAGTTGACATTGTCAAACACGCCGGTCGCCAGATTGCTGCCGTTGTGCGAAGTAACCGCAAGCCCGATGTACACGGGACCAGCCATTGCAAACGTCTGCGGATTGCTGATTTCGGCGTTACCGGCTATGAGATTCCAGTTTGTGCCATCGGCTGATGTATAGCCGTAGAACTGGTTGCCTTGGCGTACAACTTTGACCCATCTGGGGGTAGGCTGCCCGCCGCCATCGTGGCCGCTGGAGTTGCCGCAGTTGTCGCCGAGAAGTTTGCGGCCCTGCCAGGCGCTTCCGTTGCCGGTCGTAACGGCCATGAACCCATGGAGTGAATTGCCGACCAGTTCGTCGCGAATCATGACGCCGGCCTTAACCCAGCCGTCGCCGGTGCCGCTTGGGTTCTCGATGTTTACCACTCGGGCCGAAATTTCGCAGTCGCCTTCCACCGGAGTGTACACAAAGTGGAAGTTGTCCGAACCGCCCCAGATGTCATTACCGTTGCCAGTCACACGATACACGCCATCATCATTAACCGTGAAGGATCCGGCGACGGGTGTACCAATGTCCCGATTCAGCGCCGCCGCACCACGTGTGGCGATTACCAAAGCAGCAGCATCCGAATCGGCGCCGCCCTGTGCGTTGCTGACGGTGCAATAATAGCTGCCTGCTTCGCCGATAATGAGCGTGTCGCTCGTTTCACCGGCAAGCGCTGTGCCATCCGCTTTTTTCCATTGGTAGCTCAGCGGTCCGCCGTCCTCATTGACACCGCTGATCGCGGCCACAGTGAAGATGCCCGCGCAGCCTTCGCCCACCTTCGCATTTTGCGGCTGCATCGTGATGACCGCCTTCTGGGTCTCAGTAGCGAACGACCAAAGGGTGCCCTGAAGCGGGACGAGTGCGCCGCTGTTGGGGTCCGGGGCGTTGAGCGTGTCTACACGCCAGTAATACGTCGTGTCGTAGGTGAGGGGGCCGGGATCATAACTCGTCGGGGCCGCTGCACCAGCGATGACCTTGGTCATGGCCTCAGGACTCGTGCCCCAATACACGTCAAGAACGGGCGCCGGGACATAAGACGCCATCGGCAGAAGCCATGACAGCGTGCTGTCCAGCGCGGCCGGCGTCAATCCGTCAGGAGTCGGGTTCGATGACAGGCGAGGATCATTGCTCCGAATGACGGCCGGATCATTTTCGCCGATCACTTGCCAAGCCGCCATGCCGGGGCCCTGCCAGGCTACGGCACAATTATCGCCACCGCCGCCTTCTTTGTAGCGGGCCATAATGTAATAAGCCTTGCCTGCTTCAAGCGATACGGTCGCGGGCCCCTGTGCGGGCTCTGCCCGTGTCCCATCGTCATTAAGGCGCTCAAACGCACGCGAACCGGTCCAGCCATTCACCCAGGCGATACGCGTCGCATTGGCCGGCTCCAAATTGGTGCTGAGCCAAAGTTCGCCGGCATCATCAGAGGCAATCCAAAACTTGTAGCTGCCCGTCTGCGCAGGAATGATCCAGCCGCTCAATTCGGCGCCGAAGTCGGCGGCGTGGTCCAGAGGCGCCTCAAACAGATCCAGCAGTCGTGTCCAGTCCGGATGATCCGGGTAACGGACGATGTTGGGGTCCGTCGCGTCGACCGCACCTTCCAGGTCCGCAATCGCGGTGCCGGGGATATTCCCCCAGTACCTGTACAGCACCTTGCCCTGGTCTGCCGACGCAATGCCGGCAAAACCCAGACACAAAACCATAACTGACAGTAATACTTTTTTCATTTTTAGGTCCTCCGTTGCTTTCATTGGATCATATATAACGAATCTTGCACGTTTTTGCTTTTCAGTTATGGTTTGCAGTCCGGAACCAGATTGCACTCCAGCCACTGCGATGCCAGGAGCATCAGATCCCCAAGATCGACGCGGCAGTTGCCGTTGAGATCCCACTGAGGATTGCCGCCGACGCAGACCATCTCATTGAGCATGATATCCGTGTACATCAGGGCCACTTCAGTCTCGTCCATGGGATAGTTATAGATCTGGACGTCGTCGATCGTGCCCACAAAATTGCTGCCTGTATCATCGGGGCCGTAGCGGCCGATCCTGAAGGTGAAGTTGCTGCCGGTGTCAATGACTCTGGCCCAGTTCACAATAAGACGCCCATTCAAGTAGATCTTGGTATGAGTGCCGTCGTGCGTATGGGCAAAATGAGCCCATGTGTTGAGCGTAAGGGCTTCATAACTGCCGACGTTCTTGCCGTTGCCGGCGCCCGACGTTGTGAAATCATAGTCACCACCCCAGTATTGTACGCGCCACCGGTTGGCCACGTTGTCCAAGGTGCGAAGGCTGAAATTCTGACCATCGCCGCGGTTGCCCACGTCGTAAATACCGCCGTTGCCGAAGCCTCGCGTGTTGATCCATGCGGTCACTGTTCGCGGCTTGTTGCCGTCGAGATTCATGTCCGCAGCCAGGAAAGGCGTTCTCGCATATCCGCCGTCGAAATTCAGGGCTTTGCCGACCCTGCCTTCGGCACTGGTCACGTTGCCGATAATCTGCCCGTGACGATTGTTGCCGGAAGAATCCACAAGATTGGGATCCTCGGTCGTGGCGGCATCATCCAGCTTGTACCAGGCCAGGAGTTCTTTGATGCCCAACGAGACCGTCGCCGATGGGACGCTGCCGGCATTGTTGCTGACCGCGCAATGATAGTTACCCGCGTCGGCCGCATCAACGCCTGTAAGGATGAGCGTCGTGCCGGTTTCGCCGGGAATCGCGTTGCCGTTGAAGTGCCATTGATAGTTGATGGCGCCGCCGAGGGGGTCGCCCGTTGCGGCGACCGCGAAGGTAACTGTCTCGCCCGGCCAGGCCCATTTCCCCGAAGGCTGGCTGGTGATCACCGGCGCGGTGCGTTTTGTCTGCACCCGCCACACGTCGCCTAAGGCATTGTTGGGGTCGCCGATGTTCGTATTGATCATCGCGTCGACACGCCAGGCATAATTCGTATTGAAGTCCAGTTGTGCCGCCGGGATCGTCCACTGCAGCGGCTGATCAGGCGTCACCGAGCCAAGCCGCGCAAGGCCCGAATTGGGGTCGCCGACCTGAATATCGTTGGCGCTGAAGTACACGTCGTAACGGATAATCGGCGAGGGGCTTGCATTGACCGGAGCCGACCAGCTCAGGAGGAGGTCGGTATCGGGGCTTACCTCAATTGTGTTGTTGGCTGGGTCAGGGCTGGTGGTGACGAAATTTGCCACCGGCCCGATCGTCGTAACATGCGACCCCCCAATAATGGCACGCGGGTCAATGCCCGGACCGCGCCATGCAGCCGAAATATGATCGCCGCCGGTGCCTTCCTTAAAGATGCCCATGATATAATACTTTCGGTTGGCGTACAGACGCTGCGGGGCCGAGGCCCGCTCGGCATCGCCATCAAAAGCCCGGTAATCAGACCAGCCGCTTTCCTGCGCAATCAGGACAGCCGCGGCGGGGTCGCCGTTAGGACTCAGCCACAACTGGGTCTGATCGTCGCCAGCCACCCAGAAGTTCCAGTCTCCGGATTGCGGCGGCATGATATAGCCGGTGATACGTGCACCATAATCGTTGTGCGCATCGCCGCCGTTGGGCCGGTCCAACTCGGTCACCATGAGCGTAATGTCCGGATTGTCCGGGTAATTGGCATTGCCCGTGAGGTCGGTAACCACTGTGCCGCCAATACCCGTCCACTCCTCGTACAGGAGCTGGCCGTCTCCCGCCCAGACAACGGGCGCAAATCCCAGACACAAGGCCATAATCACAACTAACACTCTTTTCATTTTTGGGTCCTCCACAAAAAAGATTAGGATTATTTACGGACAGATAGTTGCTGCTGATTTATAGGGCGCGCCAAATGGGCGCAAAGACAATGTGTCGGGAAAAAATCCGAATTGACTCCTGATGAGTTTTTGCCTCATCACCACTCCACCACTTCCACCACTAAAACACCCTTCCCCCCGCGCAACAACTCATCGCGCCGCGTGTATTCCCATATAATATGATCTTGCGACGAAACTGTCAAGGATATTACCACTCGAAAGGGAAAAAACCAAGATGTTTACACATTGTTATGCCTATTAAGCCTGAACAGAAGGATACCAGCGGCATTGGTTCCAACGGGCCAAGGGCCGTAACGTCAGCCCGGCCCAGATGCGTTTGGTGTTCCTTGATAAAGGGTTAACCCTTTTCTTTGCCGGATGTTATAACTTCGACAAACCTCTTGGCAGGTATAACGTGTTATTGCCGGCCGGCACATTCTATTGCAGCCGCGGCCGACTGGCGGGTTCGCCAACCTTTCCGGCTTGCAGGAGTCCTATAATGAGGTTGAGCGTGCCCTCAAAAATCCTGGCGGATTGCACCAACCATTCTGTCCTCCATGAAAAAGAGAAAGCCTTCGCTGTGAAGGCTTTCTCCTTGTTTGCGGTCGGCCGGTCAGTCAACCGGCCGCATCTGCTTAAGGCGTTAGTACGGCCAGGTCTGATCTTGCAGCCAGTAACTTGCCAGGACGGCAAAGTCCTTGAGATTGATAACCTTCTGTCCGGCCGGTTCGTCGCTGCTCAGATCGGCATGCGAGGCGATCGGGACGACCAGTTGACCATCGCCGGGCGTCAGGTCGGCCAGATAGGCCACTTCCAGCGCCGACAAAGCGCGATTGTAAATCTGGACCTCATCAATGTCGCCACTGAACACCTCGCTGGTGTTGCCGCCATGTGTCGCGCCGATGCCCATAAGGGCGTCGGCCTTGTCGGCCAGGGCGAACGGCCCGGAGGCAATCTGTGCACCATTGAGATAAATCACGGCCGTGGTTGCGTCAAACGTAACGGCGACATGCGCCCACTTGCCGACAAACGGATCCAACACACCGTTAGCGGAATAGAGGTCGACGCCCGCTGACGAATGCTGACGAAGGGCGATTCGCCCGAGCGGGTCCGTTTCAACGAACCATCTCATGGCATTGGTAGCGTCCCAGCCGCTGCGCTTGCCGATGATGCCCTGGTGATCGTTGGACCTGTTGCCC
The DNA here is from genome assembly GCA_014859965.1 of Phycisphaerae bacterium. Lineage (GTDB taxonomy): Bacteria > Planctomycetota > Phycisphaerae > Sedimentisphaerales > Anaerohalosphaeraceae > JACZKQ01. The sequence goes on from JACZKQ010000047.1 coordinate 41,813, forward strand.
GCCCACCTGATCCAAAGTGACAATGTAAGCTGCCCGGTGCCCTGCGAGGGATCCCATGTGCCAATCTCTATGCGGCTGTTGGCAGTCCCGTCAATACGGACAGCATGGCCGGTTCCATCGTGGCCGGGTGATATCCAGGTGACACCGTTGTATAAGGTTCCCTGGGGCGTAGGATCGTTGGCGTCGGCCACCGCAAGGCTGCCTTGGCCGATATCGAGCATGTAGTGCGCCACTCTGCCTCCCGCGTCATTGGGATCAGTGGTGCCGGCGGGCAGAATCGCATCGCGTTTCAGCCAATCGGCCGCCATGTGCATCAGTTCGGCAGTGTTAATCTTGCAATCTCCGGCAGTAAGGCCAAGCGGTGCAAAGTCTATCCTCGCAAAATCTGCCGTCCTCAAGTTGAGGAGGCACTCGCCCTGATAGAGCCGAATATCGTCAAAATAGACCGTGCCATCGAAGCCGCCGGGCGCCGGATTCAGCGGATCACCAAAGCCGAAGGCGATCCTGACGACATCCTTTCGATTGACATTGGAAAACCAGGCTAAACCGATGTCCCAAAGCTGCCATTCTTCCTTGCTGAGATTAGCCAGGTCGCCGTCGTAGAAGACGACATCGCTGCGGCCTTGTCCATCCTCAAGCAGGGCATACATATCTTCCGCCGGGGTGTTCGGGTCGCCGTGGAAATACACCGTCATCCGCCTGACGTCACCCTGCGTCAGGTCGCTGAGTTCGGCAGGCACTGCATAACTGATCTCGGTGTAGTACGGCGCAACCCTGTTATCGAAAATAATCTTCATCGCCTGGCTGCCGCCATGGACGGGGTCGGTCACCAGGTCATTGGCATCCGACCACACGGCGGCAAGGTCCACCCAGTCGAGGTAGGATTCGAAGTCTTCAACCAGAATGTTGTTCGATACCGTGAAGCTCCAGATATCGCCTTTTGTAATGGTCACCTCATTGGCGTCGGAGATAGCGATCTCGTCGACGCGCCAATAATACGGCGTGCTCAGATCCAGGTCGCCCGGAGTAAATGTGGTTTCCGTCGTATCGTGATAAATGACCTGGGGATAGTTCGCCAGGTTGTCGCGGCTGACGCTGTTCAGAGCAGCGGCATCGTCGCTTATGAAGACGTCATGCGACACCGCGCCGACTCCGGCTCTCCAGTTCAGAGCCGTTTGGCGATCTACGCCGGTGGCATTGCGGCCCGGTACGGGGTCATGGGCCTTGAACATGATCGGGAAGTTGAAGTTGTCAAAGTAGAAGGCTTTGTTGCCCGTGTAGTTGCGGCTAATCTGCGCGACAATCTCGATTTCAAACCACCAAAAGCCCAAGTCACTTCTGATCATCGGAATGATGTTGGAGTAGTCCCACTCGATGGTCATGGTGCGGTCACCCATGCCTGGATTCCAAGCGCCGCGTCCGCCGGATTGCTGCCATACACTCCATTCCGGTCCGCCGCAGTTGATGATCAGGGAGAACTGATTGTGGGTCTCCGTGCCGGGGATCCAGTCAGCGGCCAGACGGGTAACATCGATCTTCATGCTTCGACTATTCAGGAACGCCTGCTCCATGCCAGCTTGATCCCTGACGTAGATCAGCATCACGCGCTGCCACCAGGTGTTGCTCTGGTAAATCTCATTGGGCATAGTGACTTTGAGGCTGCTCTCGTTCATGGTCGCGCCGATCGCGCTGTACTCAAATACCGGCGTGTATCCGACTTCGGCTATTGTGGTCGTAATCGGCTGCCATCCATCGTCCTGGTTTTCCCAGTCGCCGAACACGTTGGCCGCCCCCTGCTGGGGCGCAGGTCCGATTCGAACGTTGTCCACATAAAACTTGGTTGCCGGGGAGTCGGTATTCGAAACAAAGAGGATTTCGAACCAGCCGATGCTGTCGTCGGTCATCGCAATTTTTGCAATCAGGTCCGCGGACAGTTCCCAGACGACGGTATGCGGCTGTCCGTCGCGCGCCACGTCCCGACCGCCCAGATCGACCCAGCCTATGTTGTTGTGCGGGCCGTTATCGTCATTATTCTGCGCATTGATAACCATTCCAACATTGAACCACGACCCGGTCATGTCCGCGGCGAAGGCGGTGACATCCATTGCGACCAACGCGCCGGGCGTGCCGAACATGCTGCGGTACGGTTTGACATTGTAGATGGCGCCGGGGTGCCAGTCGCCGGCCGCATGTTCCACCTGCAATGCATGTGAACCCTTGGTGGCGCCGGTGGTCGACTGTGTAAGCGTTGCGGCGTCCCAATTCACGGGCGCCCACGTATCCAGGCCGCTTTCAAAATTGCCGATCACCATGGTCGGGGTGGGCTCGTTGATCTGAACATTGTCAATGTTGACAGTCAGCGAGTTGGCGTCACCCACGTCGTTGTTGATGACGAGGACGATTTCGAACCACGCGATCGAGCCATCGGCCTGCGCAATATCGCCGGCCAGGTCGGCATCCAATTTCCACTTGTAGGTATGGGCAGCTCCGTCACGCACCAGATCCTGGGCGGCAAGCCCTCTCCAGCCGATGTTATTGTTCGGGCCATTGTTATCATTATTCTGTGCGTTGATGACAATCTGGCCGTTCATCCATGTTCCGCCCTCGATGTACGACACAGTAATATCCGCACTGATCGTTGTGCCTTCGACACCCAGGGACGCCATGTAAGGCTTGCCATCCAGTTTGGCGGCCTGTTTCCAGCCGCCGGACAGATCCGCCTGCATGGCAGAGGCGCCGACGGTTGCCCCGGTGGCGCTCTGCGACAGGGCGGCGTTCTCGGACCACCAGCCGTCGAGGCCGGTTTCGAAGTCGCCTACGACAATGCCCAAGGCCGCCGGCACTATGGCGAACAACAGTACGATGAAGTACAAGGCTTGCTTACACATACAAATCTCCTTTCAACGAACCTGACTTACGCTTCTTTCACTAAATTATTTATATTTGCAAGTGTGAAACTCCATATGCTTTGCGCAAGATCCTCCAAAGACCGGTGACTATAGGAAAAGGGGTTGAGGATTCTGCACGGCGCAATGAACGCGCCAATCCCCGAGCCAGTCGCCACACCTCCGATTATCACCCTTCTTGTACCTCCCAATTTCCAAATTGTACTCATTCGGCAAGGTCTGTGTCAAACGAAAATAATCGAGCGCCGCATGGCCGCTTCAAGCAGCGATATACACGACCCGACGAATCTTTATCCTGACAATGGGCGAAGGTGGTGACTGAAAACCAGCTTTGCGCCTGTGAGCACCGGACGCAGGCCGGTCTTGACGAGGACCAGTATTCTTCTTGCAGAGTTTGGACATGGGCGGTATCCTTTTGGTACCATAGGACTGACAAGTTGAACATAAGGCATAATCTCAGGAGGCTGAATCGATGAAACGGCGTGAGTTCCTCAAAATGACGGCGTTGGGGTCGGCGGGGCTGGTTGCCGGCGGCCTGCGGGGTGTAAGCCGATATGGCTGTGTTCAGGCCGCAATCGTGCAAGCACCGGATCATTTCGTACCCGTTGAGAAGAAACTGCCGCAGAACTGGGTTAAGGGCCTGTTCGCCAAGGGGGGCAAGACCGTTTACAGCGGAAAGAGCCTTGACACCATCGGCATGCCGTGCGGGGGCATCTGCTCGGGGCAGCTCTATCTGACCGGGGAGGGTCGATTCGGGTACTGGGATATCTTCAACGTGGGAAAGTTCACGGGTTACGGTGCGACCAATTACGAGTTGGGCCGCGTCCCGGCACAGCCGGTGGACAACGGTTTTGCAGTCCGGGTGCGTTCGGGCGATAAAGACCTCGTGCGTTCGCTGGACCGGAAGGGGTTTTCCAGTGTGCAGTTCTGCGGCGAGTACCCCGTGGCCTACGTGGATTATGCGTCGCAGGACGTTCCGGTGAAGGTTTCGCTGGAGTGCTTTTCGCCGTTTATCCCGCTCAATGCACCCGATTCAGGGCTTCCGTCCACAATTCTCCAGTTCACTATCAAGAATCTTTCTTCGGCAAACGCAGAGGTGACGCTGGCCGGCTGGCTGCAGAATGCCGTCTGCATGCACACGGGCGGCAGCTTTAACGGACAGATCAGCAACCAACTGCTGAAACACGGCGAGATGACGATGGTTCAAGGCAGTGCACAGGCGGCGGAAACGCCGACAGGCGACAGGCCAGCCATCGTTTTTGCAGACTTCGAAGGCGCCGATTACGGCGAGTGGACGGCTCAGGGCGAGGCCTTCGGCAAGGGGCCGGCCCGCGGAACACTGGCAAATCAGCAGGAAGTCAGCGGCTTTGCGGGCAAGGGGCTGGTTAATACTTTTCTCGGCGGCGACGACAAATTGCAGGGCAAGCTCACCAGCCCGCTGTTTGCCGTGGAACGCATGTTCGTCAGCTTCCTGATCGGCGGGGGCAGCCACGACAAGACCTGTATGAATCTCATTGTCGACGGCAAGGTCGTGCGTACGGCCAAAGGCAAGAACAATGAGAGGCTGGAGTGGCAAAGCTGGAACGTCAAGGAATTCGAAGGCAAGCAGGCCCGCATCGAAATCGTTGATGCCGAAAGCGGCGGCTGGGGGCACATCAATGTGGACCAGATCGAGTTCGGCGACAAGCCTCGCTCGGGCCCGAGCGGCAAACTTAGTGAACAGCACGACTTCGGCACAATGGGTTTGGCGGTGTTCGGAAACGGGGTGCTCGTCAGCAGCCTGTCCCTGCCTGAAGGCGAGCTGCAGGGCGCCTTCATTGACGGCGGCCTGGCCGATGACGGCAAAGCGACCAAGGCCCTGGGCCAACTCCTGAGGGGCGCCGTCGGAAAGAAGATGACGCTCAAGGCGGGTGAAAAACAGCAGGTCACGTTTGTGCTGAGCTGGTGTTTTCCTCACCGCCGGACGCGCAACCAACTCGTCGGCAATGCGTATGCGCGACGATTCAAGCAGGCAAACGAGGTGGCCGAGTATATCGTCGACAATTTTGACCGCCTGGCCGGACAGACACGTTTGTGGCATGACACTTACTACGATTCGACGCTGCCGCACTGGCTTCTGGACCGGCTGCACTCGACGGCGTCCACTCTGGCCAGCGAAACCTGCCAGTGGTGGGGCAACGGCCGATTCTGGGCATGGGAAGGGGTTGGCTGCTGCCACGGCACGTGCACGCACGTTTGGAATTATGAGCATACGATGGCCAGGCTGTTCCCGGAATTGGAGCGGTCGGTTCGTGAAATGCAGGACTATGAGCCGGCGGCCGGATTCGATGAAGCGACCGGTTTGGTACGTTTTCGCGGCGAGGACTGGAACATGTGGGCCGCCGACGGTCAGGCGGGCACCGTCCTCAAGGCTTACCGCGAACACCAGGTGTCGACCGATGACGCGTTCCTCAAGCGGAACTGGCCCCGGATCCGCAAGTCGCTGGAATTTCTCATCAAGGAGGACGGCAACAGCGACGGCATACTCGAAGGCAAGCAGCACAATACATACGATATCGACTTCTACGGCGCCAATCCGATGATCGGCTCACTGTACCTGGGGGCCCTGAGGGCGGGTGAAGAAATGGCGCTCGAACTCGGCGACAAGGCGTTCGCCGAGCAGTGCCGCACCATCTTTGCCGCCGGCATGAAGTACACCGAAGAGAAGCTCTTCAACGGCGAGTACTTCGTGCAGCTCGTGGACCACATACGCCATCCGGATGCGCAATACGGCGACGGCTGCCTGTCGGATCAGGTGTTCGGTCAGGGCTGGGCGTTCCAGACGGGCCTGGGACACGTCTATCCGAAGGAGCAGACGCGAGCAACCCTTGAGGCGATATGGAAGTACAACTGGGCGCCGGACGTGGGCCCGCAAAATCAGGTACACGCGCCGGAGCGGTGGTTCGCCCGCCCGGGCGAGGCGGGGCTGTTTACATGCACATGGCCCAGGAGCAAGCACATGGGCGCAAAGTCCGTGCGATATCGTGACGAAATCTGGACCGGCATCGAATACCAGGTCGCCGGGCACATGGCGTGGGAAGGGATGGTCACCGAAGCGCTGGCCATATGCCGAGGCATCCATGAGCGGTATCACCCTTCCAAGCACAACCCGTGGAATGAGATCGAATGCGGCGATCATTATGCCCGGGGGATGGCCAGTTGGGGGGTGTTGCTCGGCTTGTGCGGTTTTGAATATCACGGCCCCAAAGGGCGCATTGCATTTGGCCCGCGCGTAACGCCGGAGGATTTCAAAGCTCCCTTTACGGCCGCCGAAGGCTGGGGCTCCATTGCTCAAAAGCGCACCGGGCGTACGCAAGTGAACCGCATCGACGTAAGTTGGGGCAGGTTGCGACTCAACGAGATTGAAGTCACCCTTCCCGAACGAACCACGCCGAAGACCGTAAAGGCCAAGGCAGGCGACAGAGAGTTGAGCGTGAAGACGAGGAAACAGGGTGACGGTCTGGTCGTTTCGCTTCCCCCGAGTACGGCTGTAGAGGCGGGCCGGTCGGTCGTTTTGGAAATCGAGATATAGCACAGGATACCGGCGTGCAGGCAATGATATGAGGACGCGATGATTGAGACGTGCATGGGCAAATTGACGCCGGCGGTGATGTTCGGTTCACAGGAAGTACTGGTTATCGTTATTGTGACGGCGATTGTGGTGTTCATGGTTGCCCGCGGCCGGCGAAAGAGCAAGAAGGATTAAGGAAGGCTCCGATCCGCGTGCCGCTGCCCGGGAAATTGGAACAAAACGGTCCTGACCCTCGCGATCGTGCCGAGTTGACGTGAGATTTTGTGAAAAGCATTTGACACGGAGGGTGTTTTAACTTATACTCTATTCTGTTGCGAGTGCAAATCGGCGGTTTCGCTGTGGCGCTACCCGCGGTAGGGCGCCTGATGGCACATCGCACCAGGGAGACCGGCTCACAACCCGATCGATAGATAGATCGCCCGTCTCCCTTTTTTTATGCGCACACCGAGGCCAATGCGCAGCACGGCACACTTCAGGACCCTTGGCCGGGGAGCCATGACATCACTATCCATACGAGCCATGACACTACCATCCACAGGGCGGCGGCGGCGGCAAGGATAGTCACGGCGGCGTTAAACAATTTTTGCAGTATGTGCCTCACCAGAAATATACCGCCGACGGCCCCGATGACCACAAAGGGAAAGAGAAACAAATCAATCTTCAGCGATTCGGGGGTGATCATCTGCAAGTTCGACTGGAACGGGACCTTGAGCCAGTTCATGATGAAGAAGAACCATGCGGTGGTGCCGACAAATTCCAATTTGGGCAGGCCGACCGCCAGCAGGTAAACGATCATGATCGGGCCGGCGGCATTGGCCATCATCGTGGTATAGCCTGCCAGAAACCCGAAAACAATCGCGAACATCCATCGGTTCAGCGCACTGGTATGGTCGTATTGCAGCGCGGCCGACTTGCGGCTGTTGTTCCACGTGCTTACCGCCAGGAGGACCAGAACGATCAGGCCGATGATGGGCTTGAGCTGGCGATCGTTGATTCGCCCTAACGTGTCGTGGGCCGCGACAATTCCGACAATTGCAAAACCGATAAGCCGCGCGATATGATTCCAGTGGGCCTTGCGATGATAATACGCAGCGGCAAATAAATCGGCGAAGATCAGGAGCGGCAGCACAAGCCCCACCGAGGCCTTGGGCGGCATGACCATCGCCGCAATCAAAACGACGAGGATGCCTACACCCGGCATGCCCGTCTTGGACAACCCGACCATAAACGCACAAAGGCCCAGCAGCACCCACTGCCAGATACCAAGTTCAAGCGTACCGAAATCAAACATGCAACCTGCTTTCCCGCAAAAGACGTAAAGGTTCGGCCAAACCGCCGGTCCGAAGACGGTATCCTACAGCAATGCCCGCAAAAGACAAAGACTCTTTCTCCGCGTTTTGGCCCGAGTATCTCAAACCGAGGCTCAGTCGAGTCGTATTGGCGGCATATCACCGGCCCCCTGCTTTTCTCTCGGCAACGGCTTGAATCCGGCGACCGGCGAGAGTATAATAGCCGGTATATTGAGGAGATTTGAAATGGAACATCGCATCTGCAAACTCTGTCTCGTGCTGACCGTCCTGATGATCATGTTATTCGCCGCCGGCAACGCCTCCGCCACCTTGCGGGCGGGTGCGGCCCGGGTGGATATTACACCCCCGGTGGGAGTCTGGCTTTCGGGCTACGGGGCACGCAAGCAGCCAAGCACCAAGATCGCCGATCCGCTGTACGCCAAGGCGCTCGTGTTGGACGATGGCGCCAGCCAGATCGCCATCGTCAGTACGGATCTGCTTTGGCTGCCGCTGGAGATCACCAATGAGATTCGGCGGCGGGTGCACAAGGAAACGGGGATCGCCCGGGACCACATCATGATCTGCGGGACGCATACGCACTGGGGCCCTAAGATAGACCGACCCGCGGCGACGTGGCCGGACGCGGCGGAATCCCGGATCAGTGACGACTTTGTCGACGTCCTGACGAGCAAGACGGCGCTTTGCATCGTCGACGCCTTCCGCAAAGCGGCCGATGCGGCTCCGGCGGCGGTCGGCATGGCCCGGGGCCATATCGATGAGATCACTTACAACCGGCGCACGCTGCGGCCGGACGGCACGGTCGTCAATACGTTCCGACTGCCCGCCGCCAGCCCGGACCTGAAGTTCGGACCGACCGACCCGACCGTTTCCATCCTGAAAGTGCAGGATGCCGGCGGCCGACTCATAGCCGCGATGGTCAACTATGCCTGCCATCCGGTGGCAGGCGACGCCGATCCTGAGTTGTTCTATCACTTGTCCGCGGATTATCCCGGCGTCATGGAGTCGATTGTCGAGAAGATCGAAGGCGGCACCTGCCTGTTCCTGTTGGGCGCCGCGGGCAACATCAATCCCGTGCGATTCCAGCGTACGCGCTTTCGCCATGAAATCGGCGCTGCGCTGGCCGGCGAGGTCCTGCGGCGTTTGCAGACGGTGACGGCGACGGAGGACGCAAAGCTGAGAGGGATGACACGGCCTATCACCTTCGATCTCAAACCCGTCGAAGGCGACAAGCCCGAAGACGCGCCGCGCACGCTCACTACGCAGATACAACTTCTTGCGGTGGGCGATATGTATATCCTCGGACTGCCCAGCGAGGTGCTGGTGGAGATCGGCTTTGCGATCAGAGCCAAAGCGGGCATCGAGAAACTGTTTATCGTTTCCATCGCAAACGACACCTGCGGCTACATCTGCCCTAAGGAGGCGTACGAACAAGGGGGCTACGAATCCACCAGCGCAACACGCCTGGCCCAGCGAGCGGGTGAACACCTCGCGGCCGAGGCGCTGGACCTTATGGCGGCGATGAAGGGTCAGTAATATCTACGCGAGTTTGTCGCGGTTTTCGTAGACTTTCGTGACCGCGTTGGCGATGTCGTCCATATCCTGCTTTGTGCCCAACAACAGGTTCTGCGTGAACCACACCGCCTCGGTGCAGAGCCTGTCGTTCTCCGGGTAAACGAGTTCCTCCCGATAGCTCTTGAGCCGTTCGGCGGGGAAGCTGCGCTTAAAGTTTTTCGAATTGAGAGCATCCTCGATGAGACCATCTTTGTACTGGGGGCCATAGCCGCCGGAGCAGGGTATGCCCTCGGCTCGCAGGGCTTCCATAAATCGGCCGCGCGAAAGGCCGAGTGCCTGGGGCTTGACGCGAAAGGCATAGAGATGGTAAGCGCCGCGGCCGCCTTCGTAAATCTTCTGCGGCAGTATGCCCGGGATGTCCTTCAGCCGCGCGTCCAGGTAAGCGGCGTTCTCCCGCCGTCTGGCGGTGTCGGCCACCAGCCGCTTCATCTGCGACAGGAGTATCGCCGCCTGGTACTCGGTCATGCGGCGATTGGTGCCGACGATCGGATAGCCGCTGGTCGCCTTCATGCCGCCGTAAGCCCTGCCGCAATTGTGGAAAGCATGCGCCCGGTCCATGAGATCGTCGTCGTTTCCGACGACCGCCCCGCCTTCGCCGCAGGGCAGGTGCTTCGAATTCTGGAAGCTGAAGCAGCCGAGATCGCCGACCGTGCCGAGTTTACGGCCCCGCCACTCGCCGAGCCACGCCTGACAGGCATCCTCGATCACGACGAGGTTGTGCTTTTTGGCGATAGCCAGTATCCTGTCCAGGTTGGCCGGTTGGCCCAGGATGTGCACCGGCAAGATGGCTCGGGTGCGCTCCGTAATACGTGCTTCGATCTTGTTGGGATCGATCTGCATGGTCGCCGGATCGGTATCGGCGAAGACGGGCAGAGCACAGGATTGCAGGACAACATTGTAGGTGGCGATAAACGTGTAAGGCGAAACAATGACCTCGTCGCCGACGCCCACATCCAGCATGTGCAGGGCCGTCAGGAGGGCATTAGTGCCATTGACGACGCACAATGCGCGTTTCGCTCCCAGCAGTTCAGCATAGGCCTTCTCAAACTGAGTCACGGTGTTGCCGCTGCCGCGAAACCAGTTGCCGCTTCGCAGGATGGAAAGGACATGTTCCTCCGCCTCGGGGTCCCAGACGGGCCATCCGGGAAAAGGTCTGGTGCGTATGCGAGGACCGCCGAGGAGCGCCGGCCTGGCTGTGCCGGCGACAGTTGCAGAAAAAGCTGTCCCGGCAGGACAGGCCATCCCCATGGCCCCCACTGATGCCGCAGCCATAAACGTCCGTCGTGAAATAGCCTCACCAGACATATCGGTCTCCTCTGTTAGTGCCTCGATTTCGATGCAATGCCGCAGAACCTACTGCTTTCATACCAGAAAAAGGGCTGATATGCAAGCGCGGCATTTTGCCGCAAAAACATGCCGACGGAGCTTCTCATGTAAACTCGAATGGGCAGGACCCGTATAAACAACTAAGCTGGCATTTTTTCGAAAGGGTTGAAAAATGGGGGCCAAACACGTCATTTCGAGGAACAGCGAGATATTCACCGACAGGGCCGACGCGGCCGAGCGCCTTGCTGAAGTATTGCAGGAATTCAAAAGTGAGCACCCCGTGATACTTGGCATACCCCGCGGCGGAGTGGTTGTCGCCGACCACCTGGCCCGGTCGCTCGACGGCGATCTGGACATCGTGCTTGCCCACAAACTGGGAGCACCTGCAAACCGGGAGTTGGCGATCGGCGCCGTATGCGAGGACGGCACAGCTTTTGTCGACGAGCGGATAGCGCGCGCAGTGGCGGCGAGCGAGCAGTACATCGAACGCGAAAAGCACGCGCAGCTCCAGTTGATGCAGCAGCGGGTCGCGCGATATCGCGAGATTCTCTGCAAGACGGATCTGCGAGACCGGGTGGTTATCGTCACCGACGATGGTGTAGCGACGGGCGCTACCATGAAGGCGGCGCTGTGGGCAGTTCGCCAGGAAGAGCCGCAGCGAACAGTCGCGGCCTTGCCGGTGGGTCCGTCGAATACCATAGAGGAACTGGCCGAGACCGCCGATGAGGTGATCTGCCTGGAGACACCGCCTTATTTTGCCGCGATTGGACAGTTCTATCGCCGGTTCGAACAGGTGGACGACTCGGAACTGCTGGCCATTCTGCAGCACGAACATGAAAGGAGATGCAGAGTATGACGCGGGAATTGCTGGGTGAGGTCGTTGCACTGGCGCATCAGGCGGGGTTCATCTGTCTGGCCACCGCGAACGCAGAAGGCATGCCGCACATCACGGCCGCGGGGTCTCTGGAACGAGGCGCCCAGGGCGAGCTGCTCATCAAGGAGTGGTTCTGCCCGGGCACAGTGGCCAACCTTCAAACGAACAGCGCGGTCGCAGTCGCGGTATGGGATCTGCGCCGCGATGTGGGGTACCAGTTGTTAGGGCACGTGGATCGCATCGAGGATTTGGCTGTGACCGATGGCTATGCGCCGCAGGTTGAAAGCAAACACGTGCTGCCCCAGGTTGAAAAACAACTGGTAATCCATGTTGAAAAGATACTTGATTTTACCTTAGCGCCGCACTGCGATGTGCCGGCCGAGGCGGCTGCGGATTAGCGGCCCAGGTCCGTCCTCGCTTTCTCAAGCAGCCGGACAACGTACCCGCCCATACGCGGCGGTGTCTGCTTTCCTTCCGCCGGCAGCGAGGCGACTTGTTGCCGTGACGATGCGGCCCGGATGCCCATGTCGTCGATGGCATTGAGCGCAAGAAGCGAAACAAAGACGCTGTTGCGGCTGACGTCCGCCAGATCAACAAGCACAGCCAGGGCTTTTTCTGCATCGGCATCTGCGCCGAAGCAGCCCAGGGCCTGGGCGGCAACCGCTCGAACGTTCGGTGAAGCGTCGGACAACCCGGCAAGCAGCAGGTCGCGGTTTTTCTCGACCGCATCGGTACCGCGGATGAGCATGCCAATAGCGGCCCAGTATCGCACGGCGCTGTCGGCATCCTTCAGCCCCTTGACGAGCGCAGCCGACCCGTTCGTCTGAGGCGATGACGCGACCTCCGCCATCTTGATGATCCTCTGCAGCGGATATTTCTTCGGATTGTGTCCCATTTCGTAAGGCGTCGAACCCTGTGAGCGGGTATGTATCTCGTCTTCCGGAAGAAATCCGATGTCGCGGATTTGAACCGCCCAGTCCTGCTGGGCCCTCCGCAGCCGCTTGAGGACATCCTGATGCGCAGCGGAGGCGGCAAGATTATTCACTTCGTCCGCGTCGCTTTCCAGATCGTACAGTTCCTCCGCGGGTTTACTTTCCCAGAAGCGTTTCTGGACGGCGTTAAGTTCACCGGCATCGTAAAGTGCTTTCCACTTCTGCGTTGTCGGCGTCTGGAACATGTAAGAGATATACTGGCCGTAAATCTTGTGCGGCATGTAGTGGCGGAGATAAACATAGCGGCCGTCCGTTACGCTGCGCACCATGTCGTAGCGCTCGTCCATGCGCCCGCGGAACCCATACAGAAATGCCTGCGGTTCGGCGTTATGCCGGCCGGCGAATGCATGGCCCTGCATCCACTCCGGCGGCCTGATGCCGACCAGGCTCAGCAGCGTCGGAGCCAGATCGATAAAGCCGACGAGACGTTTCGTCTTGCCCCCTGCCGCGTAGTCCGGCGGGCGGAGATGCTTGAATTTTTCGGGGATGTGCAGAATGAGGGGCACACGCAGACCGGAGTTGTAAGGCCAGCGTTTGCTGCGCGGCATTCCGGGGCCATGGTCGCCATAATAGAAAACGATCGTATCGTCGGCGAGGCCGTCGTCCTTCAACTGGGCTAAAACCTTGCCCGCCTGAGCGTCCATCTCTGTCATCTTGTCGTGGTACTGGGCCCAGTCCTGCCGCACCTCGGGCGTGTCGGGGTGATAGGCGGGCACACGGACCTTGGCCGAGTCGTGCACGGCCTTGTGCGGCCGGCGGCGAATCTGGCTCTCGTGCGTCGTCGTAAAGTTGAAGATCGCAAAGAATGGCTGGCCCGCCGCACGGTTGCGCCAATGCCCCTTGCCGCTGCTCTCGTCCCAGACCCCGGCTGGCCTGGGGAGGTTGTAGTCCTCCTTGGAATTGTTGGTGCAGTAATACCCCGCCTCCCGGAGGAACTGCGGGTACATCTTCATGAACGGCGGCATGTTCACCTGGCTTCGCATGTGCTCAGCGCCGAGCGCAGGCGGGTAGACACCGGAGATGATCGTCGTTCGCGCCGGGGCGCATACGGGGGCGTTGGACCAGGCCCGCTCATAGATCATGCCCGCCGCGGCGAGCCCGTCGAGGTTGGGCGTATCCGCGTACGCGTCGCCATAGCAGCCCAAATGCGGACCGTTGTCTTCGCTGGTGATCCACAGGATGTTGGGCTTGTCCGGCCCGCCCGCCAAGGCCTGCACACCACCGGCCGCACAGGCCGAGACGCCCGCGGCGAACTGCACAAATTCCCTTCGCGTCAACCCTGCATGTCTCATCACCAAAGCTCCTTTCAAAAACTGCTTGCTCTCTTCTGTCACTGCGAACGCAGCGAAGCAATCTCGCAATCTGGCAATGCCCTTTGCATCTCGCATCCAGGCATTCCTTTTCGATGTCTCTATTTGACAGCCCATGTATTATACCCCCGGCCGCATCCCCTTGCAACCAGCCGCCGAAGCGGTAAACACGTCATTTCATGGGCCGAATGCGGATATCAATATTATCGTTTTTCAGGCGTTCGATAAGTTCGCTCGTGTCCGTCTCGCCGTAATGATACGGATAGAGAATCCTTGGTTTGAACGCCCGCGCCCCGTCGGCGACCATCTCCGGCGTCATCGTATACGGCAGGTTCATTGGCAAAAAGGCGACATCGATGTCCTGCAGGGCCTTCATCTCGGGCGTGTTCTCGGTGTCCCCCGCAACGTACACCCGCGTCTTGCCGAACGTGATGACGTATCCGTTGCCACTGCCCTTCGGATGATAAGGCTGCCCTGCCGCTCGCATGTGAACCACGTTATACGCAGGCGCAGCCTCGACCGTCAGCCCCAGCAGCCGCCGCGTCTCGCCGTTCTTCATCACAATGCCGCCGGCGACTTTTCCCGCGCAGGCCTCCGTCAGAATGATCTGCGTGTCGTCCTCACGGACCGCGGCAACGGCCGCCGGGTCGAGGTGGTCGCGATGCTCATGCGTGATGAGAATCAGGTCCGCCTTGGGCAAAAGCAAATAATCGGCCAACTGCATCCATGGGTCCACATGGATGACCTTGCCGCCGCACGCAAACATAAGCGTCCCGTGCCCGACAAACGTGATCACCAGATCGCCCATCGACGTCCCGATCACATCCTGAGGCAATCCCGTCGCCGACTCCACCTGCTGCCGCATCGGCTCAACCCGCGGTCCCCGCTTCGGCACACATCCGCCCACACAAGCCGCTGCCGCTGCAATGACCACAGCCCTCAATAACCAACGCAGTCTCAAATAACCCATGTCTTTAATCCTTTCTCGAACATCAAAACCGCCGCATCACTGTCCCGGCCCCGCGTCCTTCGCCTCTGCTCAGCACCCGGTTCTTCACAATAATTGCAGCGGATCGCCGATCACAGCGTCCAGCCGTCCCGGTACGGCGCATGAAGGAGTTCGTTGGCTTCGTCATCGTTGGTGAATCGCATATGCTCGCCGTCCCAGAGCAGATTATGCTGACGCCGAATAGCAATATTGCCCAGCAGGACGACCTGTGTGAGCAGGCCGCCGAACTCGAAGCTGCACCCGGCCGCCGGGCCGCCTTTGCAGGCCTGGCACCATTCTTTGTAGTGCCCGATGGAACGCGCAAGGCTCTTCGGCGGCGGTGAAAAATCCTTCATGCGTCTCTCCGGGATCAGACGCGACCCGCCGCCGGTGAACCCGCCGACAATCGCGCCTTCACCCCCAATCCATATCAGGCCTTCGCTGCCGAGTTGACGATTGTCTTCCAGTCCCGCGGGACGCTCCGGTCTCAGGCCCCCGTCGTACCAGTTGACTCTCACCGCCGGCATATCGCCGCGCGCCGGGAAGTCCCAATGCACGATTGACGCGGCCGGGGCCGTTTCCTTGAACAGTTTCGAACTGCTCGCATGCACGGCCGTGGGGTGCCCCAGTTTGAGCACTTTGGCGATGTGTGCAAACGCGTGGCAGCCCATATCGCCAAGCGCGCCCGTACCGAAGTCCCACCATCCGCGCCATTTGAAGGGCACGTAGATCGGATGATACGGCCGATGCGGCGCCGGCCCCAGCCAGAGGTCCCAGTCCAGGCCCTTGGGGACGGCCGGCGTATCTTTGGGCCGGTCCAAACCCTGTGGCCAGATCGGCCGGTCGGACCAGACATGGACCTCACGAACCTTGCCGATAGCCCCACCCCAGATCCACTCGCAGAGCATGCGCTGACTCTCGTTGGCATCGCTCTGCACGCTCATCTGAGTGGCGACACCGGTCTCTCTGGCGGTCTCCCTGAGCAGATGCGATTCATAAACCGTCCGCGTCAGCGGCTTGGCGCAGTAAACGTGCTTGCCCATCTTCATGGCCTGCAAGGCAATCACCGCGTGAGTATGGTCCGGCGTGCCGATCACAACCCCGTCGATCCCCGGCTCCGCGTCCAGCATCCTGCGATAATCGGTATAAATTTTCGCCTTTGGATACTGCTTGAATGTCCCTGCCGCGTAATTCGCGTCGACATCACAGAGCGCAATGACGTTTTCGCTCGAACACCCCTCCAGGTACCCCCGGCCCATACCTCCCACGCCGACCCCGGCCAGGTTCACCTTATTGCTCGGCGCATCTGCCCCCAGCACATGGCTCGGTACAATACTGAATGCAAAAGCCGATGCCGAAGCGGCGAGGAAGTTACGGCGGGAAAGACTTGTGCGGGTTCGTTCGTTCATGAAAATATCTCCCAATAGAAACGGACGGCAGTTTTCAGCCACGACTTTAATATACCACACGCCAAACTGCGATGTCAACGCGCCTGACCATAACGAATTGAAGCCCCCCGCGAGAGTGTGTGTGTCAGCAACAGGCTGGAGAACGCTTTCTAATGCCCCCTTCACCGCCTCCGCCGCACCCGCAAGCCGTCCCCGACACCACCGCTGTGCCCGCAGTCGTCTCCCATGTTGCCGCATGTTCACCAAGTTGTTATACTAACCGCCATGAACTGCCGAATCAGAAACAAAAAACGCCGCATTTCATAAAAAAATCTAATTATTGCTGGACTTTGAGATGAAAGCGGAATACGAAGGCACAGCACGGTTGATCCGCGAGGCGTTCGCAGGTGTAACCCTCGGTGGAGGAATCGGCCTTTGGCAAGGGCAAGCGTTGGATGATTATGCCGATGACGCCACCATCGCACTGCACAGATCACGTGACGAGAAGAATGACTGGTCGCGCCTCACGGTGGATAATCTTAACCACTGCTATAGCAGTCTTTTCTTTTTCGACGCGGACGGCATGCGATTCCATCTTCCGGCGTTCCTTCTCGCTGAGCTCGAAGGAACGCTGCGGAATGGGATCTTGTTTACCCTGACTGACCTTAATAGCTACGGCAGAAGTCAATTTACAACGCTGAACAGATGTCAACGAGCCGCCGTTCGCCAGTTCCTCTTGCTTTTCAAGGACGATCCCGACTTCAGCTTGGAACGTCGACAGATTGTGCGGGCACTCAATGAGTACTGGACGGAGGTAGCGCAACCAGAAAGTAGAGCCGTATTTAAGAAAGGCCGCAGACGCCGTTCCTGAGAATGCTCATTCTTGTGTTGGCATTGCAAGGTAGTATAACCTATGGGACACGGTCCCAAGTCCAGCATTTGCATTATCCGGAAGAACTAAGGTTCTCAGAACTTTTACCGTCCGCCAGCCGCGCAGGTGACTGCCGGCTTCAAACAACAATATTCACCAGCCGCGACTTGATTACGATGACCTTCTTTGGTGTCTTGCCGCCCATTGCCGCCTGGACCTTTTCGCTGGCGAGAGCCGTTTCTTTGATCTCGTCCTCGCCGGCGTCCGCGGCGACGACGATCTTATCCTTGATCTTGCCGAGAACCTGCACGGCCAGTTCGATTTCCTTTTCCTTGACGAGCTCCGGGTCGTACTGCGGCCACGGCTCGTAGGCCAGCGTTTCATCGTGGCCGAGCCGCTGCCAGAGTTCCTCGGCTACGTGCGGGGCGAACGGCGCCAGCACCAGCACGAATTTCTCCAGCGCATCTTTCGGCCGGGCGTCCAGACGCATCATGTGGTTCACAAAGATCATCATCTGACTGATCGCCGTGTTGAAGCCAAAGCTCTCGACATCGCCGCCCACCTTCTTGATCGTCTGGTGCAGCAGCCGCGTCGTCGCCTCGTCGGCCGGCACATCCTGCACCGCGGCCGCAAGCTCCCCCGTCTCTTCGTCGACCATAAGACGCCACGCCTTGTTGAGGAACCTATGGACGCCCTCGACGCCCTGCATGTTCCACGGCTTGGTCGCCTCTAACGGCCCCATGAACATCTCATACAGCCGCATCGAGTCGGCCCCGTACTGGGTGATGACATTGTCCGGGTTGATCACGTTGCCGCGCGACTTGCTCATCTTCTGCCCGTCTTCGCCAAGGATCATGCCCTGGTTGATGAGCTTCTTAAAAGGCTCCGGCATACTCACGTAACCCAGATCATACAGCAGCTTGTGCCAGAACCGCGAATACAGCAGGTGCAGCACCGCATGCTCCGCCCCGCCGATGTACAGATCGACCGGCATCCAGTACTCTTCCTTCGCTTTGGCGAACGCCGCCTCGGCGTTGTCCGGATCCATGTACCGCAGATAATACCAGCAGCTCCCCGCCCACTGCGGCATCGTATTCGTCTCGCGCGTACCTTTTCGCCCGTCGGGCAGCGTAACGTTCAGCCAGTCGGCCGACTTGGCCAGCGGCGGTTCACCGGTGCCCATAGGCTTGTAATCCTCCACCTCCGGCAGCGTCAGCGGCAAATCGCCTTCGCTCAACGGAACCACCTCACCATCCTGAGCGTGAATAATCGGGAACGGCTCGCCCCAGTACCTCTGCCGACTGAACAGCCAGTCGCGAAGTTTGTAATTCACCGCCCGCGTGCCCAGGCCCTCTTCTTCCAGCCAGTCGGTGATCTTCAGCTTGAACTCGGCAGTTGACAAGCCGGTGAAGTCACCCGAGTTGACAGCGACGCCCTCGCCGGCAAAGCACCCTTCCACGGGTTCGCGCGGCGCGACGACCTGTATAATCGGCAGGTTGAATTTTGTCGCAAACTCCCAGTCGCGCTCGTCATGCGCAGGCACCGCCATGATCGCCCCCGTGCCGTAGCTGATCAGCACATAATCGCTGATCCAGATGGGAATTCTCTCACCATTGACGGGATTAAGCGCATAGGCCCCGGTCGGCTCGCCGGTCTTTTCTTTCGCCAGATCGGTCCGGTCAAGATCGCTCTTGCGGGAAGCCCCTTCCCGGTATTGCTGAACAGCGGCCTTGCGGTCAGCCGTCGTGATCACATCCACAAGCGGGTGCTCCGGCGCCAGCACCATGTACGTCGCCCCAAACAGCGTGTCCGGCCGCGTGGTAAAGACGCGGATCACATCCTCCCGCCCGTCCACCTTGAAATCCACCTCCGCGCCGATGCTCTTTCCGATCCAGTCGAACTGCAGTTTCTTGATGCTTTCCGGCCAGTCGACCTCATCCAGCCCTTCCAGCAGGCGTTCACAGTACTTCGTAATGCGCAGCATCCACTGCCGCATCGGCTTGCGAATCACCGGATGCCCGCCCCGCTCGCTCAAGCCCCCCACCACCTCCTCGTTCGCTAACACCGTCCCCAGTGCCGGGCACCAGTTGACCGGCGCCTCGGACTCATAAGCCAGACGATGTTCGTCGATGTACTTGCGCCGCTCCTCTCCGCTGAGCGCCTCCGGGATGGGCAGTTCATCGATGGGCCTGGCCTTCTGCTCCGCCTCGTCAAAATAGCTGTTGAAGAACTTCAGGAAAATCCACTGCGTCCACTTGTAGTAGTTAGGATCGGTAGTGTCGACCTCGCGGTCGTAATCATAGGAGAAACCCAGCGACTTGATCTGCCGCCGCATGTTGTCGATATTCCTCTGCGTCGTCTGGGCCGGATGCGTGCCGGTCTGAATGGCGTACTGCTCGGCGGGTAAACCGAAGGCGTCCCAGCCGATGGGGTGCAGAACATTGAAGCCCTTCATCCGCTTATAACGGGCAACGATATCGCTGGCGGTGTATCCTTCCGGGTGGCCGACGTGCAGGCCCTGACCGCTGGGATACGGAAACATGTCGAGGACATAGTACTTGGGCTTCGAGCCGTCGCAAGGGCTCTCAGGATCGATACATGCCGGATCCCACGTCTTGAAGGTCTTGTTCGCCTCCCAATGTTCTTGCCACTTCTTCTCGATCGCGTTGACGTCGTAGGCGCCTTTTTCCATTCGTATCTTCCTGATAATGCGTGAGCTATTGCACGACGAATGCGGTGTGCGTCCCGGTTTCATCGTCCCTGCAAGGGGAAAACATCAACTCTTGCGGCCCTTCTGGTTTTCTCGTGCGGTTTCTGCCGCCTCTAATCCATACCGCCGGCATGCGGACAGCCGCGGTCGGTGCACGAGATGCACTTGCTGCTGCCGGCCTGGCCGACGCCTACGGCGAAGCTCGAAAAGAGCTTGTCCATCGGCTTTTTGCAGTCAGGGCAGGTCTGCTTAACAACCTTGGCGGTCTTCTGGAGAACCTCCTCGACCCGCCCGCACTGGGAACACTTATATTCAAACATCGGCATAAACAACTCCTGGGCCACATAACACATGGATTTCTACATCCGCACCCCGGCAATCCGAATACCAGGGCCAAGGATCAAGGCTCCTATAATACAGATTCATGGGCCGGGTTCAACAGGAAATCCCTGGAACGACCCTTTCATCCGGGGATGTCATGCAAAGCGCCGCAAGGCGATCTTGATGATGCGTTCGATGAACTGCTCGTACTCGATCCCGGCCCGATCCGCCGATTCGGCGACCTCCTCGCCGTAAGCGAGTCCCGGGTTGGGGTTCGCCTCCAGAACCACGAGTCTGTCGTCCGGCGTCAGCCGCACGTCGATGCGGCCGTAATCCTGCAGGTGAAGAAGCCGGTACACCTTCTTGCAGACACGGGCAAGGTGCGCGTGCACTTTCGGATCAAGCTCGGCAAAACCGAATTCGATGCCCCACTTTTTGCGGTAGCCCTCGTTCCACTTCACACGGTACGTCGCCATATAGGGCCCGCCCTCCGGATGGTCGTGCAGAAAGCACTCGCGGACCGGCAGCACGGTGAGACGTTTATTCCCGAGAATGCTGACATAGAATTCGCGGCCGTCGATATATTCCTCCGCGATCGCGTCCTGGTGCCAGCGGTCGTGAACGAATCGTGCCCGTTCGGCCAGAGCGTTTTCGTCCCAGACGAGGGACGCGTTGCTAATGCCTTCCGAGCCGTCCTCGAGCGCAGGCTTAACCACAAGCGGAAAGCGAATGGCCCGGGGAACACGAACCCTGCGGCCCATGGGAATATTGACAAAACCCGGCACGCGGATCAAATGGCGGGCGAGCAACTGCTTGCACAGGCGTTTGTCGCGGCACAGCATCAGGCCCATCGTGCCGGCGCCGGTGAAAGGTATGTGAAGCATCTCCAGAACGGCCGCGATGTTCTTGTCCATCAGCCGCTGACAGGCGAACTGCTCGGTGAGATTAAAGATGAGGTCGGGATCGGACTTCTTGATCTGTTCGACCATGTCGCCGATGTCGTCATGTACGTCCACGACATAAGCGGCGTGGCCCAGCTCACGAATGGTCTCGATGACATGATATTCGGTAATCGGCTCCTCGGGCGAGTTTTCGAACTGCCGGTCCGCGGCGGGCACGCTGGCGGCATCGACAAGGACCGTAATCTTAAGGGGTTCCATCATACGTGTTTCCTCGCGGCGGGCCGATGGGTTCCTCCGGCAATGGCCGCCAGGAGCGCCGCGGCGCTGATGGCGTCCTGGGTATCGTCCTCGGCGTACAGGCGCAGGGCGTCGCTGCGCGCGATAAATCGGTCCATCAACTGATGAAGGTCGTACTTGCGATGACCGGTCCAACGCGCGACATCATCGATGATCGCACGGCGATAATGGCGGAGCAGTTTGGAAGCCTTTTCCGCCGACTGAACACGCGGATTGTCGGTGAAAAGGTTCTTAAGACTGTCGTCGTAATAGCCTCGAAAATCACTTCCCAGATCCTTCCGCTTGCGATTGTAATAGGCGTGCAGCGTGCTGGTCATGCGCGACGCGGACCACGGCGGATGACCCGGAGAAGTAACCAGCGGCCGCGTATCCCCTGCTTTCTTCATAACCGTGTCGACATAATTAAGTTTCTTAATGGCCGGCCAGTGTTCATACTTGTGCCGCCAGTCGTTGCCGGGATCAAGCCAGACAGCGAACGTCTCGGCGAAGTCCTCGTCGGGATGCGCCTGAGCATAATGATCGCCGAGATGAACGACGAATCTGCGAGAGTACGGCTGATAATCGTAGGTCTGCGAATAAGGGACTGAGAACGAACCGAACAGTTCCCGCCACCGGGTCCGCGTGTGAAGACGGTAAGCATAGTTAAGAGCATGCCCGCACTCGTGCCGCAGAAGTTTCATGCAGCTCTGTTCGGTATCGCCCTCAACTTCATACATCATCCGCAGTTCGATCCGCTTGAGCCTCGGATGCGCCAGGCAGAACGGGATGCCGATTATAGGTTCACCCTCGGGGCAGAGCCACTCGTCGGCGAGATAACACGCCGGTGGAAACCGGACGCCGCGATCCTCCAACTCGGCATAAAGCGCGTCGATAAGCGGCTCCAGCGTAGAGCCCTTGATCCGCAGACCGAGATCCTTGACGCGGAGATTGAGTATCTCTTCGTCAGTCAGGTCCTCCCAATACATGCTCTGACTGGTCACGGCCACCTGTTCGGCTCCTGTCTAAATTGCGCCGCCAACGGTATATCGGGCGATTTATCACATCGCTTTACGCCCGATAATAAGACATCTTTACGGGCAAGCCAGGTTACCTGCATTTTACGCGGCCGCGCAACGCATGTTCACGATGCCGCGGACGGAGACGTCGACTTCAGGAAAAGCGGGGCATTCGGCCAATTACATTAGTTTTCCCTCTTGACTCGCCCGTCCGGGTCCTGTATATTATGTCCGTATTATGGGTCTACTTAAATATCCGGATTTGGTTTCAATGGAGGAATAGCCATGTATCGGAAGAAGGCTTTCACGCTCATTGAATTGCTCGTCGTTATCGCAATCATCGGCTTGCTGCTGGCAATCGTCGCTCCCGCGCTGAGACTTGCCAAGGAGAGATCTCAATTCATTTTCTGCAAAACCAACCTGAAATCATACGGGTTGACGATGAAACTCTACCTGCAAGAAAATGATGACGCTTATCCTGTTTCATACGACAGCATGTTCAGCGTCCCCACTGCGACGGTGCCCCTTGGCTGCCAGTGGCACGATAAGCGGACTTCTCCCGCCAACGTCCCTCAGCACGCCGGCCCGTTGTGGCCCTACATGGCCAAGCAGGAAGCATCGCTGTGCCCGACATTCAAAAGTTTTGCCAAAGCCTTTGGAGCCGAGCACGTGGGGCCGCCCGAAAACCCCGGAAGGTGCCCCAACCCGATCGAACCCCAGTACGCGTATAGTCAGAACCATTTCCTTGGCGGTCGCGTCAGCTATCCCAGTGGCACTCCTTACGGAGTCGTCAAACAGCACGAAGTCGTCGACCCTGGTGGCGTCATCGAATGGGTGGAAGAAACCATCTGGTTCGTTCCCCCGGTCAATGTCAACCGATGGGTCCTCAACGACACATGCTTCTTCACCCGGCATCCGGATGATACTGTGGGACTGGGAGACTTCATTGCTACATATCACGGCACGTCGCTGGCCAGAAGAAACGCAGGCAAGGGCAACGCGGTATTTGTTGATGGCCACGTTGAGTTGTGCGATCCATACGATAGCATAACCCTCTCATCCGGCAAGGTCATATCGGGGGGTTTCCGGCTTGCATGGCCCAAAAAGGGCAAGCTCTCCAACACCAAACTTTATTAGCATTCGTGGTTGGGTGTTGCGAGAACAAGCTGGTCCAAGTGTCGACACACACTAGCTTTTTTTAGCTTGCCCGTTTGATTGACGCGACGATTAGAACACCGGCGAATAATGCCGTTTGCAGCTTACTTAAAGAATGGAGAACGCAACATGTGCAAGGCGGCGGTTGGTTTGTTAGCGGCAATGGTTCTGGCCGCATGCGTTTCAGGCTGTGGCCCGAGCAGCCGGTTGTCGACCGGCGAACGGCAGGCCAGTATCCGGGACATGGAAGCCCGAACGCTTGAAAAGTTCTACCGGGAAGACCCTTGGCTGAGAGACAAGGTGACACAGTCGCCCGGGTACGGAACGTTCGCCAACGCCAATGTGAACCTGGTCCTCGCCAGCGCAGGCGGCGGCTATGGGGTCGTCGTGGATAACGCGACGGGTCAGCGGACCTACATGAGAATGGCGCTCGGCGGTCTGGGGCTGGGGCTTGGCGTAAAAGATTATCGACAGATTGTGGTGTTCAAAACCCGGGAGGCCATGTATCGGTTCACCACCAGCGGCTGGCAATTCGGCGGGCACGCGGACGCCGCCGCCAAAGCCGGTGACACGGGCGCCGCAGTCGGCGGTGAAAGGGACATCTCCTCGGACATCGACGTCTACTCCCTCACCGAGACGGGGCTGGCGCTGCAGGCGACGTTGACGGGCACGAAATACTGGAAAGATGACAGCCTGAACTGACGCGACCCGACTCACACGGGCCGCAGGATCGCACCGGAAGTCAGGCGCTGACAAGCGCGAAAATCTGTTCGACGTCTCTCGCATAGACCGGCTCGACAACGCACTTGGCAATGCCGAGTTCGAGCAGGTAGCGCACATGGTGGCCCTGATACCGCGTAAGAATGGCGACGATCAGACCGGAAGTTGTATCGAGAAGGCGCTTGTAGCGCTCGACGGTGTCAGCCGGCTGCCCGACAGCGTGAAAGCAGAGGATGTCCCCGGCGGTATGTTTGCCGGCCGTGAGGTCCTCGATCGTGACGACTCGAATCTCATGTCCCTGCTCGCCAACCACCTCCACGAATTGCTCGATCTGATCAAAATCGTCTCGTGCAGCCGTAAACACGCGCGGCGCAGCCTGTGATGCAGGACGATGCCTTGCGTCGATGTCCTTGATCATCTCCTTGAGCTGCGTATTCGACACACCGATGACCTTGGCGAAGTTCAGTATGTAACGCTTCTCGTTATCGTCTATTTTCCCGTCGGCATTCGCCATCACGATCAGCGACTTCAAAGCAGCCCTCGCCGACGTTTCGTCACTGATCGGGTACCGAACTCGAGCATCGTGCAGCACACTCTTGAGCAGCGCATTCCAGTCGGCAACCTCAACGCCGAGTTGACGGGCCGCCTTGAAGAGAAACTTCTTCTCGCGATCGGCGATATTGCCGTCACAGCACATGAGTTGGATAAGATTCTTAATCCAGTGAATGCGATCCTGCCGCCCGTCTTCCGTCATCGCCTTGTCCCTTCAATCCAGGTCATGCCATCGGCCGCAGTGTACAGCAGAACGTCCCCCGCCGCAAATGTTAAAAAGCACGGCCGATTTCATGACCCCCGGCGGTTCAGTCGGAATGGACAACAGCGAGATCGGTGCCGTAGCGTCGGGCGCCGTCCCTTCTGATGTAGTCCATCACGACGTGCAGTTGGCGCGCGGGCTCGAAACGTTCGTGCTTTTCGCCGTTGGGGTACAGAATCGCAAGAATTCTGGTCTTTTCCCACAGGCGCGGCTCCACTTCGAACCGCACGGCGAAACCATGCTCCGCGAGGAAATCCAGCTTCGGTGCGTCCAACAGGTGCGGCTGCGCATCGAGACAAGCCGTCAGGTCGGGCACGAGCCACGGTGTAACGCGGCCGTCGTCCAGCCCGATGTCGAAGTTGCGTCCCATCATGATGACCGCGGGCTGCTCGCCCGAGAACCATTGCCCGCGCACGAGGTCGCTGGCATGACGGGCAATGTTCTTGGGCTGAGGGCCCAGTTTTTTCAACTCGGCCTGTAAGCCCAGCGTGACCGCCTCGTCAAACGTGTGCTGTGTATCGTACATCGCGGCATAGCCGATATGGCAGCCAAGAAGGTTGGAGTACATATCCTCCCATGAGAAGGCCGAGGCGAATTCCGAATAGAAGCCGGTGCTCTTATAGCCGAACCATGTGACGATCTCATGCCATATACTGGCGTGATAGGCGAAATACCGGCCCAGACCGGTCGCGACATCGTAAAGGAGGAGCGCCTTGTCGGCGTCGTCGCGGCAATCCCAGTCGGGCGGATAGTCGACATGAACATGACAGCCGGTGTCCTCGTCGAGCTCGAACGAGAATTCGCCGACGCCCTCTTTCATTTGGTAGTAGGCCAAAGCGCTCAAATGCGCGGTCCAGTCGGCGGAGTTTCGCAGATGAGCAATATCAAGGTGTCCGCCCGAGCAGGTGTAAACGATCCCGTTTTTCTCAACGACGTTGTACCGATAGCTGTGCCGGCCGAGATTCGAGCAGCCGCGAAAAGGGGTGGAAACGGTAGAAGTGGCAAGGGACCCCACCCGGGTCCGGGGACGCGACGCGAGCATATCATGCAAAGCAAGGTCTTGATCTAATTTGAACAGATCGGTCACGTGCGGCACGCGGCAGCCGCCTGCGGCGACCACCACGACCATAAGAGTAATCCGTCTTAACCACCTCGACATAAATTCCATCACGACCCGTTTGTTTCAGCCTGCGCGGCAGGTTCACTCTTTTCCTTGTGTAGTTTCGGCCCAAATCCATAAGGGCTTAATGTCCGACCTTATACCTACCGCATTTGTCGAAAATCCCCGACGGACAAGGGCAGAATAACAGACGCCGGGCGCAATGTCAATTTAGGCAAATTATGTATCGGACCACTTTCTGTGAAAAGCGTGCCGGCAGGGTGGGTCTGGGAGGGTTATATCGTTTAAAAAGAGGCCAGTCCGCCGGTGCCGGCTTTGGCCCTGAATTGTCCACACCAGTCAAATTCGTAAGTAATCGGCCACTGCGTGTCGGCATTTGGGGCAAGGGGTGCGTTATAGCGGCATTCGCCGATCGTATCGCCCTGCCGGCCCCGCACGTTGAGTTCGGGTGCAGGAAAGCCCGCCTTGAGCGACTGCCAGTAAAGACACTTAATGCATCGGCCGTGGTGTTCATACCGCGGCTGATTCTTGACATGGGGAAGCTGATACTCCTCGTAGAAATCCTCGTCGCGACGTATTGTAGCCATGATCCGGCCCTTTCGTTCAGCTAAAGCCAATTCGGGGCGTTACCATGACCTTCATTGTGCCAGATTCGCCGCCAAAGTTTAAGTAAAATCTTGCCCGTGCCGGAGGATTTTGTCGGCAAGCACGGCCGAAAACAGCCTATCGAACCGGCAACATTGCACACAAACACTTGTCCATCAATCACTTACAGAATCCCCCCCACCGACAAGCACGCCCAAGGCCGGCATAGACTTCCGTTCACGGCAATTGAATCGAAAGCCGTTTTGCGTTATCCTTGCACCATACAGAACCAAGTGCGCGGCACGGCCTTCCCTGTCGCTGCAAAACCAGATTGTCATGCGATGGAGAGTGTTCATGGTGCGTAGAGGCTTGGCAGCGATCATCTGCGTTGTTCTGACGTGTGCAATGTGCAGCGCGGAGGACTGGCCGCAGTTCCGGGGGTTTCACCGTGATGGTAAGTCGACAGAGACGGGCCTGTTAAAGCAGTGGCCCGCCGGAGGACCAAAGCTGCTGTGGGAGGTCGACAGCCTCGGCGAAGGGTACACGTCGGCGGCGATTTCCCAGGGCGCTGTTTACATTACCGGCCTGATCGGCAAGGAGGGCGTTGTCCACGCGTTCAACCTCGACGGTACCCCGAAATGGAAGAGGGCATACGGGCCGGAATGGCTGCGGTCTTACCGGGCGACACGAAGCACACCGACGGTGGAAGGCGACAGGATGTACCTGTTGAGCGGCGTCGGCGTCGTTTACTGTTTGAGCACCGCCGATGGCCGGGAGATCTGGTCCCGGGACGTCTTTTCGGAATACGACGGGCAGGCGCCGCTGTGGGGCATGTCGGAGCAGATCCTCATCGACGGCGACAACCTCATCTGCACGCCCGGCGGCAAACGGGCCAGCATCGTGACACTCAACAAGATGACCGGCGAGGTAATCTGGGCGTGTAGCGAACTGACCGAGGCGTCGACGTACTGTTCGCCGCGGATCGTCGACATGCAGGACACGCGCCTGATGGTGACCATGCTGCGCGATTCGGTCGTCGGCCTGGACGCCCGCACGGGCCGCCTGCTGTGGCGCGATCTCTTCGACGAATACCACACCGACCGCGGCCGGGCGGTCAACGCGAACATCCCGATCATTCACGAAGGCCGCGTATTCACCACCAGCGGCTATGACAACGGCGGCGCGATGCTCCATCTCAGCGCCGACGGCACAGCCGCCAAACGCATCTGGACGACCGACACGCTGGACACACATCACGGGCACGTCTTGCTTATCGACGGCTATCTTTACGGCTCGACCTGGACGAGCAACTCGCGCGGCCGCTGGGCCTGCATTCGCTGGACCGACGGCGAGGTAATGTACGATACGGACTGGAACGGCAACAAAGGCTCGCTTATCTACGCCGAGGGCATGTTGTACTGCTACGCTGAGGACGACGGCCACCTCGCCCTGGTCCGGCCGACGCCCGAGCGGTTCGATATCGTCAGCAGCTTCAAAATCACCAAAGGCGCGGGCAAGTTCTGGGCGCACCCCTCCATATCGGATGGACGGCTCTACGTCCGCCACGGCGATTACCTGATGGTGTACGACATTAGGAACAAGTGAAGATTTCTGGAGTGATCCCAATGGACAGACGTGACTTCCTCAGGTGTACGGGTATTGCAGCGGTCGGCTGCGGACCGCTGTGGGCCGCACCTCCCAAACGACCCAACATTCTCCTGATCATCACCGACCAGCAGTCGGCCACGATGATGAGCTGCACCGGTAATCCGTGGCTCAAGACGCCCGCTATGGACTCGCTGATGACCCGCGGCATGCGGTTCGAAAAGGCCTATGCCGCCAATCCCGTCTGCGTGCCGTCCCGATTCAGTCTGATGACGGGGCATTATCCGTCGGCCGTGCAGATGCGGGAGAACGTCAGGTCCGACGGCACGGACAGGTACCTCTCGCAAACGATGGGTCACGTCTTCCGCGCCGCGGGCTATGAGACGGTGTACGGCGGCAAGGTGCACCTGCCCGGCGCAATGCGAAGAATCACCGATTGCGGATTTGTGAACCTCATCGGCGACGAGCGCGACAAGCTGGCCGACGCCTGTGCGGCGTATCTCAGGCAGCCGCATGATCAGCCGTTCCTGCTGGTGGCCTCGTTCATCAATCCGCACGACATCTGCTATCAGGCGATTTACGCCCACCAGGCGCCGACCCGCGCCCACGTCGAACTCGATGAGCTGCGCCAAGCCGAAAAGATGCCCGAAGGTATCGCACGTGAAGAATTCTTCGCAAAACACTGTCCGCCGGTGCCTGATAATTTCGAACCGACCCGGCCCGAGCCCGTCGGCGCGCGGCGGCTCCTGGAGATCCGCCCGTTCAAAATGCACGTCCGCGAACATTGGACGGCCGAGGACTGGCGGCTGCACCGGTGGGCCTACGCACGGCTCACCGAGCGAGTGGACGCACAGATCGCCACAGTGCTCGCGGCCCTGCGAGAGGCGAATATGGAGGACGAGACGCTTGTCGTCTTCACCTCTGACCACGGCGACATGGATGCCGCACACCGCATGGAGCACAAATCGCAAACCTACGAAGAGGCGGCGAGGATTCCGCTGATGGTGCAGTACCCGCCGCTGACGAAGGCCGGCCATGTCGACCGCGAACACCTCGTGAGTAATGGCCTTGACCTGCTGCCGACGCTATGCGACATGGCGAACATCCAGCCGCCGGCCGACTTGCCGGGCAAGTCCTTCAAGCCCCTCCTCGACGGCAGCCGGAAAACCCCATGGCGCAAATACCTGATGATCGAGACAGAGCTGTCCCGCGCCGTGACCGACGGGCGATACAAGTACACGCTCTACGACGCCGTCGATCACGGCGAACTGCTCTGCGATCTGGCCAATGATCCCGGCGAAATGACCAACCTCGCCGGCGACGCCGATCATGCCGACGCGCTGCACCGCATGCGGCGAGCACTTCGTGAGGAGACAAAGCGGCATGGCGTCAATATTGAAATTCCAGTGTGAGGCCGGCATGGCTTGCGAGCTAATGAGTTAGCGGAATGGGGCCTGCCGCCTCTATATCTCGTCTGACAGGCAATTCAAATGAATCTTACTTTTTGGCGCAATAGAAATCATCTCAGCCCTTTAGAGCGAAGGATAATCAATGTGCTTCTTGAAAGTGCTGTACCTGAACACAGAAGCAAGCTTGAAGAGCAGATACGTAGCATCAACAAGATACAGAGGCATACAGAATGTAAAGAAGTAAATTTCTATCGCCTGCAGAAAAGGAAACCCGCCTTTGATGAAGCCACAAGACTGCCTTTTGACCAGGACGAATACAAGTATTGCGTGATCTACTTTTCTGTCCCCGACAGCGATGTAGTTTTCATTGTGGATATATGGATTGTCAGGGGCTTTTTGTTTTCTCTGACCTTCAATAGGTCGCCGAAGAACTTCCTGCGATGTGACCAGATTATTACAGAGCAGGTCAAGAGACTTCCTGCTGCGACTATCAATCCCTTGTGCGAGCCTGCTTGCGGGGATATTGCTACAAGTATCAAGGGCTTGTTGGGAGTAGATGAAATATCCAATGTGCAGAGCTCTGCAAATACGCCAAGTTTCCACACAACTGAAAGTGTACTACCTTGCGACTACCAAGACTTTCACTCTTTGACAGGCGGATTCCAAGTGAAATCTTGGGTCGTTCATGGTTGTAGCTCTGTCAGACACATAGTGTTAGATGCAGGTAGCTTTTTTGTTTTAGCGGAAGATCCAAGGAGTCTATTGGTAGTTGAAGAGCGGAGTGAGACCGCGAAAATTTTTCTCATAGATACGGAATCGGACGGGCAACCAGTCTTCGTAGGGACTTCCTTTATCTCGGCCCTTAAAAGCCAACTGAAGGACTCTTGATGTGGAATTAGCGGAAAAGGCGGTAGTGCGAACGACACCGACCTAAAGAAGTTCAGTTGCCGCAAGCAAGGCATGCCTTACCGCTTATATCATTTCGGCAGGCCTTTGGTGAAGATGGGTTTTTTCTCCTTGGGTTTGGGCGTGAACATGTCGTCGGCGGTGAGGTTGCACTGACGGATCATTTCGCGGCAGTATTCGAGGTTGCCGAGGTCGTTGCGGCCGCCGTTGTTGGTGCCGCAGGCAAACTTCACGCCGGCCTGCTTGGCGAGGCGGATGAACGTCCCCGAGGGCAGCCGGTAGCGGGCGTTGATCTCGATGGCGACGTCGTTACGGACAGCGGCCTGGATGACCTTGTGCATGCGTTCTTCCGTCCAGAGCGCGTCGTACTCGTCGGCGATGACGGCGGGCAGGAAGGTGGAGTTGACGTAGATATCGATGGGCTCGGTATCCATCAGCGTCACGATGCGCTCGACAAGCGTGTCCATGAACACCTGCTTGTCGTCGCACTTGACCTCCTCGGGTATCCAGAGGCGCATGCGGTTGCCGTCGTCGTCCGTCCAGGTCATGGCGTCGGTGAATACGTAATCGAACATGGCGATGGCCTCGGGCGAAAAGAGCGTAACCCACTCGCGGCCCTCTGCCTGCATGGCCGTGTAAACAGGCTTGCCTTGCAGACGCTTGACATGTGCGATCAGACCGAGATCGTCCGTAACGGGGAAGCCCAGCCCGCAGTTCTCCGCGATGCCGAACTTCGTGCCGTTCGCCTCGGCCAGAGCAATCGCCTCATCGACCGTCAGCCCGCCCTTCAGATGCACGTGATAATCCACAAGCTGAAAATCGATCTCCCCCTGCCCAACGCCTTCAGCCGCAGCCTGCCGACGCAGCGAACAGCCGAACACAAGCAGAGCAAAAGACACAGATACGATGCATAAAACGGCGGTTCTTTTCACGTTGTCTGACTCCTTACAAAATGCCGGCTTCCCGGCCGATTAAAATCCTCACTTCAGTTCAATAGTTTCGTCCGGTTGACCGTCACGCATCAGCTTGACCTTTAGCCCCCCCGCCGAAGTCAGCCCAAACCCTTCCATGTTAGCGCCGTCCGCCTTCGGCAGCAGCACGGCCGCCCGCCCGAAAGACAACTCCGCCTGCAGTGCATAGCCGCCCGGCAGCGTCACCAGTTCAGCCTTTCTTGGCACGGACTCGCCCTTGCGATGAATGCGATACAGCGTGACGAATTCCACATCCTTCCGCTTCTCCGGCGTGCTGGCCGTCAGGTGCCATTCCCGCAGCGTAATCCGCGGCCGAGGGTTCGGATCATACTGATCCGTCTGCACAAACGTAAGCCCCGCCGGCGCCAGGAAATCCACGTCGCAAACCACGTCGCCGCTGACAACCCGCACGTCGTGCTGCCCGGCCGCCTGCATCTCGTTAACCGCATGCAGCCAGTACTCGTACGTCGAAGGCGCCTTCGCAACGAGCCGGTCATAAACGATCACCAGTTCCGGCTTGATAAAAATCATCGCCCGCGTGAAGCGCTCCAGCGGCTCCTCGTAAGCGCCCCCCGCCTCGCCCACGACAACGTCCATCGCCGGCGTCGTCTCGAAGTGCGTGATTTGCCCCTGCGCCTTCGCCGTACGCCGCCCCTGTCCCTTGCCGTTGACGGTGATATTGTTCACCGACCGCGTCGACCACATCCAGTCCCGATGATGATCGCTGCCGTAGCTGTCGCGATAACCGGACCGAATGAGCAGCCGCTCGCCGTATCCCCACAGCAGAAACGAATTGTTGGCCTCGTACCCGTGGCTCTGCGTCCCGAACGGACTCGACTTGAACACAACCTGCACCGAATCGGCCGCGCCGAGAATACTCGTATTCAAATAGGCCTGCCCCGTCCCCGCAAACAGCCGCGAAGCGGGCAGATCCTCCGGTAC
>JACZKQ010000048.1 GCA_014859965.1 Phycisphaerae bacterium
CGTCGCAGGCGACATCGTCACCCTGGCCAAGCTCGAAGAGCTGCGCGTCGGCGACCTCATCCACGACGGCTCCGTCACCGGAATCATTCCGATGCCGCCGCTGCCCCAGCCCATGTTTTCGCTCGCCCTGGAGCCCGCCTCGCGCGGCGACGAAGGAAAGATCAGCGGCGCCCTCGAAAAACTCTGCGACGAAGACCTCTGCTTCAAAGTCGACCGCGACACGCAGACCAAGGAGCTCGTCATCAGCGGACTCGGCGACCTCCACCTCCGCGTCATGCTCTCCAAAATGGAAAAACGCTACAAGCTGGGCGTCAACACCAAAGCCCCCAAGATCCCCTACCGAGAAACCATCACCGGCAAAGCCGACGGCCACTACCGCCACAAGAAGCAGACCGGCGGCGCCGGCCAGTTCGGCGAAGTCTACCTCAGCGTCGAGCCCGCCGAACGCGACAGCGATCCGCCCCTGCAGTACAGTTGGGACATCTTCGGCGGCGCCATCCCCGGCCAGTACGAACCCGCCATCCTCAAGGGCATCAAGGACGTGATGGAATCCGGCGTCGTCGCGGGCTTCCCCATGCAGGACGTCAAGGTCTCGATCACAGACGGCAAGTATCACCCCGTCGACTCCAAAGAGGTCGCCTTCCGCTCCGCCGGCAAGGGCGCCTTCATGGACGCCATCTCAAAAGCCAAACCGGCCCTGCTCGAACCCATCGTCAACATCGAAATCACCGCCCCCGCCGAAAACATGGGCGACATAACCGGCGACATGGCCTCGCGCCGCGGCCGCATCGGCGGCCAGGACGTGCTCCCCGGCGGCATGATGATCATCAAGGCCCAGGTCCCGCTCTCCGAGGTCACCCAGTACAATAGCCAGTTGAAAAGCGTCACCGGCGGCCAGGGCAGCTACTCCATGGAACTGAGCCACTACGAACCGGTTCCGCCGAACGTCCAGCAGCAGATCGCCGCTCAGTACTCAAGGAAAGAGACCGAATAGCGCTCTAAGAAAAATCTCAGTTGCCTGTGCGGCCCTCCGACCAGCGGAGGAGGGCTGACGGTGTGAATATCAGGCGGTAGGGAGACCCATGAGCCAGTCGCAACGGATCGACATGCTGCAAACCAGGTGCGGGCAGTACAACATGCCCTTCGAAGCCGCATGGACAGCCGCCGACCTCATGCAGACCGACGTCAAGACGCTCACGCTCGACGACTCTGTAAAGAAGAGCCTCGACCTGATGCACGTCTGCAAAATCCGCCACATCCCCGTCATGGACACCCCCGAAGGCGGCGGCAAGCCCGTCTTCGTCGGCGTCATTTCGCAGCGCGACGTCCTGCGCCTCAAAACCCCCGAAGCCGGCGCCGCGGGCACCGACGACCTCGACCCGAAGGCCCTCCGCGAATTGCTCGCCCGCATCGTCACGCGCAATCCCATCACCGTCGAACCGGCCGCGCGCATCGAAGAAGTAATCACAACCCTGATCGCAAACCACATCGACATGCTCCCCGTCCTGCACGACGCAGCCGTCGTCGGCCTCATCACCGCCACTGATCTCGTCCGCCTGCTCACCCGTCTCGGCAAGACCCTCACCGAACTGCTCGCCCGAGAAAGCGGCGGCTCGATCCCGCTTCACGAGCGCCCCTCCGCCGAGTTGTGGGCGCTGTCGCAGACGACCGTCCAAAACGTGATGGCCCGCCAGGCCGCGTCCATGACCGAAGAGGAACCACTCCTCCAGGCCATCGAACTCCTCAAGAAACGCAAATTCCGCCATCTGCCCATCGTCGACGCGGCCAATCGCCTCGTCGGCATCGTTTCGGACCGCGACATCCTGCGCCGCCTCCCTTATATGGGCGTCCGCCCCGCCAGGACGCGCGAATTCCGGCAGGACCTCTTCCGCGTCGGCCCGCGCACCCGCAGCCTCGAACTCCGCATGGCCGACATCATGACGCGCGACGTCCACGTCGTCTCGCCCGACGAAAACATCTTTGAGGCCGCCCGCCTGATGCTGCGGCTAAAGGTAAGCTGCCTCCCCGCCGTCGCACCCGACAAAACACTCAACGGCATCCTCACCCAGACCGACCTCCTCAGATTCGTACTCGGCATCTACGAAACCCCACCCCAAGAAGACGCCGCACCAAAAAGAGCAAAACTCCAATCCCACACATAAGCCCCGCCCAACTGTGCTGCCCGCCCGCCGCCAATCGCGCTGCCCTTCCATAGAAAACAGCAATTACAGCGTCATAGCCCCAGCGCCCCATCCTCGATCTCCAGCGCGACCGCCAGAGCCAGCGCATTGCGAAGCACAAACGCGCCATAATCCCGAGCCAGCCGCGCAACGGCCGCACTCCCCTCCGCCGTCCACCCGCACTGCGCGGAAAGCTGTTCTTCAACATCCTCCCAAACCCCCGCCCTGCCTTGCTCTCCTAAAACGCTCCTGTACTCCTCAACCAGCCCGCCCAGCGCAGCCTCTTCCTGAACATCGCTCCCACGCATAACCGCTCCTTCCCGTCCTCTTGCACGCAAAGCGTGCGTACACCTTTCACATTTTCGCTACACCCATCTAATTTATACCCCGGAATCATCACCCGGCCGCCGAACGATTTCAACAACATTCCACGAAAAAGCAAAGATTCAAAACCACTGAAAAAATCCCAACGTGACGCATAGTCCGTTGACCCACCCCCCAAACCCTGCTCTCATGGAATCAAAAAAGGAGCCCCCAATGACCGACCCGCTAAACGAAAAAATACTGACCCTTCGCCTCCCGTCCGGCATGGTAGGCCAAATCATCGACGCCTTGTGCGAAAGAATGCAAACGTGGCGAGCCACCGAACGCTACCTCAACGACCCCGACGCCCTCACCACCGAACTCATCGAAGAATGCTCAGACCCACAGGAAGCAAAAGCCATCGCGGACTGCTACCAGCAAATCATCGAAGAAATCCAATCCCAGCGCAAAGCCCAAACCCGCAGGTAACATTACCCCAGAAAAACCCGCTCCCGATGATAAGCCATCGCACCAGCATCCGTCGAGACCTTAGTCCGGGATCACACCTTTTTAGTAAGCATGCCTAATGAAAACTACAGCTCACGAAAACCGATGCCTTTAAGGTAGTCAAATGTGCAATCATAAAACTCAGGGGGCCGCGTCGGGTCTCCTGTGTCGCCTGGCGGTATAACAATGACCATGCCCTGTCGAGCGCGAGTAAGAAGAACCCGGTATGCATTCTTCAGGTACTGTTTTCGTTCAGTTTTTTTGATGCGGTTCCAACGATTCCCACGAAACGACCAATGCTCCCAGCCTTGTGACGAGTATCGAAAATCTGCATCCCACGTTACACATGCCCAATCAAGTTCCAGGCCTTGTACGTCGAATTCCGTGGCAACATCTTCAAGATAGTACGACGAGCGAATATCTTCCTTGCTGTCGAGAAACCAATGAATGGGGTCCATGGGCGACTTGACATCGATTGCGTGTGGCTTCAAACGTTCGGCTTGCGACGATACTACGATGCCGTAACGCTCTGTTCCACGTGCCTGCCCCTTCAGCCATTGCTTTGCCTTAGCGAGATCACGAGTTATAACTATGGGATACTTGGCTTTTGCCTTCTGCAAGGCTAAGCGAGCCTCATCAATCTGACAGTCCAGCAACTGTTTCACCAGTAAAGACACATTCTCCGCACGAAAAGAACGCATAGACACAGCAAGATGCAGTTCGTCTTGATAGCATATATTCGCGTGGGTCGCGATTCTTTCCAACAGTTCACCTGCTCCGTACTCACTATCAGTAAGTCGCGATGATAAATAAACGTCCCAATGGCGAAACGATCTCACAAGGGATTCTGCCCATTCATTTATGCCTGCTTCACCGGTATTGATTTCTTGGCCCCCGCCTACAAGACATACAATAACAGCCCAATCCTGATGACGGTCAAGGCACGATATCAGAAACTCTGGTTCAGATTTATTGAAATCGAGTTTCTTTTTCTTTCGAAGCATGAAACTGCAAGTCTGCTCTAAATCCCAAGCTCGTTGAGCTTCGTCAAACAAGGCAACATGCTCAATAGGCGGCAAGTTTACATCGAGAAGGCATTCATCTCGAAAATGATGGACATTTTGAACAAAGGCCTTTACTTCCCCAAACGCTTCACCTTTCCTAATCCTTTGCCCTAGCTCTTTCACACGGCGAACTTTATCGCGTGCAAGTGCTTCCCGGAGTATGGCCACGAGCGGTCCATTTCCGGAGAGAAACACGCTGTAGAGTTCGCTCGTTTTGTCAATGTGTGTCGTTGCGATATTAAGCCCCACCAAGGTCTTACCGGCCCCCGGCACGCCTGTCACAAAACAAATCGACTTGCGGGACTTTTCTTTAGAAGTACGTATAATGTTAGCGATCGCCGCGCTCGTTTCCGTGAGGTTCCTTGCGTTAGCGTCGCTCCGCGAAATATCTTTAACAGCATGACCATTATAAAGCGCTATCGCAGCTTCAATGATTGTTGGGGTCGGCTGATAACGCCCGCTCTCCCATTGGACGCGATTTATCGCAGGGCCTTCGGCAAATCGCAGTACATTTTTGAATACCTCCCCTAAGCAGTCAACGTTGCTCTTTATTACAAAAAGCATTTTGTCGTTGTGCGGTGTCGTGCGCACACACATGGCCATCGCAGGAGCCTTGGTAGCGACGAGGATTGGGGCAATAAACTGTTCATGACTCGTTTCATGAAAGTTTTTTAAATCCAAAGCGTAGTCCCAGACTTGGTCTATGGCACCAGCGGTGAATTCCTTCTCGCCAATTTTAAATTCCAGCACAAAAATAACGGCGCCGATGAGAACAATCGCGTCGATTCTACGGCCCATCCGGGGAATGGAATACTCGAGATAGACACTTCCGTGAAAACCCGGCAAAACCGTTTTCAAAATCGTGAGTTCTGCAAGCCACGCATCGCGCTGCTCAAGTCCCAGCGGGAAGTCATTATTCTGCGCCATTAGCCCAAGGATTTCTTCTGGTGTTGCTCTTAGGAACTCGTCAATCGAGCCGGCGTAGTATTCTCTTTTCATCGATACCTTCAACTGTTACCTGAAAGACAGCACATTTAGACAACATTACTCGTGCGATACTTCGGTACGCCCAGACGCCTGGGCTTGTCCAAACAGGCTGTCCGTGCCCGTGAGGCTTCCGCTGTCGCAGTTACACAACAACGGAATCTCTCATTATATCCCCAGTCTTCTTTTCCGCAACCTTTGCGCACCCTTTCAGCGAAGGCCAAGGAAATTCGGCTGGCAAGTCCTCGTCATCTGGGAATGCCAAACCCGCGACCCCGGCCGACTCGAATCCCGCCTCCGCGCCTTCACGACCTGACCTTCAACATCCACATTGCCCACTCGATCCGAGCA
Source organism: Phycisphaerae bacterium (assembly GCA_014859965.1). Lineage (GTDB taxonomy): Bacteria > Planctomycetota > Phycisphaerae > Sedimentisphaerales > Anaerohalosphaeraceae > JACZKQ01. Next base: position 5,390 of record JACZKQ010000048.1, read on the forward strand.
ATTCCCAACCGGCCGAGACTACTACTTCGAGCCGGAACCTGAACAAACAAAGCCAAACAAGAGCTGCTAAGAGCTAAAACCTAACCCCTGAAACCTATTCCCGACATTTCCCACCTGCAGAAAACGTGTCCTCACGCGTACCTGTTTTGCATTTTTTTTGCGTTTTTCCGCACTTTTTGGTCGTTTCTGCACCCTCACGCGTACCTAATTGGCGTTTTTTGCGTTTTTTTTGGGCCGTTTTGGTCGTTTCTGTACCGAAGTAAACAATTATGATACATCGTCTTCACCCCCGAAACGGCACCTTTTCGGCCCCCGATACCCCCCGGCCGGCGCCGCCATTTCGATCAAAACACATCCTTGACAGCCCCCTTTTTTGTGCGATACTGGTGCGCCTATGTCTAAACGGATCGCGATTTTAGGCTCCACAGGCTCCATCGGCGCCAACGCGCTGCGCGTCATCGACGCGCTGGGCCCGGAATACGAAGTAACCGCCCTCAGCGCCCACAACAGCGTCGACCTCCTCGCCCAGCAGGCCCGCCAGTTCCAACCCCAATACGTCGCCCTCACCAACCCCGCTAAACTCCGGCAGCTAAAGGACTTACTGCAAGGCGAACACTGCGAAATCCTCCCCGGCCCCGACAGTCTCGCGACCCTCGCCGCCCTGCCGGAAGTCGACATCGTCATCACCGCCGTAGTAGGCGCCGCCGGCCTTTCAGCCGCCCTGGCGGCCGCAAAAAGCGGCAAACGCCTCGCAATAGCCAACAAAGAACCCCTCGTCATCGCTGGCCGACTGCTCACAGAAACGGCCCGCGCCAATAACGCCATAATTCTGCCCATAGACAGCGAACATTCGGCCATTTTCCAGGCCCTCCAGGCCGGCCAACCTGACGAAGTCCACAAAATAATCCTCACCGCCTCCGGCGGCCCCTTCCGAAACGCCGCCCCCGACGAAATCCATAACGCCAGTGTAGAACAGGCTTTACAGCACCCAACATGGAACATGGGCCCCAAGATTACAGTCGATTGCGCCACCATGATGAACAAGGCCCTCGAAATCATCGAGGCCGTCTGGCTCTTCGCGACAAAAGTTGACAATATCGACGTTCTTGTCCATCCCGAATCGGTAATTCACTCGATGGTCGAATTTGTCGATGGTTCCATAGTGGCCCAGTTGGGCACGCCGGACATGTGCGTTCCGATACAATATGCCCTCACGTACCCAAAACGCCGAAAAGGCATTTCCAGCCACCTGAGGCTGGACCAGTTGGGCGCCTTGACGTTCGAAAAACCGAACCTGGACACGTTCAGGGCCTTAAAACTGGGTTTCGAGGTCGCGGCCCGCTCCGGCTCGGCCCCGGTGGTTTTCAACGCCGCCAACGAGGCGGCAGTAGAAGAATTCCTCGCCGGACGCATAAAATTCGGAAGGATTGTCGAACTGATAGAGCATTGTCTGGATAAACATAATGACCGTTTGAGCCTGTCTTTAGAGGAATTGCTCGAAGTGGACGCATGGGCGCGCCGCGAGGTCACTGCGCTTCTTTTATCAAAAACGTGAAGTACCCGTGACGGCGGCGATCGCCGTAACTGTCTGTGAATAAGCGAATTAGCGAGGTATTTGAATGACCGAGGCAACCGAGCCAAAGCAAGCCGAAATCAAAAAGAAGCCGGCTTTGAAACCCATTCTGACCGGCGCCATACTCGTCCTGGGCGCCGTACTCATCTTCAATCATTTGCAGACCTTCTGGTATATTCTGCTCGTGGCCCTCGGTTTCGGCGCCGTCATCATGATCCATGAGTTCGGGCACTTCATCGTCGCCAAACTCTCAGGAATCAAGGTCGAAGCCTTCTCAATCGGCTTTCCGCCCACGCTTTTGGGCATCCAAAAGACCGAAGAAGGCCTCCGAATCCGCATTTTGCCCGGTTCCCCCCCGCAACCCGCCGAGGACGATGCCAATGACAAGCCCGTCGAGCAAACGGAGACGGGAACCGTCTTTACGCTCGGCAAAGGCGGCGGCAAGCCCTCCGATACCGAGTATCGCGTGGGTCTGATCCCTTTCGGCGGATTCGTCAAAATGCTGGGCCAGGAGGACACCGGAGCCGTCGACAGCACCGACGACCCGCGTTCTTTCGCCAATAAGCCCGTTTCTGTGCGGATTGGCGTCGTGGCGGCGGGCGTTATCTTCAATGCCATCAGCGCGTTCCTGATCTTCATGATTGTCTTTCTCGTGGGCATGGACCTTTCGCCGGCCGTAGTCGGCGACGTACAGTTGAATTCCCCCGCCGACCGGGCGGGAATCGTCGCAGGCGACCGGATCGTGAAGGTCAACCGCGAATCCTTCGTCGACTTTACAAACGTGGTTCTGGCGCCGGCGCTGTCAGCCAAGGGTGAAGAGATCACTTTCGGCGTCGAAAAAGCCGACGGCACACGAAAAACGGTCAGTCTCGTCGCTCAAAAGGGCGCCATGGCAGGCATGCCGCTTCGCACGCTGGGCATCGAGCGGGCGACTTCCATGACCATCGAGCGGGGCATTAAAGACCCAGCCGCCGTACAATTGATATACGACACCTTCGGCGTGAAGCCCGGCGACGTGGCGACGACCGTTAACGGCGAAACTGTCGGCGCGTATTGGGATCTTGCCGGTAAAATCGAGAATTTGCTCCTGCCGAAGGCCTCGGTGGGATTCGATCGCGTCGACCCCGCAACAGGCGCGACGGAAAAAATCAACGTGGACGTGCCCCTTTACTGGCCCGTCCGACGCGACAACTTCGAACTGGAATACGACATGGCGCACGTCGGGGGCATGGTGCCGCGCATCGAGGTCATCGGCGCCGAGGCGGGTTCGAGCTCCGGGTGGCTGGCACGACTTATGTCGCTGTTCAAAAAGGCGGACGTCGAAGCAGAGGCAGCGCCCCAGGTGGAAATCGGCGATATCATCGTGAAGATCGGCGACGTGGAGAACCCCACTTACAAGGAACTCCGCGAGGTTACGGTCGCGTACGAAGACAAAGAGATGCCGGTTACCGTGCTGCGCGGCGAGGACACGTACATTACCTTCACCCGGACGCCGAAGAGACAGCGCGGCACGGATCGCGTTATCCTCGGCATCACGCCGGCGCTGGACGTTGCGCACCCCGTGATCGCGGGTATGCTCGAACCGGGCGATGGGCTGGAGACGCCCACTATCCCGAAAGGGGCGACGGTCACGGCGGTTGCCGGCGAGCCGGTTGCAAACTTTTATGATATTGCTCGCCTGATCCGCGACAACAAGGGCGAGACCGTCGAGATCGCCTATCAGCACGGCGAGGAACGTGCGGTGGCGTCGCTGGCCATCCCGCAGGACACCGCGCCTATCAATGCGGTCAGTCAACCGGCGATGGTGCTGCCGTTTGAATACCTTAAGGAAACATACAAGGCTTCCGGGCCGGTCGAGGCGGTCAAATGGGGCGTGAAGAAGACGCACATGTTCATCGCCCAGACCTATGTGACGCTGCAGCGGCTGATTACGCGTGAAGTGAGCCCCAAGGCGCTTTCGGGCCCGGTGGGGATCGTTTCGATGAGCTATAAGATCGCCAGTCAGTCGATTCCCGACTACATCTACTTTTTGGGGCTGATCAGTTCTTGCATCGCGGTGATGAATCTGCTGCCGCTGCCGATTGTCGACGGCGGCGTGATTGTCCTGCTGATAATCGAAAAGCTCAAGGGCGGACCGATCAGTCCGAAGTTGCAGGAAGCGATCAGCTATGCGGGCCTTGTCTTTTTGGGCACGGTATTTCTATGGCTGACGTACAACGATATTCTCAATCTGCTGATCCACTGACGGTTTTTGAGCCGGTGACGGGCACGTGACATGGGCATGCGCATCAGTGTAGTGATCCCGGCTTATAACGCCGGCCGGTACATCGGCCGGGCGCTGGACAGCGTGCTGGCACAGACCCGCCCTGCCGATGAGATCATCGTTGTGGACGACGGTTCGACGGACAACACGGCCGAGGTCGTCGCCCCATACGGAGAGGCGGTCCGGTTCATTCAACAGGAGAACGCCGGGGCGAGCGTCGCCCGCAACACGGGCATAACGGCGGCCACGTGCGAGTGGATCGCGTTTTTGGACGCCGACGACGAATGGCTTGCCGATAAACTGCACCTTCAGGCGGAACACTTGCAGCGACACCCCGATCTGGCATGGACGACGGGCAATTACGTCCGGTGTTACTGCGGCGCGGGGTATCGCGAACACGACTTGCAAGGCGACAAACTCGCCAACGTTGAGCGAATGCTGGGCGGCGGCGAGTCTTTCGACAGTTACTTCAGCGCGCATCGCTCGTTTGCGGGCGGCTGGACGGGGACGATGGTCATCCGGCGCGAGGCGATGAGAGAGGCCGGACTATTTCGGCCGGGGCAGTTGCGGATCAACGACATGGATATGTGGTTTCAGATCGCCTACCGCCGACCGAAAATCGGATTCCTCACCCGACCACTGGCAATCTATCACACGGGTGTGCCTGCAAGTATTGTGAAGACGCACCGCGATCCGGCGGTGATTTGCGATTTCATCGACCGGCATCTGGCATTGTCGGCCGAGCACGGCGTGCTGGACGCGTTTGAGCCGTGCGCCGCGAAGATGGTCGGATGGTGGATTCACTGCTGCATCGTGGAACGCCGCGGGCGCGAGGTGCGGACGCTGCTCAAACGATACGGGCATTTGTACGGCGGCTACTACCGTGTGACGATGCTCGTCAAATCGTTCTTTCCGCGGACGGGGTTTTGGTACGATGACCTTAAATGCAGGCTGCGGGGCGGGCCGACGCCAACGAACGAACCCTTTATTTGCAGCGGATGAATCATGGCGCGTGTCGATATTGTCATTCCGCTGTACAACAAGGCCCGGTGCATCGGGCGGGCGATCCGCTCCATTCTTAACCAGACCGTAAGCGATTGGCGTCTCATCGTTGTCGACGACGGCTCCACCGATGGCGGAGGCGAGATTGTACAGACCTTCGACGACGGCCGTATCGAGATGATCCGTCAGGAGAACGCAGGCCCGGGCGCGGCGAGGAACGCGGGGATCGCGCGGGCAACGAGCAAGTACATCGCATTCCTGGATGCGGACGATGAATGGCTGCCTTTCTACCTTGAGAATTCCTTGCAAGCTATCGAATCGCACAATGTCGGCCTGGTTGCCTGTATGTTTTATGAATCGCTGTTTCGGGCCGACATGACATCGTACTGGGCGAAGCGCGGTGTCCAGATTGGAAGGCAATACGCCATCGACCCGCACACAGATCCGGTGCAAGCGGACTGGATTGTCTCGTTCCTGCACACAGACGCAGCGTTGATGCACACACATATCGCGCGGCGGTACGGCGGCTTCTATGATAAGGATCGCTGTACGTGCGGCGAAGATACAGTGCTGTTCATGCGGATCGCCATCAATGAATCTTACTTTGCTGTCGGCCCAACCGGGGTAATACATCACCGAGAGGACAGCGGACTGTCGCACACAGTCGAGCACCCCCTGCCGCCTTTTCTTCAGGATCCGAACATTATTCTTGATTACTGTCCAGGTGAAAAGAAAGAACTCGTCAGCAGAGTGATTGATCACATGGCCTTGCGGCATGCACAGATTCGCGCCCGTCACGGTCGCAAGGCAGAAGCAATCTCGCTTCTGGGCCGCTTTGCCGGCGCATCGGCTTTCGGAAGAGAGTACCGGCTTTGCCGCCGTACAATCGCAGTAAGCCGGTGGATGCCGCTTTGGGTACGCTTAAAGTGTTTTGGGGGCGCGTGCATGCGGCGGTTTCGGCGAACCAGACCAACCTGCTAAGCCTTAGAAGACAAGAAGCTTTAGTTTTTTTTCAATCTCTCCTTATTTCCTTGACTGGTCACCCGATGGCTGGTATTCTGGCGTGTGAGTAAGGTTCTGAGCTTATTCGCGTAAAGGGGCCATATGGAAAGGAGAAAAGCATGAACATTTTTCGAAGCATCGCAACACTTTTGATTCCGGTAGTTTTCTGCGCGGCGGCTGCATGCGCTGCATCCGGCGAATGGACCGAACCGGTGTTCCGGTCGGAACTGAACGATTTCCAGAACGGTTATTTTGCGGCTGAACCGACGGCATCCAGCGACGGGCTGAGCATGATCTTCGCGCGAGAGGTGCCGCCGGCCAATTATCAGCTTTTTGAGGCTCGGCGGGAAACACCGGCGGGGAAGTTCACAAGCGAACGAGCACTGGTTGAACTAAACCCGCAGGCTACATGGATCAAGGGCCCGTGGTTATCGCGAGACGGGTTGCGGCTCTATTACAGCCAGGCACAACCGGAGGGAGGTCACTGGGCAAGTTATCAAGTCATCAAAATGGCTACAAGGAACAGTCCTACAGGTTTTTGGGAAACGGTGCAAACGCTTGATGAACTGCATATTCGCCGAACGGCGGATTTCGGCGCTGTTCTGACGGAGGATGAACTGACCATTATATGGTACTCGCGAAGGCCCAGTCCGTCGGCCGATTGGCGAATCTTTACTGCAAGCAGAAGCAGCGTTGAAGAGCCCTTCTCGGGAGAGCGGGAAGTGCCAGAACTCAAGGAAATGGGGGCATACGATCTGCACCTTTCTGGAGACGGGCTGCGAGTGTACTTCACCGCGATCGATCCCGGCACCAGCAGGCCCAACCTTTTCACTGCCCGCCGTTTATCATTGGATGATGCTTTCGAGGGAGGTGAAGTCATGGGCTTCGGCAGCCCTGACGTGGGGGCAGGCAGAGCGTGGCTTAGTTCCGACGAGAAGACGATCTACTTCAACAGCAATCCCGGCGGCCAGTCCGGCATCTGGGTTTCTTACTGGATTGAGGATCTTTATTCTGTTGCGGTTGAGCGGATCGAGTCGGCCATTGCCGGTAAGCGTGAGCTATTGGCGTCTTTGACGGCCGCCCTTGGGGATGATCGTCTTGCTCTGGAGGCGCTGGAGGAACTTCGTGCGGCGGGCGAGGTTGACCCGGTGGCGATCCTTCAGGCGAAGCAGGATATCTTCCGGTCGATCCAGCGTCAGATCATGGCGATCAGGGAGTTGGAGCGGAGCATCGCACAACTCGAGCAGTCGCTTATTCACTTGCAGTCTGCGCCGCGTCGTAACCTGCCTCGCGAGGCGGAGAAGGTCAAGGACAAACCGGTGGGTCAGCCCGTATCGAAGATCAAGGGCAAGTGATCAGCCCGGTTTTTTGCAGAGGAACAGTTTAGACTTGCGCAGGGCCATTCGTTTGCGCGCCTTTTCGGCGGCGACGTCCTCGGCCGTGATCGTTTCCACGTCAAAGCCCGCTCGGCGGAGGCGATCCACCACATCCGGTCCGTACTTTCGAACATGGTCTTCCTGGCCGAATCGGCGCAGGCGTTCGGCCGGGTCGGTAACGGAAGGGTCTTCCACTGTCTGCTCGACATTAATGGGGACCATGATGAGTGCCCTGCCGCCGGGCTTCAAGACACGATAAAATTCGCGCATGGCCTTATTGTCGTCCGGCACGTGTTCGAGAACATGGCTGCAGTAGATGAGATCGAAGGCATTGTCCGGGTATTGAATCTGCTGGACGTCCATGCAGACCATCGCTTTGGAGGACTCCAGGTCAGCGGAGATATACTCTGCGCCGGGCACGCCTTTAAATCGCCTGGTGAGCAGGGCCTCGGGGGCGATGTGCAGAATTTTCGGATCAGGGCCGGCGAGCAGTTCCGGGCGGGCATCCAGAACGAGCCAGACAAACCGCAGCCGCTCGAAGGCCCCGCAGACGGGGCAACAGGCTTCGGGACGCACATGCACGCCGTAGGGCTTGAACCGCCGGACGTGGGCCCGGCAGACGGGGCAATATCGCGCAAACCCGAGGTGAGCGATTCGCCTTGAGTAGCGGAGCAGGCCAAAGGCCGCATCCCACATGGGCCGCGGCAAGCAACGTCGGATTATTCCCATCGCAACTCCTTGTTCACGTTTTCGGGCTCAGTATATCATCATCCGGCGGCGGCCGCAAGCTGTTGATGCTGACAGTGGGAGGAAGAAACCTGCCCTGCAATCGGGATGGGCGGAATGTTTATGCGGTGAATGCCGCCCCGGAGTACTTTGTGAGCAAGGCGGCTGGTTTTGGCACTGGATTTTTTGGCTGCGGCGTATAGAATGTAACTGGAGTGTGCGTGTACGTTTCGTTGCTGATGAGGGCCGCATGGCGGACAAACTGAATATTGTGTTTATGGCGCAGGTGCAGTATCCGCGGGGGATGGCGGCCACGCGGCGGATTCAGAACTTCGTGAATTATCTGGCGCGGGACGGGCGGTTTACGGTGCGGGTTCTGGTTCTTCGCGGCGGGCGGGTGCGGCTTGCCGATGAGGCGATTTCGGGCGAGTGCGGCGGCGTGCCGTACGTCACTATCGGGGCGAATATCCGGCCGGGCGCGGGGGCTTTGCTGAAGGCGCCGAAGTACTACTGGGACGGCATCGCTTATCTGCGGCGGCATCGACGGGCCGACTGCAAGAACGTGCTCTACGTATACGAGTACCCGAGTACAGACAATCTGCCGATGCTGATCTATGCCCGGATGGCGGGGTATCGGATTGTGTTCGACCTTGTGGAGGATATTGCGGTTCAGGGCTGCGCACCGGATGTGTTTGCACGGATCAAGCATTTTTCGGGGCGGCTGTTCTGCAGGACGCTGTGGATGTTCGCCGATGCGGTGCTGGTGATCTCCAGCCGGCTGATGGAGAAGATGCAGGCGGTCGCTAAGGGCCGTTTCGCGGTGGTACACTATCCCGTGAATATCGACATGGGGCGGGGGTTGCCGCCGAAGCCGTTCGGCGATCCCGTGCGGGTTTTCTACGGCGGCACGTTCGGGGGCAAGGATGCGGTCGAGACGCTGATCGAGGGCTTCGAGCGGGTCTGCGGGCGGCGGGACAATGTTCGGCTGATCCTGACGGGCAAGGGTGATCCGCACGATATGGATCGCATTCTCGAGCGGATCGCGAGGTCGCAGTACCGCGATCGCATCCTGTACATGGGTTATCTCGACGAGGATGCTTTCTATGGGCAACTGGCGGAAAGCGATATTTTGTGCATGACCCGTACGGCGTCGGCGTTTGCACACGCGGGGTTTCCTTTTAAGCTCGGCGAATATCTGGCCAGCGGGAGGCCGGTGATTGCCAGCCGCGTGGGGGACGTGGGGGATTACCTGGAGGATGGGCGGGACGCCCTGCTGGTGGCGCCGGACTCGGCAGGAGAGATTGCCGGTGCCATTGAGGCGCTGATCGCGGACCCGGACCGGGCGCGGCGGATTGGCGAACAAGGCCGGCGGGCGGCGATGCAGCACTTTGACGCGGCGGTCCTGGGGAGGAAGCTTGTGGAGCTGTTCGATACGCTCTGACGGGCAGCACCATTCATATTTGCTGTTTTTTATGTCAGGCATCGCTTATAATGGCGGCATTCGTTTTGATGGGAGCATCTATATTTGATCAAAGGTGCAATCTGTGGCGTTGAACCTGAAAGATTCCTATAGTATCAGTGTTGTCATACCGGCCTATAACTGCGGCAAGTATCTTGCAAGGGCGATTGACAGTGTACTTGCGCAGAGGCGCGCGGCGGATGAAATTATTGTTGTTGACGACGGATCGACCGACAACACGGCGGAAGTTGCCGCACGTTATGGGGGGCGCATTCGGTTTCTTCAGCAGGCCAATGCAGGCGCCAGCGCTGCGCGGAATACGGGCATCGAGGCGGCAATGGGTGAGTGGGTCGCGTTTCTGGATGCCGACGACGAGTGGCTGCCGACGAAGCTGCAGATGCAGGCGGCGGTTCTCGAACGCCATCCCCAACTTGCGTGGGCGACAGGCAACTATATCGGATGCACGTGCCTGACGGAGCAGAGGTCGGCACACGTGCCGGTGGAAAAAGCCAGAGCCCTTACGCGGGGAGAAGAGGTGGTCGATTTTTTTGGGGCGACCGTGAAGGATATCTGGGGGTGTACAGATACGATGCTCGTCAGACGGCACGCCTTGCTGGAGGCCGGGTTATTCACACCCGGGCTGGCTTGGGGAGAAGACTTCGATATGTGGTGGCGGATCGCGTACCGGTATCCGAAGATCGGGTATGTGGCGGAGCCGCTGGCGGTGTACCATTTGGATGTGGAAGGGAGCGTCATTCGCACGTATCAGGATGCGGCGGCGACGTGCGCGTTGATCGAGCGGCACCTGGGGTTGTCGCGCGAGCACGGGCGACTGGCGGCGTTTGAGCCTTGTGCGGCGTTTCTGCTGCGGCGGTGGATGCGGTCGATGCTGTTCGAGGCCCGCGGCCGGGAGGTGCGGGGCATGCTGAAGCAGTTCGGCGGGCTGCTGCCGGGGTGGTATAAGGCGTTCATGGGGCTGTTTGCGGCGTTTCCCAAGGCGACGGCGGCGGGCTGCCGGGGGATTTCGTGGTTTGTGCGGACGTTTAAGTTGCGGAAAAGCCCGGTGCGGAGCCGCCGTGCGGCCGATTAGCAACGCCAGGCGTTCAGCGGGCCGCTATTTCAACCATTGCTTGTACCACAGGTTGAACATGATGATCGTCCAGAAGATTCGCGAGTAGTCCGAACGTTTCGCCTGGTGGCGGTCCCAGTAATGCCTGATCCGGCTTTTGTCGTAGTAGTCATATTCATCGAAGTCGAAGATCGCCTGATACGCAAAGTCCTTGAGTTCCTTGCGGAGGTAATGCACGAGGGGAACACCAAAGCCCTGTTTTCTTCGGTACAGGATTTCACGCGGCAGGACGTCCTCATAGGCCTTCTTGAGCAGGTATTTCTTTTGTCCCCTTCTGATCTTCATGTCGGGCGGCAGTGCGGCCGCGAACTCGACGAGTTCATGATCGAGGAAAGGGACCCTTGCTTCGAGGCTCACCGCCATGGAGGCGCGATCCTCTTTGACGAGCAGGTCGGCCGGGAGGTATTCGTTGAGGTCGAAGGACATGAGACGGGTCTGATCGTCGGTGTGGTGGAAGTGGCGGCCGTACTCTGCGAATGCGGCTAATTGCGAGGGCTGCTCGCTCTTGTCGCGGAACATGTAGCTGAAGAGCATGAGGTAAAGCGAGGTATCGTCGAGCCTGGCGCCGAGGAAACATCGCAGCTTGTTCAGCTTGTCGTTTTTGAGGAAAAGATTGGCCCCTGCGACCGCCGGATCGAGCAATGCCTTCAGGGCGGCCGGCAAGTGGTTGAGCCTTTTTAGGAGCGGATACTCGGTGTAGCGCGGGTATCCGCCGAAAATCTCGTCGCTGCCGGTGCCGGAGAGGCTTACTGTCACGTGCTCGCGGGCGACCTTCGAAACCAGATACGTGGGGATCATCGAACAGTCCGCAAACGGCTCGTCGTAATAATGGACGAGTTTCGGGATCAGGTCGCAGACGTCGGCCGCGGCAAAGGCGATCTCGTGGTGCAGCGTGTTAAATTGGCGCGACACCATCTCGGCGTAACGCGATTCGTTGAAGTCCTCATAGTCGAAGCGGATGGAAAACGTTCTCAAATCCGTAACGTACTTGCGCATGATCGAGACGAGAATGGAACTGTCTACGCCGCCGGAGAGAAACGCGCCCAGCGGCACATCGCTGACCAGTTGGCGGCGGACGCTGGCGTCGAGGAGTTCCCTGAGCCTCAGGATCATCTCGTCTTCGGTGGAATCCAGGCGGGGTTCGTAATGCACTTGCCAGTAGGGTTCGCAGGAGGCGACGCAGCGATTGTCGAGGTCGTATTCGAGATAATGGCCCGGCAGGAGCTGCCGGACGTGCCGGAGCATGCTGCTTCCGTTGGGCACATAACCGAACAGAAGATAGTGATCGAGGGACCGCTGGTCGATTTGGGTGTCGATGCCGCTTCGGAGAAGGACCTTGAGTTCGGAGCCGAATATAAACCGGCCGGCGTGGTCGCAGTAGTACAGGGGCTTGATGCCGAGCCGGTCCCTGCCCAGGAAGAGGCGTTTTCGACGCCCATCGTAGATACAGAAGGCGAACTGGCCGTTCATTTTCTTCAGGACCTCGGCCCCCCACTGCTCGTAGCCGTGCAGCACGACCTCCGTGTCGGTATCAGAAATAAACGTGTGGCCGAGCTTTTCGAGTTCCTGCCGCAATTGCTGGAAGTTGAAGGTCTCGCCGTTGTAGACGATGCACATGGAGCGGTCTTCGCTGTAGATCGGCTGGGCCGCCCTTTCGGAGAGGTCGAGTATGCAGAGTCGCTTGTGGCCCAGCGAGATACCGTCGGCGACATGAAACCCCTGCTGTTCGGGGCCCCTGTGGGCGAGCAGGTCGGCAAGCTGCCGAATGCTGTCGTTATCCTGCCAGTTGAATCCCACGATGCCGCACATAGTTGCCCTCAATGCCGCCGGAGCGGTTAAACCAGTTTGCGAAAAAGTTCCTTGTAAACATCGACGATTTTCGTGATGTCATGGTTGGCCTCGGCGTATTTTCTCGCGTTTTGGCCAATCTCGACGTACCGGTCGCTTTCGAGGAGAGCACGCAGCCCTTGCGCGAGGCGGTTTTCGTCGCTGTGGCAGCAGATGCCGCAGGACCAGCGGTTGAGGAAATCGTCGGGATTGACGTTTAGCGATAAGATGGGCACGGCCCACCTACAGGCCTGTATGAAGGTGTTCGAGAAGCCCTCCGAATCGCTGGTATTGACCAGAACGCGGGCCGCCTGAAAATATGCGTCCGTCTGATGAAACGGCACCCTCTCGATGAAAGTCAGGTTGCCGATCTCTTCAGCCTGCTGAACGAGGCCGCCGTAGGACGCGTCGCCCGTGGCGCGCTGGCAGATCATTACGAACCGCTCGCAAGGCGTTCGACGGGCGAGTTCGATGAACTTTTGCGGGCCTTTGACCGGATCACTTCGCCCCACCCAGAGGACGCTATCGCGCCTGCCATTTTGGGCGGCTTCCAGACGGTGGCCATTGCGGACCATAACCGACCTTAGATGCGACGTCGACATGAGATTGTCACAATCCACCTGGTTTTGTGTAAAGATGAGGTCGGCCCGCTTTAAAGACCATAAGAATAGCTTGCCCATGGTGCGATGGCGGTGAACGTACTGACCGTTGCTCTCCAAGGCACTCGCGGTTCGATACACAAAAGCCTTGCCATAGTGCCTGCAAAACCATGCAACAAGCGGCACGCCCATTGAAACGGTCTTGAGCATGTAAATCTCAGCATCGGCCTGCTTCATCGCCTGCCACAACTTAAGTGCACCTGCAAGCGGACCCCTTTTGAAATCTAAACCCCGGATGAGCGTGACGCCCTCTGCATGCATTTGGGCAGGTTGGCCGTAATCGGCTGCGACAAAGCTCACGTCAAATGCAGGATCCTTTGCCAGTTCCGTACCAAGGTTGTACAGATCGACCTCAGCGCCGCCGAACACCTCCGCGCAGGCTGAATCGAAGATGGGATACACCTTCGGACAGACAAAACACACTTTAATCGGATCGTTTCCAGAAACCATTACTTTAAGACCTTATCAGTTCGTTCGCATTGTAACGCCCGGGCTTGCGCTATTATATCTTATTCCAAAGAAAAAGGGCACAACCGGCCTGCCGGAATGTGCCCCAAAAGGTATGTCAAGGCTTTCAGCGGTCAGCGTCTGCGCCGCAATACCAGACCGCCCAGTGCAAAAAGTATAAGCGAAGCCGGCTCGGGAACGAATACGCGGCTGATCACAGTAGTATCGTTCAAGACTTCGGCCACGTACATGGCGCCATCCGGGCCAAACGTAAAGACTCCATTCAAAACATAGGCCAATGCCTCAGTGGATCCGTCTTCTGCTACCCTCCAGATGCGCCGGCCGTAACCGGCTCCACCATAAGCGTATAATGCGCCACCAAACATCAACCCTGTCGTATCAAATTCAAGACTATGAGCCAGTATGAGTTCGGGGGCAAATGCACTGAACGTTCCATCCGGCTGAAACGCCAGTATGCCACTAATCGCTCTGTCGTCTGGGAACTCAGTAGCCACGTACATGAGACCACCATAGGCATTCTGAGGGGCAAAGGCAATGTCCCAAGGAGTGCCCGCGATTGCGTATGCTCCAAAGTAGTGAAACAATTCTGTCGAACCGTCGGACGTTACACGATATATGGAGTCGCTGACCCCGGTGCCTACGTACATTGATCCTCCGAAGTTTCCATACCGATCAATCGCAACCGGCGTAGGCTGGTTGAAGCCTTGACCGGCAAACGGCGATTTTGTGCCATCCAGACTTATACGGGTTACCTCTCCTTTGGTCCAATTCGTTTTTTCGAACTTGTCAGCCACATAGAGGTAATCACCATAGGCGGTGCCGCCGCCCCAAGTAATTGTCTTTGGATCTACAAGCCCATCCGCAAACAGGCTTGCAGTGCGATCAGGCGAAACCTTGTAGATGACTCCATCGCGTCCGTACTCGATTTGTTCCTGATAAGTGACATATAGATCACCGCCAGGCGCAAAGGTCATATCGGTAGGTGACGTTCCGCCTTTAAAGACGGCATAGGTCTGCATGAGATAATCGGAACTAAATAGCGTTACCCCCTGCACCGGGGCACATGCCCCAAGCAACAGTACCATCCCTGCAACCACCCAGTTGATCTTGTGCTGTCCCATTTTCTCGGCCTCCCAATTGGTTCCTATTGTGCACACGCCCCACTGGCATGTACTCAGGTGGTCGCCTTGAGATAAAAACTCCAGAAGACCACAATGTATGCCAATTCGTATATGAGCCATTAGACCAAAAGCTCACCCAATTGTCAACAGAAAATGTTGCTAAAAACAAAATTGAGCGAGATCTTCGGTAAGCAAGGGCGGGAGGATTCGATGAGACGGCACCAAATACCACTCTGCGGGTCACTTGCGTGTAATCGGCCTCACGTTATGACTTGGCGATAGCAGTCGAGATACGCCTCGGCTGTCTGCTGCCAAGTGAATCGTTCGACTCGCGCCCTCGCCGCCGCAGACATCGCCTTATAGCGAGACTGCTCCTGCACAAGGCAAATCGCATCGGCAATGCATCGCGGGTGCGGTTCTTCGACAATTAAACCGTTGTCGACGACCAATTCGTCAACACCCTCGCAGCGTGCCGTCACGATCGGCAACCCTGAGGCCATGGCTTCGAGCATGGCGTTACTGAGGCCCTCACGGACGCTGCTGCTGACGAAGATATCGCTGTCGCGGTACAGTTGCGGCATGGCCTCAGCGTCTACCGGTCCGAGCAAACGGACATGTTCATTAAGACCGCGCTGTTGAACGAGTTGTTTGAGAGGTTCGGCCAGCCGGCCTCCACCAGCGACCGTCAATTGCACATCCACGCCCTCCTGTTTGAGCAAACCCACGGCCTCGATAAGCACGTCGATGCGTTTGGTCGCCACAAGGCGCGAAGCCGTCACCAATCGTATGGTCTTACTATCCGCCCGGACGGCAGGTGGGTGAAATCTTGTGGCGTCAACTCCGGTGTAGATAATAGGATAGTGCAGCTCGGGCATGAAGACGCGGGCCCGTTGCGTAAGGCCGGCGCTGTTGACAACTACCAGGGCGGATGATTCCCATATGCGCCGAAAGAGCGGGCCCAGCAGTCTGTAATCCAGCGTGAGCCGCGCATTGTGACCGGGCACATCGGAGCCCAGCAGTGATAGAATGTAGGGCATGTTTGCGCGGGTGCGCCAGCAGAGCCAGCCTGTTGGAAATGCGGAGAATGCGTGGGCGAGGTCGTATTGGTTGGTTTTTATGAGGCGGCGGTAATGGGCGGGGGCTTTGAGGAGCCATTCGAGGACTTCGCTTCGCCGCCAGTGGTGCAGATTGCGTTTGCGGATTCCGACTTTGTAGAGCGTGATGTTCTCGGCGAAGCGCTCGACCGTGAGCCCGCGTCCGCAGCAGGAGGTGACCACGTCGACCGTGATTTCCGGATTGTCCGCAAACTGGCGGAGGAGGTTCAGGTGGGCCAGGCCCGCGCCGCCGCCGATCGGCGGGAATTCGTAATTGCTCATCAGTACGCGCATTGCGGGATTATCCTCAAGGGGCCGCCGGGGCGGTTTTCCTGACGAACAAAACGTGCTGGCCGTATACGCCAGCCACGGAGTAATTGGCCATGACGTACTCGCGGAACGGGGCCATGGCTTCGTAGCGCTGGGCTTCGGTCGGGTTCACTCGTTCGGCAAGCGCCTTTGCATACCCCTGGTCGTAGACGGCGACTGCCTGCGGGTCGGTCGGGAGGAACTGTTCGCGCGGTGCGCCCATGAAGCCGGCGGGCGCCTGCGGCCATAATTCCAGCGGCGGGCGGCCGGCGGGGAAGTGCCGCTTTCGCGTGTCGACGATGAATCGCGGCGGGCGTTCGGCGAAGCTGTTCAACAATTGCCGCACTTTGTACGACAGTCCCGCGGGGGTGGTTACGTGCATTTCACTTTCGAACGCATTGGGCGCCGGACAAAACCGCTGGGCCCGCACGTAAATCCCAGGCACCCAGCCCCACACGTAGATGAGGTCGTCGGCGGTGCTGTTCTGGCGAATGTGATCGCCGACCGCCTCCCACGGCTGTGCCTGGCCGCGTCGCCTTTGCGATGCCTCATCAAGCCGCTGTGCGTAGCCGCGCCTGCGTCCGCCGTAATCACTGCCGGTATCCGGGCTGCGGGTCTGGCCGGCGAAAATGGGCCAGACCAGTGCGACCATTACGAAGGCGAACACGGCGCCGCCGATTGCCCACGGCATTTTGTTTCTGGCCGCGGCGAGGCCGTGGGCGAACAGGCCGACAACATAGGCCGCCAGCATGGCCGCGGAGGCATTGAGCGGCAGATAGTACTGCTCATAAGACCGCGGGCTGACCCAGATGAATGCCATATCCAGTATCCACCAGACGGCCAGGAGCAATACGATGTGGTCTGCGCCCTGACTCGTCTGCGTCTTATTCAGTCGCGCCCATACGGATCGCGCCAGGGCGACCACTACGGCCGTCGCGGCGAGCACGATGGGAAGCAGCAGCACGTTGTAGTATCGCAGTATCTGTGGGGCCACTTGCGAGAGACTGGTTTGTGCCCAGCCTTCGCCCACGTAGCCCTGTAAAATCAGCCTTGAACTCTGCACGGCCATTTCGACCTGCAGCTTCGTCCACAGGACGGCTTTGATGAACGGAATGTCGCTCAAGTACGACAGCAGATCGCCCGTGGAGATGAAATAAATAGTAAACGGCGTCAGCACAAGGAGCATGGCGACAGCACCAGCAATCCAGATTGAGCGATCGACCAGGCGGAGTGCCTGCCCTGCGTCATAGCGACGCCACAAGCGGAATGCGGCGACCGCCGCCGAAGATGCGGCGAGAATCGCCACCGCAAACCAGATGCCTCGGACGGGGGCCGTCTGCAGTAACGCCTCTGACTGACCCTGCCAGAAATGCAGAATGGCCAGCGGTATGAGACCGATGATTGCGCCGCTGGTGAGCAGCATGAAATCGCACGCGGTGTCGCGCCATGAACGGTTCCTGAGCAAGGGCTGCGCCAACACGTAGACGGCAATGGCGACCACGACCGAAACGCCGGTCGGTTTGAAGTAGTAGGCATTCACGGCGGCCGCAGCGGCACAGACGGCCAGCCACCATCGGTCGGTTTGCCGGTACAAAAGAAAACAGCACGCCCCGATGACCATGAAGGCGATCATGTGCTGTTCTTTGACGTTGCCGAATTTGGCGATGACCGGGGCCGAGAGATAGATGGAGGCAATCGCCACCGATAGCACGGCCGCGGCAGCGCCGAAGAGCCGACGCATCGTGTAAAACATCAGCACCAGTGCCGTCGCTTGAAGAAGGGCCTGGATGAGTTTGGGCCCTGTTTCATTGAAACCAAAGAGCGCCACTCCGACGACGTTCACCAGGAGGGTGCCGGGCTGGGCGCTTGCGGCTTCGTCCACACCAAGACGCGCCCCCTTCAGCAGATGCTCCGCTGAATAGACATACGCGCCGCTATCGAAGGGGTCGGGCGAATTGAACTCCATGTACTTGCCCAGCACAAACGGCACACCCGCCAGGATCACCGCCAGCGCAATGGCCCACGGCAGCGGCCGCCGCTCCTGTGAGATGGAGGGACCCTTTGGAACGATTCGTCGCTTTCTACGACTCATATATCGACTGCTCCCTGAAGCGCGCACATCGAAACGGTCTCTGCCCTTCATAGGCAGGCTGCCGTGCACATTTTAGTCCTGGTCGCCGGATTGCAGCACTCTGTCGATCAGGTAAATCTCTCTACCCTGAGACTCATGATAGGTTCGCACGAGAATTTCCGCCAGCAACCCCATCAGAATAAACTGAATCGCGGTGGTGAACAACATCATACTTAGTATAAGGAGCGGGTTTCTGTTCAGCGGTATCATGGGCGATGCGAGATATTTGAAGTACAAGAGGCCGAGAGAAGAGAGGAAGGACCCGAGAAAGCTGACCACTCCGAGGCCCCCGAACACGTAAATCGGCTTGGTGGAGAAGGACGCCAGGAACTTAATGGTCATCAAATCGAGTATCACCTTAAAGGTGCGGCTGAGGCCGTACTTGGCTTCTCCGCGGGTTCGGGGTCTGTGGTTTACGACCATCTCCGCGACGCGTTCGCCCCCCCAACTGGCCAGGGCGGGAATGAACCTGTGCATTTCACCGTAGAGGCGTATGGGTTTGAGCGAGTCGGCGCGGTAGGCTTTGAGGGTGCATCCGAAATCGTGCAGTCTTACACCGGTAATCCTGGCGATGACCCAGTTGGCGACGCGCGAGGGAAACGTCCGGGTGACGACATTGTCGTGTCTTCTGCGGCGCCAGCCGCTGACAATATCAAAACCAGATTCGAGTTTCTGGACGAGCCGCGGGATGTCGGCCGGGTCGTTTTGGCCGTCAGCGTCCATCGGGATAATGATTCTGCCGCGGGCGTGCTTGAAGCCTGCGCTCAGGGCAGCGGTCTGCCCGAAGTTGCGCCGAAAGCAGATCACCCGAACTTTTGGGTCGCTCGCCTGTATAGTTGAAAGCACGGCGATGCTGTCGTCCGTGCTGCCGTCGTCAATATAGATAATTTCATAACTGCCGCCGCCGGACAGCGCACTGGTGATTTCGTCGTATAGAGGCTGAAGGTTGTCCTGTTCATTCAAAACGGGCAGCACAATGGAAAGCTCAACCTTATAGTTATCGGTCATAACAAACTCCTGAACGGGTTCGGGCTGAAAGACATTCTATTGTAGCTGTAAGTGACGCCCTTGTAAAGATATAAGTCATTCGGACCGAAAAGACTGTTGATTCGATGCATTGCTTGTGTTAGGATTAACTATCGGTATTTGTCACCTCAGAAACCTTATGAATTCTAAGCGAGAGACAAAAAATGAACACGAGGCAGGCGGTCTTTTTGATTGCGGCAATCGGCGTGGGGGTCCTCTTTCAGTCGGGCTGCGGTGAATCCAGGAAGCGACCCGCGAAAACCCCCGGCGACCCGCAGATTACTCAGGCGACTACCTCTCAGGACGTAACGGCCGTACAAACGAAAAAAGGCGGGCCGAAAATTGAGATGGAAAATCCAGTCCACGATTTCGGTACGATCGGCCCTAACAAGAAGGTCAAATGTGAGTTCACATTCAAGAACGTTGGCACCGAAGAGCTCGTCATCGACCGCGTTCTCAGCACGTGCCAGTGTTCTATCCCGGAAGTTGAACCCAAGAATTATGCGCCGGGGCAATCGGGAACGATTCATGTGACCTATCTGTCGGGAACCCTGCCGGGCGCCGTTGAGAAACACCTGCATATCCTCAGTAACGACAAGAGCAATCCGCGCTATGAATTTACTATCAAGGGCCGCGTCGAGCTGAAGGTGGTTGCGGACCCGTCGAGCACGATAGACCTGTTCCTTAATCAGCCGAATGCCGGTATCAAGCCGATTACCCTCAAGAGCAAGGACGGCAAGGCCTTTGCAATCCGGAGCTTCACCTCCTCTCATGATACGGTCACGGCGAAATTCGACACGGGCGCCGAGCAAAGTGAGTTTATTATCACACCTGAGGTGGATATCGAGAAACTCAAGGCCAATTTGACAGGCTCGATTCAAATCGGCCTGTCGCATCCGGACACCACTCAAATCAGCCTGACCTACACCGCCCTGCCGACCTATACCGTGACGCCTCCGCGGCTGATTGTCCAGGACGCGCAGCCCGGAAAGCATGTCGACCGGGAACTGTGGGTCAAGAACAACTACGGCGGGAAGGTGGAGGTCGCATCCATCACGTCGATGAACGGAGACATGAGCGTCACTGAACAGGATGAACAAGGCGCCAGTGTCCGAATGACGGTCCGTGTCACGCCCCCGCCGCAGGAAGGCAAGAACCGCCGGTATATGTCCGACCGGCTGACGATCAAGATGAAAGACGGCGAAGAAATCTCCGTCACGTGCAGCGGGTGGTACGCACTGAACGCATTAAAATAGAGCAGGTTGCACGGCAAGCTATGAAATTTTCCAGCGTTTTTTCTTACCGGATCGTCCTGGCCGCCTTCATGGTGGGGGTCGGGTGTACGCCCAGAGGGTCCTCGAACGGCCGTTTGCCCGATTCGACTCCGCCGGGCGCCGCCGTTTCAGGCGAAACCCTGACAGTCTTCATGACAGGCAATGTGCTGAGCACGCTGCAGCCGTGCGGGTGCTCGTCGGGGCAGTTGGGCGGGTTGGACCGCCGGGGTGCGGTTCTGGCGACAGCGCCCGCCGATCAGAGACTTGTACTGGACACGGGTAATCTGTTGGCCGGCCACAAGCCGCAGGACATGATCAAGTTGGGTGTCCTGTTTCAGGCTATGTCCATGCTGGAATACGACCTTGTGCACCTCACGCCGGAGGATCTCGCCGCCGTCACCAATCTGGGCCTTGCCCAGGGGGGAACTTTCCCGCTCATCACGCCCGACGGCGAAGCCTCCTGTTCGAAGAAGTTCACGGTCGCCGGGCAGCCGCTGACCGTTACGGTGGCCTCGGCACGGGCCGACTCGCTGGACATTGATTCGCTGGAATCGCTTTTCGAGCAGCGCCAAGCCCTCGGACTCAACATCCTCATCATCGACGATGCCTCGGATGATGTGGTGGCTAAGTTGGCGACCCTCCGTGCCTTGGACGTGGTCATCTGCCCGACGGCAGCGGATGAGCCGCGTATTATTGACAAAGGGCGACAGAAGCCATTGCTGGTTTCGGTCGGCCGGCTCGGCAAGTATGTTGCGCGACTGACCGCCCGGCCGGCGGGTGACGGCACGCTGGGTCTGGATTTCGATAAGGTAGCCGTTGATGAAAGCCTTGCCCAGGACGAACATTTGGCGCAGTTGTATAAGGATTACCAGGTGATGGTAAAGGAAGAACGGCTGCTTGAAGGTCATCCGCGGGTGCCCCTGCCCGACGGCCTGAAGTATCTCGGCAATGAGAGTTGCCGCTCGTGCCACTCTTACGAGTACGACAAGTGGTCCAAAAATCCTCACGCCCATGCCTACGAGACCCTCGTCAATGTTGGCGCCCAGTATGATCCGGAATGCGTGAAGTGCCATGTCGTGGGTTTCGGATACGAATCCGGCTTCATATCTGAAGAGAGCCCCAAAGACCTGCGGGACGTCGGCTGCGAAGTGTGTCACGGGCCGGGATCGGAACACCTCAAATCGCTGACCACCGGCCGAGGCGGCACGGGCATTTCAGAGCCCATGGCCAAGTGTATCGACTGCCACAATCCCGATCATAGCCCCGGTTACCAGGGTCACGAAGAAGAGTATCTGCGAAAAATCATTCATTGGCGGGAACCTGAAGCCGCCGGCGATGTCAAATAATACGGACATCGCAAACTGATTAAGTGTGCAGGTGCGGATTTCCGATGATGTTTGAAGGCCAATCCACAGGCTCACAACATTGGAGCACCAGGAGTCGAAATGATCCGAACATTAAAGATAACCACGATTGTCGCCGCCATTCTCTGCATATCGCTGGTTGGGTTTGTGGCCGTGTTTGGTCTTCGCGGTAATCCGGAGATCGAAAACTTCATCAATTCACCCCGGATCGTCCAGGAATTCAAGAACCTTGTCACCAAGGCCCCTTCGAATGAAGGGCAGATCTCGCCGCTGGTCAGAGAGGCCCAGAAGTTTGCGCTTCGCATTGATCCGCCGCCGCCGCCGGTGACGATTCAGCCGCCAGTAACGAGAGGCCCCTCCGACATTCCAACACCGAAAGCACCGCCAGTAACCGAGGCGGTTGTAGTCGAACCGCCCCGCTTCGCCAGATTCGATCTGATCGCCACCTGCCGGTACGAGGACAGCCCATCTAAGTCCATGGTCTTGCTCGATTTACCGGGAAAGGGGCAGAAGTGGTTTCGCGTGGGTGAAAACGTTGAGCACCTGGTCATCGCCGACGTTCTGGACGGCAGCGTAGTCATGTCTCAAAGTGGACGAAACCCCCAGACGATTGCCTTGAAGCAGCAGCCTCCGCTGGCCCGCTCTTTGCTTTTGGCGGAGGGTCAAACACTGGAGGCTCCCGTTGCCGGCAGGATCAGTTATGAGCCGGTTTCTATCCCGGCGACGCCTGCTTCGTCTCTGGGCCGGGGAAATGCTTACTTTGTACCCGAAGGCGGCACACGTGCCCCTCGCACAGCGGCGGTTTCGCCACTGCGACAGCCGCCCTCTATCCCGCCGCGGTCAGTACCTTTGCCGGCCACTCGGCCGCGGACCGTCGCGGCGCCACCCAGTACTGAGCAGCGTAAGGCCGTACTCGACGAGAATATTGCCGACCTGAAAAGTATCATGACTCAGACTGTCGCTGACGCCTCCAAGGCAGAAGTGGCCGAGGAGCAAAAGGCGCTTGCCAAACTCCTCGAAATTCTCGAGCAGGAGAAAAAGCTGGCTGACCAGCAATCCAAGGTCACTACAGCGGATAGCGGCGGGTCCACCCTGGGCGAATAGGCCCGATAAACCTCAGACCCCATACAATCCATGATTTTTCCGCCTCTTTATACGAACGGCCGGGAACTTTTTGCGCCCCGCCGCGGTCTAAAGTGCAGGTGTATTCGGCGCGGCCGATATCTCGTTAAAATAAGCTCAGTCGGGGCCCTTTCTTTCCGATGAACCTTGATAATGGCCCCAAAACAGGGAAGAAAGAGCTTATCGCGACTTTTATACACCTTACTTTTGAGCGGGTGCGGTATTTTAATCATTCCCGCCTCAGAAAAGGACTACGCCGGGTCTGCGGTCGTTTTCAGGACACGACCGCGTGGGACGGTTGGAGAATGTGGGATTCGCACGGAGGGTGTGATGAATTCCGGACAGTCAAAGGGAAAATTCCTGGAGTGTCGAGCATGCTTTTAGGACGATTCGGTAGGATGGGTACCAAAGGGAGAGTGTTCTTTCTCCTGGTTTTCGGGTTGGTCGGTGTTTTAATGGCGGGCGCATATGCACGCGCCTGGGCCGAGGACGACTCGGGCGCTGCTGCGCTCAGGAGCCGCGCATTCCGCATGCGGCATTTGTCCAACGCCGAAGCCAAGGCCCGCCTTGAAAGCCTGAAGATCGGCGCCAGTATTGACCTGCTGCCGCACAATTCACTGATCGTCACCGCCAAAGATGTCAATGACCTCGTCAAGGCATCCAGTCTTCTGAAACTGGCGGATTCCGCGGACGCCTACCGGGTTGAGGTGATTGCTGACTGGGCGGGAACCAGCGTACTGCCCTCCACTGAGCAGATTTCAAGCCGGGGCGGGCTGAGCAACGTCGGCACCCTGTTGGCCCCGCCATCGGCCACAGACGGGATCATCATCGACGTACACAACGGAAAAATCATTGCAGCGGCGCCTTCGAGCCAGTTTGAAAGGGTCAAGGGCGTTTTCGCGGCAATGGCCGGATTGTCCATTCCGGGCGCAGTGGCTGTGGCGTCTGCAAACGAAGCCGGTTCGCCGTTGGAGCTGGCAGCCCTACCGGCCCGGGTCAGGACCGGGCCGCCGGCCCCAGCGGCAACGGCCGCCGTTGATAAGGACGCGATGCAGAAGCAATTGCTTCAGACACTTTCCGCGCCGCAGAAACCGGCGCCGAGCGAAGTAGCAACGGCCGAGCAAGAGGCGGCTGAAGCCCTTGCCAAGGCGATCAGGGCAGAGGAACTGGCCCAGCAGAAACAACAGCAGGCCTCCGAAGCTGCGCTGGCCGTTAAGGCTGAGGAGAAGGCGGCAGCCATACAAACCAGAGGGGGCGTGTTCAGCGGCTGGGGGCCCACCGTGGCGTCGGCGCAACCTATGCCGACCCCCATCAGCAGCCCGCGGATTATCCCGCTGGCCGCCGAAGTTGAAATAGAAATGCCTGCCGCAGAGGCAGGCCTTGAGGCCGGCGCCGAGGGCGAGGACACCATTGAGGCCGATGTCGAAGGAGAGGCCGCCATGGAAGGGGTTGCCGAGGACGCGGGCGATATGGAGGGCGATGCGGAGACAGACGGCGACGCTGAGGCTGGCGAAGAGGACCCGATGCCGGGCGACGAGGAACCTGCGGAGCCGGCGGTCACCGACGTACCGGTAAGCGATGACGACACCGCAAAATTTATGGAACTTGTCAAGCTGCTCCAGCAGTCAGCGGCGGCCGAAGAGTCTGCGGCGGACCAGAATGAGACCGGGAATGCGGCAGCTGATGAACCCATCACAGCGCAGGAAACGGCCGCACCGCCGGTTATCACAGCACCCGTAAGACCCGCCCTGCCGGCGCCGAGGGGACCGGCCGGCTCGCGTATACCCCCGCAGACAACGGTCGCACCGGCAAAGATAGAGACGCTGACCGATGCCGCAACGGGACCGGACATTATACCCGATGCGGAAAAGGAACTTCAGACCGTAATCGTTCTGCCGGAGAAGGTCGAGATTCTGGCGCTGATCGAGATGGTCGGCAAGCAGTTGGGTCTGAATTACATGTTCGACCCCAAGAATGTGGCCGGCGACGTGATGCTGAAGATTCACGACGGCAAGATCAAGGTTAAGGACATGTACGCGCTGCTGGAAAGCGTGCTGCGATTCCGGAATCTTGCGATGACCCGGCGAGGCAACCTCGTTACGATTATGCCGGCCGCCGAGGCCTCTGCTTACGATCCTGTACTGTGGCGTGACAGCGGCGATGTGCCTCAGCCCGGCAACGTAATCGCGACGACCATTTACCAACTCAAAAATATCGATACCGGCACCGCACAGTTGATGCTGACGAACATGAAGTTAGGCATCACCTTTAACGCCATCGAGGAGACGCAGACGCTCATCGTGACGGACTACGCCTATCGTATGAGCCGCATCGAAGAGATTCTCAAGCTGGTGGACGTCAAAGGCAAGATGCGCAAGTACCACTCACGCAAGCTCGAATACCTGACGCCGAGCGAAATGGCTTCCAAGGTTATGGCGATCGCGCAGCAAATGGGCACGCTGTCGATCACCGTCAGCCAGGAGGTGACAGCGGCGCCTGTCACGGCCGCACCCGCGGTGCCGGGACGGGCGGTTCCCGCGACCGTCCGCCCGCCGACCCCCGTGAGGCCGGCGCCCACGGCGAGGAGCGGCGGCGATGCGGGTGTCTACATAGAGGTGGACGATCGGACCAACCGGATCCTTATGGTCGGTCTGGAAGAGGATATCATAACCGTCAATATGATCATCGACAGTCTGGATGTCGAGAAGTACGGGCTTAAGGCGATCCGGGAATATCCCATGCAATACGTCGAAGCCACCGACCTGCTGGATACGCTGTATGAACTGGGCATCATCAGCAGCCAGCCGACCGCCAGAACGAGCGCGCTTCCTTCCCGCATGGGCGCGACAACACAACGCACAGCGACGGTGCCGGCAGGAGTACGCCAGCCGGTAACCACTCCGGCGGGCACCTACACACCGGTCGCTGCAGCGGCGGGCGAACCGCAGATTTCAGTGCGTCTGAGCACCAATTCGCTCCTGGTCAACGCCACACTCGAACATCACCGTGAGATCGAAATGCTGATTCGTTTCGTGGACATCGAGCAGCAGGATGTCCGCACGGTGCACCAGTACGAAATTCAGTACGTCGATATTCATGAAGTGGTGAAGACATTGGGCGATCTGGGCATCGTCGAGCAGCAAAGTACGGGGGGCTCGACGCCCAGACGAGCGGGCACAACCACCACCCAGGGTCGTGTTCCCACGGCCCCCGGAATGGCGCCGGTCGCGGCCGGTGCAGGCGAGGGCCCGGGGCCGACGACGACATTCGAAGCGACGACGGGCGCCGAGATCACCTCGAACCAGCCGCAGATCGCCGTCCTGGAATCGACCAATTCACTTCTGGTGTACGCGACTCCGAAACAGCACGAGACGATCAATCTGGTGGTCACGCACGTCGACCGGGAACTGACTTCGACGTCAACGCCGTACGTGGTGTACGCCTTGGAGAACCAGGACCCGGAGGAGTTGGCCGCGACGCTGAATGAAATCGTGCAAGCGACTCTTAAGGACACAGCGAAATCGCCGGATAGTAAAATACAGACGGCCGCGAGCACGGGCGGTGCAATCATTCCGCCGAAACGCGAAAAGAACGAAGTCCAGATCGTCGCCGATCCCAAGACCTACTCTATCATTGTTTACGCAGATAAGAAGAACCAGCAGTGGATCAGTGACCTCATCCAGGAATTGGATGCCTACCGGCCGCAGGTGCTGCTCGACGTAACCCTCGTCGAGATAAGCAAGACCGACAAATTTGCATTTGACCTGCAAACCGCCGTCAGGAGCGCCGGCAGCAGCGCCTTCGAAGTCCTGACGCCGGAATTCACCGGAAGCCTGCTGACCGGCCTTCTGCCGAACAAAGCCGTCAGCGAAGCCGCTGTCATTTCCGGGCAAGGTTTTGGGTTCTTCGCCGATAAGCATGTCGAAATGCTTCTCACCGCAATACAAGCAAAGAGTTATGGTCGTATTCTGGCGCGTCCCACACTGCTTGTGGACGACAATCAGGAAGGAACACTGGACGCCAAGACGATCACATACATACCCTTGACGCGAACCACGTACGTTCCCGCGGTGGGAACCGGAGGAAATCCGGTGTCGACTCCCGTTCAGGATACGGAGTACCAGCCCTATGAAGCGGGCCTGTCATTAGCAATCAAGCCGCATATCAGCAAGGGTGATAACCTGAGTCTTGACATTACGTTGACGCGGTCCGATTTTCTGAATCTTGACTCTTCGACAAGCAAGCCGCCGAATACGGTGACGAACGACATAGTCACCAAGGTCACTGTACCTGACAGCGCAACGATTATTCTGGGCGGTCTGGAAAGAATCAACCAGAGTAAAGGCGGCAGCAAGGTGCCCATACTCGGCGATATACCTCTGATCGGCGGTCTCTTCCGCAGCACGGACAACAGGGATGAGCAATCGAAGCTGTACGTTTTCATCAAGGCCCACATTCTGAGGCCGGGCAGCGATCTCACAAGTCGTGCAGTCATCGATATATCGAATAAGAATCGCCGCGCTTTTGAGAAAAAGGAAACCGAGATGCAGGAGTATCAGGACTGGCCGGGAGCCAAGCCGAAGCCGATGGATCCCCTGCATGTTCTGGAGCAGGACGATGCCGCGGGTGCGCCTAAGAGGATTCTCGAGGACGATGAATACCGCAGGCTGAACGCAGAGCCCACAGACAAGCCGCTTACCAAAGCCAGGCGGAAAGAGGATGCGGTTACTGTTGAGGTGAATTTGGACGCGCCGCCTCAATCGTCGCCCTGGGATATTGTGGATGACGCATATTAGTTCGAGCATGCGGAAACGGCCGCGAGTCGCTGGGATACTATGAAGCAATTGTTATTACAAACGGCGGAGCGGACGGGGGTGGTGAGCGTCGAAACGCTGCAGCGGTATTTCGACGCCAACGGGGGCGATCCGCGCCGGGTGGACGAACTTCTGCTGAAGTGCCCGGATTTGACAGAGGATCGGGTGCTGCGGCTGTTCGCCGAAGCGCTGGGCATCCCGTATCTGGCGGAAATCGCGGCCGATGACGTGCCGAAGGAGTTCATCGAATCGGTCGCCGCAACTTATGCTCAGCACCACTACCTCATCGGTCTCCGTACAAACGGCGACGAGACGATCACCGTGGTGCTGGCCCAGCCGCTAAACACCAGCGCTATTGACAACGTCTCGAAGATGTTAGGGGCGCCCGTCAACGTGGCGCTGTCGTCCCGGGCGGCGATTACCGCCGCTATCGACGTGGCGTACGAGCAGAAGAACACCGTCATGGAAGAGGTGGCCGAGGAACTGGACGCCCAGAACCTGGACCAGCTTGTCGACGAGGTCGCCTCGTCGGACGACCTGCTGGACGTGGTGAACCGCCCGCCGGTGATTCGCCTTGTCAACGATATTCTGTTTCGGGCCCTGCAAATGCGGGCCAGCGACATCCATATTCACCCGTACGAAACAAAGATTCAGATCCGCTACCGCGTCGACGGTATCCTGTACGACACGTTGACCCTGAACCGCAATGTGCTGTCGCTGGTGATTTCGCGCGTCAAGGTGATGGCGGGCATGGACATCGCCGAGCGCCGCATGCCGCAGGACGGCCGGTGCAGCGTGCGCGTCGGTCAGCGCGAGATCGATCTTCGCGTCAGCACCGTGCCGACCAGCTACGGCGAACGGGCGGTGCTGCGTATTCTCGACAAGAGCACAGGGCTTCTTACTTTAAACGAATTGGGGCTCTTCAAAGACGATCTGGAGAAATTCGACCGGCTTATCAACCGGAGCCACGGGGTCATGTTCGTCACGGGACCGACCGGAAGCGGCAAGAGCACGACCCTGTACGCATGCCTCAATCGCATCGACAGCCGGCAGAAAAACGTGATGACCATCGAGGACCCGATCGAGTACCAGCTCGACGGCATCAGCCAGATGCAGGTGGCGGCCAAGAAGGGCATGACGTTTATCAACGCCCTGCGGCACGTGCTGCGGCAGGATCCGGACGTCATCATGGTGGGCGAGGTCCGTGACGAAGAAACCGCCAATATGGCGATTCAATCGTCGCTGACGGGCCATCTGGTGTTCAGTACGCTGCACACCAACGACGCGGCCGGGGCGGTAAGCCGTTTGCTGGACTTCAATGTGGAGCCCTACCTGGTCAGCTCATCGCTGATTGGCGTGCTGGCCCAGCGGCTCGTGCGGCGGATATGTCCGGACTGCAAACAGCCGTATCATCCGACGCAGCGAGAACTGCGCGAGATCGGCATCGGGGACAATAACGTTGAAGGTGAAACGCTCTTCGTCGGCGCCGGCTGCACCAAGTGCTTTGACACCGGCTACCGCGGGCGGATCGGCATTTACGAACTCATGCTCATCAACGACGACATTCGCGACCGGATCTGCCGCCGGGAAAGCGCCGGCATTATCAAGAATCGTGCGATCGAATACGGCATGCAGACGCTGCGAATGGACGGCGCCAGGAAGGTGCTTAGCGGAATGACAACAGTGGCCGAAGTGCTGCGTGTGACCCAGGCGGACACCTTGTGATTTACTATTTTCGATTTCTCGCAAGACCGCTCGCCGGAAGACACATAGCAAATAGTGAATAGAAAATCGTCAATAGAAGATGCCAAGATACAGTTACATTGCGATTGATCAGAAGCACAAGTCGGCCAAGGGGACGGTTACGGCCGAGAGCCCCTACGCCGCCCGGAAGCATCTGCGCGCCAAGGGCCTGCACCCTACCGATATCCGGGAGATGCGTACCGCTCGCGAAGGCGGCGGTATCGGGCTCGTGTTCGGCAAGAGCAAGAAGAACCAGGTTGCCGACTTCACCAAGCAGTTGGCGACCATGCTCAAGGCCGGCATCAAGCTGACCGAGGCCCTCGGTGTGCTCGTTCAGCAGATCAGCGACCCGCGGCTTCGCAATACGGTGACCGACATTCGCGACCGTGTGGTCACGGGGGAATCGTTCGCCGACGCGCTGGGCGAATACGACAATTATTTCGACGTTATCTTTGTAAGCATGGTGCGTGTCGGCGAAGTGACGGGCACGCTCGAAGGGAGCCTTCTGACAATCGCGGCCTTCATGGAAAAACGCCAGCGCATGGAGTCCAAGATGATCACGGCCATGATCTATCCGGCTATCCTGATCTGCTTTTGTATCGGGGCGGTCATCTTTCTGACGATCAAGGTCATTCCGGTTATCGCCGCGCAGATCGAGAAGACCGGTCAACAACTGCCGGGGGTCACTCGTCTGCTGGTCGCTTTCAGCAATATCCTGACAAGCTGGCGGCTGCTGGTCGTTATCGCCGTCATCGCGCTGATCGTCTGGGGGGTCCGCGTGTTTGTCAGGACCCAGCGAGGCGCGTATCTGCGCGACAAACTGCTGCTGGCGCTGCCGGTTTTCGGTCCTCTGGTCAAGCAGCGGATCGTGGCGCGGTTTGCGTCCACGCTGTCGACGCTTTTGAGTTCGGGCCTTTCGATGGCCGAATCGTTGAAGGTCGTCGCCCAGGTTACAGGCAACACTATCATGAACACCGCGGTGAAGCAGGCCCGAGACCGCATTCTCAGCGGCGCCGACATCGCCACGCCCCTTCGCGAAAGCGGGGTCATCGATCCGGCCATCGGCCATATGGTCGCCGTCGGCGAAAAAAGCGGCGAACTCGAACACATGCTCAAGACCATCAGCGAGAACCTCGAATCCTCCACGGATATCGTCATTGAACGCTTGAGCGCCGCCATTGAGCCGGTTATCATTGTCTTTATGGCGTTTATCGTCGGCGTTATCGCGTATGCGACGCTGCTGCCCATATTGCGTTTTTCCTCCGGGCAGATGTAGAAATAAAGTACTCAAGATTATGACATGAAAGGCTGGGCACCCATGGACAATAAGAACGAAAGAAAACGAAGGCAAGGTTTCACCATGGTCGAACTTATGGCTGTCCTGATTATCCTGGGCCTGCTGGCCGCGGTCGTTGCGCAATCTTTCATGGGCCACACGGACAAGGCGCGTGTCGTCACGACGAAGGCCAGCCTGAAAACCCTTCACAACGCCGTCGTTCAGTTCAAATTTGACACGGGCAGGTACCCTTCCGAGGAAGAGGGCTTGTGGGAATTGCTCGAGGAGCCAACCGACGTCACGGGTTGGAATCTGGGCGGTTATCTCGAAACCACCGAGATCCCCCCGGACGCGTGGGGACGGGAATTCGTGTACTTTCTAAACCCCGAGAGCGGAAAGCCTTTCGTTATCATCAGCTTCGGCGCAGATGGTGAAGAAGGCGGGGAGGGGTACGATGCCGACCTTTACAGTACCGATGCCAATTGATCGTCGGCAGGCCGGGCCGCGACGGGGGCTGGTGCTGACGGAGCTGATCGTGGTCGTCATGATTATCGGCATGATGACGAGTTTGGCCATGCTGAGCCTGACGGGGGTGTTCGGCCAGAAAAAGTTCGAGCAGGAGGCTTATGCGATTGTGGACGTCTTGAGAAAGGCGTCTCACGCCTCGGCCGAAACGGACCGGCGCTATGCGGTCGTTTTTGATTTTATCCAAGGGGCCTACGTTCTGAGGCAGTTTGTCACACTCGACCTGCAGACGCTGCCGGAGGACGAGGCGATTATCTCGGTGGGGCATTTTTCGAAGTACTGCGTGCTGGACTATGTCCTGTTTGACGATTTTATGGACACGCGGGACGAAGGCGACAGTATCAGCGAGGCCCGTTTTATCGCCGGCCGCGGCGGCTGGCAATACGGCGGCAAGATCGTGCTGCGGGATTTGGACGGAAACCCTTATTCGATCGTAGTCAACCGGCTGTGCGGCAATGTGAAGCTTGTGCCGGGAGATGCGGATATTCTTGTGCCGGTGGATGCAGGTGAATTGCGATTTTAGAAACATGAGTTGCGGCGTTTCATCGCGGAGCCATACGGGCTTCACGCTGATGGAGGCGGTCACTGCGCTGGCGATTCTGGCGGTGATTATCAGCGGCGTTCTCGTGGCGGTCAACCAGAACATCGCCGTCATGATCGATAACCGCTCCCGTGTGCAGGCCTTCGAGTTGGTGCGGGAGAATATGGAGCGGCTGTTGGGATCGGATTCGGTGACCGACACGACTGAATTCGGGGTGCACGAACTCACCGACGACATTCAATGGCAGAATGTGGTCGAGTCCTTCAATGAGCCGGTCAATTCGGCCATGTGGATTCGAGCAGTCTGCTCAGCAAGCTACACGGACCGTGACGGCGAGCGCCAGACGATCTCGCTGACACATTGGATTACGGACTTGACCAAGGCTCAGGAGAAACAGATTCTCGACCAGAAGAAGCGCGAGCAGGACTTTATCGAAGAGATGGACGGCAATCCCTTCGGCGAAGACCCGGACGGCTTGATGCAATACGCCAACGCGCTGGCGGGGATGGGCGATTACGCGCGGGCGGCGGAGACCGCTTCACAACTGATTTTGAATTATCCGGGCGAACCGCAGGCGGCGGCGGCCTGGCCCAGATTGCTCAAGTACCCTGAACTCGCCTTGGCGGAAGGCGACACTATGACTGCCGGAAAAATTCTGGACCGAATCGCAGAGAACCACAGGAACAAGCCGGAGGTTGAAAAAATTAATACGAGACTCCGGCCGTACATTGTATCAGGCCAGCCTTATGTCGCCTCGACAGGCAGCGGCAGCGGAGGGACCACCGGAAGCAGTACATCGGCGGGCAGCACCTCACAAGGCGGCAACACGGCCGGTTCTGGAAGTTCCGGTGCGGGGAACAGCGGACAAAACACGGGTTCCGCTGCTGCACAACCAGATGTGTGGGATTATCCGAACCCGAACTGGAGCCCCGAGCAGAAAAAAATCTGGGATGCGTTCAGGAATCTTTAGCAGGGAACAGTAACAACGGACATGAAACCGGGCATCTGCGACAATTTAGTTCGGCGGGGGTTTTCGCTGATCGAGACGCTGGCGGCGTTGACCATCACTGCGATGATCATTATCGCAACGATCAACGTCTATGGACGGATCCGCTCTGTCGCTGCATCGGTCGAGCGTCGTGTGGACGACGCCCTGCTGCCCAACGAAATCGTGCAGCGGATCGCGCAGGATATCGACCGGCTGACGCTGCCGGGCCTGGAGACGACTCTCGCCATCGCCAACAAGTTCGACGGCCGGTACAATCTTTGCCGAATGGAAATCGTTACGCGGTTCTATGACGGCAGCGAGCCGCCGAAGCCGCAGATCTACGAGAAAGTGGTCTGGCAGAGCGATTACGATCCTGTCGTCGATGCCGTTATTCTCTACCGCTCCCACAGCGGGCTCAATCTCGAAGACAAGCTCGTCGACAAGGATCTCGACGCCCTCCAGCAAGGCGGCCGTGAGATGTTCATTCCCGTCAGCACCGGCATCACCTTTTTTGAAATTATTGTTCCCCAGGGGGATAACGAGTTCCGGGAGTGGCGGCTCAACAGCCTGCCGCGCGCCGTGCGAGTGCGCGTCTCGTTCGCCCAGCCGCGAGAAGACTTTGAAACGGGTGAGTGGCTCGTCTTTGACGAGGATAAGGTCGTCCGCACGATTGCCATAGACCGGACGCGCAAGCTCCGCTACAGATTCATCCGCAAAGAGTTTGAGCTGGCCGAGGACGACCCGAACACCGTCCTCGAAGGCAGCGAGGGTATGGGCGACGAAGGCGCCGGGGAGGGCGAGGGGACCGGTATCGGGGAGGGCGAGGGCCCAGGTGAAGGTCCCGGACCCGAAGGGCCCGGACCCGGCAGCGAGGGTCCCGGTCCCGAAGGGCCCGGCCCCGCATCACCCAGAAGACCAGGACGAGAATGACCAACGCACCATTTACATCTTGTTTTGCTCGGCAAACCGGCGGCTCAAGACGTTCCGGGCTGGCCCTGATTCTGACGGTCGTCGTTCTGGTCGTTCTGTCGACGGTGTGCTACACGTTGACCGCACGCATATCCATGCTTAAGCGTCGGCAGGAGTACATGATCAACTATCAGAAATCGCGTTACGCCTGCGACTCGGCCGTCAAGCTTGCACTGAGCACCGTTCAGCGGATTCCTTTGAACCTCATTATTCGAAAGGGCGAGCCGGACTTCTCCGATCTGTTCACCATGGACCACGAAGAGTATGAGCTGTTCCTGGCCGAATGGGCCGAGCGCAAAGCCGCGGAGATGGCCGAGGAAACTGCCGCCGACGGCGGTCTGTCCGCCACGGCGGACGAGTTGCTCTCGGGGCTGCTCGGCTCGGCGGCAGATCCGAATTCCGACGATCCCAACGGATCGGATGTCTACGATTCGTTTAACCCGGAGGCGACAGGGCTGGACCCTGGCACGATCACAATACCCGGTCCGTACGGGTCTGACTGGCCGCTGGTGCACGCGGCGATTGAATTCGATATCGGCGATTCGCGCGTGGTTATTCGCATTGAAGATGAAAACGCGAAGATGCCGCTGATATGGGCAATGACAACAAACGCCTCGCAGAATCGGGAAGCTGAAGCGGCGTTCGAGACGTTCTGCGAATGGATGCAGATGTATCCGACGGAGGTCGACGACCTCAAAAAGCAGGTCAGCGCACTGAGTAAGTACAAAACGTTCGCACTGGAACTGAAGCCCGTCGTCTACACCGAGCAGACTGAGGTCGTCAACCGGGCGACCCCTACTTCGCGGACGGCCCAACCAGCCCGAACGGCCATTTCGCGAACGACCACCCGCACAGTGCTGAAGACGCGTCCCGCCATCGCCCACACGACCGACTTCGCCAAGCTGCTGCACAGCTCGGTTCTCGACACGGACCGCCTGGCGTGGGCCCTGCCCAATACCGGCAGCCGCTATGAGGCCCCGCTGAAATACCTGGCCCTTTGGGGATCGCAGCGGGTCAACATCAACACAGCGCCGCGGCACGTGCTGGAGGCGGCCTTTACTTTCGGTGGGGATGCCCGCGAGATCGCCCAGGAGATCATCCTCATGCGGCAGGACAAGCCATTTAAAGATATCAATGAACTCAAGTCGAAGCTGTACCGATACAGCGATTCGATTCGGAAGGTCGAGCCTTACATCACGACCCGCAGCACGTTTTTTTCGGTGAAGGTGACGGCAACGACCGGCAGCGCCAGGGCTTCGACGGTGGCGACAGTGGTGCGCGAGGGAACGAACGTCCAGAGAATCGCCTTGCTGGCTTTTTGACGCCGGCGGGCCGGAGCGCGACCATGCTCGTAAAAGAAGAAGGCAAGGCAGGCCTTGCCCGTATAATGCACGGAGACTATTGAGTGGAACAGAACAATTGTTTAGGCATATATCTTTCGCGGTCAAAAGCGACGGCGGTGCTGCTGTCATCCAACGCCGCACATCCGGCGGTGCTCGGGTCGTTCAGCATTGCAAAGGAAACGCCCGAGAGTGCCGACGGCGCTCCGCCGCACGACATATCCCTTGCCAGTCAGCTCGCCGCTCAGCTTGCGGCCTCCGGGTTTCGTTACGGCGATGTGTGCGTAAGCCTCGATTGCACGCTGTACACACAGCACAATCTGCGGTCCGATTTTACCGAGCACAAGCAGATCGCCAATACCATTATGTTCGATGCAGAAGAGGCCCTGGCCCGCGACGCCACGGAGATGGCGCTGACGTTCAACATCAGCGGCTCCGACGACAGAGGGTCGCACGTCACGGTCTTCACCGCCGACCGCACCTTCCTCAGCACGACGCTGTCTGAACTGCAGGGCGAAAACCTTGACCCAACGGCGATCGAGCCGGACATCCTGTGCCTTGCCCGATTTCTCGAACATAATTTTCCGCTGCCCAAAGCGGCCCATCCGCTGTTCGTGATCCTTACGGGTGAAGCGTGTCACATGATTCATCCACAGGCGCACCACCAGAGTCCCCTGGTCCGCAGTTTTATCATGGGACGTTCGCAAAACGCAACGTCGGTGCTGCAGCGAGAAATCCCGCTGACGTTAGCGGCCATGAATCTTGCCGAACCGATTGATGCTGTGTTCGTTGCCGGCCTGGCGGATGCGCCGGACACCGGCAAGCTCAGCGAGACGACCGGCTTGCAGGTCCATGCCATGGATCTTGCCGCACTGGTCGGCGACGGCCAAACACCTGCGGCCGACGACATCTCACCCACGGAGTTCGCCATGGCGTACGGGGCCGCTTTGAGCGAAGTCAAACATATCCGTGCCAGCGACTTTCGCCAGAGTTTCGCCCCCTACCAGGGCAAACGCCTCATCCTGCAGAAAACTTTGCGGGCGATCAGCGTCATGGTCACCATATCGATGGTCGTTCTCGGCATTTACATGCAGCTTAAGGTCTTCAGGAAGCACAATTATATCTCGCAGCTTGAGAAAAACCTTACCGAAGATTACCGCACGATCATGTACGGTGTCGACCCGCCGCGCAACATGCCGGTACTGACAAAGCTGGGAAGTGTCTACAGCCAGGTGCTGAAAATCCGCGGCGGAGAGATCGGCGACGAAAGCTCCATCCCCGCGAAACTCACCTATATGCTCCAGTCCATCAATGAAACACCTGAGAGTATCGACGTCAACATAGCGAGCATCGATGTGACCGGCAACCGCATGAGCCTCGGCGGCGACACCAACCGTCGCGCCAGCACCCTGGCCCTCTTCAATTCGTTCACAGCACATCCTAAACTCCAGAAGGTCTCCGAACGTCTTGACCAAAAGGGCAATCGCGACGTTTTCACCATCGATCTCGAACTCAAGAAAGGCAAGATCGCCAAATGAAAGCCTATCTGAAAAATCTAAACCTTTATTATTTGTGTGTTCCGGCCGCGACGATTCTCTGGGTCGTCTTCATCATGACAGTTTCGCTGCCTGCCGCGGACAAAAAATGGGACAAGGCACAGAGCGACTTCAACAAGGCCCAGGATATCATCGCCAAGATTGCCGCGCTCGATCCCGACCGCCTCAACTACAAGGCCGAAAAAGCCGGCGGCGGCAAGTTCGACTATTCGAGCGCCATTGAGGAAATCGCCAAGGTAGTCGCTATTCCGTCATCGAGCTACTCGCTTGTCGCACGACGGCCCGTAGTCAGCGGGGGCAAGGAAAAGAAGAGCGCCGACGTGACCATCAGCACCGTTGACATTGAAACTCTGGCTAAATTCATTTCCCAGATGCTCCTGCGATGGTCCGATCTCGAGTGCGATCTGCTTTCGATTGATCGGCTGCCGGCGGGTAAAAACAACTGGAAGGCAGTAATGAAGTTCACCTATGCCCCGAAATAACCCGCATCCGTTCGCAAATTTTGTCGCCGTATGAGAATCTGATCGCGCCGAATCCCCCCCGCCAAAGACATCGGCCTGTATGGATAGCTTACAACCCCGTTGAATTTCTGACATCGCCCCCTCCTGCCGAGCCGCTTCTCGGCAAAAACATGTGATAATCGGCCAAAAACGCTCACCAGCCGATACTGGCACACCTGTTGCATCCAACCGGACAGAATGCTGTATTTCCGCAGTGACAATGCGGACACGGAAAATACTGTTAGCGAAAAAGATGGATAAAAACAAGAAAAACAAGCCTGTTACGGACCAACCGTTTGACGAGCCGACCTTTTCTGAGGTCTTTGCCAAAGAGCCTGTGGCCAACCCGGGTGTTCACGACGTCTTCGCCGGAGCAGGCAGGCCTTCGCGGGGGCCTTCGCGGCCGTCATTTCTTTCACCGGGCCCTGCCCGAACACGCAATGCCGCGGGCATTCCTTTTACCCACATCTTGTTTGCGATAAACCTCGTCGTTATTACTGCGATTCTGTGTTACATGGTATTCAAGCCGCCCGTAGTCAATATAGCTGCGGAAAACACCTCACCTTTGGTTCCATCGTCGTTGCGCGGCGAGGGCCATATCGAACCGGCACCGCAGTCACACCGGAGCCCCGCCGCCGGCAGGCCTGCCGAGCAGTCTGTCTCATGGAAAATGGCGGAAATGCTGTATCGGTCCGAGTCGTACGAACAAGCCCTGCGCGTCTTCCAAACGCTGGCAGACCATCTGCCCGTGAATGTCGAAGGCAACGACGCCCTCCGGGACTACCTGCAGTTGATGATGGCCTTGTGCATGGAGAACATGCCGGGTAACCAGAACTCCGGCCCGTTCTTCACCGCCGCGCTTCAAAGCCGCTCTCCGCTGGTCAGGGCGCTGGCCAATTACCGCCTGGCCCTCATTGAGAATCGCAACGGGCAGTTTCTAGACGTCAGAAAACGTGCTTATCGCACGATTGCCCTCATAAAAACCTTCGAAAACCGGTTCCCCCAGACCATGGAGGCGGACTCCTACTTTATGGCGGCCGAGGCCCTTACTCGCCAGGTGCTTGTGCTGAATAACGCTTCGGCCGTTCTCCCGGGACAGTTGTGGTCGGACAGTCTTAGAGCCGAGACCATCCCGCCGATGGAGCAGACCGAATTGCGTGCTTTGCTGCAGACCGGCATCGCCGAACTGGCCGCCGCCGCGGTCGGTCCCAAAGTTGAAAAGCAGGAGCACCTCAGTGTCGGCATAAGGTGGTCCGCGGTATCCATGGATGCGCCCCTGCACGAACTTGCGGCGCGCATCGCGTCGACGGCGGGCGTAAACCTCATGTGGGCCGACGCCTCGGATGCTGTACGAACAAAGGCGGTCACCCTGTGTCTCGCCAACTCCTCGGAACAATTTGTCAGTGAGGTCGCCGTCGGCTGCGCGGGAGCCGTCGCCCGATTTGACAATCAAACGACAATAATACACGATCTGCAATCCTACGACAATTTCACAGAATATAAGAACCTGTTGATCAATGAGGCCATCGCGGTTTGGCGGCGCTTCACATTGCGTTACCGAGGGGACCACCGAATGGCCAATGCACATTTCGCCCTTGGATTGCTCCTGGATTACGCCGGCCAGACAGGCACGGCCCTGGGGGAGTACAAACTCGTGGTCGGCCGCTATTCCAGCAATCCGCTGGCGCCTTTCGCCCTTCTGAACGCAAGCATTATAAAGACGAATTTACGTGACTATACCGGCGCGAGGCAGGATCTAACCGAACTGGTCATCCAGTACCCCGACTGCAAAGTCATCGACACGGCTTCCCTGTACATGGCCGAAGCGACCATGCAGAGCGGGATGTATGACGAAGCCGTTAAGATGTTCAAGCGAGTGTACAATAAGAATATGAATAACCCTTCCCGCCGCGAGGCCGCCCATGGACTCGGGCGATGTTACTATGAGACAAAGGAATACGACCACGCGGCACAATGGCTCACCACCGCCATCGAACTCACTGAGGAGGCCGACCAGCGGCTTCGAAATGCCAGCTTCATGTTAGGCCAATGCTTCATCAAGCTGAATCGGTTTGCCGAGGCATCCGGAGCACTTGTCAACGCCATTGACGACAGCGCTTCGCGGGAGGAGTTTGTCAAGGTCGCTCTTGAACTCGTTAAGGCCGAGAGCGGGAGACAGGATTTTGTCGCCGCGCTTAACATACTTGAAAACGTTCCGCTGGACCGTTTGAGCCAGGAAGATTCCTGCGCTATTCTGCGAGCTACGGCTGGAGTCCTGGTCGAGATTGGTCTCCTGGATACCGCAACGACACTCCTGCGGCGAAAAATCGGGTTTATCGCCGACTCTACATTGCGGGCCCAACTGAGTCTTGAGCTGGCGCGGTGCTATGGAGCCGCAGGCGACCTGCGGCTGGCGCGAAAAGAGGTCAGCGAGGCGCTGCTCGACATGCCGGTTGACGGCGAACGCCAGCAGGCCGCTATCTTCCTGGCGGAACTCTGTTACCGCCTGAACGATTACGATCACGCGGCCGACGTGTGTCTCGGCCTGCTCCGGCAGAAGATCGCAGACAAGACGATCTCCGAAAAGGCGAACGAAATTCTGGGCTCCTGCTACACAGAGATGAAGCAGTATGAAAAGGCCGCGCTCGCCTATGCCGGTGTCCATGACGTTGCAGCAGGAGGCCTGTAGCAGCATGAGAACACCAATGCATCTGGCATTTGTGACCATTCTGGCCGCAACGGCGGCAGTAACCCCGTCGTGGGCCGCGGACACTGTTGTGCCGACTGCACCAAAGACCATAAGCGGTGTCTTGCCTGAAACGGCGTCATCCGCACATGAGGCGGCCGAGGTAATTTCAGCTTCGCGGGCCCTTCGCCGCAAATTGAATCGCGTGGGTATCGCCTCGGTGGCTGCCGAAAACGATCCCAATGCAAGCGACGACCTCATGAGCTATGTCCGGCAACTCGGATCGCTTCAATTGCCTCAGCCGAAACCGCAGCAGGCGTCCGCCAAGGCTGAACCCGGCCGGAACCCCTCGCCGTCCAAATTGCCCTTTACCGCAACGGCCGTACCCGGCGGGAGCGAACCGAACCAGGTGTCGTCCGGCAAAAAATACGCTGACCAACTGATCTCTCTGCTCGGCAATCCGTCGGCCGTTATTCATGCCTTTGCCGCTGCTGAGATTCTGTATCGGGCCGGCGATTACAAACACGCCGCTGCGTTTTATCGCATAGCACTGGACCGTATGAACGAACAGAAGCATGCTGAACCCGAGAAGATCGCATGGACGCTGTACCAGGTCGCCAACTGCCTTCGCGTCGATGATCCCGTCGGTGCGGCGGACTTTTACACGCAACTCATAACGCAGTATCCCAACTCCCCATGGACGCCCGCGGCGGCCGTGCAGCAACAAGTAATTAGCTGGTATGAAAAGAATCGCCCGGACAAGCTCCTGGAGAAACATGCACACGACCCCAACAGCCTGTGACAACAAAGATCTGCATGTGCTGATCGTAGATGACGACCCGCAAGTGGCCCGCATGGTCCTTGAGGCGCTTGCCCGGCGGTCGATTCGCGGCACCGTCGCCTGCAGCGAAGGCAAGGCCGTCGCTTATGCCGACCAGAAGGTGTGGCGGCTTTTGCTGATCAATCCCGCGTTCGCAGGCCGGTTCACCGGGGCCACACTGCGTCAGGTGATTGGACGTGCCCGTTTGCGCAATCC
Source organism: Phycisphaerae bacterium (assembly GCA_014859965.1). Lineage (GTDB taxonomy): Bacteria > Planctomycetota > Phycisphaerae > Sedimentisphaerales > Anaerohalosphaeraceae > JACZKQ01. The sequence goes on from JACZKQ010000048.1 coordinate 46,289, forward strand.
TGAATTGACTGTTATCGCCCTGCAGGAACAAGATGCCGATGCGTCCTCCAACGATACCTCGTATAGCGGTTTTGCCGACACGATCACAACGCCTCTGTCTGCGGCACAGGTCGAGCGATTGCTCGACACGTTCGTACCCAATCATGAGATAGAAGCGCTCGCATGGTCAGACCGCGACCATGACTGCCGTTATCGTATTGTCGGCTGCAGCGCTCCGCTGGCCCGCACGGTCGAACTCGCTCGAAAGGCAGCGCCGACCTCCGCGGCGGTTCTTATCGCCGGTGAAAGCGGAACGGGCAAGGAACTGATCGCCCAACTAATACACGCCGAAAGCCGACGGTCGGCGGGGCCTTTTGTGAAGGTAAACTGTGCCGCGCTCAGCGATGCACTGCTCGAAAGTGAACTCTTCGGGCACGAAAAAGGCGCCTTCACCGGCGCAAGCCGGACGCACCAGGGCCGTTTTGAGCGGGCTCACGGCGGCACCCTGCTGCTCGACGAGATCACCGAGACACAGCCGGCGTTTCAGGCCAAGCTCCTGCGCGTGCTCGAGCAGATGCACTTTGAGCGGGTCGGCGGTGGTGAAAACATCGAGGTCAACGTACGCATCATCAGCACCACCAATATGCCCATCCAGGAAGAAGTTCGGCAGAAGCGCTTCCGCGGCGATCTCTATTATCGTCTTGCCGCCGTGACGCTGCATGTGCCGCCGCTGCGGTCTCGGCGGGAGGACGTGGCGCCTCTGGCCTGGCTTTTTGTGAACCAGTTTGCCCACGAAACCGCACGCCGGATTACGGCCATCGACACGGCCACGCTGGACATGTTTCGGCGCTGCGATTGGCCCGGCAATGTGCGTCAACTGCGGAACATTGTTCGCACCGCCCTGATTTTCGGGGAAGGCGACGTGTTGTCATTATCTGACGTCCCATGGCTCATCGAACAGCTTCAGCCGCAGCGTCTGGTCGAGTTCGATGACGCACCCGAGGACGCCGGCGAAAGCCTTCAGACCATCGAGCGCAGAGCTATTCTGGCAGCCCTCCAGCGCAGCGACGGCAATCAGACGCGGGCAGCCAGGGTGCTCGGTATCACCGACCGGACACTCCGCGAAAAGATGAAACGGTATCGAAATGAAATGGAACCTCTGGCGGCGCGCTGAATGCGCGCCTTCGCGTGATTGACGGAGCAGGCACCATGGCCGATCAGGAAAACACCGATCAACAACAGTCCGGCAGCGCTCGAGGCGACCGCAAACCATCGGCCACCCAGGGCCTCTTCACGTGGGTGATTACGCTGGCTATTGTCGTCGGCGGCGCCGTCGGCGGCTTTGCCCTTGCGCAGCTTATCGCGGGGGCGGGCCCGAAGGACGTCAAGGCCAGGCCCACGGCTCCCGAGGAGGATTTCTTTGCCACGCCCGACTCTCCGGGAACCGCCCCTTGGCAATATAATCTGGAGACAGTCATCGCCAACCTTGACGAGCCGGGCGTCACGCGGTTTTTAAGGGTGACTATTACGCTGGTGATGGCCCCTGAAACCAAAGGCCGGGTTCTACTCGATGACTTAAAGGCTCCCGTTCTGACCGATTTTGTCAGCAGCTACATTGCGGGCCTGACGCTTGAGCGCGTTCGCGGCCAAGGCAACCGCAACCGCATCAAGAGGGAGATACAGGACGGCTTCAACGAGATTCTGTTTCCCAACAGCAAGCCTTACGTGCGAGATATTCTCTTTAGGGAGTTTGCCGTACAATGACCCCCGCACCTGTCTCAAACACACTGACTCGTGAAAAACTGCGGCGTCTGATTAGTCTGGCCCGCAGCCATCCGGCGCCCGAGCCGGCGTCTGTGGAATCGACTGATTTCGATTGGACACGGCCCCACCATTTCCGCCCGGAGCACCTTGCCGCCCTGGATTTGTTCCGGCGCAAGACCGTCGACAAGATCACCGACACATTCGAGGCACTCTGCCCGGGGCCGTTCACCGTCACCGCCGAACCGGTAGAACAGTACTTTGCGTCTTTCCTCGCCGCCAGAATCGGCGCGCATCAGCAGAATGACTATTTCCTTGTACTCAATACGCCCGAAGAGAAACATTGTGGATTCCTCTGCTTCACAACGGATGCAGCCACACGTTTGATTGCCATGATGCTCCGGGAAGCTGAATACATCGAGGCGCCCGAGCGAAAACTCTCCACGCTCGAAGAGTCCATTCTCATGGACATCGCCGGCGCGGTGACAGACAGCTTCATGGAAGTCTTGCAGCGATTCGGCGGGTCATCTCTCATCAAAGATCGAAGTTTTGCCAAAGGGGTATGGCCGCTCAATTTTGAAGGCTTCAACGATCTGGCCTGCCTGCGGTATCGAGTACAGTACCCCCAAGGCTCGCTGGACTTGACGTACACACTCTTGGCCGGCGTACTCGAACCCGCCGCGGGATTCGAAGCCAGCAACCGCAAACCAGCCACGGCGCAGGAACTCTCCGAAAAAATGATGCGCAACATGCACAAGGTGCCGATCGCCCTGGCCGCTCGCCTGTGTTGCGGCGCAATCGAACTCGACGATGTCATGAACCTGCGGCCCGGCGATGTCCTTCTGCTGCCTAAAAAAGTTGCCGAACCTATGGACATCCTGCTGAATGAGAAGAAAACGTTCAATGCCTATCCGGCGACTTTCTACGGCAAATACGCGGCCGTCATCGCTCCGCCGGACCACGAATGAGCAATACGATTGAGAGGAACAGCCGGTATGGCAACGACCCAGTCCGTTGAACAGGAACAAGACGCCGCACAGCAGGGTTCGGCCGCGGCCGAGGTCAGCAAAGCGGAATTCACCGAAGCCCGGGAAACGGATGTCGCGCCCGGTGAAGAGAACCTGGATTTGCTTCTGGATGTTCAGATGCCGCTGACGGTCATCATGGGCAGAACCATCATGTCCTTTAAAAAGCTGCTTCAGCTTGGACCCGGGTCCGTCATTCAGCTCGACAAGACGGTCGGCCAGCCCGCCGATCTTTATATTCAGGATATTCGGTTCGCTACCGCCGATCTGGTCGTCGTGGACGACTGCTTCGCGGTGCGCATCAAGGAAATCCTCGGTGTCGACCAGAACGAACTGAGAGGCACGCAGCAAGCCTGATTGATGTCGCGACATGCGACCGCAGAAAAGAACAATACATATGGCCCGGACAGACCTGACAACGCGTTCCGATTCGCTGACCAACATGCTGGCGACGCGCAGCAATTTTATATTTGCCGCCGGGCTCGTGGGCGTTTTAGCCACATTGCTCATTCCGCTGCCCACGTTCCTGCTGGATCTGGGCCTGGCCTGCAGCATCTCATTGGCGATTTCTGTTCTCGTTATTGTTCTGGCTACCAATGAACCCATCGAATTGTCCACGTTCCCCTCACTCCTGCTGTTCACCACGCTGTTTCGGCTGGCCTTGAACGTGGCGTCCACCCGGCTGATTCTCCTGCAGGGAAACGCCGGCACGATCATCAACACCTTCGGCAGTGTTGTCGCCGGCGGCAGCCTCGTTGTCGGCCTGGTTATGTTCATCATCATCGTCGTCATCCAGTTCATCGTCATCACCAAAGGCGCCACGCGCATCAGCGAAGTCAGCGCCCGCTTCGTTCTCGACGCCATGCCCGGAAAACAAATGGCTATCGACGCCGACCTGAACGCCGGCCACATCACCGAAAAAGAGGCAAAGGAACGACGCCAGAAAATTGTCAAGGAAAGCGAATTCTACGGGGCCATGGACGGTGCAAGCAAATTCATCCAGGGCGACGCCAAAGCCGGCCTGATCATTACCGCCGTCAACCTCATCGGCGGCATCATTCTCGGCTACACCCACGGCATGACCGTACTTGACGCCTGCAAGCACTATTCCATTCTCTCCATCGGCGATGGTCTTGTCAGCCAGATCCCTTCTATTATCATCGCCATCAGCTCCGGCTTCCTCGTCAGCAAGATCCGCTCACAACACACTGTCAGCTACGATCTGACGCGTCAGTTGCTGAAGAACGCGCAACCCCTGGCGATCGCTGCTGTTGTCATCGGGGCCTTTGCCCTGATCCCGGGTTTTCCAAAGATCCCGTTTCTTGTACTGGCCGCCGGCTGCGGTTACACAGCTTACAGCACCCGCAAGTCCCCAGAGGCCGGTGACGAGGCATCGGCTGTTCCGACCGTGCCGGGGGCGCAGTCGGAACAGGAAAAACCGGAAGAATTTCTCGAAGTGGACCTGCTATCCATTCTCGTCGGCGTGCGGCTGATCGGCCTGGTCGATCCCAGGAAAAAGAGCAGCGTTTTCGACAGAATCGGCGCCCTTCGTAAAAAATTCGCTCAGCAGCTTGGCCTCATCATCCCCCTCGTTCGCCTGCGCGACAACATCAATCTCGAGCCGAACGCTTACGAAATACGCCTGTACGATCATGTGATCGCGGCCGGACGTATCGAACCGGACCGGTTCCTGGCGATGGATTCGGGGACGGTGGACAGACCCATTGCCGGACAGCCGACGAAAGAACCTGTTTACGGTCTGCCCGCCCTGTGGGTTACCGCGGCCGACAAAGAAGAGGCCGAGATCAACGGCTACACCGTTATCGATCCGGAAAGCGTTCTCATCACGCATCTGTCTGAAACCCTGAAGACGCATGCCCATGAACTCCTCTCGCGCGAAGATGTCCAGCAGCTTGTCGACCGGCTGCGTCGCAATCAGCCTTCGCTCGTCGGTGAAGTCGTGGGGGAGCAGATCAGCATCGGCACGCTGCAGCGCATTCTCCAGAACCTCCTCAAAGAGGGCATCTCCATACGCGACCTGCCCCTTATTTTGGAGGCCGTTGGCGAGAATGCCTCGCGAACCAAGCATGTCGCCCTCCTCACCGAGGTTGCGCGCAAGTCGCTCAAACGCGCCATTACCGAACAGTTCAAAGACGCCAGCGGCGCCATCATCGCACTGGCCCTGGACCCTGCCGTGGAGCATTATCTCCTGTCACATTTGGAGCAAAGCGCCGACCGGATCAGCCTGGCAATCATGCCCGAAACAGCCATGGAACTTAACCGAAACATTGCCGGCGCGTGGAAGGGCGCCATGGATAAAGGCTGCGACAGTGTCGTGCTGCTCTGCGACGCAAGAATTCGCGTGGCCCTCTATGGCATGATTGAAAGGACATTGACGCGGCTGCCTGTTGTCGCTTATGACGAAATCGTTTCTCAGACGCGTATTGAACCGATCGAAACCATCACCCTTTCCGACACCGCTGCCCTGCTGTCTGAGCGACACCAGCCGGTCGGCGTCTGATGAGGCGACAGGATAAACCGGCATGACTAAAACCATTCGATCCGTTGCTGTATATTTTGCCGTCATGATATTTTTTATCATGTCGCTGGTTGGCTGGTTTTCGGGATGTTCGCCGGCCACCTGCTGCAACCGCGCTTTTACCGGCGCCGTCATCACTTATCTGGCGGTGTCCTGGGCCGGAAGGGTTGTTCTTAAAATCATGCTCGACGCCCTGATCTCAAACCGCGCCCGCAAGGCGGCCGGCAAGGATAGCACGTAATCAGTCACAGAGGTGCTGCACGTCACCGTATCGTGGATCAGCCAGTTGCACGCCGCCGCTGTGCGCCTTGCGGCCAAACAAAACGTTTTCCGATAGCGACGCCGTCCGAGAACAGCCCGCCCTTCGGCAAAATTTCAAGCATTCGGCCCAAAAGCCCTGAAAACTTGAAAAAACCTTAAAGTTCACCGACGCCGCCGCGACAATACTCTCGGATAAGGGCTCTGTTTGGAATGATGAGGATCGACGTGGGTACCAACGGCATAGACACAATTGCGTTCGGCAATGCAGACGGCGAATGGCTGCGGACCTCCAGGTCGACGCGCAAGGCCGCCGCCGCCGAAAACGCCGATGCCGCCCTCCGCGTCGACTATGCCGCTGCGATCCGAAAGGCCCTCCAACTCAGCGACGAAGACACCGCAGTCATCGAGGCCGCCAGAAAGGCCATCGAACAGGACACCCTCGAAAGCCCCCAAAACATTCGGGCCGCCGCCGAGAATCTCCTGACATTCGGCATATAAAATAATGAAGAGGTAGTTACGAATGAGCCATGGACGGCTCAAGACATAAGTAAGGGATTATTTGAAATCTGGCGAGGAAGTATGGCTATCCCGCTAATGCCATTCCTCGCCATTTTTCATGCGCCCGTCACAATATCTTCAGGCCACGAAATCCACCACCAATCCGAACGGCACGTCGCGTGCCGTTCGGTAAGACGGCCTTGCCGTAAAGGGCCGGCCCACCTGCATGCGACAATTTAAAAGGTCCGCCCTTACCCTGTGTCTTATCGCAAGAGGCTCAGTCCCATCATGATTTTCCGTTGGCCGTAAACTGCCGGCCAGCACAATTTGCGCGGGCCTGGATGCGATCACTTTGCACGATATCATTCGGCTCATCTCTTAGCCCCCCGCACCGGGCGGGCAACTAATTCGGCCCGCTGCCAATAGATCGGCTGCATCACATGTCCCCCTGTCCAGCCCCATTAAACCTGCGAATACCCGTACTGTTCAGCCGCATTATAGCAGAATCGTGGCCTGATTTCAAGGTTTTTTTGTGCCTTACGCAGAAACATTCGCGTCACGGATGGTCCCAAAACATCTTGCATTTGACATTACCATGCGGTACAAGACCGCGTACAAGGAGACATGGTATGCAGTTGCTTGCAAGGTGCCCGAAATGCGGGCAGGTATTAAAGTTGGATGTGTCGGCCGCCGACCGGCGTATCGGTTGTCCTGCGTGCGGGCGAAAGTTTCGTGTGCCCGACATCAATAACTTTGACCGCGCGATGGCCGTTGCGCGGAACGCGCGCAGCAAAGTCTATATTGACGAAGAAGGCAACACCTATGCGTAAAACCTCCTGTCTCGTTTAACATTACACCAGTCAACGAGTCACAGGCCTGATGTTTCCACCGCCAGATTTACGCGGTTACAAACGGGCTCAGTTCGCGAAGACGATTGACGACAGGCGCCATCTTCTCGACAACGAAGTCGACCTCTGCTTCCGTGTTGTAGCGGCTCAAGCTGAATCGGATTGACCCGTGCGCAGCGGTAAACGGAACGCCCATCGCCCGGAGGACGTGCGAAGGCTCCAGTGATCCTGACGTACATGCCGAGCCGCTGCTTGCGCAGATGCCGAAACGATTCAGCATAAGCAGGATCGCCTCGCCCTCAATATACTCGAAGCTGATATTGGTCGTGTTCGGCAGGCGATTCTCTGGGTCGCCGTTGACCATACTGCCGGGACATGTCTCAAGAATGCCGGCTTCCAGTCTGTCCCGGAGCTGCCGCACACGCGTATTTTCGTCGGCAATAGTCGCCCCGGCCAGTTCACATGCCTTGCCCAGCGCGATTATGCCCGGCACGTTTTCTGTGCCCGCCCGCCGGCCGGACTCCTGATGGCCTCCCAGCATAAACGGAGAAAGCCGCGTGCCTTTCCGCACGTACAGCACCCCCACGCCTTTGGGTGCATGCAGCTTATGGCCGGAAAGGCTCAGAATATCAATCGGCAAATCGCTCAATTGCATGGGCAGTTTGCCGACCGCCTGCACGGCGTCGGTGTGACAAACAATTCCTTTGCTGCGCACCAGCCCGCCAATCTGTTCGATGGGAAAAACCGTCCCGGTTTCGTTGTTGGCCCACATGACGGAAACAATCGCAACATCATCGGTGAGGCAGTCGGCCAGTTGGTCTATGTCCAGCCGCCCCTGCTTGTCGACGCCGATCTCAAGGATCGTATAGCCGTGCCGTTCCAGTTGGCGGCACGTGCTCAGCACAGCCGGATGTTCCACGCGCGTCGTCACTACGGTCCGCCGCTGCGGCATACTTTCCAGCGCCCCTCGGATGGCGGTATTGTCGCTTTCGGTACCGCAACTGGTGAAGATGATCTCCTCCGGCAGACACCCCAGGAGCCGCGCCACTCGTGCGCGCGCCTCGCCGAGTTTGCCGCCGACCTGCCCGCCGAACGTATGCATGCTCGACGGATTACCATACAGCCTGCCCAGATAGGGTGTCATCTCCGCGATTACTTCTTCTGCGACCATGGTGGTGGCGTTGTTGTCCATATAGATCACGGCGCTCATCATGCGTTCTCCTCTCGATGTACATGAACTGTCGGCTGGCTGCTGCGGTCTTCCTCCACCAACAAATCCTCACTGACAAACTCCCTGAGTTTCGCCTGCACTACGTCCTTCATCGTCCACTCGGCCATCTTGCACTGGGCGCACATGCCGCGAAACGCCACGATCACCCGGTCGCCGTCCACGTCGATCAACTCCATGTCGCCGCCATCGGCGCGAAGCTTCGGCCTAATCTGCTCATTGATGGTCTGCTGAATAAGTTGTATCTTCTGAATGTTCGTCAGCTTCCGGGGCTGTGCGGGAGCGGCGGCCTGCGTTTTGGCCTTGTCGCCCTGGATGTCCTCGATTAGCCGCCGGATCTCGCCATGGCAGCCGCCGCAACCGCCGCCGGCCTTGCAGTAATTGGTCACCTGCTCAACTGTGGTCAAATCGTTCTCGCGAATTACCTTCTTGATCTCCTCGTCCGTAACACCGAAACATGTACAGACGACAGTCCCGTGCTTTTCATGGGCGGGCTCGCCCTTGCCGCGGTAGTGTGCGATCGCGGCGGTAAGCGCTTCCTGGCCCATCACCGAGCAGTGCATCTTCTGCTCGGGAAGCCCGCCCAGCCTCCGGGCAATATCCTGGTTGGTCACCGCCTCGGCCTCCTCTAAGGTCATGCCTTTGATAATTTCCGTCAAGACCGACGATGACGCCACTGCGCTGGCGCAGCCAAATGTCTTGAACTTTGCGTCGGCAATGCGTCCCTGGGCATCGAGTTTGAACGTCAGCGTCAGCGCGTCACCGCACGCCAGAGAGCCTACCTCCCCCACGCCGTCGGCGTCTTCAATAAACCCGACATTCCGCGGGTTCATGAAATGGTCCATTACCTTGTCTGTATAATCCCACATCGGCCAAATATCCCTTCACGTTCTGATTCTCCCCCCGCCAAAAAAATATACACCTCCGGACATCTTTTTGTTCGATCCTGCAGGCGCCTCAAGACTGACTGGTCTTGAGCGCCTGATCCACATCGGCGATGATATCGGCGATGTGCTCGGTTCCCACCGAAATACGAATGAAATCAGGCGTCACGCCCGCGGCCAACTGCTCGGCGGCGCTCAACTGCTGGTGGGTCGTTGTCGCCGGATGAATCACCAGTGTTTTGCTGTCGAGAACGTTGGCCAGGTGACTGGCCAGTTTCACATGGTTGATGAATTTGGCGCCGGCATCGGGGCCGCCCTTGATCCCGAAGCCCAGGATTGCGCCCTGCCCCTGCGGCAGGTATTTCATCGCCCGTTCATAATCTCGATGCGACGGCAGACCCGGATAGTTCACCCATGTGACCGCCTCGTGCTTTTCCAGAAACGCGGCCAGCGCCAACGCATTTTCGCAATGGCGCGGCGCCCGTAAATGGATTGTCTCCAGGCCCATCAGGAACAGAAACGCATTAAACGGCGACATGCAGGCCCCCATGTCCCGCAGCAGTTGCGTTCGGGCCTTGATAATGTACGCCAGCGGCCCCACCGCCTCTACGTACCTGACCCCATGATAACTCGGGTCCGGCTCGGTCAATTCAGGGAATTTGCCGTTGCTCCAATCAAATTTGCCCGAATCCACAATCACCCCGCCGATGCTGTTACCGTGGCCGCCGATCATTTTCGTGCAACTGTGTACGACGATGTCGATGCCATGCTCGAACGGCCTGAACAACATCGGCGACGTCACCGTGTTGTCGCAGATAACCGGAATGCCCCGTGCATGCGCTGCTTTCGCGACAGCCTCAAAGTCCATAATGTCGTTCTTCGGATTGCCGATCGTTTCAATGTAGACGAACCGCGTGTTGTCCTTAATGGCATCGGCGAAATTCCGCGGATCGTTGGGCTCCACGAACGTTACGTCGATACCGAGCTTCGGCAGCGTCTGGCTGAACAGCGTATACGTGCCGCCATAAAGTGAATTGGATGCAACGAAATGTTGCCCCGCCTGGCAGATATTCAACACCGCCGCCGTGATCGCCGCCATGCCCGAGCTGAAGGCAAGGCCGCCGACGCCCCCTTCCATGGCCGTTAAACGTTTTTCCAGAACGTCCGTAGTAGGATTCATCAATCGCGTGTAGATGTTGCCGAATTCTCGCAGCGCAAAAAGGTTCGCTGCGTGTTCCGTATCCCGAAACACATAGCTGCTCGTCTGATAAATCGGCACCGCACGGCTGCCCGTATCCGTATCGACGGGCTGACCTGCATGAAGCGCCAGCGTTTCGAGATGGTAATTATATTCCTGCGTCATCGCTGCTTCCTTGTCGTAAAATAGGTCTCTGAATTCCCACCAATCATGTCGGTGTCACTTCCAGCATCCGGTCCAGCGACAGGCGGGCACGCACGCGGACATCCTCGGGTACGGTGATGCGGTACTGCATGTCTTCCAGGGACCATAGCACTTTTTCCAATGTGATCTTCTTCATATTTCGGCACGCCGCCGCATCCGAAACCGGAATAAACGTCTTGTCGGGACAGGCTTTTTTCAGCGAATGAATGATCCCGACCTCCGTGACGACGATGAAGCGCCGATAATCACTCATGCCTGCGAACTTCAACATCTGGCCTGTGCTGAGCAGTTCATCCGAAGCCGCCCGCACCTCGCTGCTGCATTCCGGGTGCGACATGACGACCGCATCCGGAAATTTCGCTCTGGCGGCGGCCACTTCCTCGGTCGTAATCCGCGCATGCGTCAGGCAGTAACCCGGCCACAGGATCATGTCGCGGCCCGTTTGGTCAATGATATACTGCCCCAGATTGCGGTCCGGAACAAAAATAATCTCGCGGTCCTCCGGAAGCCGCCGCACGAGTTGCAGTGCGTTGCTGCTCGTGCAGCAATAATCGCTCAACGCCTTGACTTCCGCAGTCGTATTCACATAGCAGACCACCAGGGCATTCGGATGACGCTTCTTCAAATCCGCTAACTGCTTCGCATCGATCATATCCGCCATCGGGCATCCCGCCGTCGCATCGGGAAGCAGCACCGTTTTATCCGGCGAAAGGATTGCTGCCGTCTCGGCCATGAAGCGAACGCCGCAGAATACGATCGTCGCCGCGTCCGTTTTGGAGGCTTCAATGCTCAAACCCAATGAGTCGCCCGTAAAATCCGCAATGTCCTGCACCTCGCCTATTTGATAATTGTGCGCAAGGACTACCGCCCGCCGCTGCCGCTTCAAAGTTGCTATTTTTTCTATGATCTCGCCGGACATGTGCTCCCGCCGTATTAAGTTACTATTCGTCTTTCTTATGCTCTTTGTGGGCGCCATGTTTGTCCCTGTGGTGCTTCACCTGCACTTCGGGCATCGCCATCGTCACGGTGACGCCGGGCGGCACATCCTGCCGCACCCATGCATTGGCCCCAATCACCGCCCCCCTGCCAACCGTCACGTTGCCCAGGATCGTCGCTTCCGCATAGATCGTGACATCGTCCTCGATCGTCGGATGGCGCTTGACCCCCCGGATCCTCTGCGCGTCTCTGGGAATGCTGATCGCCACCAGCGATACGCCCTGGTAAAACTTGACATTGTCGCCGATCACGGCCGTCTCACCCACTACGACGCCCGTGCCATGATCGATGAAAAAGTGCCTGCCGATTTTCGCGCCGGGATGTATATCGATGCCGGTCTTCGCGTGAGCGCTTTCACTCATAATCCGAGGGATCAACGGCACTTCCATCAAGTGCAACTCATGTGCGATCCGGTGGATCGTAATTGCCGCTATATAGGGATAACTGATTACGATTTCTTCCAGCGATTTCGCCGCCGGATCACCGTTGAACGCTGCCTGGACGTCTGTCTTCAACAACTCTCTTATCTGCGGAAGCCTGGCAATCAGTTTTTCGGTAATGTCCGCCGCCATTGTGGCACAATCGCATGTCACGCAATTCTTCAAACGGCATTCGTGACGCAATGCCAGACAAATCTGCTCAGTCAGGTCGGACCGGAGTTTGCACAGGATATCTCCCACGATATACCGGATATTCTCCTTCCTGACGACACGTTTGCCGGTATACCCCGGAAAAAGGAGTTCCAGCAAGTCTTCCAGCAACATCATGATTTTTTCACGAACGGGGAGATTCGTCACATCAATAAAGTTGGTCCCCGAATCGCCGTCGTATGTGGCGACGATTGCCTCAATGATGTCTTCGATCCGATCTTTTTCTTTACGCTCGTCCATCCAGGCCGCTCCACTCGATCAGGCAAATAGTTCCGTTGACAGATAACGCTCGCCCGTATCCGGGAGAATCACCACGATTACCTTGCCCTTGTTCTCCGGCCGCCTGGAAACCTCCATCGCCGCGTACATCGCGGCCCCGGAACTGATGCCGGCAAGTATCCCCTCGCTTGACGCCAGGCGTCGCGCCGTCTCCACCGCCTCTTCGTTGGTCACCTTGAACACCTCATCAATGAGATCGCGATTCAGCACGTCGGGTATGAATCCCGCACCGATACCCTGAATCTTGTGAGGCCCCGGCCGCTCCCCTGACAGAACCGCTGAGTCCGACGGCTCCACGGCAATAGCGCGGACCTCCGGATTGCGGGTCTTGAGCACCTCGCTGCACCCGGTGATCGTGCCGCCTGTTCCCACTCCCGCCACGAACACGTCCACCCTGCCGTCCGTGTCGCTCCATATCTCCTCGGCTGTGGTGCGCCGGTGCACGTCAGGGTTGGCCGCATTTGTGAACTGTTGCGGCACGAAAACGTTTCCATTTTCCTTCTTTATCCGTTCCGCTTCATCAACCGCGCCGCGCATCCCCAACTCCGCCGGCGTCAGCACAATCTCGGCGCCAAGTATCCGCAACAGCTTCCTCCGTTCGACACTCATCGACTCCGGCATCGTCAGCTTCAGCTTGTACCCCTTCGCTGCGCACACCAGCGCAAGACCGATGCCGGTATTGCCACTCGTCGGCTCTACAATGAGCGTGCTTGGGCCTACAAGTCCCTTGCGTTCGGCCTCGTCAATCATCGCCAGAGCAATGCGGTCCTTGACGCTGCCGCAAGGATTGAATGCCTCAAGTTTGGCCAGAATTGTGGCGTCTCGGCTTCCGAGTTTGTTGATCTTGACCAGCGGTGTTTCTCCAATCGTCGCCGTGATATCCGCATAAATCCTGCTCATCTCGTTATGACCCCCTTCAAATCTGATAATGATCCGACGAATCGCCCTGTTTTGCCTTGTCCACAAGATCCTGCAGAGTCAGTGATTCGAGAACACCCATCATGGCCGACTGCATTTTCGCCCATACCTGACGTGTCACGCAATCCATACACCGGGGACAATGTTCCGGATGCTCCAGGCACTCCACGGAAATCGGCGGCCCCTCCAGCGTCATGAAGATGTCGTCAAGCTTAACCTCCGCCGGGGGCCGAGTCAACTCATAGCCTCCGTGCGGGCCCCGCACGCTTCGAACCAGACCTGACGACTTAAGCAGGGAAATCAACTGCTCAAGGTACTTATTCGATATGTCCTCCCTCTCTGCAATCGTTTTAATCTGCAGGGGTCCTTTGCCATAGTCGATGGCAAGCTCCAAAATTGCCCTAAAACCATATCGGCTTCTGGATGATAATTTCATAAGCTTCTCCTAATTTCCTACTGCTTCAGTAGTCTAACCTTAACTACAGAACATGTCAACAGATTGTGCCGATAAAAAGCATTATATTTGATTTCGGGGGTTGCTGAACGGCATTGATTTCATTAAATAAGGCAGATGTGAAATACAGGTCAATTTTTCATAGTAATTGCGTGATATTTGTGCTTGACGCAAGTCATCGTCTCCTTTACAATTGGGGAGTAAAAATCATCACTTTAAGGCAGGGAGGCATACCATGGCCAGAGCGCCAGCCAAAAAAATAGCTTTCATTGCTTCTTATCCACCCAGGCAGTGCGGCATCGCGACATTTACGTCCGATCTCACAAAACATATCAGGGGCGCCGGGGGCCGGGGGTTTGAACCTCTGGTCGTTGCCATGCAGTCCAATGGCAGCTATCAATACAGCGATCCCGTCAAATTTGAGATCCGCTGCAACGTTAAAAACGATTATATCAGCGCGGCCGACTACATTAACTTCAGCCACGTCGATGTCGTTTCCGTGCAGCATGAGTTCGGCCTGTTCGGCGGCAGCGCCGGCTCGCATCTCAATCTTCTCCTCCGACGACTCAGTGCCCCCGCCATCACCACCATGCATACCGTTCTGGATGAACCTGAAAGGGATTATTACCGCGCGACAGTCGACCTCTGTGAGTTGTCCCACAAGATCGTCGTAATGAATCGTCGCGGCATCACCATGCTCCGGGACATCTACGGCGTGCCGGAAAAGAAGATTCAATTTATTCCTCACGGCATACCGGACCTTCCATTCGTCGACAGCAGTTATTACAAACATAAATTTGCAATGGAGGGCCGCAGGACCATTCTTACTTTCGGCCTGCTCGGAAGGGGCAAGGGCATCGATAACATGCTCAGAGCCATGCCCGCCATCGTCGCCGCGGAGCCATCTGTTCTCTATATCATCCTGGGCGCAACCCACCCCGACATCATTCGCAGCGAAGGCGAGCAATACCGTTTCAGCCTCAAGCATATGGTCAAAGAACTCGGCATACAGGACAACGTCATTTTTCACAACCGATTCGTTAACGAAGAGGAACTTCACAATTTCCTTTGCGCCGCGGACATCTACGTAACCCCGTACCAACAGCGTCAGCAACTCACCAGCGGCACGCTGGCTTACGCAGTAGGCACGGGAAAGGCGGTTGTCTCCACCCCCTACTGGGCGGCCGAAGAATTGCTCGCGGACGGCCGCGGAAAACTCGTTCCTTTCAATAGCACTCAGAATATGAGCGACGCCATTATCGACCTGCTCAGGAACAACACCCAGTTCAATACCTTAAGACGCATGGCTTACGACTTCGGCCGCAGTATGACCTGGCCCGTTGTCGGAAAGATGTATTGGAAAATGTTCAATGAGAAGCAGTTGCCGCCGCACATTCCCGGCCGCACCGTCACCACCACACAGGCCATTTCAATTCTCGAGGTGCCGGAACCGCCGCTGGATCACCTGAAAAGACTCACTGACGATACCGGCCTGATTCAGCATGCCAAGTTCACGATTCCAAACCGGGAGTACGGTTACTGCACAGACGACAACGCCCGCGCCGTTGTCGCCATGACGAAGTATTTTGCACAATACGCAGAACCTCAGGCGCTGCGGCTTTTCGATATCTACCTTTCGTTCATATACCATGCCCAGCAGTCCGACGGGACCATTAACAACCTGATGAGCTATGACCGCCGATGGGTCGAGGACGACCCCCCCCACGAGGCCCTCGGAAGGACATTGTGGGCCTTCGGCACTGTGATAGCCAAACCCCCGCTGCCGCGCTATCTGCCAATAATTAAAGATTGTTTCGACCACTCCGTGCGCCATGTGCCCGCCCTGCCGATCCGCGGCAAGGCGTACGCCATTCTGGGGATGGCCGACTATCTGACCCAGTTCCCCGGCGCAAGCGACATCAAAAGGTTTCTGGCCTCGGCCGCGGACGACATTGCTGCACATTTCCGCCGCACTGAGGGGCACGATTGGCACTGGTTCGAGGATGAGTTCACCTATGATAATGCGATACTCCCCCTGGCGATGTACGTCGCCGGCATGGCCATCTCTGAACCAAAATACATCGATGTAGCCAATAAGACGGCGGCCTTTCTCCTGGAAAATACCTACGACGGCTCTCATTTCAGTTTCGTCGGCTGCAATGGCTGGTTTCGTCGCGGGCAGAAACGGGCACGCTTCGATCAGCAACCCATCGAGGTGACAACCACGGTCATGATGCTTCGGGCTGCCTGGGATGCGACCGGTGAAAAACAGTTTATGAGACTCCAAAAGAAGGCGTTCGACTGGTTTCTCGGGGAAAACGACCTTGGCACCCCCGTTTACGATTTCAAGACGAAAGGGTGCTCCGACGGGCTCATGCAGAATGGTCTTAATCTGAATCAAGGAGCCGAAAGCCTTGTGAGCTTTCTCATCAGTCTGCTTTGCATCCTCGAAAGCTACGCCGCCACCGGAGTTCAGCGTGAAGGGCCGGAAACGCCTGTTGCCGACAAGGTTGCGAACATTACTTTGAACGCAGTGAAGGATATTCTCGCCCATAAGGAAATGCTCGCAGGCGATCCCTCCGAAGCCATGGTCGCGGAAGAAATCGGTTAAGGATTGAATACGGACACCTTGCCCGCGGACGTGAACCGCCCCCCGTTAGCGAGGGGCGGTAATCCTCCTCCGGCGTCCGATGCGTATCTGATATGCCTGAAACCGCGTCACACGTTTTGAACGGCAATCAGAGCGGCCTGGACTTTCTGTTCCGGCGGCTGACCAGAACCGATCGCGTCGAAGTCGCCCCGCAACGCCTTCAGCGCGTACCGTTCACTGTTGATCTCGGAGGTCGTCCGAATGCCCAGTTTGCGAAATATCGGCACCGGCGGACACCACCCCTGGAGCGCATGCTGCATGAGGAAACCGGCAACCGCAAACGGCAGAATGAGCCATTTGCGGTTGCGGCTTGCCATGAGTATGCCAAAAAGGCTAAGGCCGGCGGCATTGGCCTCGAGAACCCGTTCGATGTCCCACTCCGCGTCCAGTTCTTTAAGTCTGCCATCAATCAGATCAGGATTGTTGGCGAAATACAAGATCCGAGCTTCCAGTTCGCGACGTAAACACATGTTAATCTCTTCGCTGGTGTTTTCGACCACGCGGGTTTCCGTGTTTGGCAACGCCATGGCAGTTCTCCTTTTTACAGTTGGCTGTTCAGCTCTTCAACATGCCTCGACCGACCAGATAGATGATCAAGGCGATCAGCAGAAGGAAGGCACCCAGGATAAACGCCGACGCCGCCGGACCCGTCACCAGTGAAAGCACCAGATGAACGCCCCACATGATCAGGCTTAATCCACCGATCGCCAGGAAGACCGCCGTCAGGGCGATCACGAGCCACGCCAGCAGCCTGGCGAGCATCTGCCCGTAGAGTTCGGTCAGTTGCCTGAGTTGACAGTTGACCAGATCATCGATAATCTGGCTGATGTCCTTGGCGATGGCCACAATATCCTGAATGCTACCCATGATTTCGCCTTCCCAGAAGAGCCGCCGTCACCGCTCCGGCGCCGAACGAAACAGCCATCGTGGTAAACGGTTTCTTCGTAGCCGCTTCACGCGAGGCCTTCACGACGCTGCCGCACCGATGGCACACCGTTTCATTGATGCGCGCCATTCTCCTGTGCGCGGTGTTGCCAAAATCCTCCATGGCGGACTTCAGCCGTTCCTTGGTGGCGTGCAGTTTCTCCTCGCTGTAGTTACCCACATCCGACATCGTCGAATTGAGATAATCCCGAAATTTGCCCAGATCGTTTTTGAGCGTTTCTATGTCTTTTTCCAGTGTGCTACCCATTTTTCACCATACCCTTTCTCGATTAAACTGCTATTGCCGTTTTAAGGTGCTGACGGTCACAAAAAACTCATCACCAGCAACACAACAAAGACCGCTATAAAAATGAAAAACAAAACCTTCGCGATTGCGGCCGAAGCCGCCGCAACACCCCCGAATCCAAAGGCCGCGGCAATCAGCGCCACGACAAGAAATATCAGCGCCCATCCAAGTAGTCCCATACTCGCCCCTTATGGCTTCATTGCGCCCACTCCGGCAGGTTCTATTTTCTTCCTGCCGTCATCGCACTTCTGGCTTCTTCGAAGCGTTCGGCTGCAAACTCCCAGTTTGCCAGATCCATGAAGTTGTCCACCCATTCGGCGCGATTGTTCTGATACTTGAGATAATAGGCATGTTCCCAGACATCACACACCAGAAGCGGGGTTACGCCCCATATTGTAAGATTCTGATGCTTTTCGCACTGCAGGATCACCATACGCTGCGAAACAGGTTCGTAAGCCAGAACGCCCCAACCGCTGGCCTCGACAGCCTTTGTCGCGGCGGCGAACTGCGACTTTGCGCCGTCCACCGAGCCGAAACTCTGCTCCATCGCGGATTTCATTTCGGGTGGCATGTCGCCCCCGCCGCCCGGCTTCATGGAATGCCAGAACAGCGTGTGCAAAACATGTCCGCTTCCGTTGAAAGCCACTTCGTTCGAAACAGCCTGGATGCTTCCGTAATCCTTATTCTTTCGCGCCTGCTCCAGCTTTGAAACCGCCGCATTCAGCTTGTTGACGTATCCGGCGTGGTGCTTATCATGATGAATTCTCAGGGTTTGTTCGTCGTACATCGGTTCCAGTGCATCATAGTCATAAGGCAAATCCGGGAGAATGTAATCGCCGTTCTCATATGCTTTCATTTCACTCGAATGCCACATGGCCTTTCCCTTTCCGATAAAAAGTTTCGTATAGCCTGATTCGCTTGCAGAGAGCCTGTTTGCCGCGGCTCCCAATGCCGCCGAGGCGATTACCTGCAATACATCTCGCCTTGTTACGATCGATTTATCCATTTGAACGCTTCTGAACACTTTACGAATCATTCGGCGCGACGTTTATATAGGACTCGTCTTGCGCTTTGTCACAACCCACCTTGTTTTGAATGTCAACCCCCGAATTCAACCCCTGGTAAACCACGCTTGACATGTCGGTGCATGCAGCGCTCCACTTGAATATTCTTTTGACCTTTTGCTGATCACGGCAATCTGAAGAGAGGTGCGGCGGCATTCGCCCTTGCTGACATGGCTCGGTGGAGTACATAAAAAAAGCAGGACGCCCCCTGACGGAGCGCCCTGCCTGCAGATTCAACGCCTATGCGTCTAAGAGAATCAGGGTGTGAACCTCACCGCATCGGCGCAGGTGCTTGATGGATCCGCCTGCGCGGTAATGGTTAGAGGGTAGCTGACACCGGCCCTGAAGTAATATCGGCCGCCGACGTTCCACTGCCCGGCATTCTCTAACTGATTAATATTCGTCCTGACTATTCCGCCGTCATGGGCGAGGGTCACCGGGACAGACGTGCTCCGGGAAGGCCATCCGCTCCATCGCATGGACACCGTATAGTTGCCGCTTACCTTCGGCGTAAAGGTCCATGTGTACGTTGACCCATCCCTGCTCCAGACCGAGTCCGGACCGTAAGGATTCGAGCCGCCCGAAACTTCCCATGTACCGGTATACGAGGTTGCAGCATCACCGTTGTCAATGATGACTTCAACGGGCTGCTCGGCCACGGTAGAAGCCCCCTTGATCTCTTCCGCGGTTAACGCCTTATTATAGACGCGTACTTCGTCAATGAGTCCGTCAAAACCTCTTGTCTTGTTAAACTCTCTGATTCCAATAACAAGCGGGCGATCCGGCGCCGCAGGCGGCGGCGTCGTGTAGTCGGCGGTTCCTGCGGCCTGGCCGTCTACGTAAAATCGGACCATATTGGCGGCCTTGTCATAGACCACGGCCACGTGCTGCCACTGGTTCAGCGCGATCACGTTGGACGCACTGTTGACCACGCGCCCGCCATAGACGACATAGGCTATGGAACTGCCGCGTTCGTCGACAAAGAAGGAGTAGCCCGCCTGATTGGCGCCTTTATCCACGATTCGGCCGTAACCGTTGGCGCCGAACGTCGCGGGATTGATCCAGGCCATGAGCGTCAGGCTGTCGGTCATGTTCAGCGCGGCATGCGTACCGCATGACACGTACGCGTTGTTGCCGTTGAATTTCAAGGCGCCGCCCGATTTGCCTGCGGTCCAGACCGGCCCGTTGGTCAACGTCCCCACACTGTTTGTGGGCGAAACATCGCCGGCGGTCGTGCCGCTCATCTCGTCGAAACGCCACCAGCCGACCAATCCGCTGATGCTCTGCGGCTTTTGCTTGACAGTGACCGTGATCGTCTCAAAATCCTGTATCGATCCGCTGGTCCCCGAAAACGTCACTTCGTACTTGCCGGCCTGGCCGGACGCCGCCTTCCAGGTGAAGATGTTATTCACCAGAGAAGGTGTGCTCGGCAGCTTATGTTCATGAATCGCCACCTTAACATCCGGCATGATGCCCTTCACCTCGAACGACAGGGTGGCATTCTCATCCACTTCTTTGTCGCCGATGGGGTACAGCGCGAAAGGATAGTCCTCATCGCAGACTTCCGCAATGCCTGCGGCGCTAAGCGGACAGTTATACACTCGCACCGCGCTCATGGCGCCATGGAACGCTCTGCTCATATCCTGACGACGGATGCCCAGGCTCAGCGGGCTGGTCGAGGCACTGGCCGGCGCGGTCGCATAAGCACTCGATCCGGCGGGTTTGCCGTCGACGTAGAAATGCGCCCTCTTGGTTGCGTTGTCGTACACAACGGCCACGTGCTGCCATTTGTTCAAAGTGACGACGTTGCTGTTGGATCTTACCATGTCGCCGCCATAAACCACATAAACCAGCGATCCGGTCGCTTCTTCAAGGAAGAATGAATACCCGGTTGAGCCGGTTCCCTTATCGACGATTCTGCCCCAGCCGCTCCCGCCGAAACTCGTCGGATTAATGCTGGCCGTGATCGTCAAACTGCCCGTGATATTCAGGCCTGCACCGGTTCCGCACGAGACATAGTCATCGGCGCCGTCGAACATCAGTGCGCCGTATCCTGTCCATTGCGGTCCGTTAACCAGCGTACCCGTGTTCGTGTTCGTCGAAGAATCGGCGACAACGGACCCGGCGTTTTCATTCATCTTCCAAAAGGCTTTGAGTACCGTACTCTTGTCCGCGACGGTAACCGTCACCGTGTCACTGGCCGTCAGGCCCCCGTCGTCTGTAACCGTGAGCGTGATCGTGTGCTGACCGAGAGTCAACGCCACCTCGGGGTTAGCGCCCGAACCTATGGTGGTCGTGCCTCTCTTCCACACGTAGCTGACGATCTTGCCGCCGGGATCCGTCGAAGCTGTGCCGTCCAGGGTCACCCTTTCCGAACCGTCGCCGTCCATATCGACGATGGTTTGATCGGCTCCGGCATTGGCCACCGGAGGCGTATTCACCGGGGTGCTGCCGCCGCCGCCCGAGGTGCCGCCGTATTCGTAGCAGCCCGCGTCTGCCCGCCCGACACGGCTGCGCTTGAGCAGATCCGTGGACGGCGCCTGGCTGTCGACCGCATAATCTATGGCGGAGGCTCCGGAAGCCAACTGGTAAGGATATCCGTTCGAGTACGGGTAATGCGCAGCCCGCGAACGGAAGAAGGTATTGACATTGATGGTGCCTATCCTGTTGGAGCCGCTTGATGAGAAGTTGTCGTAGTAGCATACCCATCCGCAGCCGCTGGAAGCCAACTGGCCGAGCACGTTGCCGCCGTGCTTAATCCTCGGCCACTTGCTGGTGCTTTCCAATTGCAGCCTGCCGGTGACCACGTTGTTATAGATCGACAGGCCCGATCCGTCGGCGTTGCTGGCGAAAGTAATGGTGACGTCGCCGACAAACGTGTTGTTGCGGATAACGTTGTTGGGCCCCACGTCGATAAACTCGGTCCACCACTGCACACCCGGAAAATCAGGCATCACGTACACGAGATTGTTTTCCACAAGCATGTTCTGGTAGCCGTTGGCTCCCGCCCACGATTGATAGAAACGTATCGGTCGGGTATTGCCGTAATTGTAAATGATATTGCCGCGGATTACGGTGTTATGGCTGTGTATCGAAAAGCCGGAACCGTGAACCGACGGATTCCAGTCGGCCCGCTGATCATGCACGATGTTATATTCGAGCACGTAATTCTGCCCGTCGCTTGTGCGAATGCCGCTGCTGATGATGTCGTGCACGTGGCAGCCCCGAACTGTAACCGTGTCGGAAGTCTCCATCTGAATGCCGTGTGCGGACTTGCCGCTGTAGTAGACCTCGCAATTCTCGACCAGGACATTTCTGCCGCTCTTAATGTAAATGTTCGCCCATGTCGGTCCCGCACCGCCCGATCGCCCGTGCGCCTTGCAGTTGATGATCCTCACATGTTGGCCGCCTTCCACCTTGATGGCCGCATCATTCGAGCCGGTGTTCTCGACATCGACACCTTCGATCGTAGTGTAAAAGCTCGTGCTTCCGCTAAAGAAGATGCGAGAAAAGCGGGCCGAATGCGCAGCGCTGCCGGGATTGTTGCGATAGGTGATATAGCTGCTGCTCGTACCGCGCTTATCGCTGGATGTAAAGGCTACCGAACCATAACTCCCCGGCATAAGATTAACAATATCGCCGGCGCTGACCGTGGATTTTGCTTTGTTAATCGTCTTCCACGGGCTCGAAGAAGAGCCGCTGGACGAATCGTTGCCGGTGGACGGATTCACGTAATACGTGGCGGCGCTTGCCGCGGGAGTCCATGCGGCCATAACCCCTGACACTGCACACAGAATGATGGACCCCAAGCGAAATGTACCTGTCTTCATTGGTGTGTCTCCTTGTTGCACGTTCGTTTCTGACTTGAAATGCCGTCGTTGCACGGTGCAAGCGGTTCGCGGTTTCTTTTCAATTCCATCAACACCCTTTCCACATACCAGGACAAATGATCTTTGACGACCCATCGCCGCCAAATGACTGTTTACATAAAAACAATCACCTGAAGAAAAAGTTCCGCGTTGTCATGCCTATTCATTTTTATATGTGCCCTCCCGAGGCCGGCATTCACAGGCGTCAATGCGGTACCGCTCCCCCAAAACCGAAACTGCTGCGGAGCGTGCTGCACATCAAAGCGTCTTCAGGAGTGTAGCAAAGTCGCTTTGCCAAGGGGGAAAAATCTCGAAGTGGGACTAACCCTAATGAGGTAGTCTGAAGGACACCGCTGAAGCGTTGAAATCAGGCACGCCTTCCGCATGCCCCTGAATCACAAGTGCCGTATGCAACGGGTAATATCGCAATCTTTTGATGTGACGGGCGCGCAGACAATGAGCCAGTGTGTCGCACCTGACCCTGCTCACGCAGAGGCGGCGCGCCACCACTGGCTCATCGCTGCCGTTACTCAATACTCCCGCGTTTTGGTGATGCCCGGCTGAGGCATGGGATACTTGCCGTCAGGTCCGGGCTGCAGCGGCGCCGGAGATTCCGCAGTTAATTTGTCCAGACCCGGGGCCATCTCGTGATCGGAGTTGAGGATCTGCTCATAGGTAATTTCCTGGCCTGTGTGAGCGGCCATGCGGCCGAGGCTCGTCACGAGGCTGGACTTTACGCCGGACTCTATTTCGTTGTACGGCGTATCGCTGCGAATGGCGTCCACCAGGTCGTTCCACTCGTTCTGGTATGGGTTCCCCTGGTCGCGCCGCACCCTTGACTCCCAGATCATGTTCTCCGCCGTCATGTTCTGGCTTCTGTACGTACTCGAAGGCATGCCGCAGTCGCCGCTCTTGGAGACGATGGCTGAACCCTTAGTGCCATGCGCGTAACTGGAATATATCTCAGCGCAGCCGGTCATGCAGCGCCCGTCCAGCAGGAACTTGCTGCCGTCGGCGTAAGTGTACTCGACCGAATACGTATCCAGATTCTGGTCCACAAAAGGAACGCCTTGTGCATTCACCTTGTAATGCCTGCCCCCGAGCCCCTGTGCTTTAACGGGCCAGTCGTTTTTCATCCACGCCTGATGGTCGACCAGATGGATGTAGAAGTCGCTGTAATTGCCGCCGCTGGCCCACAGGAAGCTGTGGAATCGCTGCACCTGGAACATCAGATCGCTGATGCCGGCCGGCTTCACGGTCGAGTTGAAGAACCCCACCGGCCCATGCATCCGGTAGCCGCGCTGCAGAATAATATCGCCGATCTCACCGTCCAGGATACGGTTACGCAATTGCTCAAGCGCACGGCTGTGACGCGACATCAATCCCACGCCTATCTTCAGATTCTTGGCCGAGGCCTCTTCACCCAGTTTGAACATTCGACGACTGGTCGGTCCGTCAACCGTAACGGGCTTTTCCATAAAAACGTTCAAATTTTTCTTAATCGCGTAGGTGAAATGCACCCATCGGAACGCCGGCGGCGAGGCAAAGATCGCGATATCCCCGGGACTGAGGCAATCCATCGCATTCTTGTAACTGTCCAACCCAATGAACTGCCGGTCTTCCGGCACATCGACCAGTTCAGGCTGCGCCTGCTTAAGATTGTTGTAACTGCCCTTCAGCCGGTGCTCGAACACGTCCGCCATCGCCACCAGTTTGACCGGCCCCTTGTTCACTGACATGGCATCGTTGGCCGCCCCGGAGCCGCGGCCCCCGCACCCGATCAGCGCCAGTTTAATCGTGTTGTTCTCCGCCGCAAAAACACCGGGCGCTATCCCCGCAAGTGCCGAGGCCGCGGCGATCTGACCGGTATGCTTCAAGAACTCACGACGTGACGTACCCTTCTCATTCATCTCGCTCATATCGCTTCTCCTACTGGTTGATGATTGCCTCCAACGGCTGGATTCTTGGGGCTGCGCCGCCCCATCCGCATGGAACACACTGTGTCTTATTATAGTCGCGGCCCCAGCTTTTGCAAGCGCATTTTGACGACATTAAATAAAACTCCATCGGCAAACCCGCTGCTTGCGTGGCGGAATCCTTCATAAATCACCGGAAGGACCAAGGCGGTTTTTATCCTCAAACGGTCCGCAACTCCGCTCCAAGTCGGTTCGCCAGGTCCGAGACAATCGCCGCTTGGAACGCGTCTACAATCTCGTGCCGCAAGGTTCCATCTTCATCCCTGAACCGCAGCGACGCCGTGACGCTCTTCTTGCCCTCGGCTATAGGTTTACCACGGTAAATGCCCACAAACTCCACCGCTTCGAGTGCTGCCGGGGCCGTCTCGCTTACCGCCTCGGCAATATCGCGCCAACGGATGTGCTCATTGACCACCAACGACAAATCACGCACGATTGCCGGAAACCGCGGAATCGGCCGGGCGGTCGCTAACCCCCCCGCCATTTCCACCAGCAAACCGAAATCCAACTCCGCCGCACAAATCTCCATTCCTTCCAAATCGAGCTTTTTCAGGATTTCCTCCGATACAATGCCCGCCGTACCCGCAATCATGTCCCCCACGTATATCTCCGCCCCCGCCTTGGCCCAACTTACCTCTTCCGGCTTGAATTCCACGGGCACATCGCGAACCATCATTGCCCAAAGCCCTTCGATTACCCCGCGAAGTTCGCGGATATCCGCATCGCACACCAGGGCCAGTCTGGTCCGCTGGATCGGCAATTCCCCCAGCACGCCGCGGCCCACCGGCACAAACGTATCCGCAATTTCGTACACCCGGCACGGCACATTTTTCGCGTTCACATTCACCTTCAACACGCCCATCAGCGAACCGAGCAGCGTCCGCCGCAGCAGATTGGATCCCTTACGGGACTCGTCCTTTACCGACAAATGTTCATCCGCGTCATCAGCAAAAAGGGCCCCTGTCGCCTCATCCACAAACGTTATATTGATTGTCTCGAAAAACCCGCACCCACCCAGAAACGTCCGCACCCTGCCGACCACGCGCTCCCGCTTATCGACGGCCGCCACTTCGATGTGAATCTTCCGCTCCACCGGAATCTTGTCATAACCCCACGAACGTGCAATCTCCTCTATCAGATCCGCCTCGCGCGACACATCATGCCGCCATGACGGGATTTCACAAGTCACCGCATCGTCGCCCTGTCGTTCTGGCCGAAAACCCAATCCAGTGAAAATCCGTACCACCTCCGCCGCAGGCACGTCGATCCCCAGAAGCGCCCGCATGCGAGAAAGCCGCATTTGCACGCGAGCCGCCTCCGCCTTCGCTGGATAGCAATCCACCACGCCCCGCGCAACGGCGCCCCCGGCCGCCTCACAAATCAACTGCGCGCACCGCTTACTCGCCCAATCAGTCCGATCGGTATCCACATGCCGCTCGAAGCGAAAAGCCGCCTCCGAACCGATCCCCAATTGCCGCCCCGTCGTCCGCACACTCACCGGGTCAAAATGGGCGTCCTCCAGCAGAATCGTCGTTGTCGCATCGTTCACCTCCGTGTCCAGCCCGCCCATCACACCCGCAATCGCCACGGGCCCACGGTCGTCGGCGATGACCATCATCTCCGGGCGCAATTCACACTTGGTCCCATCAATACTCACCAGTCGCTCCCCGGCGACCGCCTTGCGGACCGCAATCGTCCCCACCGACAATTTGCCAAAGTCGAATGCATGCGGCGGCTGCCCGCTCTCCATCATCGCATAGTTCGTCGCATCCACCACATTATTGACGCTGCGCATCCCCACCGCTTCCAGCCGTTTGCGCAGCCATGCCGGACTCGGGCCGACCTTGACCCCCGTAATGACCCGCGCCGTGTACCGGCGGCATATCTCGGGACAATCGATCCGCACCTTCACAAATTCCTCTGTGGCTCTATTCTCCTCCGGCACTTTCACATCCGGCAAACGCAGCTCGCGCCCCAGCGCTGCCGATAGCTCCCTGGCGATGCCGATATGGCTCAGACAATCGCCGCGATTACTCGTCACCTCCACGTCGATGACCCTGTCTTCGCCCACTTGCGAGATACTTTCCGTCGGAAAACCCAGGTCGCTCAGTTTCTGGGCAATCTCCGCGGCATCCTCCGTTATGTCCACATAATCCTTCAGCCAGTCCAACGATATTTTCATCGCTCGTGCCAATCCAATAACCTAACGTTCACTTGCCTCAAATTCCGCGAAAACCCGCAGATTTTGCATGATAACTTACCCCCGGCGCGTTATCATGTCAATCTCATAGTTGATTTCCGCTTTCCGGCGCGGTATCGTGCCCCACCGTGGTCGCGGACTCTTGTTCGTGAATCTATGACTCGGGGCCGGCCAGTTGTTGCGAACCGCAATCGCGTAAAGACAAAGAAAATGATACGAGGATGTCTCATGACGCACAAAAAAGGATTTCAAATGGGCCGCATCGGACTTGTCCTGGCCGCCTGCACTCTCCTGCTCGTCGGCTGTGTCGACCGCAAACTCACCATCAACACCGAACCCCAGGGCGCCTTGATCACCCTTAACGACGAAGAAATCGGCACGTCGCCCGTCACGGTCGGTTTCGAGTGGTATGGCGACTACAAAGTCCGCGCCGCCAAAGAAGGTTACGAAATCCTGAACACCCATCGCAAACTCGACCGCCCCGCCCATGACAAGTTTCCGCTGGACTTCTTCGCCGAAGTATCTCCCTCCCGAATCAAGGACCGGTACGAATGGACCTTTGAATTGACCCCCTGGACGCCTCCGGACAGAGACCAGCTCATTCGCGACGCCGAAACCCTGAAAAATGAAGCCGTTCGTATTCCGTAACGGCAGGTGAGCAAACGCTTTCTGTTCGTTTGCCGACATCGGCTTCAACTGCGGGGCGCAGGACGCACCGTCATCTCGCCTGACATGGTTTCAGTTTTCGTTGAATTGCCCTCTGCAAGGGGTTATAATACAGTCCAACGTATTTCGAAGATGCCGATCTATTTAGAGGGAAGCGTTTATGGCCAATCAGTTCACGCGCAGAGATTTTCTGAAAACGGGCACGGCGGCAGGCCTTGGCATGGCGGCCGGCAGTGCGGTTTTGACAGGATGCACCGAAGCGGCCACCCGGCCCGGAAGTGCAGGCATGATTGGATACGACCCCGGCCCCAAGGATCTCATAAAGGTCGGCTTCGTCGGCATCGGCAACATGGGCTCCGGGCACGTCAACAATTTACTCAGGATCGAGGGCTGTCGCATCGCGGCCGTCTGCGATATCCGCCCCGAACGCGTTAAATGGGCGAAAGAAGCCGTGGTCAATGCGCGGTTTCCCGAGCCGACCGGCTATGTGGGCGGCGATCTGGAATTCGAGCGAATGTGCGCCGAAGAAGATCTGGACCTGGTCTACAATGCAGCGCCTTGGCGATGGCACACACCCATCTGCCTGGCCGCGATGAAAAACGGAAAACACGCCGCTTCGGAAGTCAATATTGCGCTTTCCGTAGAGGAGTGCTGGAAACTTGTCGAAACTTCCGAGCAGACCAAGAAGCACTGTGTCATGCAGGAAAACTGCTGCTATGACAACACGGAGATGGTTGTCCTGAATATGATCCAGCAGGGACTGTTCGGTGAGATCATGCACGGCGAGTGCGGGTACCTGCATGATCTCCGCGGGCTCAAAATTCATCCGACAGCTTACCAGGGCATGTGGCGGCTGCACCAATCGATCCTTCGTGACGGCAACCTGTACCCCACGCACGGCATCGGGCCGATGGCATGGTGCATGGACATCAACCGCGGCGATGCGTTCGACACGCTCGTCTCTATGTCCACTAAATCCATCGGCTTGAACGATTTCGCCGAAAAGAAATACACCGACGCCACGAACGACAAAGACAAGGCCTTTTACGGCCAGTGGCGAAATCAGAAATATGCACTTGGCGACGTGAATATCACGTTGATCAAGACAAAAAAAGGCAAGACCATCATCTGCAAACACGATACGAACCTGCCCCGCCCGTACAGCCGTGATTTTCTCGTCCAGGGCTCAAAGGGCCTGGTCCGCAAGTATCCCACCGAGGTCCTGCACATCGAAGGGCTTAGCCAGGGGCATAACTGGGAAGAGATGAAGGCTTACAAGGAAAAGTACGAGCACCCCGTTTGGAAAGCCACAAAAGAAAAAGCCAAAGGCGCCGGGCACGGCGGCATGGACTTCATCGAGGACTATCGTCTGATCACCGCGCTCCGCAAAGGCGTCTGCCCGGACATTGACGTTTACGATTCGGTGGCGTGGAGCGCGATCATCCCGCTCAGCGAAGAATCCATCAACAAGGGCAGTGCGCCGGTTAAGTTCCCGGACTTTACCCGGGGATCGTGGAAGGACACGCGGCCGCTGGGCGTTTCGCAATGGCTTTAAGGATACGTCCCGCTAAGGATTGACAATGAAGCCGACGTTACTGATTCTCGCCGCCGGAATGGGGAGCCGATACGGCGGCCTCAAACAGATCGACCCGGTCGGGCCCAATGGCGAAATCATTATCGACTATTCGATCCATGATGCCCTGCGGGCCGGTTTCGGCAAGCTGGTGTTCGTCATCCGGCACTATTTCGAAGATGCGTTCAGGGAAAAGATCGGCAACAAATTCAACGGCGCTGTCGAAACGGCGTACGCGTATCAGGAAATGGACTCCGAGATCGGCAATTTCAAATTGCCCGCCGATCGCGAAAAACCCTGGGGAACGGGCCATGCCATTCTCGTGGGAAAAAATGTCATTAATGATCCCTTTGCGGTCATCAATGCAGACGACTATTACGGCATCGATTCCTTCAAGGTAATGGCGGATTTCCTCCGCGGCGATCGCATCTCGCCTGCGGAGTATGCGATGGCGGGGTTCACACTGGGCAACACGTTAAGCGACCATGGCGCGGTCGCCCGCGGTGTCTGTCGGTGCGACGAGCGGGGATACCTGCAGGAGATCATCGAGCGGACCGCCATTGAGAAGAACGGCAATGCCGCACGATATATCGATCAGGCCGGCGTATCGCATGCCCTCACCGGCAACGAGATCGTATCCATGAACCTCTGGGGCTTTCATCCGTCGTTCTTCGACCATCTTTCGCAGGGGTTTGCGCGGTTTCTTGAACAGCAAGGTCACGATGCCCGGGCGGAGATGTTCATCACACTGATCATCGATGACCTGATCAAGCGTCATAAGGCCGCCGTGAACGTGCTGCCGACCCACGACAGGTGGTTCGGCGTCACCTACAGAAATGACATGCCGATCGCTCGCCGCCGTATTGCCGAGTTGATCGACGCAGGGACTTATCCGCGGAGACTCTGGCAGACATAATGGAACACGACATTCGATCAATTGCGTCACAGTTTCAGCTTGACGGGGCACTCGTCGACACCGGCCCCCTGGGCAGCGGACACATTAACGATACGTACGGCCTGACATGCAGGGCCGGCGAACGCACGTCCCGTTATGTTCTGCAGCGCATCAATCACCAGGTCTTTACCGATCCTGTCGCCATGATGGACAACATCCGCCGCGTAACCGCACATATTCAACAAACGCTTACCAATCAAGGATCACATCTGGCGTCCCGACAACTTACGGTCGTAGGCACTCACGATGACGCCGCAGTGTTCCGGTGTGAGCTGGGCAATTATTGGAGAGTATACAACCGCATTGAAAACGCCGTCACGTACGATATACTCGAATCCCCCAAACTGGCCCGCGAAGCCGCCTCGATGTTCGGGGGGTTTCAGCGCATGCTGACCGATCTGCCGGGGCCCCAGCTTCACGAGACCATCGTCGATTTTCACACCACGCCCAAACGATTGAAGGCGTTCCAGGCTGTGCTGGCGCGAGATCCGGAGAACCGCGCCGCCGACTGTCGGGCGGAAATCGATTTCATCGCAGAAAATGCCGAAATCTGCGGCACCTTGCTCGCACATGTGGACACCGGCGAGATCCCCCTGCGCATCACCCACAACGACACCAAGATTAACAACGTCATGATCGACGACGATACGCACACGGGGGTGTGCGTGATCGACCTGGACACGGTCATGCCGGGCCTTTCCTTGTATGATTTCGGCGATATGGTGCGAACGGCGACGAATCCCGCCGATGAAGACGAGCGGAACTTGTCAAAGGTCATCATGCGAATGGACATGTTCGAGATGATAACCGAAGGGTTCGTCCGGCAAACGCACTCATTTCTGACGCCGACAGAAAGAAAATACCTGACCTTTGCCGGTAAACTCATTACATTCGAACAGATGATGCGGTTCTGCAGCGACCATTTGGCCGGCGACGTCTACTATAAGATACACCGGCTGGGGCACAATCTCGACCGCGCCCGAACGCAGATGAAACTGATGCAGTCGATCATCTCGCAGGAAGACAGGATGAACGCTCTGGTCGATTCGGTTTTTGACCGGTTAGCCTGATATCGAACACTTATCTCAGGAGCATTTTCATGCGGATTCTGGTCACCGGCGGAGCCGGATTCATCGGCAGTCACATTGTCGAACATTTCTGCAACATCGCCGAGGTGCGCGTGCTGGACAACCTTCGCAGCGGCTACGGTGACAATATAGCTAAGTTCAATGTGGAGTTCATCGAAGGGTCCGTCTGCGATCGGCCGACTGTCAAGCGAGCGGTTCAGGGAGTGGACTACGTGTTTCACCTCGCCGCAATGATCAGTGTGCCCGAATCAATGGATAAACCTCTCGAATGTGTCGAAATTAATACGACAGGCACGCTGAACGTGCTCAAGGAAGCCGCGCGAGCGGGTGTCAAGAAACTGTGCTTTAGTTCCTCGGCCGCCAACTATGGCGACAATCCGACCGTGCCCAAGATCGAAACCATGCTGCCGGAGCCCAAGAGTCCTTATGCTGTGACGAAACTTGACGGCGAATACTACAGCCGGATATTCCACGACGAAGGATGGCTCAAAACCGCCTGTATGCGATATTTCAACGTCTTCGGCCCGCGCCAGGACCCGAAGAGCCAGTATGCGGCGGCAGTCCCCATATTCATCCACAGGGCGATTCGCAATGAACCGATCATGATCTTCGGCGACGGGACGCAGACGCGCGATTTCATCTTCGTGAAGGACATAGTCGCCGCCAACGTGTACATGGCGACGCATGAAAATGTCACCGGCGTGTACAATGTCGCCTACGGCCGGCGGCAGACAATCCGAGAAGTCGCCGAGAAAATCATCGAGCTGACAGACTCCACTTCAAAAATCGAATACGCACCGCCGCGGCCCGGCGATGTCAAACATTCCCAGGCGAACATCGACAAACTGCTCGCAGCCGGTTTCGTTCCCGGCGGCGACTTTGAGGAAGGATTGCGACAGACCATCGCGTTCTTCAGGAGCAACACCCGATAATTCACATGAGGCGTTGAAGGAGCACATTCATGGCGTTACAAATGATCGATTGGCTCATCGTGGCGGCTTTCTTTGCCGTCATTCTATTGGTGGGAGTGCTTGTTTCCAAGCGCGCCGGCAGCAGTTCCGCCGAATACTTTCTCGGCGGCCGGAGCATGCCCTGGTGGCTGCTCGGGATTTCGATGGTCGCAACGACTTTTTCCACCGACACGCCGAATCTCGTCACCGATATCGTGCGCAATGACGGCGTCAGCGGCAACTGGCTGTGGTGGGCGTTTCTTTTGACCGGAATGCTGACCGTGTTCGTCTACGCCAAACTGTGGCGGCGGTCCAGCGTGATGACGGATATCGAATTTTATGAAATCCGCTACAGCGGCCGCCCGGCAGCGTTTTTGCGGGCGTTCCGGGCGATCTACCTCGGCGTCTTTTTCAACGTAATGATCATGGGCGCGGTCTCTCTGGCGGCGATCAAGATCGGCGGCGTGCTGCTCAACTACTCGCCGATGAAGACTATTCTCGTGGCGATGGTCGTCACGGTCGTCTATTGCGGTCTGGGGGGTATCCGGTCGGTGCTGATAACCGATTTTATCCTTTTCACCTTTGCCATGTTCGGGGCGGTCACCGCCGCAGTGGTCGCGTGCCGTCTGCCGGAGGTCGGCGGACTTGCCGGCCTGTTCAGTCATCCCAACGTGGCCGACAAGCTCAGCCTCATTCCCGTGATCAGGACCGACCAGGGCTTCAAGTTCCTCGATACGTTTGTTCCCGTCATGCTCATCCCCATCGCCGTGCAATGGTGGAGCGTGTGGTACCCGGGAGCCGAACCGGGCGGCGGCGGCTACCTGGTCCAGCGGATGCTTTCGGCAAAAAATGAGAAGAATGCGATGGGGGCGACACTGCTTTTTAACGCCTGCCACTATGCCCTCCGCCCGTGGCCATGGATACTGGTGGCTTTGGCGTCGCTGATCGTATTTCCCGATCTGGCGTCGATCAAGGCGACTTTTCCGCACGTAGCCGACAATATTCTCAAGGATGACATTGCATACCCGGCCATGTTGACTTTTTTGAAGCCCGGCTTCATGGGCGTGGTCGTCGCGTCGCTGATCGCCGCCTACATGTCGACGATGGCGTCGCACCTGAACTGGGGGTCCTCTTACATCGTCAACGATTTCTACCGACGATTTTTCAATCCGCAGGCCACGGAGCGAAAGCTGGTGTTTGTCGGCCGGGCCTCCACCATCGGTTTGATGGCCTTAGCGGGCGTCATTGCCCTGTGGCTGGAAAATGCCCTCCAGGCGTTCCATATCCTGCTGCAGATCGGCGCGGGCACAGGGCTGATTTTCATCCTCAGATGGTTCTGGTGGCGCATCAATGCCTGGACCGAAATCACGGGGATGGTCGTATCATTTGCCGTCGCCCTGTACATTGAGGTCATTTACCCAAAGCTGGGGTATGCTGTTCTGCCGTCGTACATGAAACTGATCATCGGTGTGTCCATCACGACGGTCAGTTGGCTGATTGTTACGCTGCTGACCCGACCGGCCGACGACAAGACCCTGCGGGCATTCTACCGGTTGGTACGGCCGGGCGGCAACGGTTGGAAGTCCGTGCTTGCCAGAGCAGCGCAGGACGGTGATCCAATCGTGCATACGGCCACTGAAGGTGACCTGCCGCGAGGTATCCTCTGTATGGTAGTGGGCTGCATGGCGGTTTACAGCGCCGTCTTTTCGGCGGGCTACTTTCTCTACGGCAGCATGCTCTACGGCAGCATCTTCGCGGCAGCGGCCGCAGTGGCGGTGATCTTCCTGGCATCGATCTGGGGTAAACTGGAGATGAAGTAGCCGCTCGACCGAGTATGGGTAAAGACGGACGCATAGAAAGGGCGAGGAGAAGATTATGCTGAGAAAGAAGGCAAGGCGGGAAAGAGTAAAAACTACCGTTCTATCGCGACGGAGGTTCCTGCGGGGCCTGGCGGCCGGGGCGGCGATGACCCTCGTTCCGCGGCGGGTGCTGGGAGGTGCGGGGCACGTTGCGCCAAGCGACAAGACGACGATAGCGTGCATCGGCATGGGCGGGCAGGGCCACGTCAATTTGTTCAACCTTCTGCAGTTGCAGGATGTACAGGTGGTCGCAGTATGCGACGTTCATCGCGAAGGAAGCGGCTACATCTCATGGGACTGGATGGAGGGCAAGGAGCAGAAGATGGGCGGCCGCGAGCCTGCCCGGCGGCTGGTTGACAGGCACTACGCCGGGCAGCGCAGCGAGGGCCAGTACGAAGGGTGCAGGGCCTATGCCGATTACCGCGAGCTGTTGGATCGCGAGGATGTCGACGCCGTTGTGGTGGCCACGCCGGACCACACACACGCAGTGATCACCTTGGCGGCGATCCGACGCGGCAAGCACGTCTACTGCGAAAAGCCGCTGGCCTATACGGTCGACGAGACGCGGCGGATTGCGGTGGCGGCGAGAGAAAAGAAGGTGGCCACGCAGTTGGGCAACCAGGGACAGGCATCGGAGGAGGCACGCCTGGTGCAGGAGTATTTGCTGGATGGGGCGATTGGGTCGGTGCGAGAGGTTCATATTACGGTTGGGGAGCCGTTTTGGGCACGGCCGGCCTGGGGGACGCAGCCGCCGGAGAGGCCGCCTGTGCCGGAGGGGCTGGATTGGGATTTGTGGTTAGGGCCGGCGCCCCAGCGGCCGTATCATCCGGCGTACCATCCGTGGACGTGGCGGGATTGGCGGGACTTCGGGACAGGCATGTTGGGGGATATGGGCTGCCACAAGCTCTCGACGGTGTTCAAGGCGTTGAAGTTGGAGCATCCGGTGAGCGTGGAGGGGTCTTGTGCGGAAATCGGACCGGACGTCAACGCCCGCGTGTTCGAGGTTGCGTGGGAATTCCCGGCGCGGGGCGATATGCCGCCGGTGACGCTCCGCTGGTTCGGCGGAGGCAAGCAGCCCCCCCGGCCGGAGGGCCTGGAGGCGGGCCGCGGTATCGGAGGCGACATTTACGTCGGCGACGCAGGGGTGCTGATGGGAAATCGATTGGTACCGGAGACGCGGATGAAGGCGTATGGTCGGCCGCCGAGGGTGCTGCCGCGCTCGCCGGGGCAGTACCGCGAGTGGGTCGATGCGTGCCGCGGCGGCCCGGCGGCAGGTTCCGACTTTGTGCAGCACAGCGGCCTTCTCACCGAGACGCCGCTCTTAGGAAACATAGCAATGCGCGCCGGCAAAAAGCTCACATGGGACGGCCCGGCGATGCGCTTCACCAATGATACGGCCAATGACCGGCTGCGGAGGACGTATCGGGACGGCTGGTCGTTGTAGCGGACAGAACATAAACCTCAGATGAAGGGAGGGATTGATACTATGAGCGAGGTGCGGATAACACGGCGTGAGGCGCTGCGGACTGGGGCCGGTTTGGTGTCAATGGCGGGTGCAGCGAGTTCGCTGGCCGGGCCTGCTGCGAAACGGGCAGGCGATTTGACGATCGGCATGGCGACGAATGACTTTCGCGGGCACACCAATGCGCGGCTTGCCAGGGAGTTGGCAGCGGAAGGCGTGCATACGGTGCAGTTATTCCTGACGCAGACGGACAGCAACTACTGGCGGTATAACGGGCGGAACGACGTGTCGGACCTGAAGGAGGGTCGTTGCCGTGAAATCGCGGACAGCTACCGCTCGGCCGGAGTTTCGATCCACAGCATCGGGGTATATACCAACCTCATCCATCCCGACGAGGCGGAGCGGAAGGCAAACCTGGCGTATTTCGAGGCGATGATGCAGGTCGGGGCGCACATGAAGGTCAACGTCTTTATCACCGAAGCAGGGCACTATTACGACGCAACCAAACCGGCGCCGCCGGTGGAGCATCATTTTCAGGAGGAGGTCTGGAAGCAGATGGTGGCCACGGGGCGGGAGCTGGCCGCGATGGCCGAGCGGTACGACGCCACGGTGCTGTTCGAGCCGTTTCACCGGCACTTCTTCGCCAGCGCAAAGCGCACACGGCTGTTCCTCGAAGAGATCGGCTCGCGACGGATTCGGGCACTGCTGGACCCAGCCAATCTGTTGGAGGTCAACGACGTGGCCGAGATGTTCGACCAGTTGGGGCCGTGGCTCGACTGCCTCCACGCCAAGGACCGCAAGCTTCACGTCGACCGCGGCGTGCCGGCCGGGCAGGGGGACCTGGATTATGCAACGTTTGTCGCGCTGGCCGCCGAACGGACCCCGCACGCACCGCTGATCCTGGAATACGTGGGCGCAGAAAATTACCGCCAGGCCCTTGCCCATTTGCGCCATATCATCCGGAAGTCAACGTAAACGCCGACCGATGGAGGCAACGCCATCATTTGCGTATAAACAAAGGCGACAAGCCTCTCTCGAACCCACATCCGAAGCTGTGGCTCTTTTCGGTGTTTGGGCAACTTCTCATGCATCGGGGCAGTGGCCGAAAGCGAGATTCATTCCTCGTCGCCCATGTCGGCCTCGATGTCTTTTTCGAGGCTGTCAAGATGCTCGGCCATGTTCTCTTCAGTGATTTCCTTGTCGGCCTCGGCCTTGAACTGGGCCTTGGTCTTGAGCGTCTCTTCCGGGGACTTCTTGCAGCCGGTCATGCCGAGGAGAGCGAGACATGCCGCAAGGAGTAATACCGTTAATCGTCGTGCCATGAGTTCACCTTATGGAATAGCTGTTGTTGAGTGACGATCTTATTCCTTTTCGCTGCCGGTCTTTGCGTCGGCATTGTCCTGCTCTTCCGCACCCGCATCGGCGTCGCGCTTTTTGTCGGCGTTCCGATCAGAGCCGGCTTGCTTGTCCGCCTTGTTGTCGCGTTTGGCGCCGGCGGCTTTCTCTGTGACAGTATCGCGCTGCTGCAGCATAGTCTGTCGCCTGCGTTCGTAACGGGTCTGCTCTTTTTGCGTGAGCTGATCGATACGCTCCACAGCTTTGTCATCGTTTTTCTGTTCGGCCAGTTCGCGAAGACGCTCCAAGCGGGCAACCCGTTCAAGATGCTTTTGTTCCTCGTGTTGTAGTTGTTTTTGGAGGGCCTTGGACTGTTGGGCGTGGGCTTTGCCGCCTACTTTTTCGGCGGCCGGGGCGCCTTCTTCTGAAACCGGTTTACCTTTGGCCTTCTCCGCGGCTGCTGGGGCACCCTTGCCCTTGTCCTTTTCGGCGGGTTCGACGACCTGTCGGGGCTGTTTGGCTTCTTTCATTTCGGGGCCCTTACCGGCGGATTTACCTTTTTCAGAGGGCGCGGCTGGGGCGGCGGCGGG
>JACZKQ010000049.1 GCA_014859965.1 Phycisphaerae bacterium
GGGGGATGCGGACTGGGTGGGTGATTTTGCGGCTGCTTTCATTGGGCCTCCTCCTTTTTTGTTTGTCTGTTAGAATATAGCACACATTTGGTAAATGTCAAATCGGTTGGGGGTGTTTTTTTGAAAAGTTTTTGTGCGGCCGGGGGGCTGGTTTGGATGTTTGGGAATTGTTTTGTTTTGAAAAAACGCCTTAAAACGTGCAGGAAAATGACGGAAAGCGGCTGATTTTGGCTGCGAAACGACAAAAAGGCCTTAAAAAACAGCCCAAAAAATACAAAAAGCGCGCAAAAAGTACGCGTGAGGGAGGTGTTTTCTGAGGAGGAACAATGTCGGGAAGAAGTAGCGGAGGAGCGGAGTAGCGGAGTAGCGGAGTAGCGGAGTAGTGGAGTAGGGTAATAGGGTAGTTGGGTAGTCGAGTAGTCTAGTAGTTTAGTAGGGGGGAGGGGAGGAGAGTAGTCTAGTAGTCGAGTAGTCGAGTAGCGGGGGGAAAGAGAGTAGTCGAGTAGACGAGTAGTTGAGTAGGCGAGATACAGGCTCCATGGTTTAGTTGGGGATTTTTGTTATGAGTGATTTAGACAGATACGATTACAGGGCTGCGGGACAGGAGATCGTGCAGTTTGAGACGCCGATGGAGGCGCAGGGCGGGTCGGTCGGTGATCTGGTTGGGCCCATTCTGCGGCGGTGGTATGTGGTCCTCGGGACGTGGATCGTGGTCTGCGGGATCGGGCTGCCGGCGATCTGGTTTCTGATGGAGGATACATTTAATACGCGGGGCCGCGTCCGTATCTCGCCGGTGGTGTCGCGCATCCTGTTCAACGACTCCGATTCCGAGCGGCCGATGCCCAATTACGAGAACTTCATGAACAGTGAAGCGGGCCGCATGGCGAGTCCGACGGTGCTCAATCGCGTGGCCGATGATCTCAAGCCGAAGAACCTGACCCTGTTCGCCGATGCGCCGGATCTGTTCGGCGCGCTGCGGCAGGCGGTCGCGGACGGCGTGATCGTTATCGTGCCCGAGAGACGGACGGAATTTGTCAATCTTGCCATGACCAGCAGGTATCCCAGAGAGGCCGAGCAGGTCATCGATTCGCTCATTCGCTGCTACATGAACGTGATCCGGTCCGAGGAAGACAACAGCAGCGACAGTACGCTGAATGTGTTAGACGAGCAGAAGCGCACGCTCGAAGGCCGCATTACCCTGCAGATGCAGGAGATCAACCGGCTGTTAGACGAGTTCGGAACGGGCGAGCTGGACGCACGGCAGCAGATGATGCTCCAGACCGTGGCGCGTTTGCAGCAGGATCTTATCACGGTGACGATACAGCGGATCGCGCTGGAGGCGAGTATGCAGATGCTGACCGACGGGACAGCGGCACCGCGGCCGGAAACGGACCGCCTGGAGCGGCAGACGGCGTTTCTCAATGCCGACCCGACGGTGCAGTCGCTGACGCAGAATATCCGGCAGTATGAGAACCAGATCATCATCGACCGGCAGATGTTCAACGAGAAGAATCCCGAACTTCAGAATAAGATCGCCCAGGTAGAGACGTTCAAGTCGCAGTTGGAGGCCAAACGGGCGGAGCTGATCAAGCAGTTCGACGCCCGGTATGAGGGCCAGACGGAGAGCCGCCGCGACTACGAGATGGCGCTGGCCAAGGCACAACTGGCGCAGACGCAGGAGCATGAAAAGAAGCTGCGTGAAGAACTGGAGCGCTATGACAGCGCGACAATGAGCATGGGCCGCAAGCAGCTCAACATCGACGACAAGAAGGCGGAGCTGGAGCGGACGCGCAGTGTATACAACCAGATCTGCGACCGGATCGCCGAGATCGAAGTGGAGCAGAAGCGGCCCGCTCGGATATCCATCGCCGAGATGGCCAGCAGCGTGCCGGCGCAGAGCAAGAAGATGAAGCTGATGGGGGCGATGGTATTCGGCGGGTTCGGGATGGGCGGATTTTTCGCCTTCCTGTTGGCCAAGGCGGACAAGCGGCTGCGGGATACGCACGACGTGGTCAAGCGCGTGGGCGTGCGGATCATCGGCACCACCACCAGCGCCAAGGATATCGACAAGCGGATGGTCGGCCAGCAGCTCTCGGACGACTACCAGACGATACGGGCGAACCTGGGGCTCGTGAACGGGCACCCCCGGTCGAAGGTGCTCGTTGTGACGAGCCCGGGCATGCGGGACGGCAAGACGACGTTCTCCGTGAACCTGGCGCTGAGCTTTGCGCAAGCGGGCGAGAAGGTGCTCTTAATCGACGGCGACCTCCGCAAGC
Source organism: Phycisphaerae bacterium (assembly GCA_014859965.1). GTDB lineage: Bacteria > Planctomycetota > Phycisphaerae > Sedimentisphaerales > Anaerohalosphaeraceae > JACZKQ01. The sequence goes on from JACZKQ010000049.1 coordinate 2,277, forward strand.
CGGACGTGACCGAGACGCTGAATCTGCCGCGCGGCCTGCGGGGCCTGCAGGACCTGCTGTTCGGCAAGCCGCTGGAGGCGTCGGTCTATGTGGTGAGCCCGTCGGGGCTGCACGTGCTGGCCTCGGACCACCGCAACGCGAACGATGCGCTGGACCTGCTGGGCCAGGCGCAGACCGTCGAGTGCATGAAGAACATCGCCGAGGGGTACGATCATGTGATCATCGATACGCCGCCGGTGCTGGCCTTTTCGGATGCGCTGGTATGGGCGAAGATGGCCGACGGTGTGATTCTCACGAGCTTTGCCGAACATACGTCGCGGCCGGACCTGCGCGAGGCCATCGACCGGCTGGAGCAGATCGGCATCCGCGTGATCGGCACGGTGCTCAATAATGTGCGGGTCGGCCAGAGCTATCACCGGTACGGCTATGGCTACGGCTACGGCGGAAACGGAGAGGGTCAGCCGAAGCGGCGAAAGAGGGACAAGAGGCTGCTGCTGGCGTCGGGGGGAGGGGAGAGTAAGAGCGGTTAGGCGTTCGGGGGAAGTAGTCGAGTAGACGAGTAGTTGAGTAGTCAAGTAGAGGGGAGAAGTAGTGGAGCATCAAACAGTAGTCGAGGAGTAAGGCAGCTTAATGGAAGTGGTGGTTTTTCGCGATTGTGAGGGCAAGGGGAAGAAGCGGCTGGCGTTTGCGCTGGCCGACGAGCGGCTCTGCGCCATGGTTTGGGACGCCCATCTGGCCGCAAGGGGCGACCGCACGACGACGTTTGCGATTCCCCGGCACTGGCAATCGGCGCATCGCAACGCCGACGTTCCCGTTATCCGCTATGGCCGCAAGGCGGCTATTGATTTTGCATCGCTCGACGGCGACGGCAGGGCGGAGTGGCTGGTGATATCAAACGGCGCGTCGCTGTGCAAGGCGAACCACGAGTGGCTCGAACAGCACGTCAAGGAGACCCCGGCGGACGTCGTATGCGTGACGCTGGACCCCGGGCTGGCCGGCTACCATGAAAAGATCCGCACGACGCGCGACAATGAGATCGTCGGCTGGAGGCGGTACTATGGCGACGGCGTCGAACTGTGCGAGATCCCGAAGGACTGGCCGCACCGGATCTTCATCCGCAACGCCGCGATCCGCAAGATACTGCCGGGCAAGGCGCTGACGAATGATTTTGCGCGATTCGCGGCGGCCTGTTCGGCGCAGGCGCTTAAGGTCATCAGTCTGAGGGCGGCCGGCAGTGTGCTCGACCTCGACAGCGAAGAAGGCCTGCTGGGCCTGATGCACGTCATGGGTCCTTCCGCATCGCGCGGCAGCGGGCAGGGTCCGGAGACGCTTGGCGCAGGGGCGCGGATCGTTGGGTCGGCTGCCTTCGGCCGAGGCGTTCGCATCGGCGACGGGGCGGTGATCGTGGGGCCGGCGGTATTGGGCGACGGTGTACACATCGGCGACCGGGCGATCGTCAAAGGCGCGATCGTCGCGCGGCAGGCGCACATCCCGGCCGGGGCGGTGGTCCGGGACCGCGTGGTAACAGACAGCCGGGCCTTTGAGGGCAATGGCGCTGTTGAGACGCCGCGCCGTAAACATGTTCTACGGAACTTTGCGGAAAACGGCGGCTTCGAACGCGACTATTTCAGGACGTGGCGGACGTGGTCTTACCCGCGATACATCAAGCGGCTGTTCGACGTCGCGGCGTCGTCTGCCATCCTGCTGTTGTTTGTGCCGTTCTTCCCGGTGGTCGCCGCGGCCATCAAGTTCAGTTCGCCCGGCCCGGTGTTCTACCGGGCGCGCCGGCAGGGGCTGGGAGGCAAGGCGTTTGACTGCTTGAAACTGCGGACGATGGTGCCCACCGCCGAGGGCATGCAGGAGAAGCTGCGGGCGGTCAATCAGGTCGACGGGCCGCAGTTCAAGATGGAAAACGATCCGCGGGTCAACGCGGTGGGGCGGTTTCTGAGGGATACGAATCTCGACGAGATTCCGCAGTTCATCAACGTGCTCCGCGGGGAGATGAGCGTGATCGGGCCGCGGCCCTCGCCGGAACATGAAAACGCCGGCTGCCCCCAATGGCGGTACGCGCGGCTGTCGGTGCGGCCGGGCATTACCGGGCTGTGGCAACTGTGCCGCACGCGCGAGGAGGGAAAGGATTTTCAGGAGTGGGTGCACTACGACAGCACGTACGTGAGAAAACTGTCGTTCGGGATGGATTTCTGGATATTCTGGAAGACGGCGCAGAAGCTGATCAACGATTTTGTGGATCAGTTCTAGGGGCAGCCGTTAGCTCTTAGCTCTTAGCCTTTAGCGATTAGCTGTTAGCGGGAATGAGGGAGCGGGGGAGTCGGAGAAGACGCTTTTCTTAAAATAGCACAGCAGGAGTTATTGACAGGGGACGGATACGATGGCACGAGTGCGAATCAACTGGAAGCTGATTGTTGTTTTATTCATCGCGGTGGTGGTGCTGGCTGTGGCTGCGGTCGGGCTGCGCCAGTGGAACCGCGGTCAGCGTGCCGGCAAAGGGCTCAACCTGGGATTGGCCGCGTACGACGCGAAAGACTGGGATGCGGCGGCCAGCAACCTGGGCCGGTACCTTGGCGTCGCCGGAGACGACGCGGAGATCCTGAACAAGTACGCCGAGTCCCAACTGAGACGGCGGCCTGCGAAGGGGCCCAATATCAACCAGGCGATCAATGCATATCGCCGCGTGCTGCGTCTGGACGAGGACCCCGAACTCGACGCCGTCCGCCGGGAGGCGGCCGTTCAGCTCATCGGGCTCTACCTGCAGATGAACATCGCCAGCGAGGCGGAACTGATCGCCACGCAGCAGCTTGAAAAGGGCAGCGACCACGAGATACGCCGCATGCTGGCGACGGCCTACATGAAGCAGCGCAAGTTCCCAGAAGCTGCAAAGGAACTCGGCGCGATTATCAAGGACGATCCGTCGGCGGTGACTGCATACGGGCTGATGGCGGAACTCGCCGAGCAGAGACCGCAGGACATGCCGCAGGGCGCTGAATACTGGTACAACGAGGCCATTCGAAACAATCCCGAGTCGGCTCACGCTCTGCTGCTCAGAGGGCTCTACTTCCTTGCAAAGGACCGCAACAAGGACGCTCTGGCGGACTTCGAGGCGGCCCAGGGCAAGGATGTGTCCGAGATGCGAATCCGGCTGGCGCTGGCCGAGGGATTTCTCAAGGCGGGCCAGGTCGAGCAGGCCGAGACGCATCTGGCTGCCGCCAGGGCCCAGGACCCTTCATCATTAGGGCTGTGGATGACGTGGGCGAACCTCGCCCTGCGTTCGCAGTCGACCGACAAGATACGGCAGATCGCCGACGAGGGCCTGGCATCGCTGACTTCTGAGGTGCTCAGTTTTATGCCCGTGGCGACGGAGTTGTACGTCCGGACCGGCGACTATGAAAAGGCGGCCGACTGTATCGAGCGGCTCAGAAAGGGCGACGGCGAATCGTCCATGATCGCCTTTCTGGAGGGTCTCCTTGCCGAGCAGCAGGGGTTGTGGGCCGACGCGCTGGCCAGGTACCGCCAGGCGACGGATCTCGGCATGCAGTCCGAACAGGTGCAGCTGCGGATGGCGTCGGCGCTCGTGCGATTAGGCGACCGGGTGTCGGCGATCGCGCAGTTGCGGAGCATGGTCAACAAGAACGAAAACGCCTACCGCGCACGGGCCCTGCTGGCGCGGCTGCTGGCCGATAATGGCCGGTACACCGAAGCCGCCGAACACGGCAGGACGCTGGCCCTGCAGAGGCCGGCGCTGGTGGAGGGGCATCTGATCCATCTGCAGGCACAGATACGCCGCCTCGCCGCCGAGAAAACGCCGGCCGACAGCACCGCGTGGGACACTGTTGAAAACGATCTGAAGCGACTCGACGAAAGCGTTGAAGACGTCATGGGCGTCAAGGTGATGAGGGTCTACGCCGCCATGCAGCGGGGACGTCTGGACAAGGCCGCCGAAATCGTCGCCGACCTGAAGACGCAGTACCCGAAAGAAACCCAGCCGCGCCTCATAGAAATCGAGGTCCTCGTCGCCGGCAAGCAGACGGCCGAGGCGATGACGGCGCTCGACGGCGTTATGCGGGACTTCCCGCAGTCGATGCTGGCGGTGTCGTACATGGTCAATCTGCTCGCCGGCGAAGGCGATTACGAGCAGTGCCGCACCGTGCTCACGAGCGCCTTGTCGCGGGCCCAGCGGCCTGAGGACGTCCGCTCGCTCAATCTGCTGCTGGCCGATGTGTATGCCCGGACCAACAGCATCGAAAAGGCGACCGAGCTTATGCACACCGTGTCGCAGCAACTGCCGAACGACGTCCCGGTCATGCGCAAGCTTCTGACGTACCGGCGCACACTCGGCCAGACGGACGGGCTGCAAGCGCTGATCGACCGCATCAAGACGGTGGAAGGCCCGCAGGGCTGGCAATGGCGTTACGAGCAGGCTGCGTTGTGGTTTGCGCTCGATGCCGCGGCGTTCGATCAGGAGTGGCCCCAGGCCGTGGCCCTGCTGAGAGAAAACATCGCCGCCAATCCCGAAGATCAGATGAGCCGACGGCTGCTTGCCGCTTGTTATGAACGGGCCGGCCGCCAGCATCTGGCGATCTCGGTTTATACGCAGGCCCTTGAGCGGGCCCCCGGCGACGTTGACGTCATCGTACCCGCCGTGGCGATGCTCTACAGGGCCCAGCGCTATGAACAAGCCGATGCGATCCTCGACCGGGCCGTGCGCAGCAATGCCGTCAACGCGGCGGACGACCGCCTGTCACGCCTGATGCTCAGCCGGCATGAACGCGAAGGCGAGTATGATTCGGCCGGGGCGCTACTGGAAAACCTGCTCTCCGGCGATCCGGACAACAAAGATGACCGCTTCACCCTTGCGCTGATCCGCATGCTTCAGAACGACCATCAGAAAGCCCGCGAACTGCTCGGTCAGTTGCGGGTGCAGGACGCCGATTACATGCCCGCGGCCGCGGGTCTGGTGGAGTTGAGTATCCGGGAGGACAAGCGGGAAGAGGCTCTGAAGCTGTGCGATGAAATGATCGGCCGGCTGAACAGCGCGGCGGCCTACATCCTGCGAAGCCGGGCGTACGTGCGGCTCGCTGAGTTCGACAAGGCCAAGGCCGACATGGATAGGGCCATCGGCATGGAGCCGGAAAACGCGCGCAACATGCAGCTCAAGGCCGAGTTTCACCGAACGATCGGCGAACTCGACGAGGCGATTGCCGCTGCCGACAAGGCACTCGCCATGGTGCCCGACGATTTCAGCGCACAGAAGCAGATGGTGTTTCTGCTGCTCGCCGCCCCGGACAAGGCGCGGATGGAGCGGGGCCGACTGCTCATGGAAAAGGCGCTCCAGGCCAGAAGCGAAGACGGCGATCTGCTCGTTGCCAAAGCGACGATGCTGATGCAGCAGGGCACCGCGCCGGCGCTCGACGAGTCGGAGCGAACACTTCGCGGCGTGGTCCGGCTCAACCCCGCAAACGAACGCGCCTGGGCGCTGCTGGCTACGGTCTATTTGAACCGCAACGATCTGGCCAAATCTTTTGATGCGGCGACCGAAGGCCTGATGCACCTGCCGCAGAACCGGACGCTGATGATGATCAAGGCGCACATCGAAGCTGCCCGATCTCCGGAACTGGCCCTCGGCACGCTCCGCCAACTCGCCCGGGAGCATCCCGACGACGTGCAGATTGCCATTGACCTGGCGATGACGCAGGTGCAGGCCGGTCAGTCTCAGGAAGCCATCCAGTTTCTGGAGCAGAGACTCGCCTCAACCGCCGAAGCGAACCGTCGCCGACTCGATATCGCCCTGGCGGTTGCCCTCTACGAGAGCGGCCGCATGCCCGAGGCCGGCCAGAAATTCGACGCCCTTTATGCCGCGGCGCCCGATGACGCGTCCATCGTCGTCGCCCACACGCAGGTGCTGGGCAAACGCAAGGCATGGTCGGAACTGACGGCCGTCGCCGTGGACTGGTGCGGCCGGCATCTCGACGCGGCGGGGGTGGTGAACACAATCGTGCAGGGACTGATCACAAACGAAGATGCCCCTGACGAGGCAAAGAAGACCGCGGAAGGCATTCTCACGCAGGTCCTGGCGGTCAACGCCAGGTCGGTCGAAGCCCTTAACACGATGGCCTTGCTCATGCACATGCAGGGCCGAACAACCGAGGCGGCGACCTACTATCAGAAGGTCCTCGACATCGAGCCGGAGCGGCTGGTGGTGCTCAACAACCTCGCCTGGATACTGTGCGAAGAGCAGAAGCAATATGCGAAGGCCCGCCAACTCGTCAACCAGGGCCTCGCCGTAAATCCCAACTATATCGACCTGATCGATACCAGCGGCATGATCTACCTGCGGACCGGCGAATACGACAAGGCCGCGGCGGAATTCAACAAATGTCTAAAGCTGTACCCGCAGCACGCGCCGGGGCGGGCAGGCTCTCTTCTGCATCTGGCCCAGACCTATGAGAAGATGGGCCGCAAACAGGAAGCCATCGATCACGTGAGAAAAGCCATCGAGCACGGCGGCCTTGGCGGCGAAGATCTGAAGGCAGCCGAAGCGCTTCTGGATAGACTGGTTAATTAGGACGATGCATGGCGGAAGCCTCGCGACAATTTGAGCCGAACCATGCCCTTGGGGCCATGCAGAAGCCGCGGATCGTACTACTGGATAAAGCCAGGTGGGATTACCTGCAAAGGCGGTACAAGATTACGCCTCGCGAACTGGAGGTCGCCAAACTGATATGTCGCGGCTGCGGCAATGAGGAGATTGCCGAAACCCTCCGGATCACTATCGGGACCGTAAAGGTCCACGTGCGAAACATTTACAGAAAGACCTGGGTCGAAAACAAGATCCTGATGCTTCTGCGATTCGTGGAGGATTCCGACACATTTTTTAATGGCTCGATACGGCCCGCCGCCGGCCCGCACTAAGCGGCTCGGCGGCCAGGCCGCGCATATCTCGAATGTAACACACGTCCGTGCCTGTATGGTGCGGATTTTTTTATGCGCAGGCGCATACCACTTTAGGGGTAACGCGGAAGCGGTATACCCTACCATAGTCGGGCAGGTGAGAGCATGTGATCAGGTCCTGAGGGGGGTCACAATGAGGGTGAAAAACTTTGCAAAATAGGTAATCTTACCTATAGACAGCCCGTCCGATAAAGCTATACTTAGAGCATTGTTATCGGTGAATTTGCGTGTTTGGTCCCAGTGGAGGGGGGATTTCCCCTTTGCCTTTTGGACAGACGGCTTGTGGTCTGTCGGGATACGGGCACGCTGAGTCGAGAGTTTTGAAAAGCATTTTTCCGGAGCGGGACCAGTGCGAATTGGGGCGGCGAGAAAACGCTTTTGCGTGGCGGTGGTGCTTTGTGCCGCCGCGTGTGCCTGCGCTGTGCAGACGGCCGAGACCGTCGGCAGGGGCGCAGCATCTGCTGCGCCTGCATTCCCGCAGGACGCCTCCGCGTTTGATCCCGCCTTATGTGTAACGGCCGCCTTCGGCGACGCATCCGAAGCCCGTCTTGCCGACATCGGAAGGCAGGTGCTCGACCCGGCCGGTTGCACCCACCCCTTCAGCGATGCGGCAAGTGCGCAGACGCTGACGCTCCCCGCCGTTCCCGCGGCGATTGCGCTGACGCTGTTCGGTTTCTTCTGTGTATCGCTCGCCCGCGACCGCCGGGCATGGCTGGCGCTCGCCGCCGGCCTGATCTGGCTCGGCCAGGCGGGCATGCACACCCTGCCGCAACTCGCCCAAAGGCTCTGTGCCCGCACATCGCGGCAGACCACGCAAAATCAATGCCTCTCCTTATCACTTATCACCGGGCCGCAGCCGACAGGCCGCGACGAACAAACCAGCTACGCAGGCCTCCTGCACAAACTGGCGGCAATCCCCGACCACGCGAGCACATTCACTTCGAGTATGAACGCCAAAGCAAGCCGGCGGGATCTCGCGACGGATGGGCGCAGCTTGGCGTCTGCAATTATCGCCAGTCCCTGGCAGGATATGGCAAACGAGTGCCCGGCCGGCGCAGCCGGGCACTTAGTACGTTTTTCACCAGCGTTCACATTCCAAAATCTCGCCAGAGGCCCTCCCGCACGTTCCCTGTAAATTCAAAAAACACGCACAAAGAGTGAACTCGCGAGACACTCTTGTGTGCAGAGAATACAAAGTCAAAAGCAAAAACCTAATTACAAGGAAGATTCAAATGACTAAACTAAAATCAATAGTTGTATTGTTCGCCCTAGTGGCCGTCCCATGTTTGGCGGCGCCCACCTTCACGCCTTCTGTGGCTGAACTGTCAAGCTTTGGAATAATAGTTCCGCTGACAACTGCTACGTACGTGGACGTGCTTACCGTAGATACTGCGGTCAGCAGTTATACTGATGGCACGACTCCGCTGAGGGGTCAGGTTGGCTACACGTTGAATGGCGTCCGAAATGACGGCGTTGTTGCCTTGGGAGCTACGGTTGATTTGCTCACGAATAGCCCTACTGATGTTGGCTTGGTTGTCATAAACGACAATAACCAAAATTGGGGTTATGCACTGTATGCGTCTGACGGTACGATCAGCGTACAATCTGCCTGGGTTTCCCTTGCGGCGCAAGGTGGATCAGGTTCTTTGACGCTCGATATTACGGGTCTGACAGCAACTGGAAGCGACATCGTTGCTCTGCTGATACGAAATGAAGTAGCAGACAATCAGGCAGACACTTTCCACACTTCCGTTTCGCCGATTCCCGCTCCGGGTGCGTTGCTGCTTGGTTCGATGGGCGTTGGCCTTGTCGGCTGGCTTCGCAGACGCAGAACACTTTAAAAGTTGAATTCTCCTTGACCCGCGGGGCTTTACGCCCTGCGGGGCAGAGGGGAGAAAAAAAAGAAAAAAGGGGAAAATAATGAATAAAACGATAGGGATATCACTAATAGCTCTGGCGTTTTGCGCCCTGACAACCGGCTCGGTACAGGCCAACGTAACTTACGGTTTCGAATGTATCAGCAACAACAAGGCTGCCGATGCGGCTATCGGAGAGGCTCAGTTATTTGTCGACGTCAGTGATTATGGAAGCGGGCAGGTTCTCTTCACGTTTAGGAATACCGGCCCATCGGCTTCGTCTATAACCGCTGTTTATTTCGATGACGGCACATTATTGGGTATAGCGTCAATCATCAATGGTTCCGGAGTTAAATTTAGCCAAGGTGCGACGCCGGGAAACTTAACGGGTGGCAATGCAATTGGCTTCAATACGACCGCAGGATTCTTGGCGGACTCTGACTCTCCGGTGCAGCCAAATGGTGTCAATCCCGAGGAGCAATTGGGCATTGTTTTTAATCTTGTTGCGGACCAGAAGTATAGCGATGTCTTGTCTGCCTTGGAACTCGGCCTTGCTCAAGGGGGTGTCGATGGCAGTCTGAGAATCGGCATTCGTGTTCAGGGTTTTGATGGCGGCGGCAGCGAGTCGTTTGTGAACGGCCCGTCTATTCCGGCCCCGGGTGCGTTGTTGCTTGGTAGTATCGGCGTCAGTGTCGTTGGCTGGCTTCGCAGACGCAGGACGCTGTAACACAGCGAGTGAGTTTAACACAGAGTAACGAAACGGGCCGGAGGGGAGATTGACCTCCGGCCTTTCTTTTCTATCAGGTGGCTGCGGCAGGGCCTCAAGGATGGGAGGCACTGCCTGAGATATGCTTCGATGAGGTTAAGTCCGTACGCAGGGGGATGAAAGGAATGGGGCTGTCCGACTTCCCATTTCGTGCATCACTGCCTTGCTCCCATCGGATTCACAGTGCGGGCCCTACGGCCATCTTGATGTAAGGCCGAACATGGGACCTCCCAGTTCCTGCGCGAAGAGTTTCCATACGTGCACGGGGTCTTCGACCGCGCGGAGCCCAGACGTGCCTTGCGATGGGGGCAAGTCCAGTGTTGCCTTCCGTCATATGCGACTGCGTCGGCACACTGTTGCACTGTTTCAAAACAAGGGAGCGCCGTTGGCGGGGCGTTGCGTCTTCTTGTCTTTCAATCGCCTGCCTTCAAAGAGACCTCGGATAACTTGACATCCTCTGCGCCGCCGCCAAGGACGGCGTATACTCTTACCTCGTTGGCAAGTCTGGCCAGGTGGAGGAAAATGAGCCCTTGCTGCGCGCCATAAAGCGACCGCTGTGCGTCGAGGACGCTCAGATAACTGTCAATTCCGTTTGTGTAACGTTTCAGTGAGAGATCATAAATCGTCTGCGCGGAATTGACGACGGACTGTTGCGCGGCCACTTGCTGATCGACCGTGCCTCGCACCGCGAGCACATCGGCTACTTCCCTGAAAGCTGTTTGGATGGCCTTCTCATACTGTGCCAGCGCGATATCCTGGACGGCTTTGCTGACTCTGTGTGCAGCCCACGTGCGGGAGTCGAAGATGGGCACGGTTATCAGGGGTGTGAAGCTCCATGTGCCCGAACCGGCGGCAAACAGGCCGGACAGGTCATCGCTTGCGGTTCCCAAGACGGTGGTCAACCCGATGCGTGGGAAAAAGGCGGCCCGGACGGCCCCCATAAAAGCGTAGGCCCCTTCGAGCTGGTGCTCGGCGGCCATAATATCCGGCCGCCTGAGAAGCACTTCGGAAGGTAAGCCCGGGAAAACATCCCTCAGGAGAGTAACGCTCGCCAGATCCGTCGGCAGGAGATCTTCCTGCACCGGCGAACCCGCCAGAAGGTTCAATGCGTTGTGGCCCTGGGCTGCCCGTTGCGTGAAACGTGCAACATCTCCGCGGGCGGTATCCACCTGGGTTTGCGCCCGGCGCCGATCCATTTCATTTGCAACTTGAAGCTCGTATTGCCGCAGAACCAGGTTATAGACGCCTTGCTGCGTCTCAAGAGTGGAGCGAGCCAGATTGAGGCTGCCCCGGTCGGCGGCGATGGTCAGGTAAACCCTGGCGACCTCCGACACAAGAGCGATCTGTGCGCTGCGGCGGGCCTGCTCTGTCGCCATATATTCCTGCAGCGCCTGTTCCTGCAGATTGCGGATGCGGCCGAAGAAATCAATCTCCCACGACACTATTCCCAGATTCACATCGTACAGCTCCGTCGTTCTTGACTGTCCGGAAGGCACAAAATCGGCCGAGTCCCGATGTTTGCTTGCCGAACCCGCAGCGTAAACCGTCGGCAACATCTCTGCACGCTGAATGCCATAGAGCGCTCTCGCCTTTTCCACGTTCAGCGCGGCAAGCCGCAGGTCGCGGTTATTATGAAGGGCGGTCTCGATAATCTGTTGAAGTTTGGGGTCGGTGAAGAACTCCTGCCACCTCAGATCCGCGGCGGCCGGGGCATCGTCCGGGGATCGGGCGTCCCTGTATGCCGAACCTGTCGGCCAGTCGGCGGGGACCGGCGCTTCCGGCCGCGTATATTGCGGGGCCATATTACACCCGCCCCCAAAAAAGGCTATGGCAGCCAACGTGCAACAAACCTGTCTATTCATATTGCGAGTTCCTGAAGGATTTCATCAACCCAGTTTAAGCTCGTTTCCATTTGCCAAAGGTCTGCTCGATCAGCACATAGAACAGCGGCGCAAAGAGGACCACCAGGACGGTGCCGGTGACCATGCCGCCCAATACCGCCGTGCCGATGGCTTTCATCGCGCCTGCACCGGCGCCCGTGCTGAAGGCCAAAGGCAGCACAGACAAGCCGGTCGTCATCGACGTCATGAGAATCGGCCGCAGCCGCAGTTTGACCGCGTCGAGCGCCGCGTCGATCAAGCGGCCACCCCGCGCCACGCCGGCCATGGCGAACTGCACGATCAGAATGGCGTTCTTGGTGGCCAGCCCAAGAGTGTTCAGCAACCCGATCTGGAAATAGACGTCGCTCGGCAATTCGCGCAGCGACGAAGCGGCAAACGCGCCGATGACCCCCAGCGGCAGGATCAGCAGGACCGCAATGGGAATGTCCCACTTGCCGTACAGAGCCGCCAGAAACAGAAACGCGACCAGAATGGAAAAACCGTACAGCATGCCCGTCTGAGATGAGGCCTGACGCTCCTGGTAGGAAAGCCCGGTCCAATCGTAACCGATGCCCTGCGGCAGCTTCGGGACGATCTCTTCCATGACCCGCATGGCCTCGCCGGAACTCCTGCCGGGCGCCGCCTGGCCCCAGATGTTCATGGATGGAAAACCATTGAATCGTTCCAACTGCGGAGGGCCGCTTGTCCAGTGGCCGGATGCAAACGAGGCAAAGGGCACCATCTTGCCGGCCCTGTTGCGAACGTACAGCCTCTGCAGGTCCTGCGGCAGCATTCGGTAGGGAGCATCCGCCTGAACGAAGACGCGTTTGACGCGGCCGCCCTGGATGAAGTCATTGACGTAGGCCCCGCCAAAGGCTGCCGAAATGGTGTTGTGAATGGAATTGATGGGCAGGCCCTGGGCACCTGCCTTCTCCCAGTCAATATCCACGCGGTATTCGGGCACGTCCTCCATGCCGTTGGGTCGGACACTCACCAGCCGCGGGTCCTGGGCCGCCATGCCGAGGAGTTGGTTGCGTGCCTGCATCAGGGCGTGGTGGCCGAGGCCGCCGCGATCCACCAACTGGAAGTCGAACCCCAGTGCGTTGCCCAGTTCGACCACGGCAGGGGGGGGGAAGGCGAACACAAGGGCATTTCGCATGGTGGAGAACCTCCCCATAGCGCGGCCTGCAACGGCCTCTACCCGCAGATCCGGCCGCTTGCGCAGCTTCCAGTCCTTCAATTTAACGAATACCATGCCGTTATTCTGTCCCCTGCCGGAAAAGCCTACGCCGGCAATTGCCATGCAGGATTCCACCGCCTCGGCCTCGTCCTCCAGAAAATAACGCTGGACTTCATCGGCTACCGCCTGGGTCTGCTCCAGAGTGGCTCCGGTAGGCATCGCGATCTGGGAGAACAGAATGCCCTGATCTTCGTCGGGGAGGTAGCTGGTCGGCATTCGCATGAAGAGAAATCCCAAGCCGGCGACGATCAGGATGTACACGGCGACGTAACGGAGTTTTCGCGCCAGGGCGTGGCCGACCAACGCCACAAAACCGTCGCGGAACCGGTAGAACCCGCGGTCGAACCACAGGAAAAACGGGCGCAGGAACCAAACCGCGCCTTCGGCGGCCTCGTGTCCCTTGACGACCGGCTTGAGGATCGACGCGCACAGCACCGGCGTCAGGACTAAAGCTACCGCTACCGACAGCAGCATGGACGTGACGATGGTCACGGAAAACTGCCGGTAGATGATGCCCGTGGAGCCGCTGAAGAATGCCATAGGGCCAAACAAGGCCGCAAGCACCAGGAAGAAGCCGATCAAGGCGCTGGTGACCTGCCCCATGGATTTGGCGGTGGCGTCCCGGGGCGACAGTCCCTCTTCGCTCATGAGCCGTTCCACGTTCTCAACCACCACGATCGTATCGTCCACGAGAAGCCCGATCGCGATCACCATGGCGAACATGGTCAACATATTAATGGAAAACCCGAATGCGCCCAGCGCGGCACAGGTGCCCAAAAGCACCACCGGCACCGAAATGGTGGGAATCAGCGTGGCGCGAATGTTGCCCATGAACAGCCACATGACCAGAAAAACCAGCACGATTGCCATCAGCAGGGCCTTGACCGCTTCGCCAATGGCTACCTTGACAAACGGGGTGGTGTCGAAAGGATAAACGATTTTCATGCCCGGCGGAAAATAGTTGCCCATCTCGTCGAGTCTCGCCTTAACGGCATTGGCAGTTTTCAGTGCGTTGGCGCCGGGCGCCTGGCGAATCGCCAGAGCAGCGGACGGCTTGCCGTTATGGCGGACATTCACATCGTAAAACTCCGTCCCCAGTTCGGTCCGTCCCACGTCGCTTACGCGCACGACGGAGCCGTCCGGATTGGTTCGCAGGGGAATGGCCGCGAATTCGTCGGGCGTCTGCAGCAGGTTCTGCACAACAATGGAGGCGTTCAGACGCTGGCCTTCCACGGCCGGAATGCCGCCGAACTGACCCGCGGAGACCTCCACGTTGTAGGCCCGCAACGCCACGATCACATCTTCCACGGTCAGGTGATAATCCGCCAGCTTATCGGGGTTCAGCCAGGTGCGCATGGCGTATTGCGAGCCGAAGTTCTCGACCTCGCCTACTCCCGGCACGCGAGCGAGCACCTTTTCCAAACTCGACTGCGCATAGTCCTGCAAGTCGTGACCGTCCATGCTCCCGTCTTCGGAGACAAGCCCCACGATAAGCAGATAGTTCCGCGTCGATTTGCTGACCGTGACGCCCGACCGCTGAACCACCTCCGGCAGGCTGGCCATGGCGAGCTGAAGCTTGTTTTGAACCTTGGCCCAGGCCAGATCGGCATCGGTGCCCGGTTTAAAGGTCAATTCGATCCGCGAGGCGCCCGCCGAATCGCTGATACCGGACAAATAGAGCATGTCTTCGAAGCCCGTCATCTTCTGCTCGATGATCTGGGTTACACTGTTCTCCACCGTTTGCGCCGAGGCCCCCGGATAGAAGGACTCGATGGCGATGGACGGCGGGGCTATGGGCGGGTACTGGGCGATGGGCAGGTTGTAAATGGCCAACCCGCCCAGCAGCATGATAAAAATAGCGACGACCCAGGCAAAAACCGGACGGTCAAGAAAGAATCTCGATAACATGGGCGCCTTCTCTAATTCGCAGTCGCAGAAGTCTGAACGGGTTTCTCGGCCGCTAATCCGGATTGTGGAGCAGCGCCGAACGGGACGGCCTTGACAGGAGTGCCGGGTCTGGCTTTTTGAACACCCTCGACAATGATTCGATCACCAGGATTGAGACCTGACGAAACAAGCCACTTGTCTCCTATGGTTCGATCGAGCGTGACCATCCGCACCTGAACTATGTCTTCAGCGTCCACGATCGTTGCGATGGGATCGCCTTTGGGGTTGCGGGAGATTCCCTGTTGCGGCGCAAGGATAGCCTGCTCATTAACGCCTTCTATAATAACCGCCCGCACGAACATGCCCGGCAGAAGAATGCCTTGGGGATTTGGAAACACCACTCGCAAAATGACCGACCCGGTGGTCGGATCCACCGTGACATCCTGGAATTGAAGCGTCCCTTCGAAAGTATACGGCGTGCCTTCCTCCATGATAAGCTTTACCTTGTCCTGATTCGTTCCATCATGATTCAGCCGGCCGTCCGCCAGTCGGCGCTGCAGACGGAGCAGTTCACTGGTCGACTGCGGTACATCCACATAAATAGGGTCCAGTTGCTGAATGGTCGCCAGGGGCACAGGCTGATAGGCCGTCACCAGAGCGCCATCCGTCACGCTGGACCTGCCGATGCGTCCGGCGACGGGAGCCGTGACACTCGTGTATCCGAGATTGATGCGGGCCATATCGACCGATGCCTTGCAGAACCGGATCTCCGCCTCGGCCTGTTTCATGGCGGCGGAGGCATCGTCATAGTCCTGCCGGCTGATGGCTTTGTCGGCAAGCAGGTCACCGTAGCGTTCGACCCTCAGGCGAATCGACAGGAGACCCGCCTCGGCCCTTGCCAGAGACGCGTTGGCGTTGTCGAGCGCTGCCTGGAACGGGGCGGGATCGATCTGGTAGAGCACCTGACCGGCCTTGACTTCAGAACCTTCCGTAAACAGGCGTTTCTGTATGAGGCCATTGACTTGGGGACGGATTTCAGCAATAAGGAAGGCGGCTGTACGGCCGGGCAATTCAGTCGTGATGACCACCCGCTCCGGTTGTACGGTCACCACGGCCACTTCGGGGACGCCCTGCGGCGGCGGTCCGGCCTTTTGTTTGCAGCCCGTCACCGCCAACAGCACGAAGCATACGCCCAGCAGCACAGGAGCGCCGGTACGTGCTTGCGGCAGACGCTTGGGGCCGGGCAGCCCGTCGAAAGCTGTTAATCGAGAATCACGAAAGCCTGCTTTAAATTGCATTTTCTTCTCCGAGTCAGATCATGTCGATTGCTTGAATTGTCAACAACCTGCTTCTCTTTTCAGCAAGGAAGTCAGGAAAAATTCCTCTATTTTCGAGAGCCCGTCTCGTGCTTTTGTTTTGTCGAAATTCTCAGAAGACTCAAGAACAAACGCTTGCAGGGTGGCTCGAAGAGATAACGCCACAATGTCTGGAGGAACGCATCTGAAGGTGTGTTTCTGCATGCCTGTCGTGATGATGCGTTCAAGTTTTTTGGCTACCAGCATCTCCAGACCTGCGGATATGTCTTTGAGCATGGGCTTTACGGAACTTTGTATGCCGTACTGTGACATGTACAGCCTGACGAGTTCCAGGTTATTTTCGATAAGATCCAAATGTGCCTGAATGAACTCGGAGAGTTTGTCCGCCTCTTCTTTGTCGGACTCCAAGATCGGGATCAGGAATTGGCGAAACTTGTCAACGCCGGTTTTCATGAGCTCAATGAAAAGCTGTTCTTTGCTCTGGAAAAAATTATAGAGCGTGCCGACAGCGAACTCTGACTCTTTGGCGATGTCTTGCATTGAAACGGTGTGAAACCCGCTCTGAGAGAATAAGCGGACTGCGACAGCCAGAATCTCTTCTCTGTGCTGCAAATTCTCTCTTTGTTTTCGCGGCAATGTCTTTTCCATACTCTTTCCTCTTGGCGGAGGCGTGCTTTCAAAATGTATTCGTAACTTGTATTCACATTATGAACTACAATTCACGAAAGTCAAGGGAATTCTTTGCTATGGCGCTATATCCTGCAAAAGGGCCGGTTTGTGGTAGATATTATTGGACCAAGGATGGGTTGCCAAACCGCGTTAGATTGGCTAAGTCCGGAAAAAAAGGCGGACCGTCCCCCAGGTATCTCTGCCCTTGAGGGCGATCTCAGCGGTGGCGGTGGATTGGATGAAACCGAACTGCACGGGATTATGCGCACCGACGGGAAGGACTTGCTATGATCGGCAGCGACAATTGCGTTTGCCCGTGCGCATCAGCCGTATTGGCTGCGGCGATGGCAAGTCGCCCCTGATGCACGCTTGTTTATGCGTGGAAGATGTCGTCGGCATATTCCTGGCCGAGGTGTCTGGCGTAATAGTTCCCGATGGCGGAATTGCCCTCTCTGCGGAAGTTCTCCATGGAAGAGAAGATGCCGAGCTTCAGGATCAATACGACCGCAAGACAGGCTGCCATCTTAAGTAAAGGGATCATATGTCTGCCATATTTGTCATGTCCTGCGCCGTCCGCTTGGAAATGTTGAAGCTTTTCCGCGGCAGGGGCTTGGCGGAGGCTGTGTTTCAGCATGCCTATTGCACTGGTATTGGCTTTCATCACCAAATCGCGGCTGTGCGGCTGAGATTTGAGCATCATCAGCGCCAGATCGACCTGTCCGAAGCGAACGATTCTTGCCTGGCACCTGGGGCAGTTGAAAATATGGTCGTGCAGCCAGCAGGCGTGATCCAGTTTGCCTGCAATCACGTCGGTCATACGGGTTCTCAATTTCGTGCACTGATTTTTGATGGTCCAACTAATCATCTATCACCTTCGATTCTCCGGCCATTATCGCGGCCAGAAGCGTTATAGCCTTGCATCGATAAACGCGCGCTGTCGCCGCGGGTATCCCGAGAATGTCGGAGACTTCGCCGTAGGAAAGTTCAGCAAGTTCGTGAAGCACGACGACTTCTCTGAGGTAGTCGGGCAGCTTGGCGACCGCCGACCTGAGGCGAGATTGGAGCGCCTGCATGTCGAGATCATGTCCGGCATCGACGGTGTGCTCGGTCGGCAGTGTCTGTGTCAGGGTCTCGATCGACTGTTCAGTGCGGCGTTTGCGCCGGACCATAGAAATCGCGGCGTTTGCGGCGGTGCGATAGAGAAACGCCTGAACGTTAGTCGGCTTTCGCCGGTCCTGCTGCTGGTAATTGGCGAGATTCAAAAACGTCTGTTGATAGGCGTCGCACACGTCATGTTCGTTGCCGAGTATCCGCCATAACATCATGACCAGACTCGCCCCATGTTTCTGCATGGCGGTGAGCACCCATTGCTGGGATTCGTCCACCGCCTGGGCGTAAGCCAGGTCGAAGGCTAATCTCAAATTGGCTGCATGACTTGTCATGGGCGCCTGTCTGTTTCAAGTTCCGCCTTTATGACGCGCATCCTGTCCTATATGTTACCTTTTTTTCGTGGAGAATGGCGATTTTTTTTGGAAAAGCTCGAAATCGGAGGTAACACGTCGGTCCTTTGGGCGTCATAAGAGGCGGATCGCAGAGCGTTTGATGCGGCCATGCTGTTCTAAGTGGTCTTCTAAGTGGTTTGGGGTATTCAGGTTATGAAACACGGCAGGGAAGAATCCGATGTGGTCAGTCTTGTGGACGATGTCCTTGCCGACGCGATCCGCTGCAGGGCCAGCGATATCCATTTTGAGCCGACCGGCAGCAGACTCATAATTAAATACCGGCTGGACGGCGTGCTGAGCGTCGTTGAGGAACTGCCAAAGATCGTCAGTGAGAACGTGGTCGCCCGACTGAAGGTATTAGGCGGATTATTGACGTACCGCAACGACATTCCACAGGAAGGACGCATCAGCGGGCACGAAACACCGGATCAGGCGGGTCGTGTGGCGGACAAGCGACTGGCGATCTTTCCGACCATTCACGGGCAGAGGGCGGTCGTGCGGATCTTCTACGAAACAGCCGCCTTCACCGAGTTGTCGCAATTGGGTTTCTCGGATTACATCTGTTCGTCATTGAGGTCCATCGCCGGGCAGAACCAGGGTGTGCTGCTGCTCACGGGACCCGCGGGCAGCGGTAAGAGCACCACCCTTGCGGCTTTACTGCGTCATATTCTCCGGACGTATCCGGGTAAGAGTGTGGTCTCGCTGGAGGACCCGGTGGAACGCAATATCGAGGGCGTGACGCAGGTGCAGATTCCGCCGTCGGGTGACATGACGTTTCCGGTGGCGCTGCGGTCATTGCTGCGGCAGGATCCGGAGGTCTTGATGATCGGGGAAGTCCGTGACGCTGAAACGGCGCGGATCGGCATACAAGCGGGGCTTACGGGCCATCTGCTTATGAGCACGATGCACAGCGGCAGCCCGGCCGGGGCGTTTTTGAGGCTGCTGGAGATGGGCATTGAACCGTACCAGGTGACCTCAAGTGTCATCGCCGTGCTCAATCAAAGACTGGTGAGGAGGCTTTGTGAGACGTGCAAAGCCAGAGATGCGCAGACGGAGGCTTATGCGGCGGTGGGCTGTGCAGCCTGTATGAATACCGGATTCAGGGGCAGGGTGCTGATTGCGGAGATGGTTCAGCTTGACGGGCGTCTGCGCAAGGCCGTGCTCGCCCGCGCGGACCTTGATGAGATGGAGAGCATCCTGAAAGAAAGAGGGCACATGACCATGGCGCAGGACGGGCTGCGGCTGGTCGGCGCCGGCTTGACTACGAAGGATGAAGTTGATAAGGCCTGCGGCACGGCCTGATTGGTCGAGCCGCCGACACTACGCTCAAAGGCAAAGGAAACAGCATGGCGACGTTCGAATACAGCGCATTGACGTCGGGCGGGCGGTTGATGAAGGGCACGATCGAGGCGGGCTCGGCCGAGCAGGCCTCCGAGATGCTGGGCGACATGCAGCTCACGCTTAACGAGATTCGCAAGGTCAGCGAAGGCAGACCGAAAACGCCGGTTGGCCGCAGCGAATTTCTGCTCTTCAATCAGCAGTTGGCGTCGATCACCAAGGCCGGTATACCGCTGGATCGGGGGCTGCGCGAGCTGGCGGGCGACGTGAGTTCGCGGTCGATGCGCAAGCTCATTCTGGAGATAGCCGACGATTTAACTGCGGGGGTGCCTGTTGACAAGGCGGTTGAGCAGCGACAAAAGCATTTCCCGCCGCTTTACGGCAGAATATTGCGTGCTGGCGTGGAGACGGGGAGGTTGAGCGAGATGCTCACGAGTCTCAATCGCCATCTCGAGGTGGGCACGCGAACGCGACGGATCATCATCGAGGCCCTGGCCTATCCGGCGGTTGTCCTGGCGGCAAGCGCCATCATCGTAACGTACCTGCTTGTCACAATCATACCGAGTTTCTCGGATGTGCTCACTGATATGACGGACGGCCGACAAGGTCTGCCGTGGCTGACAGAGATGCTGTTCAGGGCGTCTGAAAACGTCATGGTCTTTTGGACGGGTGTGTTCATCGTCTTGGGGGTCGCGGCGGTCGTCACCATGCTTCTCTCGGCAAGTCCGGCCGGACGCCGGTCCAAGGAGGGGCTCCTGTTGAAAGTGCCCGTTCTGGGGCGGATATTCCGCTGCGGCATCCTGGCCCGCGTGGCCGAGGCGATGGGCCTGCTGATCAATGCAGGCTGCACGATGCCGCAATGCCTGCGGCTCAGCGCCGGCGCCAGCGGCAGCGAAAAGATGAAGCTGGAATGCGAAATGCTGGCCGGCGGCATCGAGCAGGGCTCTGCAATCATGGAAGCCGGCCACGTTTGCAGGATGATGCCGCGGTTGTTTCTGTACTCGATGCAACTGGGCTCGCAGCGCAACGAATTGCAGGATAACCTTTGCAGCCTGTCGCAGATGTACAGCGAGCAGACCCGCTGTCTTCAGGCGAATCTGCAGGCGATTCTGCTGCCGGTCCTGATCATCCTGCTTGGCGGGATCATATCGACCATTGTGCTGGCGATGTTCCTGCCCATGGTGAAAATAATTACGGTCATGATGTAGAAGGTTGAACCGATGCTCACTGGCGCTATAGCTGTCATGCTGCTTGTGTATATCTTTCTGGCGGCGAAGATGCCGAGGACGGCGGTACTCACTATGCCTGTTACCGCCATCGGGTTCCTCATGTTGTCTGCGTCTGAACAGGATGTTCTCGCGGTCTTCATGGCTTTTCTGATGGTTGCGACGACGCTTATTGCGCTGGCGACGCTAAGCCCTCGCGAAAAAAGGAACTGGGCGAGAAAGGCTGCGATCTGGACGCTGCGTCTTGTTGCCGCGATTCCGGCGCTTGCGCTGGCGGGGGTGCTTTGGCCGTTGACGGTGCTGCTGATGCCGGTTTTTGTCACGCTTTTCCTGCGATACTACTTTGTCGCACGACACTCGACGGCGCTGTTTGTCATTTCCACGATCGGTGCGTGTATGCGGCAGAACCTGCCTCTGGCGATGGCGCTGGAGACCGCGGCGGCGAATGCTTATGATAAGCGATCACGCGTGCTGCGGTCGATCAGCAGTTGGCTCGTTCAGGGTTACGCCCTCAGCGAAGCCATCAAGCGGGGCTATCGGGCGTGTCCGGCCCATGCGGTGGGGGCCATTGCGGCGGCCGAGAAGATCGGGCAGTTGCCCGAGGCCCTCCGCTGCATTGAGGCGGACATGGTTCAGCTAGCCGATGAGACCAAGAAGATCCGGCCGGTGGACTGGTCTTACCCGTTTATGGTGCTGGCGATCATGTCGCTTATCGTGACGGGACTGATGATTTACATCATACCCACCTTTGCCGAGGTACTCAATGACATGAGCGACGGCGCCACGGGCCTGCCGTATCCGACGCAACTGCTTCTTAACACGATCAGCACTGTAATGCACAACTACGCGGCGGTTGGTGTGCTCATGTGCTGTGTTACATGGACCCTTGGGGCTGCCTTGTGGGTCCGATTCCGGCCGAGGCGTCCCGAAAAACCGTACCTGCTGTCGCGGGTCGGCGATTTTGTAAAGTGGCATATCCCTGTTGCCCGGTGGTTTGAGAAGAACTATTCGATGTTGCAGGCGGTTGCGCTCATGAGGGTGTCGCTCCGCGCCGGTGCGACCGTGGATCAGGCGATCAGAGGGACGCTTGGCCTGGATACGAACTGCCGTTTCAGAATATGTATGGCGCGGTGGCTTGAGCGTGTCGAACGGGGTGACAACGTCGCCGCTGCGGCGAAAAGCAGCGGCGTGCCCAAAGCGCTTGCGTACGCATTCGATACCGACACTAACGGCGGGACGACCACGGAAATCCTTCAGGTTCTGGAGGAGTTCTACAGAAGCAGTTACAACTTCCGAGCCAACGTCGCCAAGGCCGTCGCAGTGCCGGTGATGGTTGTCGGATTGGGGGCCATGGTGGGGTTGGTCATTTACGCCATGTTTGTTCCCATGAATACGATGCTCTGGGTGATGATGAGCGACCTGACGCCCTGATGCACCAAATGAGGCAAACGGGATGATTGGCCATGATTGACGATTGTGAGAGTGTTTCGATGAGCACACACAGAAAGAACGGCGGCTGGCTGTTGACCGAGGCGGTCGTTGTGCTGGCCGTCATGGTGGTCTTCTTCACGGCCCTGGTGTCGGCGACGGCGACGTGCCGGCATTTGAATTGGCTGCTGCTGATCCGGCAGCAGTGCCTCAGCGCCGCCCGGGCGCAGCTCGACAGCGTTGTCGCCACGGGAAGACCAATGAATGCGGGCGATATCCGGAGACTTTGGCCGGGGCTGACGGTTTCATCGGACATTCACGACGGCCGGGGACAATGGGAAGGTCTGAAATGCTGTGTGGTCACGGCGAGCGCGAGGGTTCGCAAAAGAGACGTCGAGATTCGCCTGTGCAGATACTACCGGCCGGTTCAGGAGCTTTACGATGCACAGCCATAGCGCAAGAGATCGCCGGAGCGGCGGATCGAAACGTTCCGCCATCACCCTCATTGAGGTGCTTGTACTGCTTACGATCCTGGTGGTCATCACCAACTTCACAATGAAGATGGTTCGTACATTTGCCTCGGATGTCCCGCGGTCTTATCGGGACTTTCAGACGAACATGACCGTCCAGGATATGCTCAGGCAGTTGCGAAGGGACGTTGAAGGGGCGCTTGATCTGCAGCGCCTGCCGAATGACGAAGCCACAAATCCTGTTCTTGCAGTGACGCTGTCGGAGGGAATTGTCTACTATGAGTTTTTCGGGGACAAGGTCGCCAGGGGACTTACCGCGGGCGATCCCGGCGAAGAAGGGCTGCGCGTCTGGCGCGCACCGCATGCAATGCTGGAATGGCAGGTGCTTGCCAGCGGCAATAAGGCCTATGCGATGGAGATCACCACGGCGATTGAGCGCGTTGTTCTGGCTCGCCATGAAAGAAAACTGCGAAATGCACACGTCTTTTTCCTCGGCCTTGCCAATGGAGCTGAAAGTGAAAACACGTCCGAATGAAAAAGGATTTATCCTGTTCCTGGCGGTCGCCATGATACCACTGATCGGCGTAGCAATGCTGCTGCTGACGGGAGGCGTGGGCATCATGGCCGGCGAGGAGAAACTCACCCGGCGGCAGGCCTGCAGAGAGGACCTGCTCGCAAGCGGCAGGGCATGGGCAGACCACAACCGCAATCGGTTGGCGGCTTCTGAAACCGGTATTGCGGTGCCCCTTGACGTGACCGAGTTCGGCTTGAAACACGCCATGTGCAGCGTCACGCTCGACGGCATCACAGAAGGTGAAATCCAGGTTACGATCGAAGTCCGTGCGGATGACCGAACCAGGCCGCGAAGGAAACATATGGCGTTAAAGGTTGAAAAACCCTTTGGCCCGGCGATAGTGGTCGAGCCTGCGGCCGGTGACCCGAATGCGATCTTCACGGATGCGTGCCAAGCCAGTTCGGCGGAAAATTTGCCTGTGCTTCAGGACCCGCTCCGTGAGCACGCATCCGCCGACCCTAACGCGCTGCACTGAGCACATGTGTCAAGCAAAACAGGGGCCTGCATGGAAGTCCTGCAGGCCCCTGTCAACGATGTCATAATCATCCGCTACGTGGATGCGTCCTAATCATTCGCACATGGGCCCGCCGCATGTCAGCCATGTATCGGCCATTATGGCCAGATCACTCAGGTCGACCTTGCAGTCGCCGTTGGCGTCGCCGGCAGGATAGGCGGTGCACGGCAGATCCACGTCCACCACATCCGGCCCGGCCTGGTAATGGGCCAGAACGGCGTCGGCACTCAGCGGCACATCATAGATGCGGAATTCATTGTACCGCCCGACAAACAACGGGTCGCCCCACTGGGCACGACCGAGCCAGTTATTGTTGTCCGGAATGTCACTCAGAGCGAAATGCAGATTGTTCTGGCCCACCTGCCGCCCATCTCGGTACATCCTGACGATCCCGCTCTTGCCGTCCCACACAACTGCAAGGTGTGTTTGCCGGCCGATGGATAATGCACCATTCACATCATCCATGACCCTTTCCTCGGCACTGGGGCCGCGGCGGTATCCCGTACGGAGCATGCGCTCGCCGCCCCAGGGGCTCATCATCAGGTAGTACGAATTGGCCGCACCGCCCGCAGTACCCTCGCCGCCATCGCTTGTACCAAGGTCGAAAATGCGCTGCCAGTAGGACCACGCGGGACCGCCCCAAGTAACCCACGTTTCGATCGTGGCGAGATTGCCGAGGGCCGAGATGATGCCGTTGGGCAGGTCGACGTAATCACCGTTATTGGCGCCGGAGTTTTGCCCGCCGCCGTTGCCGAGGACCAACTGCCCGGCTTCGTAGCGTGCGTTGCCCGTGTTGTTGATCAGGACGCCGTGTGCGCCGCCGACTACGTCGAAAACGTTCGGGTCGTCGGTCGAGCCGGTATTGAATGTGTAACGATGCACGAGTCCTTGACGCACGTCCACCGCAATGCTCGTCGACAACTTACTGCCGGCGGCGTTCTCCACCACACAGTAGTACGCGCCGCTGTCTTCGGCGGTCAAGTCGGCAATCGCAAGCGTCGTCGCTTCGGCCGAGCAGCCTATCGCGTATTTATCGCCGTCAGCGAGTGCAATATCACTGACGCCATCGACGTGCTTGAACCAGGTGCAGCCGACAATATCCGACAGGGTTACGATTCCCACCGTCAGAGTCAAAGGTTTGCCTGCGATGCCGTACATCGAAGCGGGTGCCGAGAGCACCGGCAAAGTCTTGATCGTCTCAAAACTCACTGAGCCGCCTGCGATCACATTCGGTTCACTCATACCCGGCAGGGTGACCGTCTCGTCTACGACCCAGTAGTATGTCTGGTCCGTCAGGAGTGCGGCCGGCATCGCCAGGCTGGTCACCTCGAAGTCGCCGACCTTTGCCGTGGACGAACGGCCTTCGACCGCTGCTGCATCATTACTGAAATAGAGCGTGTACGTCGGGTCGGTTGTCCCCGCAGGCAGAATGCCGGGCGCCCATTCGAGGGTGAACAGAGTCGGGATGTCCTTGGCGCCATCCGCAGGATAGACGGGACTGGCGGGCGATTTCTCAGTGCCGGCGGCCAGGCTGGCGGCCACTTCACTGGCGTTCATCGCGTGGTCGTAGATGCGGAACTCATTGTAGCTGCCTACATACATCGTGTCGGGCCATTGTGCCCGCCCAAGCCAGTTGTTGATATCAGGGATATCTGAAAGAGCAAAGTGCATCTGCCCTTCACTGACGAGTTCACCGTTTCGGAACATCTTTAGGCTTTGTCCGGCCCCGTCCCAACTGATAACGATGTGCTGTTCCACATTCGTCACAAGATTACCCGCGCCGTCATTGATGGTAACCTCTACCCGGGTGGGTACGGGCTTGTTCATGCCGAAGCGCAACTGTTCCGATCCGCCACGGGGGGTCAGGAAGATGTAAAACGAATTGCCTGCTCCGCCAGCATTGCCTTCGCCGCCATCGGAGGCGCCTAAATCGAAAATCCGCTCCCACATGGCCGCGCCGCGCCATGTCGTCCATACCTCAAATGTTGCCTGATCGCCCAAGGCCGAAATGATACCGTTGGGCAGATCCAAATAGTCGCCGTCGTTGGTGTTGGAATTCTCTACGCCCAGGTTGCCTAACGTCAACTGCCCGTTCGCAAACGCCGCGCGCCCGGTCCTGTTTATGAGGACGCCGTCAGCGCCGCCAACCGAGTCGTTCGGGTCGTCGAAGGCGTAGCGATGCACCACCGCCCCTTGCGCAGCGGTCGCCAGAAGTGCCATAACGCAGCAAAACACAAGAAATCCAGTCACATGTCTCATAATTAATCCTCCACAAAAAGAAATGATGTAATGTGAAAAACACCGTCAATCTAAACGCCTCTCTCCAACGCACCTCCTTCTTCAAACCATAAGCCTGAACCGCCGGTCACAGAACGAATCACCACCAAAACCATTGCCCATAGTTTAGCTGGTATTGCATAACAGAAAACGGTCTCCAGTCCACATGCCCGTCGGCAAATCCGATATTAGCGCCCTGCGGTTCGAGATTTCCCTGGGTTGTCCTTTGGCGGGACAAATGGTTGGTCGAATCTGGAATTCCGAAGTTGGGGAAGGCGCCGCCCGTTTCGATGTTATCGAAGTTCCAATCGTTTCTGTCGCTGATCACCGCATCCATGATCAGGATTGTGGTGCCGGTGCTTTTTAACTCTGGAATCTTCCTGATCCACGTTGTTTTCTTACCTGTTTGCAGCGTCTGGGGTAGTATCGAGTTGCCGTTCGCATCCAGCCTGTCGAACATGTAAATGTAAGGCAGAACACGGTATTGCTGTCTCTGCTGAACGGGCGTGAGTAGAAATTCGTCGCGATGCTCCAGCGGCTGCCGCAGATTGGCGCCGGCCCAGGTGAATACCCAGGAGTACTGCCAGTACCGGGCATCGGTGGACTTCTTGTGTTTATTGCTCGGACAGAAGAATACCTGGTAATCGATGTCGGCCTGCTGCATGATCTCATTGGTAGCCCAGAAGCTCACATCCCAGAACCAGTTCCCCATGTTTGTTGTGGGAACAGCACCGTCATTCTGCTCCGAGTATAGGATTGTTCCAAGGCATTGCTGACGGAGGTTATTGCGGCAAGTGATCCTGCGTGCGTAGTCCTTTGCGGAATTGAGCGCCGGAGCAATAATCGCCAAAAGCAATGCGATGATTGCGATGACAACGAGCAGTTCTATGAGTGTGAACGCCTTTTTGTTTACCGACGCAGTCTCAATCATAAAAGGCCCTCCAAAGCCCTGATAATCGATGACAATGCCGCTATTGTGCCGCAACACATTACTGTAAGACAATAAGGTTTGTCCCGCAAGGCCAAATCGCGTTTTTCTTCAACCATATCGCGAACACCGGCGGTCTGCGATCGAGATTGCGCCTCGCCCCGGATCTCAACTCGTATCAGCGCACGATTCGGGATTTATCGGCCAGGCGCGTTCCGGCTGCGATATTGGCGGAGACTCATGCCGGTTTCCTCCCGGAAGTACCTGGCTACGTGGGCGATCCCATCGAACCCGGCTTTTCGGGCAATCTCGGTGACCGGCAGGTCTGTACTCACCAGAAGTTGGCGAATCAGATCAATACGGACACGTCGGATTTCGCGATGGACGGATCGCCTCAGTTGGGACTGAAATTTCTTTTCGAGCACTCTTCGAGAGACGGTTGTAGCCTTCACCACATCGTTGACCTGAAGGGCGCGGTGCGCATTTCCCCGGATGAACCTCAGAGCCGCCTTGAGATCTGCATCCGCCACCGCAAGAACATCCGTCGACTGCCGTGTCACAATGTGCGTGGCGGTTACCGGAACAATCTGGCCGTCCATCGGTGTCCCGTGCATGAGGGAATCGAGCAATCGGGCGGCCTCATAGCCGGCGTTTTCAATGTTGAGGGCAATGCTCGATATCGGCGGATCGGACAAATCACAAACGAGAACATCGTTGTCCACGCCCAGAATCGCCACGTCCTCCGGCACCAGAACCCCGGCCCTCTCGCACACTTCCGTAACCTGCAGAGCGCGGTCGTCATTACAGCACATCAGACCGACCGGTTTTGGAAGGGTCGTCAGCCATTGGGCCAGCAGATGCTGTTCCTTGGGCCACGGCCGCTGTTGCCTGGAGGCGGGCGGTTCATAAATGGCGGTGGTATAACCAGCGCCTGCAATGGCGGCCTGGAAACATACACCGCGGCCCTGCGACCACACATAATCATCGATGCCGCAGTAGGCGAAATGCTCAAAGCCTCTGTCCAGGAAGTGCCTGGCGCCCATCGCCCCTATTGACTCACTGTTCGTGACGATCGCCGGAAAAGGGGCATAACTTTCGCGACTGTGCTGCGCGAATATAACCGCCGTCTCGGGCAGTATGCGGCTCTCCACTTTAGCGACATCGCGCACGATAGCGCCGTCAACCTTCCAGTCGCTCCATTGCGAAAGTGGCGAATCGAGCGCCCCCGCGCGGCGGTGGAATCGCCAGGGGCCGTGAACTTTTGCATACCGGGCGATGCCGTAGAGCAGACTGCGCCCGAATTCCCGGCTTGTTTCGATCAGCAGGGCTACGTGGGGTGTTCTTTTCATGCTGCATCCTGCCCTTCTGGCGGTGATTCACGGCAGCGGCGCTGCAATCGGCCAGCCGTTTTCCCACAGTAAGGGTGAAATTTTCAGTTCCGATCGGCCGGTGGCCCCGTGATACGCATGGAAGACGAGGTAGTCACCCCATCCGTCCTGGAGCACGGCGCAGTGGCCGGGGCCTTTCCAGTTGTCGGTGGTCGCCTGGAGGACGACTGTACCCCCTCCCTCCAGGAGCGAGACGCCATCCCTGTCCTCATAAGGACCTGTGATGTTCTTCGAGCGGCCCACCATGATCTTGTATGTACTGTCCACCCCACGACAACAGACGTCAAACGAAACGAATACGTACCAGAAAAGGCCGTTCTTGACGATGAAAGGTGCCTCGACCGCTCCGTTGGCGCCGCCAAGCCCTCTGGGTCGTTGGGCGAGTGAGTAAAGGGTCGTGTCCGTGGCCGAGAGTTTCCCGGTCTGCGGGTCGATGCGTCTCATCTTAATGCCGCTCCAGAAACTTCCGAATGACATCCAGACCTTGCCGTCTTCCTCGATGGCGATGTTTGCGTCGATGGCGTTCCAGTCGTCTTTGCCCTGTGTGGAGCGGACGACCAGGCCGTGGTCCACCCATTTGCAGTCCGGGTTGTTCGAATCGAGCGTCTGTGCCGTCGCCAGGCCGATGGCGGAACTATTCCTGCCAAACGTCGAAACCGAGTAGTAGAGATGGTACCGCCCGTTAAAAAAGGATATGTCCGGGGCCCACATTCCGCTGGCACCCGGGATTTCACCGGCGACCCACGCCGGCAGGGCCTCAAATACGTGGCCGCAGAGTTCCCAGCTCAGCAGATCGGTCGAGCGGCGAACGGGCACAATACCACCGCGCCGGCCGCCGCCTGTGGAGAAAACGTAAAAAGTCTCGCCCTCCCGAATGATGACGGGATCATGCACCCGCAAATCACCCTTACAATCCAGCATCTGGAGGCCGGGATCTGTCGCATCGGCAGGACAACACGATGCACACAGCATCACCCAGACCAGCCCAATACACCCCGCCATCGTCGACCGAACATTCTGTGCCACTCTGTCCTCCTTTTGGGCGCCGGTGCGGCCTAAATGTCCGCTCATTGCAGCCTGGCTGCATCATAAACACAAAGGCGTGTTTTTTCAAGATCCGCGTCGTTGCGGAATCACTCAAAAGGGGATTTTATACTTGATTTTTTGAAGTAGTTCCTTACTCTCTTTGGCAACAAGGGTTTTTCTGGCTGAGAGGAGAGCGCATGAACGAGCACCGACATTCGCCGGATATAGAGAAATGGATCACACTGATCCGCGCCCAAGGCGTGGGGCCGACTACGTTTGCCAGGCTGCTCAAGCAGTTCGGCTCGATAGATCGTGCTCTAACGGCATCTGTGGCGGAACTTGCCAAGGTCAAGGGCATTGGGCTCCGCACCGCCGAACGCATCCGGGCAAGCGTCGGCAGGTTCGACGTGGACAAGGAACTGGCCCTTGCCGACAAACTCAACGTGCAGCTTATGCACGCGGCGGACAAGAGGTATCCGCCGCCGCTGCGGGCGATCTATGATCCACCGCCGGTGCTGTATGTGAAGGGTACGCTGGAGCGAGGCGACAGTCTCGCGGTGGCGATTGTTGGGTCGCGCCGGTGCAGCACCTACGGGGCCGAACAGGCGAGTCGTTTTGCGCATGTGCTTGCGTCGGCGGGCTTTACAATTGTAAGCGGCATGGCGCGGGGGATCGATACGGCCGCTCATCGGGGGGCGCTGACGGCGGGCGGCAGAACGATCGCGGTGCAGGGATGCGGATTGAGCCAGATTTTTCCTCCTGAAAACGGCGAGCTTTTTCACAAGATTACGCAGCGCGGCGCATGCGTGAGCGAACTGCCGCTGCAGTATGAAGCGCTTTCGGAGAATTTCCCCGCGCGCAATCGCATCATTGCCGGGCTCTGCATGGCGGTGATCGTCGTGGAGGCGACGGAGCGAAGCGGTGCGCTGATCAGCGCCCAGGCGGCTGTCGATAACAACCGCGAAGTAATGGCGATACCCGGCAAAATCGATTCTCCGCTGAGTGTCGGCACGCACCGTCTGATCAAGCAGGGGGCGAGGCTGGTGGATTGCGTGGAAGATGTGATGGAGACACTGGGCCGCATAGGGGACGGGCTGAAGGGGCACGTCGTCGCCGCTGCCGCCGAGGCCGAGGCCCAAATGGACCTCCCGCTGTTCGATGCGGCGCGTCTGAACCTTGCGGACGGCGAGCGGACGGTCTATGAATCACTTGACGGCGAACCGAGGCATGTGGAAGAAATCATCGGCGCAACAGGTCTCGCCGCAGGCGCGGTCAATTCGGCCCTCGTGTCCCTGCGGCTCAAAGGCCTCATCAAACAACTCCCCGGCAGCATGTTCATTCGGAGACGCGGGTAACCGGAAACAGGTTGACTATTTGCAGGCGGATTCAAAAAAGTCAAGGCTTTCGAGCCTCGATCGCAGGTCGGCGAACTGTTCGGCCGTAATGTTTTTCAGGGGCGAGCGGACGGGGCCGAGATCAAGGCCCAAAATTTTTGAGATGCTCTTGGCTGCCGGCAGATAGCCGCAGGCGGCGCCGCCAGTCGTCTTGATGATTTGAACGGCCTGGCTCTGGAGTGTCCGGGCCAGGAGCAGGTCGCTGCGGTTGAAGGCATGGACGAGGTCCACATAAAGCGGGGCGTTACAGTTGTAAGAACTTCCAATAGCGCCTTTGGCCCCGAGCGCAAGGGCCGACAGCAGCATTTCATCCCTTCCGAAAAGCAGATCGAAGCGGCCGTCGTCGACGTGCAGGCACTCGCTGTAATCCGCAAAATCTTCATGAGTGAATTTGGCGCCTGCGAGATTAGGGATTCCGTTCTTCGCCGCCGTTAGGAAATCAGCGACAGAAATAGAAATGCCGCTGTAGGATGGGATGTGATAATAGTAGATGGGCAGGGGAGCCGCCGTCTCGGCAACAATTGCGCAATAGTCCACAAGGTCTTCGATGCGATGCGTCTTGTAGAAGATCGGCCCCATGAGGCCCACGCCATGCGCACCGATGTCGCGGGCGTGTGCGGACAGCGCCTGTGTTTCGCGGATGCTGGTGTGGCTGACATGGACGAGGATCGTCATCGTGTCGGCGGCGGCATCTGCCCATCGCTGCGCGACCTGCATCCGTTCGTCAGTGGTCAAACTGAATCCCTCCCCTGTCGTGCCGCAGATGAATATACTGCGGATACCGTTGCGCTGCAAAAAGGCGGCCTGCTGCTCGATAATATCGAGGTTCACATCGCCATCGGATTTGAGGGCAGTGAATGGCGCAGCCACGAGACCCTGGATATGCGTATACATCGCAGTCTTCTCCTGATGGTTTTGGTTGTAAGCTTACGCGGTCCGCGTGCTTTTGTCGAGGGTGTAAATGGCCGGTTGGGTGACGCCCGGCGGCAAGAGATTGGAAATGCGGCGACAAACGCTGATATTCTGCTATTGGCCGAGTAGCGAGGGAGCGGCCCGGGGATAGGTGATTGCCGCCACAAGTGCTGTACCGTAGCGGTCCCAAAGCTGGCTCTCCGGAAGCGTGTGGTCGTTGGGTTTGAGTTCCAGGGTGACAATGGGGATTTTCAGGGTGTCCCCCGCGAAGGCTCCAAGTGAGCCGGGGCGGGCCCCGAGTTTGCGGATAGGAAGGTCACAGTACTCAGCCATGTGCTCTGCGAGCTGCTGGCCGGGTCCATCATAATCGATACAGTTCAGCGGTTGATGGATCGTTACGATATGGTCCGGCTGATACAGGGTAAGAACTTGCGAAATGACGCGGCTTTCCGGTTCCGACAGTGCCGAAAGGCCGTACGCCGGGGTGTTCTCGCGGTTTTCGGCGGCAAAGTTGCGGTTCAGATCGACACCGTTGGCGTTTCCGCGGGTGTTAGCGGCCATGCCGTCGGGGTTGGCGACAGGCATGATGACCACCGTCTTGCCGGCCAGCAGGGTGGGGTGCCGTGTGAGATGAACGGCTAACATCTCCGCCAATGGGGTTCCCGCCGGTTCGTTGCCATGGATTGTCGCCATCACCAGCACGGATTTGGGGCCGTTGCCGAGGACGATCGTTTCGATGGGTCGGTTTTCAACGGAGTTGCCGGCTGTACTGCGGGCCTGCAGCGTTGGCCGGACCAATCGCGGGTCGGTGCCCCGGATGGTCGGTTTGGCAGGGGCTTGGCAGCCGGCCAGCCATACGGCCGCAACAAGGCACGGTATGAGCACACGTGTAATGCTTGCGGTAGGGTTAATTTGGGCGATTTGTGATTGCCGGCAAGGAGGCATCATGTGAATCCCTTCAGCTTGGCGAGTAACAGTTCCGTAGTTATGGCTCAAAACGCCTGTTGGGCAGGCAGCGGCCTTTCGGTCCTTTGTATTATATCGGCTGATGCGTCAAGTTCAAGGGGAAAGTGGCGATAGATGAGGCCGGCGTACCCACTTTCGGCAGATCGTAAGACGTCGGGGGAGAGTTTTGTCTTGCAACGGCCGCAGTTTGCCGATATATGCCCCTATTATGACGTACCTTGCAGTGTCTATTGGATCGGAAACAGTTGAGACCGCGGCCGAGCAGATCAAAGCGGCGAAAAAGGCCGGCGCAGAAATGCTCGAATTGCGCACCGATTATCTCGCTGACCTCGATGTGGAAAAAATCAGGGCGCTGCTGGCTGCCGCCAGAAAGACGGCTCTTCCCCTTCTGGTAACCTGCCGCGATAGAGTCCAGGGCGGCGCCGCCGAACTGTCGCCGGAGCTTCGCACCCGCATTCTGGTCGAGGCCATTGGCGAGGGCGCCGATTTTATCGACTGCGAATTCGACAACTTCGTGTTGGCCGATACGCATGAGAAGATCAGGGCCGCGCTGGCGGAACGTCCGCAAACCGGGCTGATTTTGTCGACACACGATTTCTCCGGTCCGCTTACGAATACGGCAAAGGTTTTCAATGATATCGCCCGCGCCGAACCGGAGGCCATTCCGAAGGTCGTGTACAAGGCCGACCATATTAACGATTGTTTTGCCGCGATGGATTTACTGCTGCATGGCGATCGTGACGCGATTGTGTTGTGCATGGGCCCGGCGGGACTGATCACACGGGTGTTGGCGAAAAAACTCGGGGCGTTTGCCACGTTTGCGGCACTTGACGCAGCCCATGCAACGGCGCCGGGGCAGTTGACCGTTGCCGAATTGAAGGGCGCGTTCCGTTGGGATAACATCGGCGAGGCCACGGAAGTGTTCGGCGTGATCGGCTCGCCGGTGGGCCATTCGCTGAGCCCGGCTATCTTCAACGCGTGCTTCGACGCGCAGCATATTGACGCGTTATATCTGCCGCTTCTGGTTGAGGGTGAGAAGCCGGAATTCGATACATTTCTGAGCAACATCATCACACGCGGCGGCGGCGGCGGAACCGGCGGGGGGCTGGGTTTCGGCGGGTTCAGTGTGACCATTCCGCACAAAACCCACGCGCTGGATTTCATCAACCATGCCGGCGAGTTTGTAGAGCCGCTTGCCGAGACAATCGGTGCGGTGAATACGCTCAAAATCGGCTTCGGCGGTATTGTCAGCGGCTACAATACCGATTATGCCGGGGCGATAGATGCACTGACGGCGGCAATGCAGATTGGCCCGCACGATCTGCACAGCATGAAGGTTGCGGTGGTCGGGGCCGGGGGCGCCGCGCGCGCGGTCGTGGCCGGCCTTGCCGACGTGGGGGCGCGGGTGACCATCTACAATCGAACGATAAACAAGGCCCGCGACCTTGCGGGCGAATTCAAGTGCCGATATGCGGCGCTCGAAAAGCTGGGGGCGATGGACGCGCGTGTGCTGATCAACTGCACCAGCATCGGTATGTGTCCCAAGGTGGATGCCACGCCTGTACCCACTGAAGGTCTCAAGCCGGACATGGTGGTGTTCGATACGGTGTATAATCCGAGACAGACGAAACTGCTCAAGGAAGCCGCCGTTGCCGGCGGCATGTGCATCAGCGGCATCGAGATGTTCATTCGTCAGGCGATGGCGCAGTATAAGATCTGTATCGGCCAGGAGGCCGACGAAGAAGTCATCCGCAAAACCATTTCCGATCGCCTCCAGATTACCGAACCGCGGCTCCAGGCCAGTCGTTAGAAAGCCGCTTTAACCTCCTCGGCAATGATCCGCAGGCCCCTCTCCACTGTCCGGGCATCCGCGGAGTAATTGATGCGGATGCATTGATTTTTGTGACTCCATGCCTCGGCTAAACCCGGGAAGAAGTAGTTTCCCGGCACCACGATGACGCCGCGGCGCTTCAGTCGTTCGTAGAGTTCCATGCTGGTGATCGGCAGGTCGGCAAGCCACAACCACAGGAAGATCGCGCCCTCGGGTGTGTGAATGTGGTAGTTGGCGCCGGCGAATTCGGCGCCGATGACATCGACCGCGAAATCCGCTTTGGCCTTGTA
The DNA here is from genome assembly GCA_014859965.1 of Phycisphaerae bacterium. GTDB lineage: Bacteria > Planctomycetota > Phycisphaerae > Sedimentisphaerales > Anaerohalosphaeraceae > JACZKQ01. The sequence continues at coordinate 36,921 of JACZKQ010000049.1, forward strand.
GAAGGGGCGGATCATGTCTCGGCTCATCGCGAGGACCTCGCCGCTGCGGATCATGCTCGCGGCGATAGCGGGCCCCATGCCGCCCGGCGCAAGGCTCATCACTGCATTGGTTTCGGCGATCATGCGAATGATCTTCGGGTCGGCGATGACGATGCCCGTGCGCGCGGCGGGAAGACCCAGTTTCGACAGGCTCATACAGACGATGGTGTTTGCATTAAACAGTGGTTTCGCATCGGTGAAGATAATGTTCGGAAACGGTGTGCCGTAGGCGTTGTCGATGATCAGGGGGACGCCGTTGCTGCGTGCAAGGCTGTCGAGCTTGTTCATTTCGCAGTCGGTCAGGACGTTGCCCGTGGGGTTTGTCGGCCGCGACACGCAGATGGCGCCGATTGCATCGGTGATTTTCAGCTTGTCGAAATCGACCTTGTACTTGAAAAACCTTCCGTCCAGATGCTCGATTTGCGGCCGGTTGGAAACGAAGATGTCCTCGGTCAGCCCAACGTCGCTATAACCGATGTATTCAGGCGTCAGCGGCAGCAGAATCTTGCGATCGACCCCACCGGCGGACGGCCCGGCAAAGAGATTAAACAGGATGAAAAACGCCGACTGGCTGCCGTTGGTCAGGGCGATGTTCTCCGCGGCGATATCCCAGCCGAACTGCTCCCGCAGCAGGCATGCAACGGCGTCGATGAACGCGGCGTTTCCCTGCGGCGGGTCATACTCACCGATGGCCCTCTCAAACAGGCCGTCCGCCGCAAGAAGTTGTTCGGCGCTTCGCCGGAAATGTGCCTCTACTTCCGGAATATGCGCCGGATTGCCCCCGCCCAGCATGCAGACCTCGCAGCCTTGCGCTATTGCGGTTCCGAGGTCGTCCATGAGCCGCCCGATGCCGGAGGTTTTTGCCAATCGCTCGCCGAATCTGGAGAGTTTCATCTGCCGCTATCCGTACTCACACGGGTTGATTTCTGGACATCACCGCTCACCGGGCTATGTGCACGTGCAGATGTGTCACAGCCATGTGGCCCTGTTCGTTGCTCCGGCTTACGGTCACGATGTAGTCGCCGGCCTTCGCATAGCGATGGTGTGTCACTGCATAACCGGCCGGGTCGTGCTGGCTCGCGTTGCCGTCCGAGCGGACGCGCACCGCATCGCTGCCGTCGCCGAAGTCCCACACTTCCTCGCCGTGCTGAGTGCGGAACGATCTCACCTTGAACGTGATCTCATCGCCTGCCCGCAGGCCGAACGTCGGATAGTAATTGGCGTGGATCGCCGGCGGCAGCGGCTCGGGGTTCTTACGGTCGATGACACATACGACCGCGAAATCCCACGCCGTTTTGCCCGCCGAGTCGGTCACCTTAAGCACCTCGTTGTATTGCCCGGGCCGGTCATAGATGCGCTCGACCCGGGTGCCCTCTGCCCGCGTCCCACTGCAGAACGTCCATTCATAACGCTTGATCCCGTTTCTGCTCCAGCTTTTCGACCCGTCCAGTTGTACGGTTTCGCCCGTGAAGACCAGGTGATGCGGCCGGGCCACCGCGATAATCTCCGGCTTGTGCTGCTGCTGATACGCCTGCCAGATGAAGGCATAGCCATCCTGCGTACCCCAAAGCCCGGACGGCTGGCGGCTCTTGATGTCGAAATGCAGATGCGACCAGCCGCCGCTGCCGCCTTCCTTGCCCAGCAGGCCGATTTGCTGGCCCATTTTCACCCGCTTGCCTGGCGTCACTGGCGTAGCGATCATCGATAGATGGCTGTACCGATAAAACCACCCCCGCTCATCGAGCACATACACCACGTCATAGCGCGGGCTCACTGGCGTGTCCTTGTAACCATCCAAAACGTGATCCCCGGCCGACACCACCAGCCCGTCCGTCGCCGCAAACACCCGCGACATCAACTCCGAACCCCCGAAGTCCAGCCCGTAATGATAGTAAATATTCTTCGCGTCGGGGATATCGCAGGCGTTCACGTAGCAGGGCACATTACCCATCTGCGTATCGCTGGAAAACCATTTCAGGTCTGTGGGATACACGAATGTCCCCGCCCGAATCCACGCCGAGCCCGCCGGCCACAGCCGAAGCCGCGCATCCTTAACGAGCCCCCAGGCGTTATCCTTGCTGCTGTTCGAAAGGTAACCTTTTGTGATGGGGCAGTCGATCTGGATGTCGCCAGTTGTCAATGGCAGGTTGTACGTCGAGGAGACAAGGCTCACCCTGCGCCCGTCGACACTTACGGTGACTTCGGCACGGCGAACGGCCTGGCGGACGGTGTCCCGAGTTTCGTTGAGACTGAGCAGAGCCACCTTGACCTTCTGCCCGTTATGCATCTGAACCTCGACGGTTTCGCCCACGTTGAGATCAACGGCCCGCACAAGCGGTTCAATCGTCGGTTCCGGCAGTGTTGCCGCCCCCGCCGCGGCAAAGAGCAGAAAACTGCTAACAGCAATTAAAAGCGACCGGACGTGGTTTCGCGACATCATCTCTAATCTCCCTTGTTCTCTACCGGTTACATCGAATCCTGTTGAGGCATTGTAGCACGGCGCGTAACCATCTGGCAAGTTTCTGCCGCCGGGGGCATTTTGGCTGCGGTTGAAAAGATCCCCGCAATAAGGTAAGGTGCATGTTCAACTTAGTGGATTTATTCGGAGGCTTTTGGCGATGGTCAGTTGCAAGATGGACAAGGGTGTTGCGAAATTTTGGGTGGCTGCGGTGGTTTGCGGCTGTTTGTGGTCCGTCGCGGCGGAGGGCAAGGTCTGGCATGTGTGCCAGAAGCCAGCGGCAGGGATAGCGGCCGCCGAGCAGGTGAAGACAATTACCGAGGCGGCGTCCCGTGCGGCGCCGGGCGATACGGTTCTGATCCACAGCGGCGTCTACCGCGAAGAGGTGCTCATCGAGGCGAGCGGCCGGCCGGATGCTCGGATCACATTCGCTGCCGCCACCGGGGCCTCCGTGGTCGTGACTGGCGCTGACCGGCTCACAGAATGGACGGCGGCCGCGGGTGAGGATCGCATACACAGTACGCCCTGGCCGCACCGGTTCATCCCATGGAATCGCGCAGGGACGCATCCGGGCGACGACTTTCATCGGCTGATCGGACGCTGCGAGCAGGTGTTCGCCAATGGATATGCCCTGCGCCAGGTTCTGGAACACGAAAAGCTGGCCCGCGGCACGTTCTATGTCGATCTGGACGGCAAGCGGCTGTGGGTTTGGACTGCCGACAATCTGGATCTGACGAGCGGCAAGGTGCAGGTCGAGGCGTCGGTTCGCGAGAGAATTATGACGGTCAAAGCCGATTACGTTACCATAAAAGGCATTCGGTTCCGCTATGCGGCCAATCGCGCCCAGCAAGGGGCGGTTGAGTTCAAAGGCAGCCATGCCGAGGTCGCCGACTGCGTTTTTGAGTACACTAATTCGAGCGGGGCGGACTTCGTAGGGCGAGACAATGTGGTGCGGCGGTGCACGTTTCAGCACAACGGTCAGCTCGGTTTCGCCGCCAAGCGCGCCCACGGCCTCCTCATGAGCGACTGCACCGTTCGAAACAACAACACAAAGGGCTTCGACCGCGGCTGGGAGGCGGGCGGCAACAAGATATGCCTGACGCGCGGGGCGGTACTGGAGAAATCCACATTTGTCGAGAACCGCGGCAACGGCGTCTGGTTCGATATCGGCAATGAGGATTGTGTCGTCCGAAACTGCCTCATAGCCCATAATGAGGATGCGGGAATTTTTTACGAGATATCCTACGGGCTGCACGCACATGACAATGTGATCGTGTGCAATGGGCTGGCCGGCACGGCAGGGGCGTGGGGGGCCGATGCGGGCATCAGCCTTTCGAGTTCGCCCGGCTGCCGCATCGAACGCAATCTGCTGGTCGGCAACAAGGAAGGGTTCAGTTTTCGCGAGCAGAAGCGATCCACGCCGCGGATTGATGGCGACAAAAGCGAAGCAGTCTGGAACCACGACAACGTCATCTGCAATAATCTGATCGCCTTCAATCGCGACGCCCAGACATGGGGCTGGTTCGACGTCGACGATGACCGCCACTGGCCGGCGCGAGTCGGGCAGGGTGGCCTGTCGCTTGAAAAGCTCGCAATTACGATGAAGCAGAACGTGTATTATGCGGATGCAGGGGCGGGATTGTTTAACTGGGGGGTTGGCTGGAAGAAGCACAAACGATATGCCACTCTGGACGAGGTGCGCCGTGAATTGGCGTTGGAGGCCGGCAGCATGGCCGCCGAGGTGGTATTCCAGGACTTCTGGGCACTTGATTTGCGGACGGAACCCGGCAGTTTGGTGATCTCATCAGGCTGTTACCCTCGCGGCGTCGTGCCGGGGGTGCGGCTTGGGATGATTCAGCCGTGAAGCACAAAGCCACCATACTCCACCTGAATACTTGGAAAGTTTAGCCGGTCTGATATTATTGAGTTGCGTTAATTAGGGCAATTTGGTAAAACTGGGATATTGCCTCAGAGGGCATACGTGTAAAGAGGAACAAACTGGCTTGAAATTAACGGTGGAGGTTGTGGTGATGAAAAAACGAATTGCGGCTTTAGTGTCAGTTGTGCTCGTTGCGGCTCTGGCGGGTAACAGTTACGGGTTGGTGATCGGGAATTTCGAGGGCGGCCTCGACGGTTGGCTGGCCAATGATGCGGCACTGTCGGTGAGTTCAACGGGCGCGACCACGGGCAGTGGGGCCATGCTGCTTGAGATGGGCGTGGGCGGTTGGCACATCAACGGAAGATATGATGCCAAGCCCATTCGTGACGTACTCGGGATGACCACTGAGATTTCGATGGACATCACTGCCTTTGCCCAAGATATGACCGCAACGTGGATGAATGTGGAGGTCGTCATCAATGGGATGAACAGCGACGACACGGGGCCGCATAACAATATCGGTTGGCGGCCGCTTGGCGGCAAGGATCTGGTGCTGGACGGCGTGGCGCACAGCTACACGTGGACGGTGCCGACGGCCCTGATGACCCAACTTGCCGGGGTGGATGGTAATATCTGGTGGCTGGAGGTTATGCTTGTCTCAAATAATGACAGCTCAAACACCAAGTTTTATGTGGACAACGTTCAGCTTATTCCCGAGCCGGCGACTTTGGGGTTGCTCGGTTTAGGCGGACTGGCTCTGCTGCGGCATCGCAAGTAAAGACGCAGCCTGCAAGAAGCTTTCGAAGGGCGGTTTTGGGTGAATGGGGCAGGTTTGAGCCTGCCCCATTTTTGCGCGCCGGGGTGTAAAGTGATGTGACTTTTTGCAACAAAAGGTGGGTTAAGCGCTAATTATGCAGATTGTAACGAAAGTTCTGATAAAATTTTATTTTGATTTGACAACCCCGGTTTCCGTGATATGCTTTGATAGCATATGATAGTCAATGAGGCATTCTGAAGGATGTGATCATGGCTGATGACAACGAGAAGGCGGTTGCGGGGGGAGAAGAGTCGAAAAAATGGTACACGGTCCGCGAGGCCGCCGAGTACCTGGGGGTCAGCGAGCCGACCGTCTTCCGCTGGATGAAAGAAGGCGCCCTCTCCTACTACAAAGTCGGCGGCGCCACGCGATTCTCCCAGGAAGGTCTCGACATCCTCTTCGAAAAGAACACCGGCTCAAAAGAGGCCGCCCGACTCGCCGGTCGCTGCACCGCCTGCGGCCACACCGTCCTGATCGACGGCCATCTCCGCGGCGCCGGCCGGCTCTACTTCCGACCCGAAAAGTCCGCATTTTGGGTCCTCGCCGAGGCCATGACGCCGACCCACGCGCGGGTGTGTGAGGCCTGCGGATACATGCACCTGTACGCCGACACAACAAAGCTCAAAAAGCTCAAAGCCAAACCCGTCGAGGAGAAAACCCACGCCGAAACTTAACACTTAATGGGTGGCAGGCACTGGAGCGAAGCGCAAGTGGCTGGACTCACCCACAGGAGCCGACTCAGCGCGGATAAAATAAGAGGCGTGCAGTCCCACCAGCACGCAAACGGAAGGGCGGTTCAGATGAAAGCAGCATGGCACAGATAGTCTGCGCGCCCACAAAGGTACTGAAAAAAAAGGAGCAGGAGATGCAAAAGCAAAAAGGGCTGACGCGTGTGGAAGTTGTCGTGGTTGTTGTCTTGTTATTGTTGGCTGTGTGGTATGTTGTGGCTTTCCATAAGAGCGAGACAATCGCGAAGCGCATCGTATGCGGGTCAGTTCTAAAAGGGCTGGGAACAGCAATGACCGTCTATGGCAACGACTACGATGGTCACTACCCTGTTCAAGGCGGCGAAGCCCACACTCTGTGGGCCACGCGAACCGATGGTTGGTATGACCCGAGCAGGGACTGGGCGTCCGCAAGCCAGGTCACGGTCGGGGCCAGCCTCTATCTCCTGATCCGTGAGGCCGATGTAAGCCCTAAAAGTTTCGTGTGCACTATGAGCCGCGAGGAGCAATATGGAGGCCAGGCCCCAAGTCGTCTCGATATCACTGAATTGTGGGATTTTGGCGAGTGGACGCCTGAGCCAGTCAAGGCGGAAGACGACGGCATCGGAAATGCTCACGGCCCGAGAAATCACGTAAGCTATGCCTATCACATGCCGTACGGTCCCGAGGGCGCCCGCAGCGAATTCGCTGCTGGCGGCAAGCACCCGGCCGCGTTTGCAGTTATGGCCGACAAAAACCCCTGGTTCGACGGCAAACTTGAAACCAGTGCGACCGGCCGGAGTTGGAAAGAGTGCGTCGGGGCCATGCAGTTGTACGAAGGGCGCAGGGCTTCAAAGCGTCGGGAAGTCAGATCAGCAAACGCCCGTGCCCACGGCCGCGAAGGCCAAAACGTCCTCTTTGCCGATGGCCACTACAACTACGAAAGGGTCTCCGACGCGGCCATCAACCGCGACAACATCTACACCCGGCAGGCCGAAGGCGGCAGTGAAGAAGCCATCCGGATCGGCGACCCCGACGAAATGCCAACCTACACAATAGACAACAAATTCCAGCCCCGAAACGGAACCGACTCCTTCCTCGTCAACGACGACTCCCGACTCGCTCCATACGGCTCCGTCAAATAGCAACGCAACCAGAAAGGAATCCAAATGGCGAACAAAAAAGCTGTCATGCCAATCGAAGTCCTCGTCATTGTTGCAGTCGCAGTGATCCTCCTGGCCGTCCTCATCCCGTGGCTCACCCACACCCGCGTTCGCAGCCGCCACAACTACTGCGGCACGAACCTCAAAGGCCTCGGCACCGCCATGTTCGTCTACGCCAACGACTATGACGACAAGTACCCCCAACTCCCCGGCCAAGGCCCCTGGGCCAAAAAACTCGGTTTCGACTATAATCTCGCCCGCCCGCAGTTCGAACGGGGC
>JACZKQ010000006.1 GCA_014859965.1 Phycisphaerae bacterium
GCTGCCGTTGTCGGCGTTTCGGATTTATCGCGGGGAGAGTCATGCACACACCGTGTACACGTATTCGCACGGGGGGCATCGGGTGGATAATGTTTCCGGCGCCTTGAGGCCGGATTGGGACCAGGAGAATTACAGCAACCATCAGGGGCCGCCGGCGAAGTACTTCGAGCGGGCCAAGGCGAAAGGGTTCGACTTTTTCGTGGTGAGCGATCATACGCAGGAGGAGGCGTTTGGGCCGGTGGATGCGCGGAAGAACGCGGCGTGGCTGGCGACGTTGGCCGCGGCGGAGAAGTACACGGATGGGACGTTTGTTGCGATGGCGGGATTCGAGTACAGCCGCAATCCGCCGTTCGACGGCGACCGGACCGGACTTGGGCACATCAACGGGATCAACGCTGCGGAGTACGTGAACGCCGCGGAGATGAATATCCCGACGTTCTATGAGTGGCTGAAGCGGGCGAGGCCGGCGGGCGGCGGGGGGTGCGTCGCGGCGAGCTTTAATCATCCGGGGCGGACGCAGTATCAGGACTGGGCGTATCTCGATGAGGGGATCGTCGACGTGGTCACGATGTTCGAATTGCGAACGGTGTACCGGGGGCAGCCGCGATGGGCGGCGTATGTGCGGGCGCTCAACAAGGGATGGAAGGTGTCGCCGACGTCGGTGACGGACAGCCATGGGTACTGGCATTTGGACAATATCCCGCCGCTGACGTGCGTGCTGGCGACGGAGTTGACGAAGGAGGCTCTGACGCGGGCAATGCGACAGCGGCGGACTTATACGTCGTGGGCGGGCGAGCGGAAGACACGGGTGGACCTCAAATACTCGGTGAACGGGCAGGTGATGGGTTCGACGCTGGACAAGCCGACGCGGCTGGCATTTCATGTGGAAATTGCGACGCCCAGGGACGATGCGGGGCAGCGTGTGCGGCGGATTCAGGTGCTGCGAAACCATGCGACGGACGTCGACGCTGCGGAGGTTGCGGCCGAGGGGCTGTTTGACGGCGATTTGAGCGAGATTGTGTGGGATATGGTGATCGAGGACGCGGCGGCGAGGTGGTTCCTGCTGCGGGTTCATCACGGCAGCGACATGAAGGATGGCGTGTTCAACGAGCACGGGTCGACGTATGCGGCGCCGGTTTGGACGGGGCGGTGAGGGCCGGCGGCGAGTGGGTGTGGAGTGCAGTCAGATACCTTTGAAGTCGTTTATCGAAAAAATTTGGCGTGGGTAATCGGCCGTAAGCACATAGTTCTCGAGAAACCCCCTGACGCCCAGCAATTCTGGCGTTGGGCAGTCGAGCGCGTCGACGAGTATGTTGGGCAAGGTAAGTATGATCTTGTCGTAATCCACAAAGATTTCATCCGGACCGAGGACTTCCGTGTGAAAGATGTTCAGGGTGAAGGTGTGCTGCCAATAGTGCACATTGTGACTTGCTGTTCGGGTGTCTCCTCGGGTACCTTTTGCGATGTTGTGTCCGCAACCGACACAGAACATGCGTCGGCACCGGTGTCAACCAGGGCGAGGCTGCGTTCTTTTTCGCCTGTTCGGGGATTGATGAACTCGACGCTCAGATAAGGAGCGAAGGCTTCCGTCGTGCCGATTCTGCGCATTGGAAAATTGTTAATGGGCATGGATACAATGGGTCCGGTGCCCCTGGGGCACGAAAACAATAAGCGGCAGAGCGAACCCCTGGCTCAAGGCGCGCTTCTTGACTTCTTTTCTGTTCGTGCCGGAGGTAATGACGGTGTTGTCATTAGCGGAAACCACAGCTACGTACCTGCCTCGCATTTCGGGGTCTGTCACTAATGTCCTGTTATCCATGACTTCTCCTTAGAAGAGCCGATAACAAATTATCGGATATGCACTGGGATAAATCAAGGGAAAATTTCTGCGGGTCTTTCCTATCAGTGCGCCGCTGATCGTTATCGCAGGCGGTGGATGATTTCGAGGCAGGCTCGGCCGTTGTGGTAGGGGGCTTTCCATTCTGAGCCTTTGTGGGTGCTGTTAGGGGGTCTCTTGTCGTATACGGCGGCGGAGAACCACTCACCGTGTATTTTGTCTACGTGGCGGGTGAGGATGAATTGCCAGGCTTTTTGCGCGGCGGCGAGGTACTTTTCGTCTTTGGTGAGCTGGTATGCGTTGATGAAGCCGACGACGGTTTCGGCCTGGGCCCACCAGCTTTTCTGTTTGTCGGTGATGCCGTGGGGCTCGCCTTCGTAGAAGAGTGAGCCGTCGGTGTCGAGGCCTTTCTTGTAGCAGGCTTCGGCCATCCTGATCGAGCGTTGTTCGATCTGTTTGGCGAGTTCGTGGTCGCCCAGGACCTCGGCGGCTTCGGTGAGGAGCCATGCGCCTTCGATGTCGTGGCCGAATGAGATGGTGTCGGAGGTGGGCTTCCATGCGTCGTCGAAGAAGAGGCGGAAGTGGTGCGTCTCGGGGTCGAGGATGCGGTCGCGGAAGAGGACGATGAGTTCGCGGAGCGAGGCGGCGAGGCGCGGGTCGGGCCAGGCGCGGTAGAGGTTGGTGTAGGCTTCGAGCATGTGGAGGTGGGCATTCATGGTTTTGGTGGCGTTCTTTTCGCCGAAGGCGAGGCGCGCGGCCGGGGCGCAGGTCCAGTCGCGTGAGAAGGTTTCGCGGTAACCTTTGTTAATGGGGTCGTGGGCTTTGGCTTCGATGAGGTTGTAGAGTTCGACGGCCTTGTCGATGGCGGGCTGATGGCGGGTGGCGCGGTAGTATTCGGCGAGGGCGTAGACGGCGAAGGATTGGCCGTAGAGTTCCTTGCCGTCGTCGACGGGTTTGCCTTCGCTGTCGAGGAGCCAGTAGGCGCCGCCGTGTTCGGGGTCCCAGAAGCGGGCGCAGAAGTAGTCGTAGGCGCGGCGGGCGGTCTGGACGTATTCGGGCCGGCTTTCGAACATGTGGGCGGCGGAGAAGGTCCAGAGGATGCGCGTGTTGAGGACGAGGCCCTTGGGGGCGTTCGGCAGGGGCGTTCCGTCGAGGGCGAGTCGCCCGTGGAAGCCGCCGCGGGGGTCGATGGAATGAGTGAGCCAGAAGGGCAGGATGTTGTTCTGGAGCTGGTCGCGGGCGCTTTGGCGGAATGCGCCGGCGGAAAGGGGGTCTGACCCCTTTAATTCGGAGTGGGCGAGCAGGGTGAGGATCAGGGTTGTGCAGGCGAGGGTGATGTGTGTTTTCATTTCGAAGGTCTCCGTTGTGCGTGATTAAAGCGGTTATTTCCTTTCGAGGTTGTCGAACCAGGTTGCTTTGAGGATGAGCGAGGTTGCGACAAGGAGGATGAAGGCGCCTGTGAAGAGAAGATATTGGCGGAGCACCAGCGTCAGGGCGAGTACAGGGAAGGTGGTTTGCCAGACGATGCCGACGGCGACGTTGAACATGTCGCGGACGAAGCCGCGGTTGGCACGGAAGAGAGGATACTCGCGCACGACCTTGCGGTGGACGGGGGCCCAGAAGCCCCAGGGGCGGACGGTTGAGTAGAACTGTTTGAGCGTTTCTTCGTCATCGGATGGGGTGAGAAGGCTGGCGATAAAACACGCGGCGGTGCTGAGTGCAAAGATGATGGGGAAGCCGCTGAGGGGCGCAAGCCTCGGCAGGAGCACGGGCAGCAGGAGGGCCAGGACGATACCGCTGATCATGCCGGCGAAGTAGCCGAAGCCGTTGAGGCGCCACCAATACCACTTGAGGACATTGGGGGCGACGTAGCCGCCGAAGAGTCCGGCGACGATCCACTGGAGGACGTCATGGATGGATTTGCCGGTGAAGCCGAAGGCCATGCCGACGAGTACGATGAGGAGGGAGGCGGCGTAGCTTGCGAGGATGTACTGTCTTTGCGGGGCGTCGGGGGCGATGCAGCGTTTGTAGACGTCGTTGACAAGGTAGGCGGCGCCGGCGTTGACGGTGGAGTCGAAGGTGCTCATGAAGGCGGCGAACAGGCCGGCAAGGACCAGGCCGACGAGGCCGACGGGAATGAAGTTGCCGATTACGTAGGGGAGGATCTGCTCGAATTCGACTTCGCTGCCCATGGAGGTCAGTTCGGGGCTGAAGAAGGCCAGGGCCAAAACGGCGATGCCGCCGATGAGGAGATAGCGGGGGAAGAACACGATGACCGAAACGAACCAGCTCATGAGGGCGGATTCTCGCGGGGTGCGTGTGGCGAGGATGCGCTGCATGTCGTAATTCGGCGCGGGGCCGGCCATTGAGGAGAGCACGCCCTTGAAGAGCATCATCATGAAAAACGCGCCGAAGAGGGAATAGCCGTCGTCGGCGATTCTGTCGTTGACGGAGGCGATGATTTGCGACCAGTCGAGATTGAGGCGCCAGCCGAAGAAGAGTTGGCCCCAGCCCTCGGGGACGGCAGCGGCGATTGATTCGGGGGTGGTTTTGGCGATGGCGATGGCGGCGACGGCAATGGCGGCGACGGTGAGGACGATGAACTGGATGATATCGGTGAGGACGACGCCGTACATGCCGCCGAGGATGACGTAGAGGGTGGTGACGGACATGAAGATGACGGCGTAGACGTTGGGGTGCCAGGGCCACGGGAACAGGGCGGCCGAGAACTTGCCGATGCCCTGGAAGGCGCAGGCGAGGAAGCCGACGACGCTGACGAGGGCGAAGATGACGACGCTGATCTGTGAGAGTGCTGCGCCGCGGCCGGAGCCGAAGCGGGTGCGTATCCATTCGGCGCCGGTGAGGACGTTGGAGCGGCGGAGCCAAACGGCGAGGTAGACCATGAGGAAGACCTGGTTAAAGCTGGGCCAGAGCCAGGGGATCCAGATGCTCTTCATGCCGTAGACGAAGAGGAGGGCAATCAGCCACATCGTGCCGGTGATGTCGAACATGCCGGAGGCGTTGGAGAGGGAGAGGAGAGGCCAGGGGATTGCTTTTCCGCCGAGGAAATAGGAGTCGAGATTGCGGGCGGCGCGTCGGGAAAGGACGAGGCCGGCAGCGACGATAAGCACGAGATAGGCGTTGATGATGGCGATATCGACTGGATGTATCTGCATGAAGGCTCTCTCGTTCTTGAACTCCAGACAGGGTACCAGAAGCGGGGGGTCTTGACAATTGTGTTATGTTTTTTTGTGGCGACGTTGTGTGTGCTGAATCACTGTGGTGCGGTGTACTTGAAAAAAACAGGTCGAAGGCGTAAGATAAGTCCTGCTGAGGGGGCGGTCAACGCGTGTGCGGCGGCGGTTCTGTCAGGATTACAGTGAAGCTGGAGAAAGATTATGAGCCATTGGATGCGGGTCCTGAGTTTGGCGGTGGTGCTTTTTGGCGGGCGGGTGTTTGCAGAAGCCGACGAGGGAAACCTGGTGGCAGAGGGCGGGTTCGAGGT
>JACZKQ010000050.1 GCA_014859965.1 Phycisphaerae bacterium
TCGCCCATCCCAGCCGCGCCCGCTTCCACACCCTTCATCATCGCTCCCATTTCATCTTTCTCATCAGCGCCCCCGAAACCCAACTTGCTCCCCTGCCGCCCTAATGAAGCTCATAAAATCCGAATACTCCGCCGGACACACTGAGACCTCCAAATCCTTATCATCGCCCTCTCCGCCCGGCTTACGGTCGCGCCCGAGACTCTTGAAGCTGACCCTTTCACCCTCTACGCTATACGCTATTCTGTTACCCCATCCATCTTCCAGGCTCCAGCAGTAACCTTCTCGCTTTGGAATGGCCGCCAACGAATCTGGCAGTCTCTGCTCGCGCTCATAATACCAATAGGTCTCGCGAGCCCAAAAAACCAATTGATTCTTCGTTTCTAAAGCGGCAGGGATCGTGACGATTCGCAACAACTGCCACATCCCCACCCAAACAGAACCCAACAACACGACCCCAAACGCCGCACGCTTATTGATTACCGCCATATCACATTCCTTCGCCCTTCCCGCCGTTGCCGACGGGCCTGAAGTCAATGTTGAGTCGGTATTCGACAAGACGGACGTTCTTTAAGCACGAGACCGCCAGGATAATATCCTCCGTGACCTCCCTGGCAACAATAATCCCCCTGACGTCCTCTCCCTCCGTTGCAAGGTTCTTCTTAAGCCATCCAATGTACCGCAGCGTCTGACCAACAACTTTGTCGTAGCCCTTCGAGACTTTCAACTCTACCACAACAAAGTTCCCGTCTCTGTCCTTTGCCAAAATATCCACAAATCTGCCGACGACGGGAAACTCCAAGCCAACAATGTTGGGATTATCGGCATCTTGATAAAGGACAAGCCCAGGTTCCAGCTTTTCCAGGTTGCGAGCCAGATAGTTTTGCAAGTCCTTCTCATACGCAAACTCTGACTCACACGTGTTCCCCTCACCGGGATGCGCTTGCGGTGCCAGTACACCGTCCCTGCCTGGCGGACAGGCAAGTTCCCCCGCCCGCAATTTAGTCTTATACCAGGCAATGCACGCGGGAGAGGTCTTCGACGACATGATTTCTCCCACTTTAGACGCCAACTCAGAATTGGACAATTCCTCCCCATGGCGATCAATAAGCGCAATAGCGCAATCCTGTATTGTCCTGAACTTCTCTGCCTCCGTCATTTTTCTCCTTTCACAAATCCGTAGATGCACCACAAACGCTGCCGAACCGAAGGCTTCTGACCCGGCTTCTTCAACTTCATTCCCCCGCCGTCTGCGACTCCTCTCGGCCCTCCAGCCGGTCTGCCTGTTCTGCCAATTTCTTCTGCTCGGTAGTAAGCCGTCGCTCCACCTTCTTCACATCCTCCGCCGCGGGCAGCTTCTCCGGGACAATCCCGCGATCCACCAGCACCCTTCGAACCTCCTCGTTATTCTTCACATGCTCGCCGGTAATGACCGTCTCCGTCCGAAGGTCGCGTTCCTTGACGTTGAAGTTCGTTATCTCGTTGGCGAAGTCCTTAGCTTTAATCGTGATCGTCGGCAGAAAATCCGCCAACGCCCGCTTCGCCGGTACGCTGAGCTTCGCCTTCATGTCCTGCGTCGTCCGCCCGCCAAAAAGCGCCTTATCCCCTTTGCTCCGAATCCGCGCAAAACTTTCGTTATTATGCAGTCTGTCGAAGATGATCCCCGACAACTCCTTTTCCGACTGCGTAAGCTTCTTGCGTGCCAACACCCGTTCTGCCTCCTCAAGCCGCTTCTCGATGATCTCCTGCTTCCGCGTCTGCACAGCAAAGTATGTCTGGGCGAATGCTATCGGCTCCTTGGCCGGATCCCCATTCTGCGCAATCAAGTAGCAGGCATACCGCGTCAGCGCAATATCCTCGATCTCTCGTGTCGCCCCCGAGCCAAGGTCGACCATTTTCGTGATATCACGAAAATGGTCCCATGGCTCATAACACGCTTTTCTACAAGAGGTTATAGCTTTCTCGACAACCTTTACAAAGTTTTCCCATCTTGCGTATCCAAGCAGGACCTGCAAGTCCCTTGCACACCAGAATTCTATGCCGCTGTCTGAGAACTGCTGAACGATCTCCTCGAACCTGGCGTGCAACCTGACAACTACTTCTTTGTCCAAGCCTCTCTCCTTTCCAACAAAAAGAAAAGCACGGGAGTAATCCCGCACACAGACCATTTTGCGCGCGCAAAATGGTCCACCCAGTCCACCGCTGCCGACCCTGCCGTACTTCATTATACAACACCCAACCGGCAGAGCAACAAATTCCCCACCCAAAACCTCTTGCTTTTGAGATACAGAACTCATCCACCTGATAAAGCCGATCTTATCAGAACCACTTGAGCCGCCGGTTCCTTCCTTGCACATAAAACCTCACAGCGCACCCCTGTTTACAGTACTGATATATATAAGAATTAAAGAATAGTAGTAGTATTCATATGCCCTGCGGGATTGTTAATGAATGCAGCCCCCTAAAACACAATCCCTTGCCCCGCATCCATTTACCGCTCATTTTCCACCCCCTCGCCACGTTGGCAACCTGTTACATTCCCTGTTGCGCCCTGCCCCCCGATGTGATTGCCCCTGTGCGCAACCGCCAAGCCACATCCGCCCCCTTCCGGCCGCGCACACTTGTCACAGCCGCCCTAACAGCTTATCCACGTGCCGCCCCACAGGCCAAAGGGCGTCGAATACTCCGCAAGTTCGCATCGCAAACCCGCACCTGCGGCGACGATGGAGAGCAAAACCGTTTGGGCAGCGGCCAAAATTGGGAGCATCTTTTCGCTGGGGGGGGGAATTTTGGCCGCTGGGGCCCCGAACGGTTTTGCTCGGCCCTGGCGGCGATGCCTCCGCTGCGTGCGTCTGCCCTGCAGCACGCCCCCCTACCGCAGCCGCGCATCGTACGCCCTATACAGCAAGTCCAGCTCCTCCTTGCACTTAGACACATTCTCCTGCAAGGTAGTCAGCAATTCAGGATTCTGATAATACTTCTGGTCGCCAAACTCCTCCTTAAGCTCCGCCTGCTTCTCCTCCAGCGACATAATCTTCTCCTCAAGCTGCTCGACACTCAGCCTGTTAAACTGCCGCAGATCCGCCTCCACGCCCTTGCCGGCACTGCCGGCCGCCTGTTTCCCCCCTGCCGCCGCCGGCCCGGCCTTTCGCCGCCCCGCCGAGTCCCGCCGCTCGATCCGCTGGGCGACCATCGCCGCATACCGCGAATACACATTCTCCCCCGTCACGCACTCGGAACTGCCCATCTGCCGCTGCCCGTACTCATCCACGCCAACCACAAGCAGCTTATCCACCACGCGGTTCAGGAAATACCGGTCGTGGCTCACGACGATCACGGTGCCGTCATACGCACGCAAGGCCTCTTCCAGCATCTCCCGACTGGCGATATCGAGATGGTTCGTCGGCTCGTCCATGATCAGCACATCCGGCTCGCCGAGCACGAGCTTGCACAGCATCAGGCGATTCTGCTGGCCGCCGCTCAACTGGTTGACCTTCTTGAAAACATCCTCCCCGCTGAACAAAAACGCCCCTAATCGCCCGCGAATGACCTCCGGACTCAACTCCGGCCGAACCGACCGCGCCTCATCGATCACCATCCGCTCCGGATCCAGCACCTGGGCCTGCTGATCCAAATACCCCACAGAGAGCGTCGGGCCCATGCGAATCACGCCGCCCGACGGGTCCATCTGCCGAAGCGCCATCTTGATCAAAGTGGTCTTCCCAGTGCCGTTAGGGCCGGTTATGCCCAATCGCTCGCCGCCGAGGACGTCGAGCGTCAGGTCCTTGAACAGGACAACCGGGCCGAAGGCCTTTGAAAGCCCTTCGCAGCGCAAAACCAGGTCGCTTTGCCGCTTGGCCTGGGCAAAACCGAAGGCGATGGTGCGGCTCTCGCCGGGCTTGTCGAGAAAGTCAGGCTGCTCGTGCAGAAGGCGTTCGAGCCGCGTTTTTCGCCCGCGAGCGGTCTTTCGCATACCTTCCTTGTCTTTGTTGCGGGCAATGAAATCGAGCGTCCGATCAACCATTTCCTTGCGTTTTTCGTACTCTCTTTCCCTCTGAAGCAGCGTTTTCTGCCTCGTTTCGACGTAATTTGTGTAATTTCCCTTCCAGGTGGTGCTCTTTCCGCGGTCCAATTCGACGATTTTGTCAGCCACAGCGTCCAGCAAATAGCGATCATGGCTGATAACGATGGCTGCGCCCTCATAATTGCGGATAAAACGCTCCAGCCAGACCGTGGCCTGAAGGTCGAGGTGATTTGTGGGTTCGTCGAGTAATAAGAGGTCTGTTTGGGCGAGCAGGACCTTTGCGAGACCTAATCTGGAAAGCTGGCCGCCGCTTAAAGCGGCGGTTTTGGCGTTATAAAGCTCCTTGTCGATTTCAAGGCCTGCGAGGATGGTTTTAATTTTGGATTCAAGGACGTAGCCGCCGGCCGATTCGAATTGGTGACTCAGGCGATCGTATTCTGTCATGGCGGTTGTAAGTTCTTGTCCGTGCAGGGTTTCCATTTGCTGGGCGAGATCGTGGAGGCGGGATTGTGTAGAAAGAAGGTCGTTCAGGCCGGCGTGCATTTCTTCCATGACGGTTCGGTTGCCGTCGAAGGCGGCTTCCTGCGGCAGGTAGCCGATTCGTAAACCCTTGTGAATGTGGACCTTACCGGAGTCGGGTTCGGTTTCGCCGAGGATCAGGCGCAGCAGGGTCGTCTTTCCGCTGCCGTTTGGCCCGATGAGGCCGACCTTTTCGCCGGAAAAGAACGACTGAACCAGGCCGTCAAAGATGACCTGGTGGCCGAAACGTTTGCCAATAGCTTGTAAACTTACCACATTCATAGTTTTATGAGCATACCAGAAGCGAATCTCGTTGTCATCAGGGCGCTTTCGAAGATGTTACGGCCGATGGGTGACGTAAGGGGCTAAACAGCAGGTAGAGCAATTGTGTGGTTTAGTTGAAAAGCGCAAGGGGGGTGATGCAGAAATTCTTGGAATCCGAGGCCGAGTAATCCCTACAGTATACTTCCATGCAAAACAGTCCCTTCCCGCGTACCTCTTTTCGCGGTTTTTTGCTGCGTTTGTACTTTTCTGCCCAACATTGGGCGAAAGCCCGCACTATTCCGCGGTTTTTCGGCTCGTTTTGCAATGTTTCCGCTACAGTAAGAAAGCAGGCAAACTTCGTGGCGCCCGGACCACAATACCCCGGTCCAGGCGCCGTCATGCGTCGCCCGGTTACTTCGCGGCGGCCTTGTAAAGCGTTATGCTGAGAGGCTTTACGGTCACTGTCTTGGACATATCCGCAACAGCATCGTGTTCAATCACCACATTCGGCCGCTCGCCGGGATTGTTGTGCGACAGCGGGCTGTCGCCGCAAATAACCCACTTCTCTGCCCCGCCCGCAAGGTCTATATTCTCAAGCGACAGGTCCAGTGTGTATGTATCCCAGGTAGGATTAACAACAGCCACCGTGATCGCCTTCTTATCGCTCGTCCAGGCAGCCGTCACGTCAAGCGGCGCAGGCACTTGCGCCACCTTGACAGGAATCGTGCCAAAATGCTTGCGATAGAGCAGCAGCGGCAGCGCGGTCGTATCGAAGGCGGCCTCGGTCTTGGTGGTCTTGATGCATCCAATGACGTTTACGGTCTGTGCATAGTTGGCCATCACGTAGACGTCGCTGTTGCGGAAGAATTCATGCAGCCCGGCCGCGATGCCGAGGGCGTCCTGGAGGAAATAGCGGGTGCCGAGCTCGCCGTAGGGGTGTGGTCCGTACCAGTAGTTCCATTCGGTGGCCGCGACGCCGACCGTCTTGTTCTTGAGTGAGGGAATGGTGCTTCGGTACTGCCGATGGGCGTCGGCGATGCGCTTGACCTGGTTGGGGATCTGGCGGACGTGCTCGACGATGTCGCCGCGGCTCTGGCAGTAGAAATGTTCGCCGATGTGATCGAGGTGGTCGGCGCAATGCGTGAGGAGGCCGCGAGACCAGTCGCCGACGTTGCCGCTGGCGACGGTGATGATGGTGGGGTCGACCTTGCGCATCATCTCTTCGACCCAGTTGTGCTTGAGGACGTAATGGTTGAGGCTCATGTAGCCGAGCTGCCAGTTGCCCCACATTTCATTGCCGACGCACCACCATTTGACGGCGAAGGGTTCTCGGTTGCCGTTTGCGGCGCGGATGCGGCCCCACTGGGTGTTGTGGGACCCGTTGGCGTATTCGACCTCGGCGGCGGCGGAGTAGGCGTCGCCGAAGCCGGTGTTTACGGCGATGAAGGGTTCGGCGTTGATGAGGCGGCAGAGGCGTATGAATTCATCCATGCCGACGTCGTTTGTTTCAATGCCGGTCCAGGCGGGATTGGTGCGTGTGGGGCGGGTGTCACGGTCGCCGAGGCCGTCGCGCCAGTCGTAGCCGCTGACGAAATTGCCGCCGGGCCAGCGGTAGAGCGGGCTGTCGAGTTCGCGGAGGAGGGCCAGGGTGTCGGCCCGGAAGCCTTCGACGTTGTCGCCGGGCATGAGGGAAACGGCGCCGATGAGCAGTGTTCCGTTGCCGGCGGAGGTGATTTCGAGGCGGGCGTTGTCGGTGTCGGCGCCGGCCTTAAACGTGAAGGGGACCTTGGCGAACTTCTGCGAGAGCCTCTTAATCGTGACAGTCTGTCGGTCGCCGGGCGCGTCGCCCCAGACGAGGCTGATATTAACGGGTGCGGCGGCGGGGTCGCCGGCCATGATGATGCGGCCGGTATATTCTTTGCCCTGGACGAGGGCGAGTTCATCCTGGGAGATGCCTGCAGCGGCGGCGCCGGTGAGGGTGATCTGGCAGGACTGCTTGCCCGAGTAGGGTTTTTCGGTGTTCATTGTGACGGCGCCGTCCGGGCCGATGACTTTCCAAGGCGAGGCGGCGAGGATGCGGGCCTGTGAGCCGGTGAGGCGCCAGGGGTCGCCG
>JACZKQ010000051.1 GCA_014859965.1 Phycisphaerae bacterium
CAATATGCAGCAGGCCGCTCGCGTCAGCGACCGCACGGCCTTCTTCTGCCTGGGCAAGCTCATCGAGTACGACAAAACGGATCGCCTGTTTACCAGCCCCGCCGTTAAGCAGACCGAAGACTATATTACCGGCCGATTCGGATAAATGCGCTACGAACCTTATCTCGGACACCTGCAATGACAATGCACATGAAGAAACAGATTGAAAAGCTTAAGCAGAAACTGCTGGCCCTGTCCTCCCAGGTCGAACAACAGCTTTGGCTGGCGGTCAAGTCGATAAAGGACCGCGACGCCGAGATGGCGCGCCGCGTCATAGACCACGACTTTGAAATTGACAAAGACGAGGTGGACGTCGAGGAGGAATGCCTCAAAATCCTCGCTCTTTATCAGCCCGTCGCTATCGATCTGCGCTTCATCATCACCGCCCTGAAGATCAACAACGACCTCGAACGAATAGGGGACCTGTCTGTCAATATCGCCGAAAGAAGTGAATTCCTGGTGCGCCATGAACCCGTCGATGAACCGTTCGATTTCAATCTGATGGCCGAAAAAGCACAAGTCATGCTCCGCGACGGCATCGCCGCCCTGGTCCACCTCGACTGTGCCCTGGCTCACCACGTTTGCCGCAGCGACGACGAAGTCGACGCCCTGAACAAAGACATGTATGACATGGTCAAGCAGGGTATCCTCGCCCGGCCTGAACAAATCGAGAGTCTCATTCACCTGCTCAGCGTTTCGCGCCACCTCGAACGGATCGCGGACCACGCCACCAACATCGCCGAAGACGTCATCTACATGGTCGAAGGCCGCATCATCCGCCACAAAGCGGAGGAATACGAATAATGTGAAGTCTCCTCAATGGCACAGGCCCAGAGGACCCCTTGCGTGGGTTTATAAAAGAAGGAAAACTGAACAGCGGTGCAATCTGCCCATGCGGCTCCGCACGTGATCCTCACGTGACGCAGTCGGCGAAAGCATATTAATCCTTTGGGGACAAAACTTCTTGTGAGTCAAACAGTCTGCGGCCGGGAAAGCCGTATGGCAGAGAGATCTGTCCGCCGCCGCGGGCCGCGGCCAACCGCCAGAGGTGCTTGACAAATCCAAACACCCGCGCTCCAAGATAAACGAGCCCGCCCACACATATAAAATAGAACATTAACTGCGCCATTCCGATATCTCCTGACAACCCATCTTCTTTTCTGCCCCCTTTATACTACGGACTTTAAGTTAGGGCAGTGTCAGGCCACTGTGAGACTTTGGTTAGAAACGGGCCACAAAACCGCTGAATAGATAGATGCAATCTACAGAAAAAGACATGCGTTTGATGGATTGACGCGTGGCCTGGGGTGCATGAGCCAAAACACCCGCTTGTGACCCGCAGAAGGAGACGAAAGGATATGTGCCATAGAAACGCGGCAAGGCCCCCAAAAGGACCGTCGTAAGCCCAACCCCGACAAGGCTTTGCAAAATACGCCCGGCAGGACTCGAACCTGCGACCTTCGGTTTAGGAATTGCCCCAAGGTCTTTTCTAAGCTTTTGCTATCGCTGGGCTTACACGCATAACTCTTTTACGCACAACTTCTTACAAGTCCCGATTTGTCGCACTGCATCCTACCGTGTTTCACCCAAGTCGTCAAGAGTTATACGCAGAGTTATACGTTTCTTCACTTGCGCCCTTTCATCTCCGCCCTGATCTCATCGATCCCCTTGACGATGTACTCGATCTTCGTCTCCATGCGAACGATAGCCTTGTCCACTTCTCTCGCTTCGCCGGACACGTTCTCCATCTGTTTCGACACCGCCTCGATGCTTGCCTTGTTCGCCATGATCCTGGCATTCTGATTCGCCCAGGCCACGCCCCAGCCGACCAGCACCGCCGCGATCCCCAGCCCCGTCAGCACCATCCGCCACTTGCCCGCCGCATCCGTCGCCATAATCCCTCCTTAGATGTCCCGGTACTCCACCAGCACCGTCTCCGTATCAATATCCATATTCGCAATCAGCTTGGCAATCTCCGCCTCGTATGCCTCGCTGTGCCGGCGTATCTCCGGGAACGCCCCGTCGAACCGGTAGACCAGCACGTCGCTGTCATCCTTGACCGACTCATCCACGTTCTCCTCGACCTTGTACTCCGCCGGGTCCGCATCGATCCTGTCCGCATCTCTGTCCCTCACTACATCCCGCGACGTAATCCGCTTCTCCGCCAGCCGCAGCTTCTCGAACAGCTGCCCCTGGTACAGCGCCGCAATCACCCCCTCCAGGATCGCCTCAGCAAACTCCGCCCCGAACAGGATCTGCGTAAACGTCTCCGGATGATACCGCGCATAATCGACGTTCACCGAGTAAACCCCATCCGGTACCGGCCAGAAGTACAGCTTCCCATGCCGCCGCGCGTACATCGTCGGCTCACCCTGCTGGCTCGTCGGGTCCGCCACATGCTTGAGGTAATCCCGGAATGTCTTCACCTCCAGAGGCGCACTCCCGTCGACGTAGCTTTCATACACCCGCTTCAGCCCCGCCGGCGCATCGTAGGCCGCCTGCCCGGCCGCCGTCGTCACCTGCGCCTCACCCGTCAGGAAGTCCGCCCGGCTCGAGATGTCATACAGCACGCCCTTGAGTTCCGCATGGATGCTCGTCACGCCGCTGCCCGTCCCGATCCGGGCCATCACCACGTTCAACACCTCTAAACCAGTCATCAATCAGCTCCACCCAAACATTCCGCTTCCGAATTCGCCATCTCCCCACCCCACAGCCGGCGTCACATACACCTTCTCACCCGTATACCGGTTCAGCGCCAGTCCCCGATCGATCCGCAGCGGGTCATCACACACAAACACCTTGCCGCCCTCGACGGTCTCTTCCTCGGCCGCCGCACCCACCTCAAACGGCGGCGCCACCAGGTCAATCTCCGCAATCACTGCCAGCACCGGATACGTCACTGTGCCCTCGCCACCGTCTTAATCCCGTTCGCCTCCGTCACCACCTGCCTCGTCGCCACCGTCCCGTCGGACTTGCGCACCCTGATCCCGTCAAAAGCATCCAACGAGGTCTCATTCAAGAATCGCATCACCAGCCATATCAGCTTCTGCCCCACCGTCCATCCGTTGGGACTCCCCGCAGGCTCGGCAATCGCAAGTGCATCCCACCCGTCCGCGGCCAGCTTCGCCGCCTGGGCCTTGACGTTGTTGGCCATATCGCTTTCCAGGCAGCCCATCCCGTCGATCTCGACGGTCTTCTCCGTCAGTCGCCGGAACGCATAAAAGTCTAAGCGCACCTCGACCGGGATATACCGCTCGGCGTCGGCCAGCCCATTGGTCCCATCCTTATCCGCATCGATCACGCCGACCAGGTCGCCCGCCTCGAACGGCGCTGTCCCGTAGGTCACATTGAACGCATACCACCCGCCGCCGATCTCACTGATCGCAGGCGCGGACGCCGATCTATCCACCCCCGCCAGGGTCAGCAGGCTCTCAAACGCCATCTCCGCGGCCCCACCCACCAGCGGCCCGCCATCCTTCGCCGCGTAAAACGGTATCGTCATAACACTGTTAGCCATAGCGCCTCCTTATCGCAAAATCCCCGCCCTGCCCGCATTCATCATCCGCGCCCGCAATGCACCGACGGCTTCCTGCCCGATCGCGCCCATGGCCGTCGCCCTGCCGTCCGGCCCCGGCCTGCCGCCCCGCAGGATCGCCGCGTTCCTCACCCGAAAGTCACAGTGGGTCGCATCGGCGAACTGCGGATCCACCCTCAGCGAATGCGGCCCAACCGCGGGCGCCTCGCCGCCGACGCAGCCGCTTGCCGCAGGCGTCAGCGCCGACCCATCCGACGCGATGAACGCGTTGTAGTCGTTGTGCACCACCGACCCGCCCGTCCGCACATAGATCCCCACCGCCCCGGGCGCAAGGCAGAACACATTATTGATCACCGTCATCGCATCGGCGGTGTCGCTGACGATCCCGCCGCTGCCCGTATTATAGAACGTGCTGCCCAGCACCAGCACACCTGCGCCCGCGTTGATTCCCCGCACGCCAAACTGCCCGCCGACCAGAATGCAGCCGATCACCGCACTTGACCGCCCGAAGAAGTTGGCCAGGTTCGTCCCCGCCGCCATTCTCGCAGCACAGCCCAGCATGACATTATCCTGGCCCCTGAATACAAAGTGATGTCCGGCCACGCTGTCATCCGAATAGCACCCCTCCAGCAGCACGTGCTCTGCCGCCGTATCGATCACCGCCTGCACGCCGCTGAACCGGCAATTCCGCAGTACGATATTCCGCGGCGCACCCGCAAAATAGATCGCATCGGTCACCGTGTTGTTCCTCAGGTGCAGGTTCTCGAGCACGAAGTTCTCCGCCCCGTCGATCATCACCACCGGCCGCGCCCCGCCGCCGGCGTCCAGCGTCACGCACCGGCCCGCGTCGACCGCACCCGCCTGCAGGATCGACAGCGCCGACTGATACAGCCCCCCGCCGATCCCCATATCGCCGGGCACCGTCCCGAACCCCACCACCCGCTTGAACGTGTTGCACATCACCGAACCGCCCGTATCCACATCGATGGACGCACCCGGCGTCTCATTCAAATTCGTATAGATCGTCACGCTGCGGCAGGACGCATCCGTCTCATCCAGCGCGTTCTGCAGTGTATCGAACGCCCCGCCCACCTTCGCCGTCACCGTCGCGTCGGTCCCGGTCGCATCGCCGATGACGATCCAGTCCCCCGCCGGATCGACCTCGGTAATCGCATACCGCATCGTCGCGATATTCACACCCGCCACCGGCGTCTCGACCACGTACGCCACCATCCCCGCCTCGACACCCGCAAAGCACCCCGTCTTCGTGATCCGCCGGTTGACCCCTGTAAACGCACACACCGCCTCGTCGGCGAAAGGCCCGCCGTTGACCATCAGCTTACCCATCGCGGCCGTCTTCTCGGCATCCGTGCCGCCAGGACACTGACCATCCCACCAGTCCTGCGTACAGCCGCCCGCGTACGCCGTCCGACCGGCCTGAGTGCCGTTGCCGCCGACGAAGAACACCGACCTGTGGCCGTAGAATACCGGGTAGCCCATTTACTGTTCCTCCCTCGACAGGCCATCGAGCCGCACCTCAATCCGCCCGGCCCCGCACACCTGCGCCCGGGCCGCTGGAAACTTCATCCTGGCCTGTGCCTCGATCCACACGGCCGCCGCGTCCATCTCCTTCTGCCGCAGTCGCACCGCCAGACTCCGCTGGATATTGCCTAACAGCGTCGCCGTCACCGGCTCGCCCTCCGCACCGGCCAGCAACCGCATCGCCTGTGCGGACAGACCCTCCACCGCCGCCGCATCCAGCCTCTGCGCCTTGGCGGCCGCCTCGACCCGCTTGTACAATGCGCGTTGTTTCATCATGCCTCCTGCGTCCAAACGCCGTACTTCGCCGTCGTGATCCAGTCGCCCGCATTGTCGGCCACGAGTGTAATGGCCTCCCCAATGGCGTCGGCCCACTTGTACTTGTCCGGCGTCTGGCCGCTGTTGTCGCGAATGGCCGCCGCGCCGGGGTCCACCCGCAACTGCTGCACGGCCTGCACGCAGAAGGTAAACTGCGTCCCAGGCGCAGCATTCGCAGGCAGCGTCAGCGTCACCGCGCCCGTCGCCCCGCGGTTGGTGTGCACGCTTCCCGACTCCGCTTCGATGAGCACATCGTCGGCCGTATGGGCCTCGATCGCCGTACTTTGGCTCCCTCCGCTCCCCGCCGCCCCAGGCATCGCGATGGCGTGATGGTCCCTCGCATCGGCAATCGACACAATATCCCCGCCCGCCGTCTGCACGACGGCTAAACGCACGTGGCTCGTCGACGCCATACCCGGCCAGCCCATATATTCGCCCGTCACCAGGTTGCCGATCGCATCCAGGTACACATAGATCGCCGCCCGATTATCAGCCAGCGCAATGCCCGACGCGCCCGCGTAGGCCACCAGCGCCGTCCCGATCCAGTACTTGCCCGGCTTGACGCCGATCGTCAGCCCGCCCTCGTCATACACCCGCAGGTCATTGCCCCGCCGGCAGGCCAGGAGCAGCCGGTGCAGGAGCTTTCTGAAGTGCAGATAGTACGGCGCCGTCCCCGTGGGGATATACTCCACTCCGGTCTCGGCATCGCTCACCAGCGCCAGCAGACTATTATCACTCGGATACACTTCCGCCATGCTTCACCTCACAAGAGACCGGCAAGAGGCAGACCCGCCGGCCTGCCCCCTGCCCTACTGACTACTTGACTACTTGACTACTCCGATCACGAGTCCAGTTGGACACGCGTATCGCACGAGATCACCGCAAAGTCCTCACTGTTGAACTTCGCCTTATTGAACCCGTAGATGCTCGACACCTCGCAGCCGAACTGACTGTCGTACTCGAAGATCTTCTCGACCCAGCGGATCTTCCGCCCGTAGGCCAGGATACCCGCCTGCGCCCCGCAGAAGAGCCCCCGCGCCACGGTGATCCCGTTTCCGCACGGATTGCCCGACTCGAAGTACGTCGTCGGAGCCGTCCCCACGCCGTCGCCGGTCCGCAGCTCGATCTTATCGTACTCGTGCACGATGATCCCATCCCACACGCCGGACGCGCCGGAAAACAGCGGGTTGCTCTCACCCCGCACGTTAGCATGCCGCTGGGCATTGAGCCAGGCGTCATCGGTCTTGAGCGCCTTGACCTGCCACGGGCTGGCGAAGTACACAAACCACTGCTTGCCGCCGATCACGACCGGCCTGATTTTGCTGTAGGCAGCCCCGCCATCCTTCTGCGCCATGCGCTTCAGATGACTGAGCACCTGCGTCCCGAACAGGTGCCCGTCGCCCGTCGCCGTAATCGCCGCATCGCTGGCGACCACCGCCACGCCGACCGTACCGTCGAGCTTCTGGCCTCCGCAGAACTTCCGGTTCGTGCTCGGCGCGGCCGCCGTGACCGTCCCCACCGCATTGCCGAGCCCCGACAGCCCCTTCAGGATGTCCGTATCCCGCGTCTCGGCGAGCCACAGGGCCAGTGCATCCTTACCCTCCGTCCGCAGCCGTATCTTCGTCCTGCGTTCGGTCATCTCGCCGTCTAAGCGCACCGACTCCTTGCGCTTATGGATGGTCGTCTGGCAGTTGTAGAAGGTAAGCGCCTTCTCCTGCCCTTCACTGGCCGCGTCGTCGACCTTGCCGTCGCTGATCAGCCGCGCCCGCAGCGGCGTATTGATCAGGTCGCCCTTGTTCTTCGTCAGGTCCGTATTGACCTGGATGAGCGCGTTGCTCGACTCGCCCACGAACCGCCCATCGTTAAAGTAGCTGTCCTTCTCGGCCTGACGCCACGTCTTTTCGCCCCAGACCTCTTCCACGGACGCGGCATGACTGCCGCCCCGCACAAATACCGTATTCGCCATAATCTGTTACTCCATTCTTATTTGCCGTACACCAGCGACACACACGTCATCCTGAGCGCGGTCGAAGGACCTGTTGATTAAGCTATCGCGAAGCGATTCCACAAGGGCTAATCGCTAACCGCTAACAGCTAATCGCTAAGAGCGAACCGCTCGTCACCCAAGACTCTCGGCCAACCGATCCAATTCCTCTTCGCTCATCCGTCCCACGTCGTCAGGCGTCATACCCGCCTGCCCGCCGCCCGTCGCCGGCGCCCGGCCGGTTAACTTGATCTTTTCCAGCAGTTTCGCCGTCCGAACCGCCTCGGCCTTCTCACGGAGCTCCGGCGTCAGCATCACGCACCGCCGGTACCGCTCCGCCGCAGGGTCCGAAGCCTGCCGGATCGCCAGCCGGTCGCCCTCGGTCAGATGCACCTCACCCGCGGCCATCACCGACTCGTAATCCAGCCCGTCCCCGCACGCCTCGACGGAATACTCCTTCACCGCCGCCGCACGGCTCTCAGACTCCCGCGAGGCAAACGCGGCATCCGCATCGGCCTTGCGCTGTTCGGCCAGAAACATCCGCAGTTCAGCCACCGTCACCGGCCGCGCATCGTCAGGACTTTTGCCAGTTCCTCCGTTTGCCCCCGGAGGCGGGGTTTCGTCCTTTTTCCGCGCTGCCTGCACTTCGGCCAGCTGCCGTTCCAGTTCCTGCCGCTTGCGGACCTCCGCCTGCTTGTCGGCTAAGAGCCCATTGAACTGCTCTTCGCTGTAGACCTTCGGCGGCGTGCCTTCGGCGTTCATCTCGGTTCCCACTGCTGTTTCCTCGTTTTCCATACTTACCACTCCTTTGAGTTCACGGGCCAAAGTCGCCCTTTACCTGCAATCTTCCCCTGCAGTCAGGGTCATCAGCCGACACGTCCCTGCGGCCGACTCAGGGTATTTACAGCACCTCTGCTCACTTGGAGCCTCTTGCCCGAACCATCCGTCCCGCGCCTTCCTTCCCCCGCACCGTCGCCGCAACTCCGCCCGGCGATGTCATGCAGTATCTTTTCCTTATTCAAGAGATCGCTGTTCTCCACCACCACCGCCGCCGGTATCTGCTCCGGATACATCCGGGCAATCTCCATGATGCTCATGAAGTTGGCGTACCGCGCCGTTGGCGAGGTCGACGACGACGCGATCTTAATCCCGTACTTGCCCACCTTCCGCGACCGCAGCAGCGCCAGTTCGGCGGTCCCTAACTTCTCCGCCGCAATCGCCCGAATCTCGGCGTCCGAGTACACATCCGTAAACCGGATCATATCCACGAGCCCTAAGGCCAGGAGCTTCTGCGTCCGGCTGAAGTTGTCGAAGACCACCTCCACCACCTTCATGCCCTGCGCCTGCCGCAGTTCGATCGCCTTGCCCGATTCCAGTATCCCCTCCATGACATGGCCCAGGAGGTCCGGGTTCGCCCCGGAGATTTCCTTCATATCGCCGGCGCTCATCTGCGCCGCCGTGATATGCCCCTGCGACAGCGGCGCAGGCTCTATCCGTTCGATCTTTCCGCCCGCCTTGGACTCATCCAGCACCACGCCCGGCGTCGCCCCGTGCTTGGCCAGGTGCCGGTCGTAATTGTTGAGCACCTTCTTGACCTTGAAGCCGGCGTTGGCCGTCTGGTTGAGGTTGTGCAGCGCCTGCGACCTGCGCTTGTTGACCTCCTGCTGCGGCCCCTGCAGGTTCTGCACCACGCCCATCACGTACCCGTCCACCCAGTACGGACAGAACCGGTAGTATGGAAAAGCCGTCACGCCCGAGTACGGGTCCCGCACATCCTCCAGGACCACGTTGCCCGCCGTCACCGTCTTATTCAGAACCGGTGCAACCCACTCCTTCACCGTCCACCGCCCGCTCTGAGCGGCAATCGCCGCGGCCAGCTCGGCCTGCGCCGGGTCCACCACCCGCATCACGCCCGTCGCCGCATTGATCAAAACGATCCGCTTCTCGAACGCCTTCCACCAGCACTCCCGCACCCGGTACCTGAGCACGCCCGCATCGGCACCGCCCGCCACGTCCGAAGACTGCGGATCGACATCTAAGCCACCCGCGTCAATATCCCCGACCTTGCCCGGCCAGTTGAGCTTCACCGCCTCCTTGTCCATCCACATATCGCGAATGACAAACCGCCCGCTGCGGTTCAGGTCGTATTCCCTGGCATCCGGGTCCTCCCGCATATCGAACGGCGACACCTTGCTCACCTTAAGGTCCCCGCCCAAGGGGTCATCGGAATAGTCCACCCCCACGCCGATCCAGCCCTTATTGCCGATGATCCCGTCGAGGAAGCAGTCGGCGATCTCGTAATCGGCGTCCGTCACATCCATGCAGTGCCGAAGCGTCTCGGTGAACACCTCCGCTAAGCGTGCCAGCCCGCCCCGCCGGGCCGCCACGGTAATATCCTGCCGCCCCTGCCGCTGGATACCGGCCAGAAGATTGATAATCGGCAGGATCAGATTGATCGTCAGCGCCGGCCGCTTCTCGGCGGCCAGCTTCTCCAGGTCCGCCGCATCCCACTGATTGCCCACATAGAAGTTGAACCCCGTCTGCATGCGCTCCCGCTCGTCACGCAGACCCGCATCGGCATGCTTCCAATAGTCCCTGACCAGATTCAACCGCTCCACTTCACTCATATCGCTTGCTTTTCCACCGCTTGTGCCTATACTGCATTTATGATCATGAGGTATCTTACCCCCTCCTTACATTCCGCAAGGCCAACACGTTTCTCAGACTCATCACATTGTTTTGTGTCATTGTCATCCTGTCATATTGGGGCTGGCTTTTCTGCTGGCTATCAGTACCTTTAGCCAATTCGGCGGCCCCAATCAGTGAAAAATCCGTGTAATCCGTGGTTTACATTCCCATCGCACTGAACCTCCCATCGTAGATGGAGTCCTCTTCAAAACCGTCATACCCATCCCGCCCGCCGACCAATTCACCCTCGACGAACTGCAGTGCATACAGTCCGTTGACATATGCATCCGCCCGGTCGGGACTCCGGCCCAGCCGCTGCTTGATGTCGGCCTTGGACTCGATGAGAATCCGCCCGTTACGGAATTCGTACGTCGGCGTGGCAAGCTGGCCCCGCAGCTGCGGCTCGACGTTTTTCAGTTCCACGTCGCCGTCGGCGAACATGTCGCCCGCCGTGCACCACACCTCCGACCGCAGATTGAAGTACTTCTCCGCATCCGACGCCTTGCCGGCGTTGTCGATGGGCAGCACCTCGCCGCCCATCTCGATCAGCCTGTCGACCACGCCCGCGCCGAGGCCGCACACATCCACCACCACGAGACAGCCGCCATGCTTGCGCGAAAGAACATGTAGTACATTAGCGGTATGCATAAGGTCCTTCTTGCCATAGACCACCGCCTCCATGATTTCTGTATTCTCCAGATAGTAGATCACCGTCTCGTCGTCGCCGTACCGCGCCGGGTCGCACGTAATCAGCTTCTTCACCGCCGGCGGATACAGCGTAATCCGCCCGGCGTTGGCCACCCATTCATCGCGGATCACCTGATTGAACCCGCCCAGGCAGTCCCACGAGCCCTCCAGGTACGCCTTCAGGAGTTCCGGCCGGTTGCGGAACGCATCTTTGAGGACACCGATATACTCAGGCCCCAGGTAATGATTGTCCGTCGGCAGCGCCTGTATGAACAGCCGCCCCGCCGTCGGGTTCAGGATGAACTCATCCTTCAGAAATGACGGCGCCGGATTCGCCGTAAAGAGTCCCTTGCCGGGAATCTTGGTGCCGTTGACAATCAGCCGAAACGTCGCCCGCAGCTCCCCGATCTGGCCGGCGTCGATCTCTTCCGCCTGATCCAGAAAGAAGAACGCATATTCGGCCGAGTTGAACTTGTTGACAATCTCGGAGTTATCCAGCCCGCCGGTCAGGATCTTCACCCGGTCCAGCACAATGATCTCCGCTGGCTTGCCGCGTATCTGATAATGCTCCTGCGGAATGAACCGCTTCCACGTCTCAAGGGTCGTATTAGTAAAATCCACGCCGCGCTTGCGCCCCATGAACCCCACCGGTATCGGATGCACCCGAGGCCCGACGTCGCACAGCTTGATAATCTCGAGCGCCTTATGAAAGCACCACATGCACCCGAACACGCTCTTGCCACCGCCCTTGGCCCCCCCATAAAGCACTTCCCGCACATCCACCCTGCGCAGCGCATCCCATGCCAGCGTCTGTTTCGCCGTAAGCTCCGGGTCAAACACAAGATTGTCCGCGTCAGTCGTCACAGGCAGCCTCCGCCGCTTCCTTGGTGAGATAAGTCTTTCGCACGATCATGGTAAACGGCATTGCCCCGACCCCGACATTCTCCGTCGCCTTGCCCTCAGCCAACTGCACGCGGTGCGCATACTCTTTGCCGATCCGGTTCACGCGGTCGATTTCCTCACCGGTGTCGGCCTTCTCGGCCGCCTTTTTCTCCAAATACCCCAGCACCAGCCTGTCGGCTAAACCGCGAATCCGCCGAATCCGCATATCATGGATTTCTTCGCGGATGCATTTGACATCCTCATACTTTTCAGGCCGCCGCCGCATGGCCGCATAAACATAGTTCTCAGACCTCCCGAGTTCGGCGGCAATCTCACAAACCGCCCGCCCACCCTCATACTCCGCAAAGAGCCAGTGGGTCTCCAAGTTTCTCTCATCCTCAGCTTCCGCCATCTTCAACTCCATTAGAAAAAGCCAGCAGCCTCCACCTTGACCGCCATACAAAAAATGTGCAAGTCCTGCCGAAAACAATTACCTGAATTTTAAGGTCCAATGCATAAAGGAGCCTGATCATGACCTCCGCTCTACATTCTCAACAAATGACAGCCTCCAATCCAACTACCTGAAGCTCGCGTACACGACAGGCGAACCTTCCGCCCGAGCCGCGGACCTCTCATCCTCCACAGGTGTCGCCGTCCCCTTCAACGTCGCTTACAGCGAAATGGTGCCGGACGCGTTCGCACCGGGCCCGCCGAGTTGACCGGCCACGCGGTGCAGTCTCTCAGCTTCAAAGAGGGCACGACCATTCGGCTCGCGCTCAAGATGCTGGCCTTGAAGTACAGCAGAAACATCGTGCCCACGCCTCGTGTCGAGGGACAGATCACAGTAACCGAGCTGTTCAACGTGACATTTGACGAGGCCCTCCAGGCGCTCATCGGAAGCAACAAGTTCGAGGTCCAGGGCAACTTCATCATGGTCTACACGCCCGAGGAGTACGAGCAGATCAAAGCCGATAAGCGGCGTATGGAAGACAGGTATTTCGCACTCTACTATATCACCGCCGACGAAACGCAGAAGCTCGTCGTGCCGCTGCTCAGCCCCGACGGCAGCACGGCCATCAGTTCGCCCGCACACACCGGTGTGCCTGCCGGCGAGTCCATCAGTTCCGACTCCGCAGGCGGCGATAATCTCGCGTTCCAGGATACCATCGTAATACGCGACTATCCTGAGAATCTCGCCCGCGCGGCCGAATTGATCAAAAAACTCGACGTCCGGCCCAAGCAGGTCCTCGTCGAAGCAACTATTCTCAGCGCCACCTTGAACGAGCAGATGCAGTTTGGCGTTGACTGGAGCCTCGCCGCGGGCGTCAGCCTGACCGGCATCAATCAGATCGGCCAGGGCGAGATCACGGCCGGCACCCCCATTCAGATCGGCGGTTTCGCCAGGAACGGGGCCGGCGGTCTGCGCATCGGCGTCACGGCCGGCGATGTCGCGATGCTCATCACGGCGCTGGAGACGATCACCGACACCACGATCCTGGCCAATCCCAAGATCCTGGCGGTCAACAAGCAGCTCGGCCAGGTCTACATCGGCACCAAGCTGGGCTATCGCGAAGGCGATGTCGTCACCGACGGCGGCGCCACGCAGCAGGGGTCGGTCAAGTTCCTGGACACCGGCACCAAGCTGGCGTTT
>JACZKQ010000052.1 GCA_014859965.1 Phycisphaerae bacterium
TGTAGAGTGCGCGCCAAAATGGGCCCGCGTGCGCGCATGTGAGCCCAACCCGGCGCGCAGAAAAATTCCGCAGCCAGTTTACCCATTTTTACAGCTTTTCGGGCAGCCTGGGCGGAATTACCACCCGTTTAAAAGTATCCTAAACGCGAGTTAAATCGCGTTTCAATCCTGGCTAAACCGCTCGCCCATCCCGCGTTCCTCACGCATACCGCTGACCGGGTGATAGTGGCTGGAGTTATCGTAGTTGTTGTTATAATTGACAGTTGTCGGCAACTCGGAGCTGCCCTGATTCAGCGGGTCGGCATGTATCTCTCGGAGATTCCTGGTGCCGACAGTGTCCCTGATCCAGTCGGGCGGCACCCCTAAGAACTCGTTAGCCTTCATGCCGACGGACTCCAAATATATCGCCCCCTCACTGGAGCCCCTCTGGCGCATGTCCACCTCACGCCGAAGCCTCTTCTGTTTGTATTGCATGGCCCGGACGTCCTGTGCTCTCAGGTTCTGTATCTGAATCTCCATAAGCCGGGCGTCTTCCTCCATCCTGGCGATCTCGTCGCTGCCGAACACATCGGCGATGGCGTCAGCCGTCAGG
Organism: Phycisphaerae bacterium; assembly: GCA_014859965.1. Classification (GTDB taxonomy): domain Bacteria; phylum Planctomycetota; class Phycisphaerae; order Sedimentisphaerales; family Anaerohalosphaeraceae; genus JACZKQ01. Next base: position 593 of record JACZKQ010000052.1, read on the forward strand.
TCGATGTCGCCCCGGTCGACCGCGACAATCCTGGCCATAGCCTCCTTCATAGGCTCGATGTTCTTGGCTAACGAGCTCAGCATCGCGCCGCCACTGCCGGCGATCACATCCAGGTCGGTAACGCTCATGTCCCCCTGGCCTAACTTTTCCAGCTTCTCCATGAAGCTCATTTTTTTATTCACGCCCGCCCGCCGCATCAGCCTCTGCTTATCTGGCGTCCACTGGCCCTCCAGGCCCTTGAATACCTGCCCCAACGCCGTCGTCGCCTTGGCTGGGTCGCCCTCCTCGGTAGTGGCATAGGCCCACAGCCCGGCCGTCTCCGCCCCCGTCATCCCGCCGGCAATGCCCCACGGCAGAAACTGTGGCAACTGACTCGCCACACCCTTCGCATCGGAGCCCGCCTCGGTCATCGTCTGCTTGATAACATTCTGAATCCTGTTGCCGTCGCGTTCGCCGGTCTTCTTTGCGTACAGCAAAAACATGTCGACAAGCATTTCCACGTTCACATCCGGATCGGTCCGGCTTAACTCGAGAGATTCCCTAAGAATGCCCTGCTGTGCCTCATCGTCGAGAAACCCGCCCTTGCTCCGCAGATTGTACCACGCGTCGGCGACCTCCTCTGCCGGCCGCCGGCCAAACTCCGCGTAGGCCCGGACTTCTTCGCGGGCCTGGGGGTGCTGCTGGAAAAAGTCCCCCATGAACTGAAGCCGCAAGAGCCGCTGCTGCTGCCCCTCGGCGATTTCGGCATTCTCCCTCATGGCGTCCGAGTTAGCCTTCATCGCTGCCGTAAGTGCCCCGATGATTGCCGTTGCGCTCACTGCCGAAGCCGCATAGGCCGCCAGATTCTTCGCGCCGGCCGCCAGACCCGTACTGCCGCGTCTACCGGCCTCCTCGGTCTTCTTCCCCATCTCCTCGGTGGTACCCGCGACGCCTTCAAGCTTACGCTGCGTCTCGTCAGCACCTTCCGCCCGCACGTTTATGTTTACATCTTTGTCGGCCATCGGTATACCTCATCAAAAAATTGACCGGCAGGGCGAAAGGGCTCAAACCCCGCCGGTCATCGGCAAAAAACGTTTACACCTGCACCAGCTCTTCAAGCCCCAAATCGGCAGGCAGGCCGGTTGCGATTTGCGGCCCGTAGAGCCGCCCCAGGACGCACAGAAACGCCCCGGTCGCGTCGCCCGCCGTCGGTGCCTGGACCCGCATATATCGCTTGTGGGTCTTCGCCAGGTCGACTTCGATTGCGAAAATCTTGTCGTCATCCAGTGCGCCGATCACCGCCGACAACTCGGCGTCCTCGACGTCTGAATAAGAGCCGTTGATCGTGTCGCATTCCTCGATCTTCGGCGGCGTCGTCGCCAGCGTACTGCCGATAGCGACGTCGGTTGCGCCGACGATCATCTCGACGCGCAGCTTTGACCCGCCCTTCGTGTCGACAGCCGCATTATCCGCAAACGTCGTATTATTGACGGTTTGCGGCGGAACCATGATCGTGGTCTTTATGAGTTCAAGGGGATTCATGCTACTTTCTCCATGTAATTTGAAAGGTCTTTAAAACGAGTTTCCCAGCCCTCATGTTCAATGTATGGCGGGCGGCATTCACGCCGCCCGCCCGGACTCAAAAGCCCGCCGACAGATGAATTATTCTGCGTCCGTCACCAGGGCGACAATGCTCTCGGCCGTGTCTGCGCTGCCCACGCCAAAGGCATTGATATCGACCCGTTCCGTCGCCCTCACGCCGATCTGGTCGGTCGTAAAGAACGCGTGATCCGAACGCGCGATTTCCAGCACACCGCGTTGCCCCAGGAACGACCCTAACCGCAAATCGCCGAGTATCGCGACAATCTGATTGTCGGCCGCGGTCCTGGGCATGCAGGACACGAACTCCACCTCGCGGCCCATGAAGTGCCGCGAAGTTTGAGCACTCAATATCTGGAACATGTCGGCTGCACCCGCACTACGCGCCAAGGCGTGCATCACCTGGAAGAAGAACATGCGGGAGGTGTACCACTTTGCACCGGTGTCGGCTGCCGGATCGAGACGCGCGATCAGCGATTCGAAATCACCCAGCGTAAAAGCGCTCCATGCGCCAGGGATTTCCTGCACTTGCAGCCCCGCGACATTGTCAGGGTCACTGTCGATCGCTCTGAACGCCCCCTCGATGCCGACCATGCCGAAATGCTCGGCTGCTCCGTTACCCAGGAACGCGATTTCATCTTCCTTTTTGGCCAGAGCACGCGTCATGCTGATGCCGACAAGTTCAGCCATTCCCACGAGGCTGTCTTCATCGAGTTCCCTGGAAAGCACAGTCAGTGCACAGAACTTTCTCGGCTCCAATTTGACCATGGCCACCTTGAGGTCGCTCGCCGTGATCGCCTTACTTTCGCCGGGGCAATACACCACAACGTCGTCACCCATCTTGGGCGCAAACTGCCGTGCACCGCAAGGCACAACCTGCGTGTTCCTGCGGAACACCCCGTACGTCGCCAGCTTTTGAATGATCCACGCACTCAAGGTCTCCGGCACCAGGAAGCCGCCATCCGAGCCGACGCCCGTTTCCATTGCCTTGTTGCGCGTCTCATAGTTTTTGCCCAGGCACTTGGCGACCAGCACACCGAAAGACTCCGCCATGTCGTCGCTCGGCCAAAAGCGGTTATACTCTCCGCCCTTGGCGTCGACGCCGTCGCGAGCCCACTGCGCGGTCTGCCGCACCATACTGGCCAATTGTTTGCAGTGCGCCCGGACCTCCTCGACGGACTCGGCCTGTTCGTCCATCCGTACGCCTGCCTCTTTAAAGGCGTTCTTTATGTCGTTATCGGTAAAACCCATCATTACATCCTTGTTAAAAGTTACACCCGGCATCCCGGCATTTAAAGGCGGCGGCCCGCCGGTATAGGCCGCCGCCCGTTCCGTTTTCCACGCTTGCTCCATCGGCCCTCAATGCTCTCGCAGTGGCAAGTCACCAGGGCTTTGAGCAGGATCATAACCGATGGCGTGGGTCCTACCGCCTCCCCGGCCTGACAAGCGAAACAAGGTCGTCACCCTGTTCGTCATCATCGGGGAAGTTATCATCATCAAAGGCTTTCATGCACTCCATGTGTGCATACTTGCCGTCGTAGTCCAGAAGCATTTCCGCCAGATTGTCATCCGCCAACGGGTCGGCCCCGCGTTTCTCGGCAACAAACCGGCGTTTCCCCTCCCGGGATTTCGACAGTGCCGCCGGGTTCGCCCCCACCGGCACACACGAAATCTCATACAACTCAAGCGCCGTAATCACATCGACGGACTTGCCCTCCCGCATTTCCGTGCGCATTGGCGCTGTCACCCTGAAACCAATACTCAGAGCCCTCTGGTATTTTCCCGAATACAACAGCCAGTACTCCTGGCCCAACTCCGTCGGCGCAAAGGCGATCTTCACGTAAAAGGCATTGCCCGCCGTCCAGGCCTTCGTCACCTTGCCGACAACCGAGGACCTGCCGTCGCTCGTCTTGTGTGAATGCGCGGCCAGAACAACGGGGTTCTCCATATACGGCCCGATGGCAGCCTTCACCGCCGCAATCGAGATGATCTCATTATCGCGGTCGATCACCTCAGCAGAGGCGACCGCCGTGATCTCCCTGGCGTCGCCGTCAATCTCCTTAACGCGCAGACAGCCCGACCACTCTTTAGTGGTCGGGCTGCTCTTGCTGTGCCTTCCGTGCACCAAATCCGTTAAATCAACGTCCCTGTCGATTTCCACATTTCACCTCACTTCATAATCGCGAAGACATCACTTCCAAACAGTCAACAAAACCGGCAATCCACGAATCATTGTACGCCGGATCATTCGCCACCGTCGGCCACGCGAAATCTTGGATCACGCGTCCAACCGCCGTCGAGCCCGCAATACCATCTATTGCCAGCATGGTCGAGTACAACCGGAGCATTGCTTTTGCCTCTGCGCCCATCGCATCGAATCGCGCCATAAGTCGGCTGTACACATCCTCTCGCAGCCGCTCCATTTCATCCGGTGAATCCACAACGTTGACGCTGCCCTTTTCTTGTTCCAGTTCCATACTCTGCCCTTTTCATTCCTTCAGTTAACCCCCCATCTTTAACCCACTGCTGCCGTCTGCATCTCGCGACGCGCCTCGCGACATACGGTCGGCAGCCAATCCGCAATAGGTAAAGCCAACTCCACCGCCGCCGCCAGGATCGCGGCGGCGTCGATCACGCCCCGCTCAGCGATCCGGCTGGACATATGCAGCGCGGCGATGATCACACCAGCCGTCCGCAGCCGCCCGGACTTCGGCATCGACAGCAGCCGACGCAGCGCATCCGTCGCGTCGCGAGACAACTTGATTCCGCCGTACTCATAGAGCCGCCGTACATCGTCGGCCGTATACAGCGGATCGTCCGGATCGGCAGCCAGTTCATCGAGTGTTAAAATGCTCATTAAACGGCTGTTAAACTGGTCTAAACTCTCGGCCCCCGCCCCCCGACTCGTATTCCTGACGGTATGCAAAAGCTCCGCATTTGCCCCCAGGATCAACGAACAGCCCGCCTTGGCTACCAAGACCTGCCTCAGACGATTCAAGAGCCTGGGGCCCATGCTGGACGCTTCGTCGATCATCACAAGCAGGTGCCGATCCTTCACCGCCAGGATCAACCGTTCCGTCACCGCCGCCAATGATCCCGTCGACTTCACGCGCGCCGCACGTGCAAGCTCCGCAAACAGTTCCTTGCCGCTCATGCAGTCGTCGTACTGAACATAAACGCTGTTCCTGTCCGCTGCCGCATAGGCCCGCAGACAGCAGCTTTTGCCGTGTCCGCTGTCGCCGATCACAAGCCCGATCCGGCCTTCACTGTCGCCAAACGCCTGAACCTCCGCGATCAGCGTACCGATTCGCTTGGCGGTCCCCGTCGGCACGTGCTTTTCACGTGGTGCCTGGCGTTTCTTGCGGGCCAGGGTATTCAGCACGCCCGCGATCTTGCCTGCGATGTTTACAAGATTCCCCTCATACTTGCCGCTCAGGAATTGCGAGACCACCACGTGATGATTATTGATCCACTTGGCAAGCTGTGCCTGCGTGATGTTATTCTCGCCTATGAACGCCTTCACATCGGCGACAAACGTTTGCATTGCCGTCGCGTCCATCTTTTCCGAAACGACAAACTCCACCCGCCGTGCATCCTGCTCAAGCGCGTCCTGAACGTCTTTAGCCATGTCACGCCCCCTGCCCAAATAAATTCAGTATCTTTTCCGGCTTCTCTTCTTCCTCGCGCCGCCACAGCGAGTAATCGAATTCCAGCTTCGGCACCCCCGCCGCCTTTTTGCCGCTCAGCCGCTGCTCGGCCGCCGCGTGCGCCGCAGCCTGCCCGTCCATCGGCGTCACCACCGGCCGCGCAAGCATCTTTTTCGGCTTGACTTTCACCGGCTGCCGCTGCTCGGCCATCGCACGTTGCGCAAGCAAACCAACGTCCATATGTGCAGTAACAGCCGTGTCCCGGTGCGCTTTGGCGTTCTTCTTCGCGCGGGCCTGCTGCCGCATTGCTTCCCGCAGCGCCGCTTCATCCACCGCGCCCGCGTACCCCAATTGCCGGTTTGCTTCCGCGCGAGTGATTAGCTGCATTGTCGCCGCGTCGTAAACATCTACCTGCCGCAAATCGTCCGGATCATACGCCGCGCGCACCGTCCGTCCCTGGCATTCGAGTAGCCTTGTGTCGTATTGACCATAATAAACCCCGTTCAGTCGAACGCCGTTCTTGCCGATTTTCAGCGGACCCGACCACACCCGCATCAGCAGGGCCAGCGAATCGTCCAAAACGACACGTCTTGATTCGCGCGTCGCCATGACTTGGGCGGGCGTACGGTCCATGCCGACACCTGTATGCAGCATGTTATTAAACGTCTCGATGTACTCGGCGACCTTTGCGGCAAACGACTTCAGGTCGTCGGCCTCAGCGATTGCCGCATCGGTAGCGAGCCACCCTGTTAAATCCTCCGGTTTGCGGGCACAGTCCTTGCCCGTGTACGTCGGCATAAACTTCGTGAACTGCTTGTCTAACGTATCAAACCATCGCTCGATCCGTTTGGCTTTTGCGCGGTATGGAATGCAGAAAGTAACCCCGATACCGAGCTGCGCATAAATGCCCGACAGCATCGGTTGGTCCAGGTATCCGGCCCGCAGCACCTTGCGGCTCTTGCGGTCCGCCTTGGTGACGCCGGTCCACATTTGCGAATCATAATCCCTGCCGTTATCGATCACGACGCCATCGGGCGGCCCGTACTCTTTAATGGCCGGGCCCATCGCCCGCAGGACTGTCGTCTGGTTCGGCCCCAGGGACACGTGCCCTCCGACGATCATCCGTGACCGCCAGTCCTGCCAGGCCGTGATCCACGGGCGAACCCATTGCCCCCGCTCAAATATCATGCAGTTGAATTGGTGGTGATCGCCGACCCAAACTTCACCCGGCGCAACGCTGTCCGGGTCAAGCTCGATATGCGGCGAACACTTCGCTTCGTAGGCATCGACGCCCTCACGGTGAAGCACCATCGCCGGATACGGAATATTCGCCTTCACGTACCGCGCCATGCTCGGGTATTTCGGGACCCGCCACCCGTGCTTTTCTTTTGTGTTCAGGTAACACAGAATCTGCCATGCGCCCTTCAGCGTCGGCTGCCGCGCATCCAGAAAAATCCCCTTGAAGATTTCCCACGCCTCCGGGCTGATTGCCTCCTCAGCAACTACGCGCCCGCCCCGGCCGTCGACCAGGCCGAGCAGCCCTTCCTCCTTTTTCCGCTTCCGCCACCTTTTGAACGTACTCAATGAGATTCCCATTTGCCGACAATACGCCGCGATCCCATCGGACCACAAACCACCCTCTCGAACATGCGCCGACGCAAACCGCTCGCCCTCAGCGATCAAGCCGAGCTTGCGGATTGCCTCGTCGCGCTTCGGGGGGATCACGTCTGGGAGGCCGGGGGTGGGCGCGGGCCCCGACCTTCCCAAACGCGCATCCGCAACTATAGGAACCAACCATGATCCATTGTGTAATTTGGCTCCAGGCAGCCGTCCTTGGCTGCACATCCTCCGCGCAGAGCGTTCGGTGATTCCTCGCCGCGCGGCATATTCTTTCACTGACATCACTTCCATAAGGGCGCCCACCCTGTCATGAAGTATAAAAAGTGTTAAACTATTCTGCTTGACCGGCCTCCGCTGCTCCGGTACGCTCTGCACCGTCCGGTACGCCATAAAGAACATGCAAGGCCTCACGGACCGTGGCCGCAGCCGCATTAGACGCCGACCGGTGCTCTGCTGCTGCCCTGCGATTCACTAACTCGATTGCGGTACGATCAAATATGCGAACAATTTTTGCCATACACAGACGCCTTAACACTGACTCTATAGGACTACATCGGCCCATATTAAGGTTTCAATCCACAAATGCAAGGGCAAAAACCAAAAAAAAATGATTTCGGTCCACGTTTCCAGGCAGCCCGCAAGGCGGCGGGCCTGGATCGCGCCCAGCTTGCGGCCAAACTTGGCCTACGGGACCCGAGCCAGATTTCGCGATACGAGGCCGGAAAGAGCTATCCTACTGTCCCAACACTATTGGAAATAAGCAAGCTTCTACCTGTCGATCTGCATTGGCTACTAACGGGCAAGACCAGTCCAGCGGCCGCCAAAGAGGCCGAAAAGTATCACGCAGCAGTTGATGAACTGAAAATCTTGGCGCACTATCTCACCCAGGACACACTGCATCGACGTGGTGTCTTGTTAGATGAAAAAGAGGCTATAGTGGACCGCTTAGCAAAGACGGGTGACCAGGCACTTATCTCTCAGTTGCAGGATATAGAACGCCGCACGGCTCGCCTGAAGAAACATCACGAAGAAAGAATCGCACGGGTCAACAATGTGCTGAAGTCGCTCGGTGATCCCGATAGCTTTACATAATAGGGCCTGATAGTCTTGCTCGGATCGCAGATTGTTCCGGCAAGAAGAATCTTGTTTGCTAAGTGACGCCCCATCAACAACTTAGGTTTACATAAAAATTATTTTTCGATTTTTCCCCGAGTAGCGGTATTACGGAGTCCTTTATGGATGCCTACCGGGCCGTTTCTGGGCGTTTTTTGCTTGCCCGCATTGCCCTGTTTGCCATGCTTTACAGCAGCTATACGCGGTCCTGTTTTCGAGAGAGTCCTTTTGTGCGTCCGCAGGTCCGCGCCCCAAACCTCACTTTACCCCCGAATTTCATTGCCGACCCGACCTGTTCGCAATGCGTTTTAAACGAAAAAACGCGGTTCTCGTTTAAAACCACGAAACCCCGTTTAAGTGCCATTGTACGGCCTCCAAACGGCCATTACGCGCGATTTAAAAGCCGGTTAACGGCTGATTAAGCCAGGCAAATCGAGCAACCCCCGCCGATGCACGACAGCCGTCGGCAAAACCCCCAAAAAGCTCATATAGCAAAAGCCTAATATGCCCTCCGCCTCCAATCCCACGAACCACCCAAAAACCTCGTTTAAGCCATCACCATCCCGCTTTTTCTCGGCCGGTCACGGGCAATCCCGTAAGATGCCTTAAAGCTCATGTTACCCAGTACGTTACA
>JACZKQ010000053.1 GCA_014859965.1 Phycisphaerae bacterium
AAACTTCACTGCGTCGGCGCAGTAGCTCGTCGGCGCTCCGTTGGGAGCCAGAATGGTGACGGAGGCCTGGACGCCTGCGCTGAAGCTGTAGACGCCTAACAGATTCCACGTGCCGCCGCTGACCTGCTGGTTGATAAGGACACGATTCGTGCCGCCGGCATGTACGATATCCACCGGCGCAGCGGTGCTCCGAGAGGGCCACTGTGTCCACCACATGGACACTTCATAGCTGCCGCTTTGAGCAGGGGTGAAGTACCATGTGAAAGTCGCCCCGTCCCGGCTGAACACCGAGTCGGCGCCGTAGGGATCCGGGCCTCCTGACAGCTCCCACGTGCCCGTCCACGATGTGGCTGCGTCGCGGTTGTCGACGATCACTTGCGTCGGCTGTGCGCCTCCGACGACCAGAGTTTGCGAGGCCGGCTGTGACCACTGGTCGGCATTGTCCTGCACGGCGAAGGTGATCTGGTGTGTGCCTTCTGAAAGCGCACTGCTTGCAAAAGCGGCCGCGGTGCTCAATTGGCCGTCGATGCTCGACATCCAGCGGTATGCAACGATGCTGCCGTCGGAGTCGGTTCCGTGGCCGGCGAAGGCGATGGATTGCCCTGTTTGCGCCGGATTGGGCGTGATGGAATCGATGGTCGCCACGGGCATTTTGTCGCCCTCGATCAGTGTGAACTTCACCGCGTCGGCGCAATAGCTCGTCGGCGACGCACCCTGCGCCGCCAGGACCACGGAGCCCTGAACACCTGCGCTGAAACTGTAAACACCCAGCGAGTTCCATTGGCCGCCGTTGATCTGCTGGTTCACGTAGAGTATTTCGGTGCCGTTGACGTCGATAATGCCAACCGGCGCAGCGGTACTGCGGCTAGGCCACGTGGTCCACCACATCGAAACTTCATAATTGCCGCTGCGGGGCGGGTTGAATTGCCACGTGAATCTCGCACCATTGCGGCTCCAAACGGAATCCACGCCCCAGGCATTGGGCGCGCCCGATACTTCCCAAATACCCGTCTTTGACGTGTTGCTGTCGCGGTTGTCGATGATGATTTCGACCGGCGTCGCGCCGATGGTCAGGGCACTTACGGCGGCCTGGGACCACTGGCCCTGATCGTCCTGCACCTCGAAGGTAATCTCATGAGTGCCCTCGGACAGGGCGCCGGTGGCGAAACTCTCGGCATTGCTCAGATGACCGTCAATGCTGGACGCCCAATTATGCGCGACTACGGTTCCGTCGGTGTCTTCACCATAGCCTTCAAAAGTAACCACTTGCCCTGCAATCGCGGGGTTTGGGCTTATCGACGTGATATGGGCTGTTGGAGGCGCGTTGGCCGAAACAAGCCTGAACCAGACGGCGTCGGCGCAGGTGCTGACGGTCGAGCCGAAGGCCGCAGTCACGGTGAGGCTGCCGGCACCTTCAAAGTAGTATTCCCCCAGGCTGTTCCATTGGCCTCCGCCGTTCTGCTGATTGATCACGAGCGGGTCGGAGCCGCCGGCGTGCGTAATCGCTGCGTTAATCGCCGTCGCCCTCGAAGGCCACGTGGACCACCACATAAGGACCTCGTAGGTGCCTGCGGGCTCGGAATCGAATGCCCATGTGTACGTGGCGCCGTCACGGGCCCAGACGCTGTCTGCTCCATACGGACCGGCACCGCCGGAGATTTCCCATATCCCCGTAAAGGATGTGCCGCTATCGCCATTATCAATGGTCACATCGCTGTGTGCGGCCGAGGCAATGATGCCGAAGACACAGCATAACACCAGCGCCGTCACTGGGCGCCTCTTAAAAATCCAGTTTTCAATCTTCATTTGTTCTCCACTGAGCATTCTTAATGTTAGCTAATGTTGTCCAGTTCAATTGTATGTAGATCCGGGTCTGCATGTCCCTGTGCCCAGCCAAAGCTGGCAGACTCGGTTTAAATGGTATGGAAAGCCGGGCTGGTATTGTTTCGGTATGCCATTGGCAGGATTGTGCAAGTCGCCATACATATCCCCCAGATCAGGAAAAGGACAGCAGATGTCTAATGTGAGCCGATATATAAGACTATTCTGCATTGTTCACGCTCTTTTCTTGACTGTAATGCTGGCCGGTCCGATGCGAGTACAGGCACTGCCCGCCGGTTATTTTGGTTACGTGGATACGCCGGTTCCCTCCGTGTCGTCCGTACCTTGATTTACCCCCGCAGGGGAGCAAGTCAAATAGCACTTGAGGAATAACGTGTAGCAAATTGTGCCGCCGGGACAGGCATTTGCTAACATGTGGGCCGGGCTGACTGGGGCGGCAAGGCCGTTCCGGCGGCGTCGCTTGGATGGTATATCCAGCGATTACAAGCGTTACGAGGCTGGCCGGTTGCCGAGACAGTACGAGGTTCGACCTTGGGATTCAGGGTCGGCTTTATTGGCTTATTTGCGGTTCTGCCGACTTTATTCATGGCTGGCAGGTGGTTTTCCGGTCGGCCGTCATGTCGAAGATAAGCCATTCCAGTTGAAGAATTTCGTTGTTTTTCCTCAAATTATGCAGGTTACAGGGTGTTGGTGTGGGCAAAGGCGGAGGGACTGCAATAAAACGCTTGGCGGAGACGTTCTATGGATGGTATAATATCGGACCAGTATACTTGCACTTTTTCTGGCATAGAATCTGACAATGACGTCTATGGCGGAGCCGAGCGTTGGCTCCGTAATTCTTTAATTGGAGGAAGACATGTTGCACGGTGACGGGTTTCTGAATCGTTCTGAGGTGTTGTCTTTTGGGTGCAGGTTGAATTGCCGATTTCTTGGTTCTTGTTTTGGCGGCGTGCGGAAATCGGCTGTTCTGGTGGTTGCAGCGGCAGTTCTCTGTGCTGCTTCAGCGGGTCGCGTTTTGGCGGCGGAGGGAGAAGCGGCGGCGGCAGAGCAGCCTAAGGCTGCTGCTGAAGCAGCCGTGGCGGCGCCTGCGGCCCCGGCGGCGGATGCGGTTGTTGCTGCTGAGCCCACACCTGTAGCGGCCGCGGACGAGGCTGCCGCGACTGATCCACCTGCTGAACTGGAACTATCCGAAATACTGGACCGGCTGGGCGCGAGGCTTGCTCGGGGCGATGCGACGGCGGCCAAGGCGGGGGCGGGGCCGGCGAAGGTGGGGGTTTCGGATGCTGTGGCGATGACGCCGGTGCGGGTGATGCCTGCCGATTCGACAAAACTTGTCGAGCTTCCCAAACTGAGTAAGGTCGAGATCAATGAGATCAGCGATCGGCTGGTGATGCACCTGGGCGCTCAGCTCAACTACGTGGGGGCGGGTGCTCTGTCGGATGCGCTGCCGGTGCCTCCGAGCGGTGTTGTAGGCGACAGGACCATTGCGCGGACGGTGGATGGGAATGCCTACATTCTGCGGTTCGGATACCGGCACTTCGTCACGCAGCCTGCGCAACTTTGGGCGATTGGTCTGGTTGTCGACAAAGATGGAAACATGACGGCCAATCCCGATCTGGCGCTGATCGAGCCGGAAATCGGCAAGATGGTCACCTCTCTGAATGCAATGCGTGCGGGTCTGGAGGTGCGGGATCTGGAGCCGAAGCTAATTCAGCTAAGCTACGTGGAGCCGGCGACAGCGATCGACATGCTTGCCGGCCTGGGCATCACGACGATGGCCAAGCCGTCCGACGTGCCTGCAAAGATTGATTTCGCCAAGCTGCCCTTTGTTGTCAAGATCGACGATCCGAAGGCGGTCTATACCGGTCTCATCGGCGCCGGGGCAAAGATAGCTGCCGGTAAGCTCTCGATGTCACCCGGTATTGCCTCGGACATGACCGACAATGCCATAGCCACTCCGATGACCCAGTTGCTGGTGATGTTTCATCCCGCCCATCCGGAACAGTTCAGCCGTGTGCGTCAGGCGCTGGATAATTTCATCGACCGTCCGGCTCGGCAAATATTCATAGAGGGCATGGTGCTGGAGATCAGCGAGCTGGGACTCAAGGACCTGGGTGTCGATTGGCAATTGAGGCCCTATCTCAAGGATGACGGCACACCCATTATGAGCCTTAAAGGCGGTTCGGCATTCTCGGGCGACAGTCTGGATACGCTGAACCTCCTGATTCCGGACAGTTCGACGTTTCATAATATCTTCAGCGGGAAGTTTCAATGGGATTGGCAAATTCAGCTTCGTGCCCTGATCCGTTCGGGCAAGGCACAGATTCTTTCACGTCCGAGTGTCCTGACGCTGGACAACCGACAGTCGACCATCCGGGTTGGCAAAGATATTCCCATTGCCCAGAGCTTTCAGGGTCTGAACGTCAACGCGGCGACCGTCAGCTTCAGCTTTGACTACCTGCCGATAGGCATACTACTCAATATCCGCCCGCGTATCAACGAATCCGGCAAGGAAGTGACCATGCTCATCGACACTATTGTGTCGGCCCGGGTTCCCAACGAAGACCTGGAGATGCGCACCACCGACGGCAAGACGGTGCTGGCCAAGGCGCCGACCGTGTCGACCCGTCGCGTCCAAACGTATGGACGCATTGCAAACAATACACCTTTGATCATCGGCGGTCTTGTCGCTAACGAGCAAATCTCGGTAAAAGACAAAGTGCCGTTGCTGGGCGACCTGCCGCTCTTGGGCGCAGCGTTTCGGTCCGAAAAGTCGGAGACCGAAAAACGCGAAGTGATCATCGTCCTGACGCCGCACGTCTTGCCCGAGCACAAAGAGGTCCGAAGGTCCTTCCCCAAAGACGAGGATGCTTTCGACAATTTTGGCAATGACCTGTTCCGAGACAGTTACCGCATCCGCAGCGAGGACGTGTTCGATCTGACCTTCCTGCTCGAAAACCGGCGCATCTCACTGTACCGGCGTCTGGCCAGGCAGGCCGCGGAAAAGAATTTCCGTCTCAGCCGCCGCGAGCCGTTCCGTTCTTTTGTTGAGGACACCGTTCCGGGCGAATCCATCCTGACGGCACGCATGATCTACGAGGTCGTTAAACGCCTGGATATTGCGGCCCCGGTTGACGCGTCGCGGGTCATTTACTTCGGCAGCCAGCAGGTCGGCGGCTACGACGTCAAGTGGCTCCACCGGCTGCTGAACGACTCCAACGGACGGCTGAAAGACTTCGGCGGCAAGGCCCTTGCGATTACGTATCACCCTGACCGCACGTCGTTGGAGGAAGGGCGCATGGGAAGCGAACCGATTCCACATGTCGAGATGGTCGACTGCCCGGACAAGAAGACGTGGGGCGAGAAACTTTGGGAGCTGAATCAGCCGGAGGCCGACGGGCGGCAGCGCTACACGATCCTTATTCAGGATGAGTCGGACGTCGTCCGTCTGCGGCGCGCCTTGGCGCTGAAGCGCATCGTTGTTCTCAACGGCGGCATAGATCAGATGCGGCTGAAGAACTTCAGCGTGGGCAAGACCCTGCTGATGCCCGAATTGAAGAAAGATCAGGTCCACGTGCTCGATTCGGACACGGCGATGTTCTTCTTCCAGACGGAGCATTATTATGCGGCTGCTCTGCAGGAAATAGAAACGCAACTCAAAGAACTGGATACCCTGCTGCGGCGGCCCGACATCAACATACTTCTGGATTCCAGCTTGCCCGAAATCGTTCCCTCCGGGCGGAATTTCCTGGAAGGCGGTGCAGAGTAAGACAGGCTGACTTGGGCATCCTGCGGAAGACGTTTCCGCTGTTAAACAGGTGGACCGGCAGGTGAACCGCCGGTGGTTGCCCCGGGCAGGGTTGATTGGCGGCCCGGGGCAACGGCTCTCTTGAAGGCGCAGTCCTATAACCCGGCCGCGTGCCGCGCGGTCCGAAGGCGGATTGCTCCTCTTGATTGGATTGCCTTGCAGTGATATCATGGTACAGGCCATGCGTTTTCCTGGCAGGTGACTGACTTTGAAAGAGTTGTTCTTAAAAACATTCTGCGGCAACACCGCGATTGCTCTGGCTGATACGAATCCGCCTGAGGAACTGGGGCTGTTTTCCAAGACATTCTACGGTAATACCGTAGTGGATTGGCTGCAGAGCGCTGCGATCATAATTGCGGCGGTGGTCGTCGGCAAGCTGATCTATTGGCTGATCGGCAAGACGATCAAGCGGATGGCGGCCAAGACGAAGACACAGGTTGACGACATTCTCGTCGACATGGCCGAGGAGCCTTTCGTCCTTGGCATCGTGATCGCGGGTATCTGGTACGGGCTGCACATCCTCACGCTTTCCGACGCGGCGCAGAAGGTTGTCAACGGGGTCATCGAGGCCCTGCTCATCCTGGACGGGGCATGGCTGGTAACCCGGATGTTCGATGCGCTGGTCAGGGAATATCTCGTTCCGCTTGCGCACAAGACCGAGAGCGAGCTCGACGACCATATCGTGTCGATCGTGCGTAAAGGGGTGAAGATCTCGGTCTGGATAATCGCGATAATTATGGCGATGGACAACGCGGGTCTGGATGTCTACTCGATTCTGGCGGGGCTGGGCATCGGCGGATTGGCGTTTGCCCTTGCGGCCAAAGACGTCGTGGGGAACTTTTTCGGCAGCATCGCCATCTTTCTCGACAAGCCGTTCAAGGTCGGCGATCGTATTCAGGTGTGCGGTTTTGACGGCGTCGTGACGGACGTGGGGCTGAGAAGCACACGGATTCGCACCCGTTACGAAGGCCGTATCGTGGCGATTCCGAATCAATCGGTGACCGAAGCGAATATTGTCAATGTCGATACCGAGCCCGGCCGCCAGATATTCGCCGTATACCGGCTGACGCCGGACATGGATGACGAGCAGGTGTCGCAGGCGATGGAACTTCTCAAGAGCATCGTGCAGGCCGATCCCGATACTCAGGAAAAAGTCGTCAGCGGCTTCTTCGCCATCACCGAATATTCGCGCGATATCATGCTGCTGTACTGGATCAAGCCGGAAGCGTCGAATCTGAAGACCCGGACGCGCATCAATCTCCAGATCATACGTCAATTCAAAAAGCATAACATCGAACTGGTCAAGGCGAACCCCATCCATGCCAAGGTGGACGAGGTCGACTTGCTGTAGTGTTCAAAGGATTCGCGAATGTCTTCTAAGCGCCTTGTCATACTCATCCTGTTTGTGCTGTGTCATCCTCTCATCGGCGGTGCGACCGCTGCGGAGAAGCTTACGCTGCGGCTTGCCACAGGGAGCAAGACGGGCGTGTATTATCCGATTGGGTGCGGCATCAAGGCGGTCATCGAAGCGGCGTATCCCGACGACGTCGAGATCGAGGTGGTTGAGACGACCGGGACGCTCGAAAACCTGAATCTGATTGACAAGGAACAGGTCGAACTTGCCCTGGTTCAGAACGACACGGCCTACTATTTCAGCAGCGGCCAGGCGATGTTCACGCTGCCGTCGAACAGCGCCCTGGCGATCGCTTCGCTGTACACCGAATACATCCAGATCATTGCGACGAAGAAAAGCGGAATCGAACACCTGGACCAGTTGAAGGGCAGGCGCATACGCACGGGTTCTCCGCCCGACAATGTGAGCAACAGCGCCACCATCATATTTTCTTTGGACGGCTGGCACGCAAGCGACCTGACGGACATCCGGTGCAAATTCAGCGAGGCCCGTTCACTCATGCTGAGCAACTCTCTGGATGCGGCGGTCGTGACGGCGGGGATCCCGACGCCGCTTTTGACCGAAGCCGTCGACGGGATTGCCTTGAAGGACGTCGTGAACATCATTCCGATCGAAGAGGGGCTCGCGAACAGACTTATTCGCGCTTTCCCTTATTTCGTCTACACGGAGATACCCGGGAAGACCTACGATAACCCTCGGCCGATCAAGACGGTCGGGGTGCGAGCGATTCTCGTGGCGCGGCAGAATATCGAGCACACGAAGATCAGGGGTCGCAATACGCCGCCCGAATTCATCAAGACGGTCACGCGATTGATCTTCGAAAAAGAGGAATGCATTCGAACCGGGCACGGCGTCGAAGGCGTCGATCTGGGCCAGCACCGTTTGGAACTGAACGAAGGTCTCAACGGCATATTGGATCATCGCCTCCGACCTATTATTCCGATCCATCCGGAAGCCAAGGCGTTCTTTCTGGAAAAGGGCCTTCTGAAAAGGAGTTTCTCGGATTACGCGTCGGCGCTCGTGTGGGGCGGTGTTTTTCTCATCCTGCTGTTCTATGCGGTCAAGTACCGGTCGCTCATCAGACGGGTTGCACAAGAGCATGTCCACCTGCGACTGATCATCATATTTACCTGTCTGTACGCCATTGGCACGCTTGCGATGTATTTTTGCGAACGCCACAACAACAAATGCTTCGAATCTGTAGGCGAGTCGTTCTGGTCGATCATTATTTACGTGCTCAGTGGATTCGAGGACCGCTACCCGGTGACGTGGCCCGGCCGGATTGTGTCTGTCTTGATTCTTGTCCTGAGTGTGGTTCTCCTGGGCGCCGTGGCAGGCCGATTTGCCGCCGCATTTTTGAAAAGAGAGGAAATGAGAATGCCTAAAGATGTTACGAATCATATCGTGATATGCAACTGGAATGAGCGGGGAAAGCGCGTGGTAAGCGAGCTGCGCCACCCCGAGGGGCGACCCGACGCCGATATCGTGATCGTGGACAACAATCTGCTGAACGAGAAGCAGCGGAAGAATGTCCCCGAACTCAGCAAGGTCTATTTCATCGACAGCGATCCGATCCGGCATGGGACGCTGAAGAAGGCCCGGGTCAGCCTCGCCGACACGGTGATCATCCTGGCGGACGCCAACAGCCCGGATCCGGACGCCAAGTCGGCGATGATCATCCTGGCGCTGCTGAGCGAGTGCAAGGCGCGCCGCCCGCACATCATCACCGAGGTCGTCAACGTCGACAACAGTCAGCACCTCAAGGACGCCGGGGCCGACGAGACGATCTGCACGACTGAAATCGGGGTCGGCATCCTGGCGCATTGTGCGATTAACAAGCAGCTTTCGGTTGTTTATAAGGATCTGCTTACCTACTCGTTCGAAGGCAACGAGATTTACATTATCACGCGCGATTCCTATCCCGACGCATTCATCGGAAAGACGTTCGCACAGTGCGCTCAGATGCTTTACCAGAACAGGGACGACAAGAATCCCGTGGTATTGATGGGCATACGCCGGCATGACCAGATCATGCTGAATCCGAGGCCCGGCAAAGGGGGCCTGGACGGCGAATGCATCATCCAGGAAGACGATGCGCTGATCGCGATGGCCTTTACGGCGCCCAATCTGAACGTGACTTTCGGTGCCTGATTCGGCCTGCTCGTGCCGGAAAACTCAGCGAAGCCACTTCATCTTGAGGATGCCCCCGGTGTCCTGTGCGATGTAAATAAAACCGTCGGCATCGACCGTGACACCCTCCTGGTTGTCGCCGGGAAACGCGTAGAAGTCCAGGAGTTTGTAGTCAAGCGAGTACACCAACAACAGGTTGGCCGAGTCGCTGATGACAAGGATGGTGCCCGTCGCGGCGTCGTAATTCAGGCCGGCAAGATCGATCACTCCCGGCTCGAAGTACCCGAGTATCTTCGCCTCGCCCGCGCCGCTTCTCAGCGGCAGTTCCACCTGGAAGATCGCCGAGATATCCTCCTTGTTGGTCAGCGTGAAGGCCTGGTTGGCCACGTGGAAAATGCCGCCCTCCTTGTGGTTTGCGTCGGGCACGAAGGTGATGCCTTCGAACCCCTCGCCGCCTTTTCGCAGGAGCGTCCTGCCGCGGAACTTGCGCGGAACGGACCATTCCCTGAGCACCTCGAACGTTTCGGGATGCATCTCGACAATGGCCTCTTCCTCTTCGACGGCGAGATACAGAAGGCCGGATGAGGGGTCATACGTGATGCCCTCGAAGTCGGCTTGTCGAATGTGCGCCTGTTTGATGAGTTCGCCATTCGTCTTGATTTCACAGATGTCGCCCTCGTCGCCGACAACGAAGAGTGTTCCGCGTGCGCTGTGCCAGCAGATGCCGGAGGGCTCATTGAATCCGATCTTGTCAATGTCGCCGACCCATTTATTTGGGAAGACGATGTCCAGGTAAGTGCGTTCGGGGCCCAGGGCCTTCTTGCACCCGCCGGATAAAATGATGCAGAGCGCTGCAATGCAGATAACGTTGTTCCTGCCGATACACATCTGTGTTTCTCCTCGAAAAGGGTGGGCCGGCCGTTCAGTTGAGGACTGAGGCCGGGCGTTTATGTCAGATCAGGGTTGCGGTTTCACGAAACGCACGCAGACGGGTCGGCCGACGGATATCTTCTGGCCGGTTGGTTCCAGGGCGCCGGTCTCGGCGTCGATTCGGAAGACGACGACGGAGTTGGCGTCCTGATTGGCGACGAGGCAGAATCTGCCTGACGGCTCGATGTTGAAGTTGCGCGGGGTCTTAATGTCGGTCGTCTCGTGCTCGACAAAGGTCAGTTTGCCCGTGGCTGTGTCGATGCGGTAAACGGCGATGCTGTCGTGGCCGCGGTTGGAGCCGTAGAGGAACTTGCCGTTGGGGTGTACGCGGATTTCGGCGGTGGTGTTGCTGCCGTCGAAGCCTTTCGGCAGGGTCGTGACGGTCTGGACCTCGGTGAGGGCGCCCGATTCGGCGTTATAGGCGAAGGCGGTGATGGTGGAGTCGAGTTCGTTGATGACCCAGGCGAACCGGCCGGAGGGGTGGAAGGAGAAGTGCCGCGGGCCGGCGCCGGGTTTGAGCCGGGCGTACGCCGGATCGTTGGCGGTGAGGGTTCCCTTGTCGCGGTCGAGGCGGTAGATCATGAGCTTATCGATGCCGAGGTCGGCGACGAAGACGAAGCGGTCGTCGGGGCTCAGGTTGACGGAGTGGGCGTGTGCGCGCTCCTGGCGTTTCTGGTTCGGGCCGGCGCCTTCATGCTGCACGCTGCTTGTCGGCTCGGCGAGGCTGCCGTCCGGCTTGATGGGGATGACCGCGGCGCTGCCGCTGCCGTAGTTGGCGACGAGGACGTTCCTGCCGGCCGAGTCGATGTTGACGTGGCAGGCGCCTGAGCCCTTGGACGGCTGCTCGTTGAGGAACGCCAGGCCGCCGTCGCTTTGGATGGCGTATGCCCCGACGATTCCTGTGCCGGATTCACCTGCGGCATAGAGGAACCTGCCGTTGGGGTGGATTTCGAGAAAGGTCGGATTCTTCGCTTCGGCGACGAGGACAGGTTCGGAGAGGAGGCCGCTCTGCAGATCGAACGTGCTGCGGTAGATGCCTTTGCTGACGTTGGCGTCCCAGGTGTAGGTGCCGAAGTAGACGTGGAGTGAATCCGCGGAGGCCGTTGAGAGGGCTGCGAGCGCCACCACCGTGGTCAAGACACTTTTCATATCCATTCTAGAATCCTCCTTCTTTTCATTTTCGCCGCCGGGCGGCATGACTCTTTCACTTCTTCAGGCCCGGTAAGGGTCACCTGGCAACAATTCCATCGGGTACGGCGTTCTCTGCCTTTATGCAAATCAGCCGTCGGGCGAGGCAGGCCCGGCGTCGTCAGTCGGGCAGGGCGATATCCTCGGGCGGCTTACCTGTCGCCGGGCGGGTGAACTTTTCGCCGTAGGCCGTGAAGCCCGGGACGAACCCGCCGTGCGAGAGAAAGAACTGCCCGTTCTCCACGCCCATGAAGCGGTCGAGGCGGTCGGCCTTGCCGGTCGCGTCGTGGCTGAAACTGGCCGTGGTCAACTCGATCCACGTGCCGTCGGCGGTGCGGATCCACTGGTTATTGTAAAGCGCCTTGCGGACCATGTGGCCGTTGGCGCCGCCGAAGTTTTCGCTGAAGCTGTAGAGGCGGCGGAGATAGCCGCCTTCCCTGGGGGCCTTCCAACTGGAGATCAGCATCCATTGTTTCTTGTCGGGGTGGAAGTAATAGCCGGAGTAGACCGTGTGCGCGCCGCCGACAGGCCTGGCGGTGACGATAAACCGCTGCGTTTCGCCGGTCTTCCAGTTGTACTTGAGATGGCTGTGGCCGCCGGTGCCTTCGTTGCCGAAGTCGCCGGAGTAGACGCCCTCGCCTTTGCCCATGAGCGTGACGCGGTTCTCGTCGGCGACCTTGCCGCGATCGACGGCTTCGTTTCCGCTGTCCCAGACGCTGAAGATGATGCGGCGTTCGGTGGGGCTGTTGACCTGCATGCCGAAGTAGCCGCGGTGCCAGCCGCAGGCCATGTAGTAGGTCCACAGGGGCTCTTCGAGGCCGGTCATCTCGCAGTAGAAGGCCTCGACCTGGGTGTCTTGCGGGACGGGGTACGCCAGATGCACCGAGGCGGCATTGCGGCGGGGGTCGAGATTGAAGTGGGCATTCTGGGTAGCCGGGCCGTCGAGGAGCAGGGCGTCGATGGCGGGCTGTCCGGCGGGATGGAGCGATTCGAGTGTGAACTGCTGATAGCCCGGCTCGGCAATTTCGAACGAGCCGAACTGCGCGGCAACAAGGCCGTCGGCGGCGCCGTTGACGGAGACCTCTTTCGACTGGCCCGCGACGGTGAGGCGAAGCTTTGCCGCGGCCTTGTCCGGCAGCTTCAGCGCGACGGTGCAATCGAGGGCGCCCGGCGTCTTGATCTCGCCGAACCAGAGGACCTTCAGGGCCGGGTCGTTCCAGCCCGTAATGCCGGATCGGGAGACCCTTGCGCCGTTGACGTCGGGGTCGAGGTAGGCGGTGGAGGCGGGGACGCGCAGCGGGGCGGCCGAAAGGGCCGCGGTGAGAACGGCGGCGAACAAAGTCGACAACGCGCAGGTGCATGTTTGGCGTTTATTCATGGCTGGCCTATACAATAAAGAAGATCGGCTTTGCGGCGGGCAGGTCCGCCTGCCTCTGCAGATGTTAACAGCAAGGGCGCAGCAGGTCAAGCCCTCGAACCACGCACGGGCGGGGGCAAGCGGCGCCACCACAGGCCTCCGCCCGCTGTACGACGTCGCCCGTTGGGCTCGGTGGCCTTCGGCTGTGTGTGTGGAAAGTATGCCAAGTATGCCACCTATGGGATTCTGCATAGATTCTCCATACTTGGCGGGAAAGTATGAGTTATTAAGCTAATATTCCATAGATAGCATATATGACATATTTCCCTCTCAGGGGTCAACCACACCCACCCCCCGCCAAAACCCACGCCGTCTCGTAGGGGCGACCTTTACGGTCGCCCGGAATGCCAACCGCCGCCGCCGAGGCGCATCGCCCGTCGCATGCATAGGCGGCCACATGTCACCGCCCGCCGGCAAAACCGGGCGGCACACGCCCCGAGTTGTGTTGGGTGGCGATAGCCGCGACAATCCAGCTTTTGCTGAAGGCGGGGGCTTTTTGCGCCGAATAGCACACTGATCGCCGCGGGCCATGCCTTTCACCGCATGTCCGGTAAACGGCTGCCGCGTCAAAGCTTCAGGGGGGACGGTAAGACGTGACGACAACGCGTACAGCTATCAGGGTGCTCCTGCTTATCGCATGCCCGCTGATCGCCGGCTGCCAGAGGCACGTGGTGGTCGAGCCCCATGTTCCCGAAGGCACGATATCGCGCTACCCCGCGGCGGCCGACCTGGCGGGCCGTCCGCTCGACGACATCGCCGTCCAGGCCGTGCGCACTGTATCAGACCGCCCGTTGACAACCCAGACGATCCGACGCACGGCGGAAGAAGCCAAGCCCGCCGTCGTCGCCGTGCGCAGCCGAAGCAGGCGGCTCCTGGGCATCGCCGAATGGAGAAGTCTGGGCTCCGGCTTTTTCATTCACCCCTCCGGGCTCATCCTGACCAACGAGCACGTCATCAAAAGCCGAGACGAGATCACCGTACGGACCCACGCCGAAGAAGAGTACGACGCGACGGTGGTCGCCCGCCACGAGGCCTGGGACCTGGCCCTGCTGCGCATCGAAGCCGACGAACCGTTTCCGGTGATCGCCATGGGCGACTCCGACGCGGTGGACGTCGGCGAGATGGCGATCGCCATAGGCCACCCGTTCGGGCTCGGCTATACCGTCACATTCGGGATCATCAGCAAGCGCCCGCGGCAAAGCGCCTCCGACGACGAAGACGACCCGCGCAAAGGCTTTCTCCAGACCGACGCGATACTGCACCCCGGCTCATCCGGAGGCCCGCTGATCACGGTGGACGGCGCGTGGGTCGGCGTCAACATGGGCGGCCTCTCCGATGCGGCGGGCATCGGTTTTGCGATACCGTCGAGCCGCGTCAGGGAATTTCTCAATAGCGTCACAAGCGGCGGACAAGGCCCCGCCAATCCGTTGAGATGAATCAACAGCAATCAGATCATTTTGAAAGGGCGAGAAAATGAACAATCGAAAGACACGCATCACAATGACGCTGCTGGCCGTCTGCTCATGCGCGATGGTCCTTGCGCCGATGGGCTGCCAGACCCGCAGACAGACAGGCGCATTAGCCGGCGCAGGCGTCGGCGCACTCGCCGGGCAGGCCATCGGCCGCAGCACCACCGCCACGGTGATCGGCGCCGGCGTCGGCGCAGGGGCCGGCTACATCATCGGAGACCGCTCCGACAGAAGAACCGCACGCAGGTACGATTACAATCAGCCCACGCAGCTGACGGGCACGCGATGGCGCATGGTCGACCTTGACATGAAGGGCAGACCCGAACCGCGGTACGAAACGTACTATGTCGAATTCAAACCCAACGGAGAGATGGTCAGCACCATCAATTATGCCGACGGCACACAGGAGATTGTGGAAGAACGCTATCGCATCAGCGGCAACACGCTCATCATCCACAAACAAGACTACATCATCAACGCCGACTACACCATGACCGACGACACGCTCACTATGACGGTGCTCGACGACTTCCGGGCGGTGCTCAGGCGTGTATGACGCATGCCCGGCGATTCGGCTCTTGAATGACAATCCGCAGGGGCGGCTCCGATGGGCTGCCCCTGCGGTATGCAGTCTGCAATCGGCATTCAGGGCCTGCGCATCCGCGGCGCCGCCGACTCGAAGTAGTTGAGCCACGCCCCGACGATCGCGCCCCGCAGGTCGCCGTCGGCTGCGTATTCGCCGGCGGTGCGGCCCCAGTAGAAACCGATCCAGCCGTCAGTAAAGTCGCGGGAGCCCTCCACGAATGCCTCCAACTCCTCCACGCTGCACTTGAGCGGGAACATCTCCTCGACGACCAGCGGCTTGCCCACGTCATACGCCTTCAGGGCCTTTAGCGCCTTGTCCACCTCGCCCGCCTCAGGATAGAAATGCACGCTCGCAAAGTCCAGCGGCCCGCCCACCTCATCCGAGTAAAACAGCGGCCGCCCGCCGCCGAAGACGAACACCCACGGAATCACCCCCACGGTGATCAAGTGCCGCCCGTCGGCCTTGCGGATCGCCGCCGCCATCCGCTCGACCCACGCCTTTGCAACCGCCTCGCGCGACCGCCCCGCAAGGTCCAGCGAAATCCGCTGCACGAAGTACTTGCCGCCGAACTCCCCTGCGAGCCACTCGGTCTCCTTCTTATCGGCGCCGGGCAGAATCGGCTCGTTCATCAAGTCGTAACAGAACACCGCCGGACTCGCCGCACAGACCCGCGCCGCCGCCTCCCAGAACGCCGCCTGCACGTCCCATCGCCCCGCCTCGTCGAGGGCGTCGTACCAGGCCGGCACGTCCGCCTTGTGAT
>JACZKQ010000054.1 GCA_014859965.1 Phycisphaerae bacterium
CGGCAGTGCAGCGATGCCCGCCTCCCCCCGGATCCGCAGACGGTAATCCCGCTCTTGCGGCCGGCTCAGCTCCACCGCTAACGTGCGCACCGCCCCCCCCGGCTCCGAAAGCGTCCACGTCCGGATGTGCAGCCCGTCTAACGACGTAATGCTCACCTGGGCCGGCACCTCGAACGTCAGCGCCTCGATCACCCCCTGCGTGATCTGAAAGTCGAACAGTGCGTCCACATGCAGCAGCCCCGCCCGCACATCCACAATCGTATTCGCCTGACTGGACAGCACCAGCTTCGCATCGGCCAGCTTCACCTGCGGCTTCCACCGCACCACAAATTCCTCGTTCGGCCCCAACAGCGCACTGATCGTCAACTGCCCCCCCTCCACGCGCCGCTCGACCCGCATCGCTCCAGGCAGTTCCACCTCCAGGTCCGGCCGGTCGGCCGCAACCCGCACGTGCCGCATACGCCCCGCCGGCAGCCCCAAACGTGCCTCGCGCCACGGCGTATTCGCATCGACCCGCGGCCTGGCCGCAAACGACGCCGCAATCGGATGACGCCCCGCCCGCGACCACGCCACATGATAAGCCTTCCTCTCCTTGTCATAGTCTAACCGGTAACCGCCCACCGGATCGAACTTCTCTAACACCACGTCGCCTTGGATCAGCAGCATCCGATGCCGCGCCAGCTTCGTAACCACCTCGAAACTTAGGTCCAGCGCCAATTCCTGCCCGCTGATCCGCGCCGCCACCCCCACCTCGGCAATTTCAATCTTGCTCGACATATCGACCACGGCCTCGGCGGTCTCTGTCTCCTTGGGCGTATCGACCGCCGCCTGGGCAACTTGATTGGCACCACCGGCAGCCTGCGGTGTCGATTCCGCTGCCAACGCCGTCGCCAACAAAGCACAGACCAACAGCCCAACCGCCGCATTACGTCTCATGATCGTCTCCTCTCAGTGAGTGTATCTCACCGCAAAATACATCGCACAAGGTGTTGCTCCATCCACTTGAACGCTCGAACGCCGAGTGGTCGGGAGACCACCCGCAACCATATTTTACGGCATCCGCCGGCCCGCAGAGTGTAAAAGTCGTGTAAAATAACGACAACGTGCTCACGGCGCTTTGGGCAGGTTCTCCGCTTCTTGGATCAATTCGTACAACTCCCGTATGTCCCGATCCAGCGGCAGCGCCGCGGCCACCTGATCTACGATCCACAGGACCTCTTTCAAGCTGCCGTTCTGCGCATGCTCCGATTCGCGCAGCAGTTCCGCAAACCGAGCCGCCCCGGCCGCAAGATAAAAGCACGGCGAATCCGCAATCGTCCTCTTACGCACGAGGTCGCTGCTCAGGCGACTGGATATCTCTTCAATTTGGCCGCTATCGGCGTTGCGATACCGCACAAACACCGTGCCCAGATCCTCACCGCTCTGCGCCGCCCCCCCTGTCAACTCCAGTTCGTACAAGGCCGTCGAACACTGCCCCGAACCTACCTCGCCCGCATCCACCGTGTCGTCGCGAAAGCGCGCATCGGCGATATCCCGATTCTCATAGCCGATCAGCCGGTACCGCCGCACTCGCGCCGGATCGAACTCCACCTGTATCCGCGCATCCTTCGCCACCATATGCAGCGTCGCCGCCAACTGCTCCACAAACACCCGCTGCACCTGCTCGGCCGAATCGAGAAACACATAACTGCCGTCCCCCTGGTTGGCCAACGTCTCCAGAAACGCATCGTTATACGACCCATACCCCACCCCTACGCAAGTCAGCGTAATGCCCTGCTTGCGATCCGCCGCCACCGCCTTGAGCACCGCTTCCGCCTGCGTTTCGCCCACGTTGGCGACCCCGTCCGAGCACAGCACCACGTGATTGACCCGCCCCGCCACAAACGCCCGCCTCGCGGCCGCATACCCCACCTGCAGGCCCGACAGCAGGTTCGTCGTCCCCGACGGCTGCATCGCCCACACCGCCTGCCGAATGCGATCTCGCTCGCTCGCCGGGACAGACTCCAGAACGAGCCGCGCTTCGCCCGCACAAGTCACCACAGTCACGCGATCCGCAGGCGAAAGCCTGCTGATCAGCATATCCAAAGCTTGCTGCACCAGCGGCATCCGGTCCGCCTGCCCCATCGATGCCGACGTATCCACCACAAACACCAGGTGCGCCGCCTTCTGCTGGTCCCGCCCGATCGTCCGGGCCTTCACGGCGATCTTCAAAAGCGTCAAATCCCGCCCTTTGCCGGCAAACGGCGAAGGCGCCCCTTCCACAATCACTGCAAACGTCGGCTCGCTCCGCTGCGGATAGCGATAATCGAAGTAATTGACAAACTCCTCGATCCGCACCGCCCCCGCCGGCGGCAGAAATCCGCCACGAATGTACCGCCGGCACAACGTGTACGACGCAGTGTCGACGTCCAGACCGAAGGTCGACAAATGATCCTGCTCAGTCATCACCCACGGATTCACCGGCATCACCCGAAACCGCGACGCCGGCGGCAGGTCGCTCCCGTTCGGCCTGGCCGCCTCCTTGAGACGCTTGACCGGCACAGACTCGTCTTCTTTTAAGACATCGCTGATTCTGCTGCTGACGTCGGCAGATATTGCCTCGGCACGTATTGCCTCTTTGTCGCTGACAGACACATTAAGCTTGACGTCTTCCAGCATTCGCCGCGCCTCATTCGTCTGCGCCATATCCTTGCCAACCGGCCCGCTCACCGGCGCCGTGGTAGCCGTCGCCGCCTCGGCTTCACCCTTCTGCTTAAGCTGCGCCCAATTCCGTGGATACTCTATCTCGGACTTGGACTCTAAGCCCTCGCGCGTTTGCGTCACCGCCTTTCCAGCCTCTTCGCCGGAAGCCTTCCAATGCGCCACATCGCCATTCACAGACAACTCAGCTAATTTATCAGAAAACTTCGCGTTCGAAACGGTCGCGGCCGGTGCCCCCATACCGCCGCCAACCCCCGCAGCCCCGCCGATGGCCGCACCGCCCACACGATCCAACTCTTCCCCGACTTCAACGCGGCTCAACTCCATAGGAAGCTTGAAATCATACCGCGCTATCTCAGCCGCGCGCATCTTCTTACTCACCGCCGCTGTCTCCGCTGTTACCGCATCCCGCGGCGTGCTCACAGCCGGCGCGGCCGCCACAGGTCTCCGTCCTCCCGCCGGCCCAGCCAACCCCGACTGCCCCGTCGGCGCCGAAATCTCACTTTGACTCGGCGATAGCCTGTTGTACTGGATGACCGGAGGACTCTCGTAGAAAACCACAGTGTCACCGTCACGGGCGGCCTCCACCGCCTCTTGGCGCAAAGACTTCTGAGCCTCATCAGCCGAAAACAGCGCCCCCCCCTTTGCCGTATCCAGGTGCAATCCTCCTTCAAAGGTGAGTTTGTTATAGTAAGTGTGAACCTTCACCTCACTCACGCCCAACTCGGTCATCGGAATCTGGGTCAAGGGCTGATCAACCGGCGAGCGGTCGTACAACTCGACATTCACCGCCGGCTGCTCCTGCTGCTGCGCGAGACGGTCGACAGGCCCGCCACCATCCAGGCTGTAACCCCACGTACTTACGGTCGCCTCCCCGCCCGGCGCTGCAGGCTCCGCCGTCAGCGGCGGCGACAGCGTCGATTCCGCCGCACGAACGGCGGATTCGCGCCCAAGGGTCACTCTACCATTCTGAGCCACCGCACCGTTAACGATGCCGCGATTCCCATCACCATCCCCCAGACCCGCAAGCAGCTTGACACGTTCCGCATCCGTCTTGTTGGGACCGCCGCCACTGTAGGTTCTATCGTACGCCGTCGATCCGGCAGGCGGTGCGCCATCCGCTGGCGGCTTCGCGGCCACAGGCGCCTTGGGCGTCGACGGCTTGGCAGCCACCGCAGGCGACGGCGGAGGCGGTGGGGGCGACGCAAGTCCATTCGTGACCTGGCGCAGTGTGCCTCCGGTGAATTCAATATTGTACTTTTCATTTGCACTCTTCCCATCCGACACAGCCCCCCGCGACTTCAACAGCACCTGCCCTTCGCGCGACTCCAAATCATAAACGCCGCCGCCAACGATAACAGATTTTTCGCTCTTTGCCGCCTCCTCCAGAACCATATTTGTCCTGTCTTCCAAGCCATCGGATGCGTAATACCGCACCGGCCCCGATGTGGGCCGTACACTCATCTTCTTCACACCAAACGGCCTGATAACGACGAGTAACACCCCAACCAGAAGAATGCCCGCCGCCAGCGCCGACCGCCGCATCGTGATCACCGGCCGCCTCTTGCCCTGTGCCGCTAACCGCGCCAGGTGCTTCAGCCGTCGCGCATCGAGCACCGGCTCCGGCCCGTCCAGCAGCGCATCCGAAGCCACCTTCGCCGCCATCCGCATATCCGCCGTACGTTCGCGAAGCTCGTCGTCCGTCTGCAGGTACGCCGCCACCTGCGCCCGAGAACCCTCATCGAGATCGCCGAACACAAACGCCGCCAACAGTTTTTCCGCGTCTTCACGGTGCATCGTTAACTCCTGACCCGGCCCAAAGCCGGCAGCACCCTGTCACGTTTCTTTCCGCCGCCATGCAACATCATAAGACCGCCGCCTTGCGCAATCGCCGCGCCAACTCCGCCAACCCCTGGTTCAGCCGGTAATTAACAACCGAAACCGAAACCCCCACCACCTCGGCCGCCTCCCGCAGCGTCATTCCCTGTATCACCTTCAGCAGCACCACCTGCCGCTGCGCATCATCCAATTTCGCCAACTCCCGCAACGCCACTTCCCGGGCCTCCCGCCGCAGCACCTCGCTCAACGCGTCCAGTTCATCCGCCGCCCGCTTCTCCGCCGTCTGCGCCGTCTCCGTCAGTGCCTCCGCCGCCCGCTTGTGCCGCGCCTGCCGCCGCAGAACATCCAAGGTCAAATTGTGCGCCGTGCGAAACAGCCACGTACTCAAATGCCGCACGCTGCCCGCCCCCCGCCGCATTACCTGCCGATGCAGCCGAACAAACGCCTCCTGAACGACGTCCTCCGCCTCATTCCCCACGCCGCCCAACATCCGCCCGACGTACCGCAAAAGCGGCCCCTGGTATCGCGCCACAACCGTCATCAAATCCCCGGCGTCCGGCGGGGCCGCACGCCCCCCCGCTGCGGCCGGCGCGCGTGCAGTACGGCTCACCTCGCTGAGTTGAAAAGTCTTTCTGCTCACCATCCCCTTAGACGACCGAACGGACGCTTTTTGCAAACCAAAATAAAAAAACTTCTCCTGCCCACCTGAAGCCCCCTTTTCTTGCAATTACAGGCCCGGTTCACTCGCACAAGCAGCCTCAATCCCCCGTCGGCCGATTCTCGACAGGCCCCACCACAATCTCCAACGGCTGACAGGCATTGTTCACCACCGCCCGAATCTCGCCCGCGTCCGTAGAATCCACCAGCCCCACGGTAAACTGAGCCCCGACCTGCATGATGAACTTCTCCAATCCTAACCGCCCGAACCCGAACACCGTCATCTCTCCGTTCATTGGCCAGTAGGAATCGACGGCGTCGTCGTCCCGGTGATGAACCACCACAAGCGACCGCCCGGCCTTACGATCTGCAAACGCCACCCACTCCAGCCCGTCTGCCCCCCGCAAATCACCCTGCCACTTCTCGCCCGCCGCGGTAACCAGCACGCCGTCGCCGTCGACGCGGATGCACGCATCCGTCTCCATGTCCAGTTTTCCGCCCGGCGTGCCCTCATAAAGGAACCAGTACGGCAGACGCATCTTCAGCACCGTCATCCGCGCCCAGTTCGCAAAGATATCCCAACGGCAATGCATCTTCCCATCGTTCGATCGGGATTCCAGCGTCGCCCTGATCGGCCCGGCCGCGACAACCCGCGAATCGGACACCGCATTGCCGGGATGACAATACCCCTCCGGATGCCCCATATTGGGCGTCCCGCGATACTTGCCCCCCGACCCGCTCTTGCTCTCCGCCCCCACGCCGGGATTGTATCCCAACCAGTCCTGGCCGTCGCGGTCTTCCATACTCGCAAAGCCCGCCCCCAACTTGTGGTAATAGTACGTTGCGTTCCGCCCCCGAATGCAAAAAGCCGCCTGCCCCTCATGTGCCTCCACCAGTTCGACAGAGACGTGCTTCAAAACCGCCGGCCCCTCTTCGCCGCCGGCATCCCCGCGGCCGAAATACACGTCAAACTGCCGCACCGCCCCCGCCGCCGTCGCACCATCCATAACAAACGTGAGCACACCCCCATCCGCATCGAACTGAAAAGGCAGAGGCGCCAACCTCTCCCCCCGCCGTTCAAACACCGCAATCCCCCCGAAAGCTGCCTTCTCGTATCGGCGGACAACCTCCGCCAGATCAACCTCCACAGGCCTGTCCACCCGTGCAAAACCCCCCGCCTCAACCCGGATCGCCACACGATGAGCATAGCCCCGTACCCACCCCAAATCAGCCGCCGCCGCTCCGCCAGAAGCCGCCCCCACGAACGTAAATAACAACACCCGCCAAAACCGCATCGTCCCATCTCCTGCAAATAGCCCAATTCTACCCACCCCCGCATAGCGCGTCAAACGCCGTTGCAGCGTCTAAAAGCACAAAGGCATGGTAGAATTGCCGGCTGGTCAAGTCGGGGCCCTGCGCCGATGTGCACAGGGACCCGCAAGAATCGAAACGTGCGCCTTACAGGATAGAATCATACGTTGGAGCGGCGGCGGGTCTGGAAATCGTCGAAGCATTCAAAGTCGGCAAGAGTCCGAAATCTGCGTCAATTTGACGGCAGCCGTTTGCACGAATCGTTTCCTGTGGTATTATTTACGTTGGCGGTTCGCCGATTCACGCGCCGAAGGTCAGCCGCCAGTTTTCGAAGTTTGTCTCGGCACTGCATCTAACGCCGGGTCTGTTATGGATGAACCATTATCGATGGAGCGAATCATGTCCCAATTCCCGCGGAGTTTTTTCAAGCTTGGCGCCGTTCTGATTATCATAAACATTGTCGGGCTGGTATGGATTCATCACGATTTGACGGCGATCCGTCCGGCAACCGTCTTGGCGAACGCGGTCAATCTGGCGCCCAATGACCTTCGGGCCGACCGCCTGAGAATTGTTTTCGACCGGCGCATTGTTACGCCTGAGGCCGCAAGGCAGTCCGTGGAAAAGGCCCCGTTTGCCCTCCAGCCGCACTGGGAGGGCAGTTGGAGATGGGTCTCATCGGATACCCTCGAATACCTCTTCGATAAGCCGTTGCCGCCGGGGAGGCGTTTCAAGCTGATTGCCACGGAGCAGTTCCGCGAACTGACAGGCATGATATTGGACGGCAAGACATCTTTCGACATTGAGACACGTGCTTTGGCACTGGACAGTTCAAGCGTCATTGCCGCTGATTTGAACTGGGTTACACTT
This sequence comes from Phycisphaerae bacterium, assembly GCA_014859965.1. Lineage (GTDB taxonomy): Bacteria > Planctomycetota > Phycisphaerae > Sedimentisphaerales > Anaerohalosphaeraceae > JACZKQ01. The sequence goes on from JACZKQ010000054.1 coordinate 7,375, forward strand.
GAACTGAGGTTTAATCAGCCGGTGGCGCCGGCGGACCTGCTCCGCTGTATCGAGATCGGTGATGCTGCCGAAGGAGGCGACCGTGTGTTCAAGGACGTGCAGTGCCTGACGAAAGCACCCGCGGAACGACTTGTGCTCCAGACGCCTCGGCCGGACTCGGATCGCTTGCGGATTCGTCTCGACGAGCACCTTACCGGCGTGAATGCCGACGTGTCTTTGTCGCATACCAGGGTGTGGGACGTGACGATCGCCAAAGGTTTTGCCTACCTGAGTAATCACGTTTGGATGCCGCGACTGGAGAATACCGTCAGGATCGCACTGCGGTTTTCCGGAAGCCTTAGTCGTGAACAAGCTCTGCCGGAAATCACGACGACACCGGCGGTCGAGGACCTGAACGTCTACCGGAGTGGTCGCGAACTGGTGCTGGCAGGCACATTTCTCCCTCAGCATCGCTATACGATTCACTTGCCCGCGGACCTGGCCGCTCAAGACAAAAAAACGCTTGGTCGTGACTGTTCGGTTTTAGTGGAGATACCGGCGCGAGAACCGGCGATTGCGTTTACCGGGGGCTTCGGAATACTGTCACCGGGGGGCAGGCTGACTCTGGACATGAAAACCGTCAATGTGGCCGAGGTGGAGTTTCATGTCTGGCGGGTGCATGAGAACAATCTTGTTTCGCACCTCCGCGGCGAGTCGCATTACGCAACATCCCGCGGTATGCCCGCCAAAACAGTCAAATTGTCATCCGTGCACAATGAAATCCAGGATTGCGTCCTTCGCGTTGCTGATCTAATCCAGTCAAGGACGGGTGTGTATTACATTGCGGCTCAATCCGCATCGCCGCGCTGGGCTTCGGACCAGACGCTGGTTACGGTGACGGACCTTGCCATCACCGCCAAGTCGGAAGAAGAAGGCTGTCTTGTATGGGTGACGTCTCTGCGCAAGGGCACGCCCGTCGAAGGCGCCGTGGTGAAGGCGATTTCCTATAATAATCAGGTTTTGACGAAAGCCACAACCGACAGTGAGGGCATCGCGCATCTGCCATATCCGGACAGCCGTCCGGACGGCGCCATGTGGGTTATCCTTGCGCAAAAGGCCGACGACCTGAGCTATCTGCGGCCCGGCGACAACCAGTGGATGATCGACGATATCGACCAGTCCGGCCGCGAGTACCCCGCCGACGTGGAGGTGATGCTCTACACGGAACGGACGGCATACCGTCCTGGCGACACGATGCATCTGACCGGAATCGTGCGGCAGCGCGACGGCGGCATCCCGCCGGCCTTCCCATTCACAGTCAAGGCGATTCGGCCCGACGGTAAAACGTTCGCCGAATTGATCGCAGCGCCGCCGGAGGACTCGCAGGGTATCTTCCACGCCGACATTCCGACGCGCCAGGACGGCCAGACCGGGCCGTACCGGTTCCATGTCACACTGCCGGGCGACGATAATGCCTTGGGTACGACTTTCGCTTTCGTAGAGGCGTTTCTGCCGCAGCGGATGAGAGTCTCCGCGACTCCGACCGCGGCGCGCTACGATCCGAACGATACGCCCGAGATTCATGTGTCCGGGCGATATCTCTGGGACCAGCCCGCCGCCGATGTGCCGGTGAAAGCGGAGGCAATTCTCCTGCCGGGCCGGTTCCAATCGAAGCAGTGGCAAGACTTTACGTTCGGCACACCTCCGAAGCATTCCGCCGTCACTTTGCCAACAGTTGACGCGAAGCTCGGCAAAGACGGCAAGGGCACATTGCCGATTCCCATCCCTGATGACGTACAGCGTGCCTGCTACCGCATGCAGGTGACGACAACCGTCACCGAGCCGGGGTCCAGATCGGTTTCGGTCAACTCTTCAGTTATTGTCGACCGCCTGAATCACCATCTTGGCCTTCGGCTTGCAGGTGAAGCGCTTCCCACGCCGGGCAACCCGGTGGCCGTGGCGTGGGTCAGTCTGACCGGAGCCGACGTGCTGCGGGCCTCTGGCGAATTGCAGATCAAACTCGAGGCTGTCGAATTCGAATCCGTGATCAAAGAGCAGGATGGACGACGCGTATGGCGGTCCGTGGAAAGGTTGATCACGGTCAAAGAGCAGACCCTGGCGGCGACCGGCGATGCGGAAGGTTCCGTCGAAATCGTCTGCCCGGATGCGGGACGATACCGGCTGACGATTACAGACGCCGACAGCGGCAGCCGAACGCAGTTGGACATGTATGCCTCGGCGGGCGGCGCCCGGCAGAACCTGTCGATGGCCGACCCGGAGCGATTAGAGATTGTGACCGACAAGGACTCCTATCGGCCGGGCGAAACGGCCAAAGTGCTGATTCGCAGCCCGGTCCCGGGCAGGGTTCTGGCGGCGATTGAGAGCGACAAAGTAGTAGCGTGGCAGACTGCGGACGTGGTCAATAACACGACCGAACTGACGTTTGAGCTGGACAAATCCCTTCGCGGCAGCGTGTTTGTAACCGCAACGGTTGTACGGGCCATCGATCCGAATGCCCGGGATTGGCTGCCGCATCGGGCGATGGGCATGAAGCGGCTGCTCTTCGACCATGAAGCGAAGCGGCTGCCGATACAGATTAATGCGGCCGGCAAGAGCGGCCCGGACAAAGTTCTTCGCGTGACGGTTGCGACCGAGCCGACGGCCGACCCGAACCGTCCGGCGATGGTGCACCTTTGGGCGGTGGATGAGGGTTTGCTGCTGCCGACGGCCTTTGAAACCCCGGATCCGTACGCATACTTCCTTTCTCCGCGCAGGGCGGCGGTATTTACATCGGATCTGTTCTACCAACTGCTTCCGGATTACGAGCGCCCCGAGACGATCACGCGGATTGGCGCTGACGGCGACTTCAACATGGGCAAACTGCGACGCAATCCGGTGGAGACGGTGCGGCGCGTGCCGGATGTGCTGTGGCGGCAGTCGACCGCCGTGGACCCCAACGGCATGCTGACTGTAGAAATGAAGCTTCCGGAACTCATTGGCCAGATGCGGCTGATGGCCGTGGCGATCGATCAAGACCGGTACGGCAAGACCGAGCGGCCCGTGACCCTCACCTCGGAGCTGATCGTGGAGTCCAACTGGCCGCGGTTTGCGGCGCCCGGCGACCTGTTCGAGGTCCCGGTCAAGCTCTTTAATTCCCAGAGTAAGGCGATGCGGGTCGCTCTGGAAACGGTTGTAGACGGTCCCATTGAAATCGAGGCACCGTCGGGCATCATCGAAATTCCGCCTGACAGCGCGATAACGCATGTGCTGCACGCAAAGGCGGGCCGGATTGGTCCGGTGGAGGTCCGTATTACGGGCCGACAGGTCGACGCTGAGGAGGCGGTGACTTTCACGGATAAGCGGGCGTTGAGCGTTCGCCCGGCGACCGCATTGCACAGCGAGACGGCGCTAAAGAGCATTGAGGCGGGGCAGACGCTGCACCTTGAGCCATCGGAAGCATTCGCAGCCGGCACGGAACAACTGACCATTAACATCAGCGCCCGTCCGACCGTTCAACTGGGGCCGGCCCTGGAGAAGCTTGTTCGTTATCCATACGGATGCGTAGAGCAGACCGCCAGCGGCATGTTTGCGTTGCTGTACGCCGGGCCGATCCTGGGCGAGGCACACGCAGACCGCGTCAGCGGCATGGTCCAGGCGGGAATCGTGCGGCTGTGGTCGATGCAGACGACTTCCGGCGGCCTCAGCTATTGGCCGGGCGCCAGTGAGCCGACCGTGTGGGGCAGCGCCTACGCGGGGTGGTGCCTTTTGGAGTGCAAGAACGCGGGTTATGAAGTCGATCCTCAATTCAGCAACGAGTTGATGGCGTATCTGGAAAGCCAGCTTCAAAGCACCAGTCAGGACGCGGAATTTCGGAACACACGAGCGCTGCTTTGCCGCATACTCAGCGCCTTCGGCAAGCCTCCGCACGGCTGGATGGGGCGGCTTGCTGAGCAAAAAGACGATCTGGACATGGCGGCCCGGGCGCACCTGGCCGGTGCATTCTACGAAGCGGGCGATAGTGAACAAGCCCTGCGGCTGCTGCCCGCGGAGATGATCGGCCTGACCGTGGCGACCTCTACGAGCGGGCGGCTCACGTCCCAACTACAGCAGTATGCCGTCTGGCTCGGTGTCCTTCTGGAGATCAATCCTGATCATGAAACGGTCGGTCCGCTGGTAAACCTTATTATGGAGGCGCGGAAGAGCGGCTGCTGGGCCAGCACGTTAGAGAACGCCGCGGCGATCACGGCGCTAAGCCACTATCAAGTGCTCAACACCGCCAAAGAGAAGCCGCAATTCTCTGGCCTGATTACCCTTGGCGATGGCAGTACAGTGCCCTTTGACCACACCCAAACGCTTGCTCATAAGGTCGAAGGGTTCGGCCAACCGCTGACCATCACTTCGGCAGGTAAGGGCAGCGTGTATATTGCTCTCAGTTCGGAAGGGCTTGCGCGCAAGGGGCTTATTCAGCCCTATGATCGCCGTCTATCCGTGCGGAGGCGCTGGCTGGACCGGACGGGTGCGGAAGTCGACCCGAACAGCATTCGGGTCGGCGATCTGGTGCAGGTGGAACTTGAGCTGGTTACGAATGAACAGGTAAGGATCGACAACATTGCCATCGTCGATGCGCTTGCGGGCGGTATGGAGGTCGAGAATCCGCGGCTGGTGACGTCCGCCCAACAGGCCCAGGACGGCGGCGCAGCAGCCGACCATACCGAATTCCTGGATGACCGTGTCGTTCTCTTCGCCAGCGCCCAAACGGATCGCAGGGTCTTTAAGTACGCCCTTCGGGCCACGACGGCAGGGGTATTCGAATTGCCGGCCGTGCAGGCGTCCTGTATGTATGATCCCTCCGTAGCCTCCCTTGGTGGACCGGCAATAATAAGGATTCAGCCGTGACGCGGGCCGTGGCCCGGAGAACGATGCGGTGGTTGGCACGGGGGCTGCTAATTGCAGGTCTTGTGGCGGGCGGGAGCTTTGTCGCCGCGTGGCACCTGTCTCCGTTTCCGGCAGAGAGGCTTCAGCGTTTCAGCCCCAGTCCGACGGTGGCGGATGCCCAGGGCCGGCATCTCCTAAGCATTGTTTCGCAGGATGAGCAATGGTCCATGCCGGTCGGGCTGGACGCGATGAGCCCCCGCCTGGTGCAGGCGACGATTGCCACCGAGGACCAGCGGTATTACGATCACTGCGGTGTAGATATTCTGGCGGCGGGCCGCGCCGCCGTCCAGAACATGCTTGGCCGGCGCGTCATCTCCGGGGCCAGCACCATCACCATGCAGGTGTGCAGAATGATGGACGACAGGCCCAGGACGCTGGCGGCAAAGGTGATTGAGAGTTTTCGCGCAATGCAGCTGACCCGTCTCAAGAGCAAGCAGCAGGTGCTCGAGATATACTTGAACACGGCCCCTTACGGAGGCAATATCCGCGGGGTGGAAGCGGCATCCTTGCTCTACTTTTCGAAGCATGCGTGCGATCTTTCTTTGGCGGAGGCGGCACTGCTGGCGGGGCTGCCGAAATCGCCGACGCGATATAACCCGCGAACACACCTCGAAGCAGCCTTGAAACGACAACAGACGGTCTTGGATCGAATGCAGGAAACCGGTGTAATCACGCCTGAAGAGCGCCGCCTGGCCGCCAGCGCGTCCCTGGCGATCAACGACTTGCCGCGCATGCGGCACGCACCGCATGCGGCATGGATGGCGCTTGGACAAAGGCCTTTAGGTGGCCGGACATGGATCAATTTGGAGGTGCAGCGGGATGCCGAATACCTGGCTTGCGAGCACCTTAAGGGCCTGCCGGACGGCACAGAAATCGCGATAGTCGTAATCGACATTCAGCAATCTGCAATCGTGACGCTCGTCGGGTCTGGCGACGTCTCCGACCCGGTCGATGGCCAGGTCAACGGCGCCCTGGCAAAACGCAGCCCCGGTTCGGCGCTGAAACCCTTTATATACGCAGCGGCATTTGAGGCCGGACGGCTTTCGCCCGAATCGATCGTTTATGATGTGCCGGTGAACCTGGGCGGGTGGGAGCCTGAGAACTTTGATCGTACCTTTGCGACGGAGGTTACGGCCGCCGAGGCGCTGCAGCGATCGCTGAACAGTCCGGTACTGCAGGTGGCGCGGGGCGTGGGGCTGGGGCGATGCTGCGGCCTGATCGAATCGGCGGGCATTTGCTTGCCCGCGAATGTCGCGTCACGGGCGGGTCTGGCGGTCGCCGTCGGCGGCGTAGAGGTGTCTCTGCTGGAATTGACCGACGCTTACGCGTGCATGGGAAGAGGGGGCAAATACCGCAAGGCCAGATTATTTGTCGATGAAGCAGCTCCGGCAAAGGGGGTGCTAAGCACCAACGTTTGCCGTGCGATAGACGCGATTCTGTCCTCGCACGCTCGCCGGCCGAACGGGATGGCCGACCTCCTGCCGGAGAATGTCCCATGGTTTATGTGGAAGACCGGGACCAGTTCCGGCAGGCGCGACGCCTGGGCCATCGGGCATAACGGCCGCTGGGCCGCCGGCGTCTGGATTGGCCGATTTCGCGGCACGGGCCGGTTTGAGTACGTGGGTTCACAAGCCGCCGAGCCGTTGCTGTCACGGCTGTTTGCGCTGCCGTCGCTTCGAATGAACGCTGCTCCTTCAGTTGCCGACCCCATTCTTGTGAGAAAGCCGCTTCCCGTCCCTTCGGCCGTTCGCCAAAACCTCCAAATCGTCAGACCCGCCGACGGGGATATCTTCATTTCACCGGGCGGCGAGTTGACCGTTCGACCGGCCGCCAATAAGGCCGGAAACCTCACATGGTTTCTGAATGGCCGACTGCTTGGGCTGCGGTCGCCAGACGCATCCGTCGACCTCGGCGCGGGGCGATACACGCTTTTGTGTGTCGACGATTCCGGTGGGTCCTGCGCCGTGAGCTTTGAGGTAAAGTGATTAAGGTCAGCGTGCATGCTTTGGGCTAGACGGAAAAGATCGAAGTCGCCCAGCCCATTGCTCCTTGACCACGGCAAACGCATCTTATGGTGCAAATACAGAGTACCGGCTGTTGCATTTGTTGGGTTGAGCGAGTAGCATACGGGCGGCTTTGGCGTGGCCACGGCCAAGCCGCGGAGAAGTATAGAGTAGGAGATCAAGCGATGCAGACGTTTACCGTGGGCGTATTTGGCATTGGCTGGGTGGCAGGAGAGCACATCAAGGCCTTCCTGCGGAATCCGCACATGCGGGTGGTGGGGCTGGCCTCGCGCCAGCGGGCATCCGCCGAGAGCAAAAAGGCGGAACTCGGCCTGGACTGCGACATCATGGATGACTACGAGTCACTGGTCCGCCGACCAGACGTGGATATCATCGACATCTGCTCTCCCAATGTCCTCCATGCCGAACAGGCGATCCGCGCGGCCGAGGCGGGCAAGCACGTGATCATTGAAAAGCCTGTCGCTATGAATTCGGTGGAACTCAAGGCCATTCGGGATGCCATCGTCAAGGCCGGCGTCAGATCGCAGGTCGGTTTCGTCTCGCGGTGGAATCCGCACGTGCGATCTATTCGGAGCATGATTGACAAGGGCGGCCTGGGCGAAATCTACTATGTAGAGGTCGACTACTATCACGAGATCGGTCCGTGGTGGAGCGGCTGGAGATGGGGGGCGAACACCAGGGCGGGCGGCCCAAGCGCCAGTTTGTTGGCTGGCTGCCATGCTGTTGACCTCTTGTACTACTTTGGGGGTGACGTGGAGGAAGTCTTCGCATATGGTGCATTCGGGCATCGCAAGGATTACGAATACGAGCCGACGTATGCCGCCGTGGTGAAATTCAAGAACGGCAAGATCGGCAAGACGGGGTGCAGTTTCGAGAATGAGTGCCCGTACACAATGAATATTATGCTCCATGGCAGCAAGGGGTCCGTGCTGAACGAGAAGTTCTATAGTCGGGAATGGTTTGGCGGGCAGGAGGGCTGGCAGCAGTTCAATACAACGTTTCTGGATAGCGGGGACGTGTCACATCATCCCTTTCAGGGCATGATGGACGACCTGGCGGCGGCGCTGGTCGAAGGGCGGGAGGCGACAGCGAATATTCATGAGGCGTGCAAGTCGCACGAGATCTGCCTGGCGATCGACCGCTCGATTGAGACCGGCCGGGCCGTGCAACTGCCGTTGATTTGATAACCCCGACCACGATGCGGAGTTCGGTAAAGGAGGTCACGATGTCGGACAAGCTGGCGATTGACGGCGGCCCCAAGGCCGTGACCAACAAGTTGGCGCCATGGCCGCAATTCGACGAGAAGGCTATCAAGGCTGTCGAAGCGGTCCTGCGGTCGGGGAAGGTCAATTACTGGACCGGTCCCAAAGGCATGGAATTTGAAAAGAAGTTCGGCACATGGCAGGGCAGCCGGTTCGCCATCAGCACCTCGTCGGGAACATCGGCGCTGCACGCCGCACTGAGTGCCCTGGGCATCGGGCCGGGCGACGAGGTGATCGTGCCCAGCTACACGTTCATCGCCAGCAGTTTCTCTATTGTGCAGGCCGGGGCCGTGCCGCGATTCGCCGACGTGAACATCGACGATCATTGCATAAGCGTCAAATCGGCTCAGCGGCTCGTTACCGAGCGCACAAAGGCCGTCATGCCGGTGCATCTCTACGGCAATGTCTGCGACATGGACGCCATCATGGATTTCGCCCGACGCAACAACCTCTACGTAGTCGAGGATAACGCCGAGGCGTTCGGCGGCGTTTATAAGGGCAGAAAGACGGGCACGTTAGGCCACATCGCCGCGTGCAGTTTCTGTCAGAACAAAACCTTTACCACGGGCGGCGAGGGCGGGATGGTAACCACCGACGACGAGGACCTGGCCTGGAAGGCTCGCAGTGTTCGCGACCACGGCTACGACGTGGCGCAGCGGCTGAACCTCTTGGAACTGGAGCAGCGGCTGCCCTACGTCCACAACATGGTCGGGTGGAACTATCGGATGACGGAGATGCAGTCGGCGATCGGCTTGGCGGAACTCGAACGCATGGACACGTGGAACATGCCCGCCCGCAGGCGCAACGCCGGCATCATCACCAACGCCATCAGGGATCTGCCCGTCGTCAAGTACTTGCCCGTCGATACGCCGGAGCGCCGCAACGGGTGGTTCGTCATGGCGTTTTCGTTAGACATCGAGAACATGACCTGCGACATTGATCAGTTCGTGCGGGCGGCATCCGCCGAAGGAGCCCCGTGCTGGCGCGTCTTCTGGCCGCAATGCCACACCGAGCGGGCCTATACCGAGCACAATGCCTTCGGTCGAAGCGGCTTTCCGTTCACCTCGCGGGAGTATGCCAACCCGGCAAGCGTCGACTACAGCACGGTCGAGGTCCCCAACGCCGTCTGGCACCAGAACCATACGTTCACCTGCTTTGCCTTCCCGACGTTTACGGCGGAGGATTGCCAGCAGATCGGCGCCGCCCTGGCGAAGGTGATCCGGGCTTACACGAAGTAGCGGGCTGGATACATGAGAAAGATAAGATACGCCATCACCGGCTTCGGCGGCATTGCCGAGAACCGCATCGCCCGCGAGGGCTTTGGCCTTGACAGGACCCGCTTCGCAGGTCACCCGCAGGCGGAGTTAATCGGTATCACAGACAAGGACCCGGCGCGGGAGGCTGCGGCCGGACGATTGGGGCTGCGATGGTATGACTCCCTGGAGCAGGTCCTGGGCGACCCGCAGGTCGATGCCGTTTTTGTCGCGACGGACAACCGCTCACATGCGCTCCTGGCCGGCAACGCACTGGAAGCCGGCAAGCACTGTCTGATAGAGAAACCCATCGCCACAACCGTGGAGGATGCGCGGCGACTTCAGCAGCTGGCCCGTCGCCGGCGCCTCAGCTTAATGGTCGACCACATGATGACTGAAAATGCGTATAATCAGAAAGCCAAGGCACTGATTAACGACGGGGCCATCGGGCCAGTCAACGATATCGTACTGCACATGGAATGCTGCTACGGCTCTGCGCCCCAGGAAGCCGCCAGTTGGCGCTGCGCCGATGCCGGCCAGATTGGCGGACCCATTGGCGACGTGGGCAGCCACTGCCTGTACATGGCAGAATTCCTGCTGGGCTCTGAAATTAAATCCTTAAGTTGCATTTACACGCCAGCCACCCTGGATATAGCGGTCGAGAACGGGGCCATTGTGCAGTTTCGCATGGAGAACGGGATACAAGGCACCGTACGCGTAGCCTTCAATCAACCCCGCGGCGGGCTCGTGGGTACGCTAACGAACCTGGGCTACGAGGTTTACGGAACCGACGGCGTAGTGCGAGGATACGCCACACTGTTTCAACTGTCCGGCCATCCAGGCGAGCCCGTGCAGGTACGGATCGAAGTGGAACGGGCCGGCGGCACAAAACCGATTACGCTCGACCGGACGCCCAACGTCTATCAGGCAGTGATCGCCCGTCACGCCCACTCAATCATCGAGGCTCGCCCGTTGGATGCAGCCGACGCACTGCATAATTTGGAACTGGTATCGGCCTGTTATGAGTCCGCCAGCCTGCACGGGCAGACAATCACATTCTGACCGTCAACTAAGGGATACCTGATAGGCTCCCAATGTAGTGTTTGTGAAATAATTGCCATTAACTCTAAACGTCGTGCGTCTTTCCTATAAACGGGAAAGGATGCGAGTTATGCGAGTAGCTGCAACGATCATGGTCACAGACAAGCAACGTAAAACCCTTGAACGCTGGGCTCGGGGCCGAAGCACGCCGGTGCGACTGATGCAGAGGGCGCGGATCGTTCTCATGGCCGCCGACGGCAAGGAGAACAAAGAGATCGCCGAGACGCTTGCCGTCCAGCCCTCGACGGTGGGCCGTTGGCGGAAGCGTTTCGCCCAGAGCGGTCTGGCCGGGATAGAGAAGGATGCTCCGCGTGGCGGCCGCAGGCCAACCAAGCAGCAGCGCTGGGCTAAACGAATCATCGAGACGACTCTTCATGAGACGCCGCCCAACGCAACGCACTGGAGCATTCGGACGCTGGCCAAACACCTGGGTGTCCGTCCCAATCTGGTCTATCGCGTATGGAAGACGCATAATCTGAAACCTTCCCAGATCCGAACTTTCAAACTCAGCCGCGACTCCGACTTCGTCGACAAACTGGTGGATGTTGTCGGGCTGTATCTCAATCCGCCTGACCAATGCGATGGTTTTGTGCTGCGACGAGAAGAGCCAGATTCAGGCCTTGGATCGCACCCAGCCGGGCCTTCCGCTCAAGAAGGGTCGGTGCGGTACGATGACGCATGATTACAAGCGCAATGGGACCACGACGCTGTTTGCAGCGTTGGAACTGGCGGAGGGTAAGCTGATTGGAACGTGCATGCCTCGTCATCGTCATCAGGAGTGGATCAAGTTTCTCAAGCTTGTGGACGAAGAGACGCCGCCGGCCGTGGACCTGCACTTGGTCGTGGATAACTACAACACGTACAGATTACACTACCTTCGTCATTGACACTGCGTTGACTCCGTAGGCGGCATGCCGGACCCCGCGCCGCTATCGTCGAGAACCGCACCGTCAGATTCCAGATGCCCCCGCTCTCGGTGGCGTCGTGCGAATTAACGCCCTGATTACTCGCCAGGGGGATAGCGTACAGGCAAGCGAGGCACATGATCTGCCGTACGGCAATGGTGCATGAATTACGGGCCGCCGATGTCCGCATCGGGATGAAGGACGTTTGATTCCGAGCTTTCTGCTATCCTTTCTCAAAACGATCTGGTAATCTGTGTGCTTTGGAAAGTTGATTATCGTTTTTTGTTTTACGTGAGATCAGGCGGGTGTTGTCATCGCCTTGTGCACAACAGGGCAAACCCTTTTACTGGGCGGAGTGAGATCATGGTGGTTATTGTACTTCTGGTCCTGAGTATTCTCTTTATTGTGATTTCGACCACGCGGTTCAATCTCCATGCCTTTCTCGCCCTGCTTGTTGCAGCACTGTTTTTCGGAATATGTTCCGGCATGCCTCTGAATGAAATCGCCTCCTCCATTGAAGAGGGATTTGGCGGAACCCTTGGGCGCATCGGCATCGTAATCATCGCGGGGGCAATTATCGGCACATTTCTGGACAAATCCGGAGGTGCTTATGCCCTGGCCGAACGCATCCTGCGAATCATCGGAAGAAAGAATGTGACACCCGCCATGGCGCTGATCGGGTACATTGTCTCCATTCCGGTGTTTGCTGATGCCGGCTTCGTAGTCCTTTCCCCTTTGAACAAGACGCTGACCAAACGTGCGGGGCTCTCTCTGGCCACAACTGCTATTGCACTGTCCCTGGGACTCATGGTGTCTCATACACTTGTTCCTCCGACTCCCGGCCCGATTGCGGCCGCGGGGATTCTGGAAGCGGATCTCGGATGGGTCATTTTGATCGGTGTTCCGGTCAGCATTCTAACCTTGTTCTTCTGCTGGTTCTGGGCAGCCAAAGTGGCAGGGCGCGTTCAGATCGATCCAAACCCGCAGTTGACGGAAGAGGAATTCACTTCCCGCCTGAAAGTGGCTCCATCATCGTTTCACGCCTTCCTTCCGATACTCCTGCCGATTTTACTGATCGTTTCAAAATCCATTGCGGATTATCCCACGCACCCGATGGGTCAGAACGGTTTCTCGCGGACAACCAGCTTTGTCGGCACACCGTTGATAGCCCTTTTGATCGGCATCTGCATTGCGGCGACACTACCCAGGCGATTCGACAAGGATATGCTCTCATCATCCGGCTGGGTCGGGGAAGGGCTGCTTGCGGCCGCCATGATCATTATGATTACCGGCGCCGGGGGCGCATTCGGCAAAGTGCTGCAGAATTCCGGGATCGCTGACATAGTCGGGAAAGGAATGTTGTCGATGTCCATTGGTTTGTGGCTGCCTTTCATGGTCGCGGCGGCTATCCGCGCGGCCCAGGGATCTTCCACCGTGGCGATCATCACGACCGCTTCGATTGTCGCCCCCCTGCTTGCGTCTATGGGGCTTGACTCGTCGCTCGGCCGGGCCCTTTGTGTCCTGGCGATCGGCGCAGGATCCATCGTGGCGTCTCATGCCAACGATAGTTTTTTCTGGGTTGTTACACAGATGAGCGGCATGGACGTTAAGACGGGTTATAAGCTAATGACCACCGGTACGATCTGCATGGGTGTTTTTGCCTGCATGATCATCTGGGTCATTGGTTTGGTGATACTATAAAACCGGCAATAACATCTGATGGAGTGTTTTTAATGATACTGACCAGACATCAAATCAATGGTTCCCAACGCTGGGCGATCGATGGGTTTCTGCTGTCGCCGGCGTTTGACTTCAAGCAGCTCTGCAGTAAACATCCCCATGAGGTTTCCCCATATCTGACTTCCTTTTCAACCACCGACGAGGCAGTCGGCAGCTTACTCCCCCCTGTCGAATACGATCAGGAAGTCTGGGCTTGCGGCGTCACCTATTTGCGGAGCCGCGACGCACGGGAAGCGGAAACTGATATCAAGAACATATATGACAGGGTCTATGCGGCCAAGCGTCCGGAGCTGTTCTTCAAGGCCATCGGCTGGAGGGTCAAGGGAACACATTCGCCGATTCGCATCCGAAAAGACAGCCATTGGAATGTGCCCGAACCCGAACTGACGCTTCTTGTCAACAGCTTTGGCGAAATCCTTGGCTACTGTGTGGGAAACGACGTTAGCTCCCGGAATATCGAAGCCGAGAATCCGCTCTACCTTCCGCAAGCCAAGATATATGACGGCTCCTGCGCGCTTGGGCCGGGAATCTGTCTGACCGAACCGAAGCAGATGCAGAGTCTCACCATCGAACTGGTTATCGAGCGAAACGGCGATATCATTTACAAAGGCGAGACCAGCACCTCGCAGATCAAACGCGCGTTTGACGAGCTGGCGTCCTATCTGACTATGGAGATGACCTTTCCCTTCGGCGTATTTCTCCTCACGGGAACGGGGATCATCCCGGACGAAGCGTTTTCATTGCGTGTTGGAGACAAGGTTGTCATTACGATCGACACGCTGGTTCTTGAAAACCACGTCGAATCATAATCGGTACTGATCAACAAAGAGCCCTGGAGAAGAAACATGGTTTATCAAAAAGTTCTCATAGCAGGCCAATGGCGGGATTCCAAGTATCCGGTGGGCGGTTTCAATGCAGTGAACCCCGCGACCAAACAGGCGCTTGCTGAAGTGTATCCTGTGTCCGGCGAAGACGATGTGAACGAACTCATCGCCGCCGGCAAACGGGCCGCCGTTGAACTCAGAAATGTCCCGGTCGAAAGAATTTCGCGGTTTCTGGAGTTGTTCGCCGAAAAGATCGAGGCCCATACCGCCGCGCTTGTCGATATCGCCAATCTTGAGACCGGCCTGCCCAAGGAACCGAGACTGAGAAACGGAGAACTGCCCCGCACGACGGATCAGCTTCGGAAGGCCGCCAAGGCGGCACGCGAATTGAGCTGGCGTAATGCAACGATTGAAACGGCCGTGAATATCCGAAGCATGATGGGACCCCTGGACGGCCCAATTTCGGTCTTCGGGCCGAACAACTTTCCTTTCGCATTCAACTCAGTCGCCGGGGGGGATTTCGCCGCCGCCATCGCCGCAGGCAACCCCGTGATTGCAAAGGCCAATACCGGCCATCCCGGAACGACGCTTGTTTTCGCCCGCCTTGCGTTCGAAGCAGTCAAAGAGGCGCAGCTTCCCCCTGGGACGGTTCAGATGATCTACCGCACGCCGCCTGAACTCGGACTGAAACTGGTCTCGCATCCGCAGATCGGCGCTTCCGCTTTCACCGGCAGCAAGTCGGCCGGACTGCGTCTCAAGGCGGCAGCGGACAAGGCCGGCAAGCCGATCTACCTCGAGATGTCCAGCGTGAATCCGGTGTTCATCCTGCCCGGAGCCGTTGAAGAACGATCGGATGAACTTGCCGCGGAGATGTTCGGATCGTGCGCGCTGGGCGCGGGCCAATTCTGCACGAATCCCGGGCTGATCATCGTCCAGAAAAGCGAGTGGACCGAGCAGTTCATCGATACACTGGCCGGCGCCTTTGATCGCAATCGCCCGGGGATTCTGCTCGGCTCGAAAGGACTGGACAGCGTTGGGAATGCGGTTGAAGTGCTGCAATCCGCCGGGGCGAGGTTGATTGCCGGCGGCAGGAAGGTGGAGGATGAAGGTTACAGGTTTGCCAACACCCTGCTTCGAGTCGATGCACAGACATTCATCGCCAATCCCCATGAACTTCAAACCGAAGCGTTCGGAACGGTCAGTCTGATCGTGGTTGCCGATGACATCCGGCAAATGACAGAGGTTGCCTCCGTCGTCGAAGGGAACCTCACCGGCTGCATTTATTCGAACACCCAGGGCAAGGATGACGAGGACTATGCGGTGCTCGAACCGGAATTGCGGACAAAGGTCGGGCGGTTGCTGAACGACAAGGTTCCGACCGGGGTGGCCGTTGTCTCTTCCATGAATCACGGCGGCCCGTACCCGGCGACCGGCCATCCCGGATTCACCGCCGTGGGACTGCCTGCGTCCATGCTTCGCTTCGCCGCGCTCTACTGTTATGACAATGTCCGCCCCAGCAGACTGCCGGTCGAACTTCAGGACAAGAACCCGACCGGCACCATGTGGCGGCTGATCGACGGCGAGTGGACACAGAAGGACGTCTGATCGTTTTAGAATCGGGAATAACTCATGGCTGACAGCAAATCTCCAACATTCGAAGAGATCGTCGGAAATGACCGGCCCGTCGGAACCATGCGGGCATGGGGCGAAGGTCCCCGCGGAAAGCTTCCCGTTACCGACGAGATACTGCGAAACGCACCCAGCGGCGATCTCTTTGGCATGACCCAGGATGCGGGCATGGGGTGGAATCCCGCGGACACCGGTCTCCACCAGTATCTGATCCTCTGTACGTCGGGCGGCCTGCGTGCAGATGACGGACATCCCGTTGCATTAGGCTATCATACGGGTCATTGGGAGATCGGCCTGCTCGTCAAGGAGGCGGCGACGACTTTTGAGGAACAGGGGGCGCTTCCGTTCGCCGGATACTGCAGTGATCCCTGCGACGGCCGCACCCAAGGAACGGAAGGCATGTATGACAGCCTGCCCTATCGCAACGACGCGGCGATCGTGATGCGCCGGCTCATCCGTTCCCTGCCTCGAAGAAAGGGCGTCCTGGGCATAGCCACCTGCGACAAGGGCCTTCCCGCGATGATGATGGCTTTGGCAGGCAACGGGGAGCTGCCCGGCGTTATCGTTCCGGGCGGTGCAATGCTGCCGACGAAGGCCGCCGAGGATACGGCCAAGATACAGTCCCTCGGGGCCCGCTTCGCTCGGGGGTTGATTGACCGGGACTACGCGGCCGAGATGGGGTGCCGCAGCTGTGGATCGGCGGGAGGCGGATGCCATTTCCTGGGCACCGCCGGTTCCTCGCAGGTGGTGGCTGAAGCGTTCGGAATGGCCCTGCCTCACAGCGCCTTGGCGCCTTCCGGCGAAGACATCTGGCTCGACACCGCGCGCCGCTCGGCACTGGCCCTGCTGAATCTCGCCACAAACAGTATTTCCCTCCGGAAGATCGTCACGCAGGCATCGCTGGAAAACGCCATGCTCGTATTCGCCGCTTGCGGCGGTTCCACAAACATGCTGCTTCACATTCCCGCTGTGGCGCATGCGGCCGGACTGCGTCTGCCCGGGCTTGAGGACTGGCGCAGGATCAACAAACTGGTTCCGCGGCTGGTCGATGTCCTGCCCAACGGGCCCAAAAACTTTCCCACGGTCCACGTATTTGCGGCGGGCGGCGTACCGGAAGTCATGCTGCACCTCCGGGACAGGGGGCTGCTGAACACGCAGGTCCTGACCGCCACCGGGAAAACGCTGGATGATAATCTGGACTGGTGGCGGGACAGCAAAAGGCGCAAGGCCGCCAAGGCCCGGCTGAAAGAACTGGCGAACGTCGACGCCACGGACATCATTATGGATGTGGATGCCGCCAGGAAGGCAGGTCTGACGAGTACTGTGGTATTCCCTTCGGGCAATATAGCGCCGCAGGGATCGGTCGTCAAGGCGACGTCCATCGATCCGAGCGTGATAGACGAGGACAAGGTCTACAAGCATAGGTCCCAGGCAAGAGTCTTCGTTTCCGAGAAGGACGCCATAAAGGCCATCAAGGGTCAGGGCGATTCGCCGATCAAAGCCGGGGACATTATCGTTCTGGTCGGCTGCGGCCCCATCGGCACCGGCATGGAGGAGACCTACCAGCTCACTTCCGCATTGACACACATTCCCTGGGGCAAACATGTGTCGGTCGTAACGGATGCACGTTTCTCCGGCGTATCCACCGGCGCCTGCATCGGCCACGTCGGGCCCGAGGCGCTTGCGGGAGGGCCCATTGGCAGACTGCGCGACGGCGATCTGATCGAGATCACAATTGATCAGCAGAACCTGATCGGCAGTATTCAGTTTGTCGGAGAAGGGAATAAACGGTATACACCCGAAGAAGCAGACAAAGTGCTGAACTCCCGGCCCTTGCACCGCGATCTGAGACCGGCCGACAATCTTCCCGATGATACCCGC
Organism: Phycisphaerae bacterium; assembly: GCA_014859965.1. GTDB lineage: Bacteria > Planctomycetota > Phycisphaerae > Sedimentisphaerales > Anaerohalosphaeraceae > JACZKQ01. The sequence goes on from JACZKQ010000054.1 coordinate 24,908, forward strand.
CTCTGGGCGGCTCTCCAAAGCGTTAGCGGAGGAACCTGGGCGGGGTGTATTTTTGATGTGCACAAGATTATTGCGATACTGGATTCCCCGAAACTGTAGTCAACCTGTGTTCGGGCGGCAGTTACGCCTTGCGGTTTACGGCGGGCTTGCCGTTGCGGAGTTTTCAAACAGACGCTGCCGGAATATCCAGAGCACCAGGCACACTCCCACGATAAACAGCAGTTCGGTGAACTCCTCCCAGAAAGCGAACCACACCAGGTCTTGGCTGAACATCGTCCCTATGACGCTTCGGAACAAAGCGAACGTCAGCGGTCCGGCGGCGGCCGCGAGCAGCAGTTTGGCCCACGGATACGGATTGGATTTCAGTACGAGAACGCTCATGCAAGCGATCAGCAGCACCGCCGCAACGACGGGACAGAATCTCATTTCAAACAGTTGGTAGACCACTTTGTGTCCGTAACGATAAAACGTGCCGTATATGACCGTGTTGTAGGCATTACTCTGCAGAGGAGCACATAGCGGCATCAGGGCGACAAGCGCAAGGGCCGGCAGTACCATGTAAGAAACCCGCCTTAGGCCACAAGGCACATCCTCATACTTTATACATTTGCCACAGAGTCTCACGGCTGCGCAGCGGTGATTTGAATCGGAGAGCATCAGAATGCGGCCGTCCACGCCTTCGATAATCGCATACGTGGCAAATGCGGCGCTCAGCAGCATACCGAAGCTATGGAGGTACTCAACAAGGTACGAAGTGTCCCCAAAGAAGATGTAATTGACGGCACAGAAGTTTTCTCCGACGAAGAAAAAGATCATCGACCATCGCAACGCCACAAGATCCGACTCGCGACGACGCCAAAGAACGATGACGAGCACAAGAGACAGTAACGTATAGGTGGGTTTTATGGCAAACCCGGACAAGACGGCGACAAATTGCTCGTGAGCCGGCGCGCGGCGAAACGGCAACGGCCGCATTCTCCCGGACAGTGCACTCAGTTTCGCAAAAGGGCCATCTTCAGGTTCGTCAACGCTGGCAATCCATTCCTGGATTCCTCCACGCACGTTAATCACATTCTCCACTCCGAGGCGGTCGAGGTGCCTGACGGCAGCCGTGCTGAGTATCCCACTGTTGCATACAAGAAACAGGGGCCCGCCTCTGAATTGGCCAGGGACCTCGAACGGAGATTCGACTCTCCGGATATCTGCCAGCGGCCAGTTATGTGCCCCTTCGATATGCGTTTCGTCGAACTCCTCTGCGGGTCGGACGTCGATCAGAAGCGCAGCAGTGTCCGGCGCTTGCAGTAATTGCCTCGCTTCGGCCGGGCTCACCATCGGTACGAAACCGAACCACACATTGTATAGCAGCAGCGGCAGCAGCCCTCCGGCCGCAATCAGTACTATGATGACCGCCAGCCTCTTACTGGAACGGGCCCGTGGACCCGTTTGTGATGCAATCATTTTATGGCTCCTTCTATATCATCGTTGCGCCGTTGCTTTCCGCCGCAGGACATTGTGCACACAAGCAGGGATGAGTTTGCCATCGGGCTGCGGATAGGCCTGGCAGCATCGCCGGACCCGCGACAAGTCCAAGTCATCCGCCCCCTGGAAGGCGTGAATGAACACCGATTTGATGTGCCGCTCAGCTACTCCGAAAGCGTAGCGTGCGTCAAACTCCGAACCGGACAATTCATCCAGGATACTCCGAAGGGTCTTCATCACCGCTTCGCTATCAGGGGTGGACGCGGCCGGGCCGCTCCACATGGCATAGACCAGGTCCTTCAGCCGATCGTGCTCGTCGCTGTCCAGCCCGAAAATCGTCCGATTGGCCAGTGCATCCAACATCGTCGAGGCGTCCACCAGCCCATTCAACGAGGCAGCCCGGCCATCATCAAACATAAGGTAAAAGGCAAGCCCGAAACACAGCGGATGACTGCACGGCAAAGGGGCAAAGTCCGCCGCCTTTACCCGGCCGTCACCGGCGCCGTCCAGCAATTCGACAACCTTCGCAACAGTCAGCTTTTCGATTCGCCCCGAGAGTTTTGACGCCCGTCCGGCAAACGCCAGCGGCTGGATCATCAGGCTCAGCACGTGCGGGTTGGCGAAGAGGTAATCCACCGTTTGGCTCAATTGGTCGGTGTTGACTCCGCCGGCTGCGGTAAAAGTCAGCGATGTCGCAACGCCGACCTCCGAAAGCTGCCCCAGAATGGCAAGCTTGGCGTCGAGCAGTTTCCGACCGCGGAGGATCTCATACGCCCTCTCATCGAATCCGTCAAACTGCAGCGCCACCACGATATTGCGATCGCACAGCGCGCGGGCCAGAGCCGGGTTGTCGAGCAGGGACAGCCCATTTGTTGAAATGCTGACCCGGATGATCTCAGGATGCAAAAGTGCGGCATCGATAATCGAAAGCAGTTGAGGATGGAGCAACGGCTCGCCTCCCGAGAGGTTGAGGACGTCGATCTGCTTCTCGGCACGAATCAATTGCCGCAGCAGTCCGTCGAATGCATCGAGGGTTATGTCCCATTCCCGGCCGGCATCGGTGATGCACACCGGGCACGCCAGATCGCACCGGGACGTAATCTCGACGATGGGCATGCAGAGATGTTGCTCATGCCGGCTGCAGAAACCGCATCCCTCGGGGCACGGCTTGTCGGATTCCCCTGAGAAAAGCAAGGGCGTCCACGCAGGCTTGACATACCGCTGGGTGCGGAGATAGACTGCCAGATCGCCGTGCACGCGGCTGCGTGAAACGCCATGTGAAGAACAGAACTTCTCGAAGCAGACCTCAGACCCGTCGGCGACAACCTTGGCAGGAACAATCCGTCGACAGATCTCACAAGTTGACTGCGTCATACCGAGCGTCTGCATGATTCTATTGCTCCTCCTGCACATAGAATCGGCTGTCGCGCATTCTGTAGAACAGGTTGTACGTACATGCCGGCACAAGCCGCCCCGGCTCCGAAGGCACCAGATCCGGACAAGACATGGCCCGTGAACAGTCGAAGGTATCCTCATCCATGTGGGCATGCACGTAGATTGTTTTCACAGCCGATTCGGCCGCCCGCTGCCGCTGAAAATCCGTCAGGACAGTGCCAGGCGGATACACTCGTTCGACGAGTTCACGAAGGGGCGCCAAGTACTCCGTACGACCTTCGGCATAGAGCTGGTTGATCAGGTCCTGAAAGAACTCTTCGCCCGCATCAGGCCGGATCAGGTATGAATTGCGAATCAGCGATTCGAGCTTTTCACGGGTGGTGAATCGGCCCAACGGCACGAGCCCGGACTCCGTCCTGAGAAGATAACAGATCAAATAACACAGCGGATGAGCCGAGGGCCGCGTCACAAAGTCGTCGAATGCAACGGCCCCTTCCGAGGCTGCGCATATCGTTTTGGCCGCAAGGTCAACGGGAATATGCCGAACCGGGCCGAACGCACCGCCCCCCTGCCCTGTGTACGTCATCGTCTGCACCGTCAGGCTGAGAATCTGATCCTCATCTCGCAAGAGTTTGAGTACTTGCGGCATATCGTCGGCGTTCAGGCCGCCAACCATCACATGAAGCAGGGTCATCCGGACGCCCGCCCGTCGGAGGTTATCCAATGCCCGCAGTTTGCTCTCCACAACGTCGCGACCGTGCAATTGAACGCTGACGGCGTCATCAAACGTGTTGAGGCTGAGGATGACGCATACGCCGAGGTCTGCAAGCTGCTCGCACAAGGCGTAATCCTCCGCCAGGCGCAGGCCGTTGGAGTTCATCGTGATTCGGCCGATCTGCGGATGTCGACACGCCGTCAAAAGACCGAGGATCTCGGGGTGCAGCGTGGGCTCTCCACCCGTTATATTGATCACGTCCACGGCCCCTGACGATTCGATGATCCAGTCAACAGTACGGTTCATCTCGTCGACTGACATATGGTAGATGCGGTCGCTCCGGTTGTATGTAAAACAGATGGGACATCGCAGGTTGCAGGCGTTGGTCACAGAAATAACGGGCAACTGACACGGCGAGGCATGCCAGGTGCAAGGTCCGCAGTCAAAGGGACAGCCCGACTGCGGGGGCGCGCCATGCAGCGGTGAGTGATCCGGCATCGCCTTGAGCGTACTGGACATGTACCAGTCTTTGTCCGATGCGATCAGCGCCTCCCGATTCTCGCAGTCAGGGCATAGGCTCTGCTGCCACACGGCTCCGTCCCGGAAGAACACCCGCGCAGACACAATCCGTCGGCAGTTGCGGCACATACCTCTGACAGTCCGAAAATACGTATAATCCCTTTCCGCCAGTCTGCCCATGTCTCACCCCACCCCGCCATTGTCGGGGTTGTATATTTCCGAGAACAACACCTTCATGTCATCGGGCTTGCAATACTCGGCAAGTTGCACCACGTCAGCAAGGCATCCCCGGACATCGGCGACAATCTTACCGTCGGCCTGCACCCGGCCGTCGAACCGCACACTGTCGACGCGATAGCATCCAGCCTCCACCTCAAGCGACAGGCGATCGCCGGGGCCAACCGGATTGACAAAACGCACTTCCTCCACCCCGACGACCAGACCCATCTGCGTGAACTCGGAGGAAATCATAACCAGCCACAACGCGGCCTGAAATACGGTTTCCAACACAAGGCTTTCCGGCAGGTACGGCGGGTCGCCGAAAGCCGCCTTGAGCCGGTATTCCTCGAAGGAAACCGTCTTGACGGCCCGGATACTCCTGCCGGCCTCAAACGCAACGATCCTGTCGACCATCCGAAACCTCATCAGATTCCTCCGTCGATCACGATCGCCTGCGCATTGATATAGCTGCTGCGCCCGCCGGCCAGAAATGCCACCACCTCCGCCGCCTCCTCGCATGTGCCCGCCCGCGACAACGCACAGTAATCCTTGTATTTGTCCTGCAATCGTGCCGGAACGTTGATGCTGACGCCGCCGTCTAACATACCCGGCACAGCGGCATTCACGCGAATGTTGTATCGCCCGAGTTCTCGCGCCAAGGCCATCGTGTACCCGACCACCGCACTCTTCGCCGCAGCGTAGTGCACCGGAACCTCGAGCATCCGCATGCCGGCAAGAGAACCGATGTTTACGATAGAACCCCTTTTCCGCCGAATCATGCCGCGGGCAAACGCCTTGGTTACCAGGAACATGCCTTTGACGTTAACGTCCATAACCAGGTCCCAGTCGCGCTCCTCGATCAGGGCAAAAGGCATAACCTGTGCGACCCCCGCATTGTTGACCAGGATATCCACAGGCCCCAACTCCGCTTCGATTTGTTGTACTAACGAGACCGAAGCCGACGCATCCACAACGTCCAGCGAATAAGGTCGAACATTGAAGCCAGAAGTCGTAAGCTCAGCCTCAAGTCGCTCGGCCGCTTCTCGATGCTCTTTGTAGGAGTAGGCCACCGAACACCCGTCCCGCGCCAGCACCCTCACAATTGCCTGCCCCAGCGCTCCGCTGCCTCCCGATACGAATGCTGTCACGCCGCTACCCATTATCAGCCTCCGGCTGTTCTTCCCCCAGCTTGCGCTCAATCAAATGAACGAAAACGCCAACTGTCAGAATGCCCGGTACTTCGATTGCCTTCAGGCCCTCTTTGAAGCATTCCGCCGGCACTTCCGGCAGCGCATTCCGCAATTGGTCCAGGGCTTCCGGCGTCAGGTAGCCGTCTTTCTCATAAGGCACGTCGCCCATCCGGCGGCGCGCCTGCTGCTCAAACTCATCGGCCTCGATAGTAATCCCGAACGCTTCTTCGATCAGAAAGGTGAAATCCAGCAGATCCACCGATTCGGCCCCAAGATCCTCCATGAGGCCGCTGTCCATGCCGATCTGCTCAAAGCGAGCGCCGGTCACTTCTCGCACCAGCGGAATCAGCTTCTCGAAAACCTCCTGCTCAGTCATGCGTTTCGATACTCCACAATGTGTTCAAGTTTCTTACGTTTCGGCGGCGCCGGCGCTTCATCAGGGTACCCTAACGCGATGAGACAGGTCGGCTCGTAACCTGCGGGCAGACTGTCAAGCGATTTCCATACCTCTCCGGCCAGCAGCGGAGCCGTCATCATGCATGCTCCGAGGCCCATCACATGAGCGGCAAGCAGCAAATTCTGGCAGGCCGCAGCCGCGCTAAGGACCTCACCTGAGGCAAGTTCGCTGGCCGCCTGCGCCAGGATGGCTTTCCCAACAGCGGGGCTCTTCTTATGCATCACGAGAATGACGACAGGGGCATACTCGAAGGCTCCGGTGAAATGCACCAATTCATCCATCTGTGCGGTTGCGGGTCTGCGAGTCTCGGCCAAAAACGCCTCGACACAGCGGCGCGATCGCTCTGCGAGGGCATGAATTTCGTCGGCTGCCTCGAAAATGATGAATTTCCAACCTTGGCGATTGTGGTTCGAGGGCGCCCACGATGCGGCTTCTACCAGTTGCTCGATCCGCTCACGATCGACTCTGCGCCCGGTGAACCGGCGTATGGAGCGTCTGGAACACACCACCTGCATCAAATCTTTGTAGTCCATCAGCCGGACCTCCGGAAGATCAACGTCGCATTCTGGCCGCCGAAACCAAATGAATTCGACAGCACAACGTCTCCGGAGAAATCGCGTGCCCCATCTGTAACATAGTCAAGATCACATAAATCGTCGGCTTTGACCAGGTTGATCGTAGGCGGCACACGTCGCCGCTGAATCGTCAGGGCAGCGGCAACGGCCTCAACCGCCCCGCTGGCGGCGATCATGTGTCCGGTCATGGACTTGACCGAGTGAACCGGAATATGATGGGCATACGGCCCCAGCGTCTCCTTGATTGCCGCCGTTTCGATGACGTCATTCTTCACCGTGCCCGTGCCGTGTGCGTTGACGCAGTCGACGTCTTCATGCCGCAAGCGGGCTGACCGGATGGCTTGGCGCATACTCGCAACGGCGCCCCGACCCGCGTCATCCGGATCGGAAACACTGAACGCATCCAGAGAACTGCCATATCCGATTACTTCTGCATAGACGCGGACTCCGCGCTCCCATGCCCTTTCCAATACTTCAAGCATGACAAACGCCGCCCCTTCGCCCAGCACCGTACCCTTACGGGACGCATCGAAGGGTCTGCATGCCCGGTGCGGTGTTTCGTTCTCATCGGATAACACGCGCAGCAAACTGAATCCTCCCAGGCCCAGCGGGTTCAGCATACTGTCCGTCGCCCCGGCCAGAGCCGCGTCAGCGTACCCTTCTCGCAACATCTGCCATGCCTCGCCGATCGCCTGGGCTCCGGCGGCGCAAGCAGACCCGTTGGTGTACCTGCCTGCCGAAAAGCCGTACCGGTCGCCGAGGAGGTTGCACATCGTGTCGAGCGGCGTTTGGAACTGTCTGCCATTGAGATTTCCGAGGAATGAAGTGTTCGCAGCATCCGCATTCCCCGAGACACACAGCGCAAGGTCCTCCAGCCGGATCGCTTCCAGGCCTACCCCGACGTGCAGCAAAGCCGCACCGAGCGCCAAGTCCGACAGACCCGAATCTGCGATGGCCTCCTGTGCGGCGGCCAAGCCAAGAAGCACCTTGCGGTCCTGAACGTTCTCCGCTTGGATGAATTCCTCCGCAATTGCTTTCCAGCCAATGTTCCGCACTTCGCCGCCGATGCGCACCGGGAATGAGGATGCATCGAACAAAGTGATCGGCTTAATACCCGATCGCCCATTCACCAGGCTTGACCAGAAGGCTTCTCGGCCTGTTCCGACCGGGCTGACTACCCCCATGCCTGTAATCCCCACCCGATTCATGCCGCCTCCAGGACAAATGCGGCCTGCTCGCTCCCATACCCGAAACAATTCGCGATAACCACTCCCCCCGCCCTTTCCTGCGCGGCAAGTTGTGCGGCCAGGCCGACCTGCACCGGCGCTGCGCCCGCGAACAGATTGCCGATGGCCGATTTCGTCTTCAATACAGCGTCTTGCCCAATCCCCGCCCGCTCCAATGCCTGTTCTTCACTGCAGTCTATAGCGTAATCACCGTCGCTGGCGCCAACCACCTGTAACCGGCAGCTGCCGTTCTGCAATTTGATTTCGGACAGGATCGAGCACAAGACCTTTTCCCTCTGCGCAGCGGATGAAGCCGACTTCATCCTGAAATCCTTGACCAGGGCATAAGGGCGTATTCCTCTTCTGACCGCAGAATGCCGTTCTTCCAAAACAATAAACGCAGCCCCTTCCCCGGGAATGCAGCCTCGCCCATAACGCTTCCATGAGTCGAACACTCCCGACTGCTGAAGGCTGACGAAAGAGACCTCGCGACACTTGACGTCGCAGCCCCCCACGACCGAGCACCGCACATCGCCCCGCCGGATGGCCCGCACGCCTGCAGCGATCGCCTGGGCTCCCTGCCCTTCCCAAGGGGTATAAACGGCATTGGGTCCCGTGATATTTTCGAAGATCGAAACAAAGCACACCGGCATGTTGGAAAGGATGCGAAAGGATAAGACGGGACGAACACGTTTCAGTGCCACCCGGCCAAATCTGTCAAGACTCAGCGAGCCATCCTCACGGGTAGCATGCTGTACAATGCGTGCGATCTCCTTTGCTGACATTCCCGCCGTTCCTGTCGAGCCAAACAGCGCGATCTCATCGGCCTGATACGTCTCTCCGGATCGAACGGCCGCATCCTCCATTGCCAGACGAGCCGCCACAACCGCCATCTGTGCATCGCGATTCATCAGGCGAAGCATCTTGTTATCCGGAAAGTACGCCTCCGGGTCGAATCCCGCCACGGGAGCCCAGACCGGACAGTCAAATTCGCCTGACGCAAAAGGCGCCGCGGTCATGGCACTCTCATGACACAAAATTCGATTCAGCACGGCCTCTGCGCTTCGTCCAAGAGGCGTGACCATGCCTATGCCGGTAATGACAACATCTGTACTCATGCAAGGCTTTCCCGCCGACCGCTACTTCAGCCAAATCTTCATCAATGCATCCCGCGTCGCTTCGAGCATGGGATCATCCACGTCTTTGAATGCGAACACCATGCCCGTCGTCGCCACAGTCCGCCCCCCGCAGATCGCTTGCGCCGATGTCTTGCCTCCACTTCGGCTCAATGCGGCAACCTCCACGCGGTACGTCAGCGTATCACCCGGCCGCACCATCTCACGGAACTTCGTCCTCTCAAGGACGGTCAAGATCGCTTTGGCGCTTTGCCCGTACTTCTGCTTGAGTCCGGCTTCGAGGAGCAAGCCCGACAACTGCGCCATCCCCTCGACGATGAGAACGCCGGGCATGATCGGACGGCGAGGAAAGTGATCGTCAAAAAAATCCTCGCTCAGCGCCACGTTCTTGACGGCTCCGGCCCTCTCCCCGACCTGCCACTCTGTGATCTTGTCGATTAGAAAGAATCTCATTCGCCTTGCCGTCGTCCTTTTTTCAGGGTTTCGGGAATGGCCCAAAGCCTCTCCACACTTACCACGAGCCTCTAAGCCCGTACACACTGTAGTCTCCGAAACCTATCCGGTCAACCAAAATGACGGCCCCGGAACAAGCGTTTTCGCCGCGCGCCGCTGCAAGGCACACATAAGCAGCCGAATAATACGATTGCCCTGTACAATTCTTATGTACGCAGCATTTCCAGTTCTGTAGAATGGTTACGAATTGCTCAAACGGTTCTAAGGGTCGTGGCGACATCTGCATGGCTATGAGAAAGCAAGACTCACGGATTTACCCGATACTGGGCTCAATTTTGCTCGGCCACTTCGCGTACACTCTGGGCCGCTGCCTGTACTTAGGCACGCCGGAAACGGTTCTTTGGATATCTCATGTGGGAACGTTCATCGGCGGCCTCGGCGCCTGCCTCCGCAATCGCTTCCTGATATCGCTGGCGCTGGTGATGTGTTTCGGGCATCACGCGTTCTGGGTGTTCGATACGTTTAGCTGGTGGCTGACAGGCAAATTCGCTGTGGGCGCCACCGCCTACTTGCAGAGCTACGGCATTAGCGGCTGGATCCAGGCCTCAAACCACTTCTTCACGGTTCCGGCACTGCTTGTCCTGTCCGTACGGGGCCGGGGCGTCCAACGGCACGCGTGGGTCGGAGCCGGCGTACTCTTCCTGCTGCTGGCGCTCATCAGCCGGCTTCTCCTTCCACCGGCCTCCAATGTGAACTGCGTACACGCGCCTTGGCCCGGCTTCGAGAGCTTCATTTCGCATTTCGTTCCACTCGATCCCGTTTCACCCGCAAGCTACATATTCTTCATCACCGCCATCACTATCCTTGGCAATTACCTCCCGGCGAATGTGGCACTCACTTTTATGGTGTCAAAATGGAACAAGCTGGTGAACCGCGGATGAAGTTTTACGGAGGATATGGACGAGTGGATGACGCTTGCCGACCTGCTGATCGGAAAGCCGGGCGGCTGACGGTGACCGAGAGCCTCGCTAAAGGGCTGCCGATGGTTGTTCCTGCTGGAGAACGGGGCCGCCGTGGCTCCGACATCCAAGTCGACGCTGGGCTTCAAGGTGGATGCCATACTGGGCGATCCGGAACGACTGCGGTCAATGAAGGCGGCGGCGGGCAGGCTGGTGAATGCCCGGGCGGCCGAGCATATCGTCAACATCGTATTGGCAAACAGCGGTTAGCCGCCGGTGAAGGTCTCGAAACTCGGGGTGGGCCAGTGATCGGGATGCCGCTCGGATTGCCGTGAATCCTCGGGCTGCGAAGACCGATAAGAGTTTGTCGCCCGGCGAGCACCCGATTTGGGCTGTTCGCCCTGCCGCCGGCTGAAATCGCGGAAACCGGATGAATATTCAGTTTTACTATTGCCGGGGGCGAACAGGGATCGTATAATCTTTGTGTTATGAAGGTGGTCTTTGCAAAGTGAAGACGGGGGCGAATGGCTTCGACCGGACAGGTAGACGGTCGAGTTGCATGTCCAGGACGTCGGTTGGCCTGGCTAAAAATCCGACACCTTAATTTAATTGGCGAATCTAATTACGCCATGGCTGCCTAATTGAGCGGCCCGTCCTGATCGGTCTCCTCCTGCGGATCGGTTAAGGGCGCCAAACAGCGGGATAGCCGATGCGGGTGTTCGTGACGCAAAGGCAAAACTAATCGCGGACTAGTGATGGCGGCAGCCTGTCGTTTGGCGGTCGCCGGAGCGAAACTTCAATGAAACGACTATACATGTAGACGCTCGGCCTGAAATGTCACGGGACGGGGGTTCGAATCCCCCCGCCTCCATTCTAAGTGCTTTGTTTACAAAGACTTAGTTGCCCCGAGAACGGCAATGTGCTACTGGAATGTGCCATGCCTGTTGCTTAAAACGTAAATGGAATCCCAGATTTTATCTGACGCACCAACCTGACGCGTCTAACTTTGCAACGTCTTAGTCGCGCGCGGACGAAAAGGGGTAAGTTGCACTTACTGAGAAGCATTGTTGTTCCAGCGGTAGTAATCCTCAAGATGCACACGCACATATGGGCGTAACCCATACACGATGTAGCCGCTCTTCTTCGCAGCTAACTCAATTTTGTCCATCATTTCATCAATATGCCATTCCTTTGCTGCGTCAGGCAAGTAAGAAAAATACCGTTGTTCCAAATTCATGTCGGCAAAATAGTCTTTCGCTAAAATGCCACCTTTTTCCAATTTAGGCAGGGCATTCAACGATTCTTGAAGTTCATCGCGAGCCTCTTGCGCATCTTTGTCTAATTTGTAATTCTTATTATCCCGATCCCATCTCCCACAGCCACTTCGGATTCTCTCAAGCAATTCTCGAGTGTTCGGATTATCTTTCCAGCTTTCAATACTTGATCCATCCGTATTTGGCGGCACGTGAAATCGCACAACGCTAGCAGAACGATCAGTTTGATTGGGGGACAAAAACCGAAACACAACATCCGCCTGGGGTTGTGCTTCTGGACGGAATAGCATCTGGTAGGTTAAACTAGGATCAGCAAAATCATATTCCATCTCGGTCTCCATTATCATGCTGCTGCTTTTGGCTTTTACTCACTTTCCCGAAACTCCCTGACTCACGTTCTTAAAAAGAACACCCATATCACTGCTTTATGACAGTTGTCAAGGGCGCTCTTATAGCACCTTGTCTACACAATCATTCTACCATATCGCTTAAAATCCTCTTTTAAATTCTGCAATTGGGTATCGATTAAGCTCCTCTTTGTAGAACCGCCAATTAGGCAAGAACTTATCCATATATCCGATGAATGCAGCATTATGGTGTCGTTCTAATAGATGCATCATTTCATGCACAATGATGAACTCTACGCAATGAAGCGGTTTTTTGGCAAGCTCCAGATTCAGCCAAATACGTCTATCAAGAATATTACAGGTTCCCCATTTGGTTCTCATCAACTTAACACCCCAGTCATCGACGTGAACCTTCGTAATTCTCTGCCATTTGGATATCAAGCCAGGAATGTGTTTTTTCAGTTGGCTGCGATACCACTCCACCATCACTGTTTTGCGTTGATCCTTGGTATAGCCTTCTCGAACGTAAAGATCAATGTAGGTCTTATTGCGAATTTCGACCTTGGGAGTGCTCTCCTGATATATCACGTTTAGCAAATACCGTTTGCCGTTGAAATAATGACTTTCTCCTGAAACGTATTCCCTTGCAGACTGTCTTTCCTGCGATCTTAAATTCGCCTGATGTTTCTTTATCCAAGGGATTTTAGAAATTACAAATAGACGAACTGCCTCGTCGTCAATCTTCAAAGGGGTGGCAACGCGTACTCGCCCATCAGGGGGATAGACAGCCAGGTGAAGGTTCTTAATGTCCTTCCTTACCACATCAACTATATACTCTCCAACAGTGATCTGATGCATCAGTATTCACTCTGGCGTTTTACAATTTCCAATATCCGCTCAACGTCATCACCCGACACATACTTGCCGATTGCACGTCTCACTTCATTCCGTTTGATTTTATGTCCTCGCCATCCATCTTTCTTTGTTCTGAGTATCTCTGCATCCAACGCGAGGGCAATATTCTCATTTTGATTCAGATTATCATATAAGGCTCTTTTCGCGTTTGTGTTCAGTGTTTTAGGATATCTGGAAGATCGATGTGGCTGGGTAACCAATCCAGTCAGTTCCACAATCTTCCGTAAATATGCCTCATAGTCTCTTACTTGTTGCTTTCGCTTTTCAATAAGCTCATCCAGCAGCACAGACATTTTCTCGTAATATTTGGGATTCGTCGGCTGCTCATCGATGATGACCTTTCTGAGGTTATTTTCAATCGTCTCCGCCACAGCCTGCTCGTTATTACGAATACTTTTCGGCAATGACTCAATGGCAGCTTCCCCGTTTGCCACAATCAAATCGATCAATGTCATATCATCAAAGGCAGAGATGATTTCGCTTTCCTCAGCCCCGATGTAGCTATCGATCAAATGCCGCATCGCAGGCTCATATGCTTTTAGGTCGATATAATCGCCACTGGCAAGTTTCATCTCCGCCCGAACATGCTCATAATGCTTCACATCCTTGAAAATTTCGTCCACCTCCTGTTGGGTATAGCCTGCCTCAAGCATTTCGTTGGCAAGATTCGCATACGCCCTAATCAGGCTGGATGTATGTTTGTATAACGCGAGCCGTTTCTGCTCATTAGCCTTCAGGGCATTCTTATCCTCAGTATTCAGTCCACAGAAATACCGTATATAGGCAGAGGTGTCCTTGGGAGGCTCCACAGGCTCACACGACGCCTTGATGATCTCCAGCGCCTCGTCCAGTCGTTCCTTAGCTTTCTTCAGTCGATCTTTGAGCAATCCCTCCACATCCTCTGGCTCGTAATCATCAAAAGCCTCAGACGTATAATCCGCGACCGATTTTTCAAGGCATTTGAACAAGTCCTTATAGTCGATGATGTATCCATATTCCTTATCGTCCCCGTCCAGTCGATTCACTCGACAGATCGCTTGGAACAGCCCATGATCATGCATGGTTTTGTCGATATACAAATACGTCGCCGAAGGAGCGTCGAAACCCGTCAGCAGCTTATCCACCACAATCAACAGCTTCATCTGAGCAGGCTCTTCAACAAACTTCTTTTTGACCTCATCCTCGAAGGTTTCAGGGTCTTTGCCATTCAGCATTTTTTGATAGATCTCATACTGGCGAAGTTTCTCAGTCAGCTCCTCTTCCCCGACACTTTCCCCTTTTATATCGTTCTTGGTGGGAACATAAGAGGTGACAATGGCACACCGTTTCAGACCCGCATCCTGGAACATCTCATAGAACTTACACGCTTGATAAATACTGCCCGATACCAACATCGCATTGCCACGACCGTTTTGCAGACGATCCTTGGTCTCCATATCAAGCATGATATCTTTGACGATCTGCCCCAGCCGACCCTTGGAACTGAGCACCTTCTGCATTGTACCCCACCGCTTTTTAAGCTCCGTCAGGGCAACATTGGTTAGCCCCTTGGTCTTTGCCTCGAACCACTGGTCGATTTTGTCTTGGGAGCGGACAAACTGATCGACCTTTCGGGCTTCATATTGCAAATCAAGAATCACTTTGTCATTGACTGCTTCGTCGAATTTATAGGTGTGAATATACCGACCAAAGACCTCGATACTACGCTGTTTGTCCTCTTTCAAAAGGGGTGTCCCACTAAAGCCAATCAATAAAGCATTGGGCACTATCTCTTTCATCGCCGCATGCAGTTTGCCTGATTGGGTGCGATGGCATTCATCTACAAACACATATAGGTCACCCTTTGCTCGAAAGTCCCTGGGCAAATTCCGCTTCAAATCCTCGATGTAACCATCGTAATCAGCTTCTTCTTTCCTGCCAAACTTGTGAATCAGCGAACACATCAGAAGTGGCGTTGTCTCGTTGAGTTTCTCGATTAGGTCCGAACCGCTCTTGGTTCGATACATGTCCTCATCGACGCCCTTAAACACCCTCTCAATCTGCTTATCTAACTCATCTCGGTCCGTAATAATCAAAACGCGCGAGTCAGCGATATGCTCCCGTATCCATTTCGCCAACCAAACCATTGTCAGGCTCTTGCCGCTCCCCTGAGTATGCCAGATAATCCCGCCTTCCCGCTTGAGAAGAAACTTTTGTGCGTCTTTGACGCCGAAATACTGATTGTGCCGACATATCTTCTTGATTCCTCGGTCAAAGACAATGTAGTCATGCAGCAGTTCCAGAAATCGCTCTTTTTCGCAGAGTTTCAGAAGGTATCGATCCAACGGATTCTCTACATCCGACGGTTCCTTCCACGCCAGATAATACTTCTCAGGTGTTTCAATCGTCCCATACCGCAACCCCTCGGTATCATTGCCTGCCATCAATAACTGCGTCGTGGTAAAGAACGGCTTAATAAAGAATTCCTTCTGGTTATCAAGATTCTGCCGAATTCCCTCCGAGACCGAAACCGTACTGCGTTTCAGTTCTAATACCCCCAACGCGATCCCGTTGACATACAGCACAATATCAGGACGTTTTTTATGATTGCCCTGAACCATGACCTCTTCAGCAATGGCAAACTCGTTCTCTGAAGGTGCTTTCCAATCGATCAGCCAGACAGTTTGCTTGTTATCCCCCACATCCTCCCGCACCTGAACGCCATATCGTAAAAGACTGTAGACTTCCTTATTGATGTCATATAGACTCTTGCTCTGGTCGCCTGCCACCCGCTGAAGTTCACGAATGGCCCTGTCGATGAGGGTGTCAGTACATCCCTGCTTATCTTTTAGAAAGCTCCTGAGCAGTCCCTCCTCGATATGACTGTTCTCCTCACGTTCCTCCCAGTTGCCCAGATATTGATACTTCATGTCGTCTTTGAATAACCGAACCACCCGATTTTGTGTCTTTCGTTCTTTTTGTCCCACCTGGCTCATATCAATCGTATCCTCCCCGTCAATAAGTTCTGCATCATCCCCTGTTTGATGGCTTTATATTTGTCCCGTTCTTGCTCTATTCCTCTGATTTCAGTGTCCATATCACCTAATACTTTGGCAATTGAACCTTGCTCCTCAGGAGACGGGACAGTGATATCTACATGCTGATACGCTCCAATCCAATGTCGTTTATGATCTCCTACGGGAAACTTAATCAGTTGCATTATTTCATAAATGAATCGTATGTGTACCTTATCGTTTTTTGGGACTAACATCTTCATGGCAGATGATTTTGCTTTAAAAGGGAAGTCTACATACTTACTTGCAGTTGTAAAATCATCAAAAATTATCACAGGTAATTCAGTAAATACTCCAAAGGCTTCATAGGTATATCCTAGAATGAAGCTTTTGCCCGCAGTCAAGACAGGTATTTGATTGTTGTCATTATATTCTGTATCTTTCACCAGATAATTAGTAGGCTGCTCGTAATCTAAGAAATCCCCCAACTTCCTTTCTTCCCATTCCCCGCTAAACCCAGGCAGGCGTCTTTTGCCTGTCAGCAGTTGCTGCATCGTGCCTTGTTTGACCTGCCGCTTCTTGGCAATCAACCCATCTAGTGACCCAATCAGCCCATCAACATCACTCAACGCCTCAGCAATGGCTTGTTGCTCTTTGATTGTTGGCGGAAGAGGAATAGTTGTATTCCTAAAGACATCCATGCCCACAAGATTCTTCATTGCTCCGCCTTGAGTGCTTTCGATTATCCTATTTTGGAAATCCTCCCATTCAAAATAGTATGAGAAATATCGGTCGTCTATTTTATTGTTGTCAGTTTCGATCTTTAGCAGTGCTTGATTTATTATTCCTTCGGGAGCATCTTCTGGTATCTGGTAAATTCTACCTATGGTGCCTGAACAACTTATTATAAAATCTCCACCTCTTACTTCAAATCGCTTGAGTTCATTAAACTTGGATTCAGTGATAAAATATGAGCCAATCTCAACACTTTTATAAATAGCATGTTTTTGTTCGAAGACTTTAATTCCGTCACGAACGAAGAACTGTTTTTTTAGTGATCCTCCAAAAGGTCCTCTGACCATGCCATTTTCCACGCATATATCCTGCAAAGTAGCGGTGTCCCAATCCTCAGGAATAACTCCCACCTCAGTCTGCTTGTAACCTTTTGGAATGTCCGCCTTCATTACCATGTAAACCCCATCTCTTGAAGGTGAGCGTCGACTCTACCTGTCAGTTCTTCAACAGTCTCCGTTAGTTTCGGCAGAGGTGTCCCATAACGCTCAGCAAGCTCTTTGATCCGCTGCGTCAGCCGTTGACTGACCCGATCCATCTCCGAATGAACATCCTTTTCAGTCGTCGCCATCCATTTGTCGTCCACCACAAGTGTCTTGATCTCGTTCTCCGTCAGCTTTTTGTACTGTTTCAGAACTGCCCCGTCCAGTTCTTTCAAAGCATCCTTAATCGCCTTGTTTGCTTCGGTTTCTTTCTCGATCAGTTCCAGATACTGCTCCAACACCTCCAGCTCATCCGCATACTCAGGGTCGTTTTGAATCGCCTTAATGCGGCTTTTCACCTCTCCCTTGGTAATATTGCCCTTATCATTTCTAACCTCTTCCAGCAGCCCCTCTTCCCCGCCATGCTCTTCAGCCATCTCCTCCGCCTGGCGGGCAATTTCGTCCCGATCCGCTTCCAGTTGCCCAATGGCGGCTTGCTCTTTAGCAAAGTAGCGAGTGATGACCAAATACTTGGGAACCAGATCACAGTCCCACTGTCCCTTCTTGACCTTGCCGTTTTTATCTTTGACCAGATAGGTCTGTGCCTTCCACCCGTCCTCGACAATCATATACACATCATCCTTCATCACCTCAGCCCAATAGGTCATCAGATGCTGATACACATCATATTTGTCAATGAGCTTTCGACCTGTAAAGGCACTCAAGATGGCTTCGGAAACCTCATAAATCAGGGCTTTGGGCTGATCCTTGACAGCTATTCTTTTAAGAACAGGGATGTATGTTTTCTTCCATGCGGCAAATATCCCATTGATTTGCTCACTGTAAGCGACAAATTCAGCATGGCTGAAGATCGTGTGTTTAATCGCCTGATGATCGACTTTTAAGAAGCTGTAGCCAGGACGGTCTGCCTTGGTAAAGAGTTTTCTGCGAAGGGATGGATATACCTCCCAATACTGCCCTAAATCATCGACATCTTTGTTGGGAATCCCGCCCAACAGATGTGCCTCGATGTTCTGAATATCTTCCTCTTCTTGGCTGTCGATATAACGGGGGACATTGAGATTGAAGTCGTTGTCTTCTTCAATTTCCTTGGTGGTCACCATACGGGAGTATTTGGGGATTTCCAACTGTTTGTTGAAGACATCCACGATCTTATGAATGTCCTGCTCCCGCAATCGGTTCTTGTTCCCGTCCTTAACGAATCCCTTGCTCGCATCGATCATAAAGATTCCTCTGCGGCCTTCGGCATTCTCTTTGTCAATCACCACAATACAGGCGGGAATACCTGTTCCATAAAACAGGTTGGCAGGCAATCCGATGATGCCCTTGACGAATCCCTTTTTGATGATGTTTTTTCGAATCTGCGCCTCAACATTGCCTCGGAACAGCACCCCGTGCGGCAGAATGATCGCTCCCTTGCCCTTGCTCTTTAAAGAGCGAATCAGGTGAAGCAGAAACGCATAGTCCCCATTCTTTGCAGGTGGGATACCATAGCCTTTAAACCGTTCATACGGGTCGTTTTCAGGGTCAAATCCGTTCCTCCATGCTTTATTCGAAAACGGAGGATTGGCAACAGCAAAGTCAAAGGTCTTCAAGCCGCCTTGCTCATTCTTGAACAACGGGGAAGATAATGTGTTGTCTTTCTTAATCTCTGCATAAGGCTTATCATGCAGCCACATATTCATAATCGCCAGTGCTGCGGTGGCATTATCCATTTCCTGCCCATAGATGGAAATCTCACGAGGGGCTTCGTCAGCCGCTTTCAGGAGCAGTGAACCACTGCCGCAGGTGGGGTCATAAATAGTCTGATCCTGCCGTTTGACTTCATGGATACCAATAACCTTGGCAAGCACACGAGACACTTCAGCAGGTGTGTAGAACTGCCCCTTACTCTTGCCCGACTCAGTTGCAAAATGACGCATGAGATATTCGTAGGCATCGCCCAGAATGTCATCATTGTCGGCTCTGTTCTTGCTGAAGTTAAGGTTTTCGTTCTGAAATATGCTGACAAGATTCGTCAGCCTGTCCACCATTTCCTTGCCTCTGCCGAGTTTATCGGGGTCGTTGAAGTCCGCAACATCGATGACCCCTTTAAGCTCATTGGCTTCGGCAAGCTTGGCAATAATCTTGTTGATACCGTCCCCAATCTCCTTATTGCTTTTCAAGGAAACCATGTCAGCAAAACTGCCGCCCTTGGGGATTTCAATCAGGGGGTCTTTGACCCCAGCATACTTGTCGGAAACGTACTTCACGAACAGAAGTATCAGAACATAGTCTTTGTATTGAGAGGCATCCATCCCTCCGCGAAGCTGATCGCAGCTTTTCCACAGCGAACTGTATAATTCACTCTTTTTTATTGCCATCCATCACTCCATTGACATTCATTCATCTTCCCCGCTCTTAGCCATAA
Source organism: Phycisphaerae bacterium (assembly GCA_014859965.1). Lineage (GTDB taxonomy): Bacteria > Planctomycetota > Phycisphaerae > Sedimentisphaerales > Anaerohalosphaeraceae > JACZKQ01. Next base: position 44,405 of record JACZKQ010000054.1, read on the forward strand.
CTCTAACAATTGTACAAATTCTGGTTCTAATCTCGTCAACATATTGGCAGTTTAGTCCCCCTGGTTGCCTGTGCTTTTGAAGACGTACGGGAAGGGATCGAAGTCGTGTTGCAGGATATTCGGAAGGTTATTAACGTATTTCCCAGACTGCCAATCGACCCCGCCAAGTGTATTCCCCACAGGTTTGGCTTCGATGACTCCAACAGCTTTCCGATTGACCTTCAGGATATAATCGGCAACTCCTCTCCTGAACGGAAATTCTCGTATGACGACACCCGTCCCAGCAGCTGGATTGAGTTGCCCGTAATCATGGACAACCCATCCAGCCTCCTGAAGCATCGCGTCGACCAGCCTTCGTACATCCTCTTCTGGCGTCATTCCCGCTCTCTTACACACCAAATCTCTCTCCAAGGGTCCTTTTCTGCCGATTCTATCCCAAGCACGCCCTGTAATCAATAGAAATGAACAGGAAATAAACACAATGTGACCGAAATCTCCTCACCCAATCTCCATTTGGTATTCCCATGTATCCCGCTCATTCAATGCTCAAAAGAAGCGGCGGACATAGGTTTTTCCACTGGTATCCGTCAGTACTAGTGTTTGCGACGTTTCTGAACTCTTTAGCAAAGCGGTGGCAACAAGCTATTCTGGGGTTCATTTGCTTTTTCTTTCTGAATAATCCTAGCTGCTCATTGCCTTTTCCTGTACAATACTGTCTATGAACAGACTTCAGGGAATCAGTGACAGGTAGCTATGCAAACCCGAAGCACCCAACCTTCAAATTCCAGTTAGATATCAGGTTCATGATGACAGCAAACCCGAAGGAGTACTTGGGCACGAAGTTCTTTGATAAGCTAATTGGCGGTCATCGAGAATGGCTGATGGGATTTGACAAAGTCTACTTGGAGACATGGCAAAATCTTTTCACTAAGAACAACTCAGAAGCAGCTTTGTGTGAGGCAGCAACACGAAAGTTGCTTTTCGACCATGGTTGCAATGTCAAGCCTTTTGAAGATCCCAGTTCGGGTGGAGTAGATTTCAAATGCTCCAAAAATGGAAACACTTTTTATGCTGAAGCAACCTGCATAACGAAAAACGTTGCTTCAGACAAAACTGGATTAACTCATTTGACCATACCTAATGAGGCAACGGACTACGCATATCTGACAAGAACAATCTGCCAAGAACTTAGCAACAAGACCTCACAGTGCAGTGGGTTAGATGCCCCCTGCATCGTCGTAATAGGTACATGCCATTTTCAAGCGGGTTGTCTGTGTTTTGATGATCTAGCAGCAGAGGAATTACTCACAGGCAAGACACATATTACAAAGCGTATCGACAGGGACAGTGGAAAGGCAGTGGGAGAGTCTTATGAATTAACTCAGTTAGAATCAGCAGCCTTTATTAGACCGAATGCGAAATCACCGCACTTTATCGAACATGCCCGCTGTCCAATTTCTGCTGTGTTGCTCTGTGCTTTTGGAACCGATCCAATGCATACGGCAGGAATTTTGCATCCAGACCCTACTAATATATTCAACCGTGCTTTGCTACCTGACATTACTTTTTGTAGGTTAGTTGATGGTTATGCACGTGGTCCATTAGAAGTCGAGTGGATATGAGAAGCGACCTATCAC
>JACZKQ010000055.1 GCA_014859965.1 Phycisphaerae bacterium
CCTAATACCTGCATTACCCCTCCTCCCTTCTACTTGTCTACTAGACTACTCGACTACCCTACTCCACTACTCCGCTACTCCACTTCTCCGCTACTTCTTCCCGACATTGTTACTCCTTAGAAAACGCCTCCCTCACGCGTACCTTTTTTGCGTTTTTTTGTAAAAACGTGGCGTTTTGACCCCCCAAAAATCGCATTTCGTGTCGTTTCGCGTCGTTTTTTTGCAGCCTTTCTGCGAAAAATGCGCGCTTTTGTCACAACAAAACAATTCCAGTATTATCTCAATACCCCCTCCCCGCACACCGCCGCACACCGCCTCCGGCCGTAAACTCGCCCCTTGTCCCGAAAGCGCCGATAACACCAGCAAAGCCCGGCCGAGCGCCCGCGCCCCGACCCGCCGCCGCCCGTCGGGTACGACGACCGTAAGTACATTAAGGACAATCGGTTATGCTCAGAAACATACTGCTCGCCATCATCCCCATCTTCGTCGCCGTAGACGCCTTCGGCCTGCTGCCGATTTACATGTCATTCGCCGAGCACCTCTCCCCCCACGGCAAACGACAACTCATTATACAGTCAATACTTACGGCGCTCGTCCTCGCCGTCGCCTTCATCTTCCTGGGCCTGAAAATCTTCGCCCTCCTCGGCATCACTGTAGGCGATTTCATGATCGCCGGCGGCGCCATTCTATTCTGCCTCGCAATAACCGACCTTTTAAGCTCCACAAAGCAGACCAGCATCCCCGGCGAGGACCTCGGCGTCGTCCCGCTCGGCACCCCGCTGATCGCCGGACCCGCGGTTTTGACGTCGTCAGTGGTGATTATCAGCCAATACGGACTCGCGGCAACGGTAATTTCGGTGGTGGTGAACATCGTATTCGCGGGGGTCCTTTTCGCCATGAGCGGCTTCGTTATTCGCGTCATCGGCCGGTCCGGCGCAAAGGCCCTTTCCAAGATTGTGAGCCTGTTTTTGGCTGCAATCGGCGTTATGATGATCAGAAAGGGCATTTTCGCCATCGCGGCCGGTACCTGAAACGCTGGAATAAGCCCAAAAAGAGCCCAAAAAGCCGTCCAACCTGCCGAAAAACGCCTGGAAAGCCGTGCAAATGCGAAAAAACGGCTAAAACATTGCCCGACCCACGAAAAAACCGGGAAAACCGGGCAAATCGGGCATTTCCAGCAGCATTTTGCATCCATGCAACAAGCACCGGCACATTTCCGCTTTTACTCGCAAGCTGACGCACTTTTTTTACCGCACAAACCCCCGTTTTGACACTGAAAACGCTTATGTTTGACGTTTGGCAAAAATATTTGTGATTTTCAGCAATATCCGTTTGCCTTCCGGCGTTTTCGTAGTATATTGTAGTTAGTTGCCTAACAACCGAACTGCTTTAGCGCATTGCACGGTGTTTTTGGCAGCGAAAAGCGGCTTTTTAGCGTTTTACGGGACTTATTTGGAGGGCTTTCGATGGCGAAAATTGAAGTAAACCTGCTTAAAATAACAAAAAACGCGGATCGCCGCATCAATCCGGCCGGAAACGGCGGTTTCGCCGACGAAATGGAGCTGATCCGCCACCGCGCCCAGATCCTCTCAGGAACCGACCGCGCGCTCGTCCTGCTTCACCTCGACAAAGGCAGGCAATACGCCGAAGTCGCCCATCTTATGGGCGTCTGCGAGGCGACGGTGGCAAGGCGTGTCGGGCGGATCATCCGGAGGCTGATGGACGGGCAATATATTGCGATTCTGAGGCGCCAGGGGCATTTATCCTTGCTGGAACGGGACATCGCCAGGGACTATTTTCTCGACGCCCTGTCGATCAACGCGATCGCGGAGCACCACAAAATCAGCGTCTACCAGGTAAGAAAGGCCCTCGCCGGAATCCGGCGGCTGGTTGATGAAACGAGCGTCCAAACAAGCCGGCTGGATCGGCAAGCCGTTGCGCCGGCCGGCGGCACGGGCAGCCGCAAAGGGTGCTCTTACAAGGGTTTAGAAGCTCGCCGAGGAGAATTGGACAGGGGGATAGACAGGCGCCGAGCCGGTGCGGAAACGGGCGGCCGTTTTAGGGTTTTGACTGGAACAGGAGGGTGAGATGCAGACTTACACGGTGTTGGAAACGGTTTCGCACGGGGTGCGGCTGAGTCGTAAGATGCGGCAGGTCATGGGGTTATTCGGGCTGGACGCCGAGCGGCTGCGTGGCGGGCGGCGGGTATGCGACTGCTCGCTGCGGCTCGGGCCGGGGCAGGTTTGTTACGTGACCGGGCCCAGCGGGTCGGGAAAAAGCGTGCTCATGGGGGCCCTGTACGCACAAATGCCCGCAGCGCGGCGGCTGCGGCTTGAGGATATCGCATTGGACGATCAGCGGAGCCTGATCGACTGCATCGAGGGCGACGTGTGTTCGACGCTGCGGCTGCTGTCGCAAGCGGGCTTGAGCGACGCGTTTGCGGTGTTGAATCGGCCGGCGTCGCTGAGCGAAGGCCAGAAGTACCGATACCGCCTCGCGCGGGCGCTGGCGGCGGATGTGGATTTTATCTTCGGCGACGAGTTCTGCTCGGGCCTGGACCGCATTTCGGCGGCGGTGATTGCGCACCAGATCGGGCGGATTGCGCGACAGAGCAAACGCACCTTCGTGCTGGCTTCGAGTCACGACGATCTGCTGTGCGATTTGCAGCCGGATGTGATCGTGATCAAGCACCTGGGCGGACGGGATGAAGTGATCTATAAGGAGGGGCTGCGGCCGGGGCGAATTTGAGGCGTTCGGACGATGCGACAGGATAAACGGGTGGGCATTCACGGCAAACGCGTTCTATGGAGGAGGGTATTATGGCAGTGGGGCATTGCAGTGTTGTGGGTGATCTTGTGAT
>JACZKQ010000056.1 GCA_014859965.1 Phycisphaerae bacterium
CCGTATTATACCACAAGCACAGCCCCGTTTCAACGAATAACCCCCGTCACGCCCAGCCCGCGCAAAACCGCCCCTCCCGCCACAGACCGGCCGCAGAATTATAGGACCGGCCCCCAAAATTTTTCCCCTCTTCCAAAACGGTTTTGCTCGGTCCTCCTGTCACACGCCCACCCATTGTCATTACGCCCCTCCATTGTCATTGCGAGCACCTGATCCGGCTGCGCCGGGAAGCATGCGAAAAAAAATGGCTGACGAACGTCGTCCATTGCGAGCCGCCGACCTGGGTTCCCCAGAAGCATGCGGAAAAAATGGCTGACGAACATCGTCATTGCGAGCGAAGCGCAGCAATCTCAACCTTTGCGCTACCCCGTGCGCCCCGTGCAAACCAGCCATTTTCTTAGGAGCGAAGCGAAGCAATCTCAACCCGCACAAGAACCCTGTGCCCTCACACCGCACGGCCCCCATTACCCACCCCAAAGCCGGCGACCTGCGATGACCTTGGAGAGCAAAACCATTTGCCCAGAGGCCAAAATTGGGAGCATCTTTTCGCCGGGGCAGCAGGTTATCCGGACGTCCGTGTGCACTGTTCGCCGGCCCGCGCCGGTTGACTTCATTCTCTTATTTCTTATCTTTTGATTAGGCGAAACCTGATGCCTCTTGCACACCGCATGATGTGATGGAAAGGAATGCAATGCGACACAAAACCATTCTGTTAAGCCTCGCGATTGCCGTCGCCGCTCTGTTGAGCAGTTGCCAGGAGCAATCCGCCTTCGAACACAAAACCGACAGCCCCGCCGACTGCACCATCGACGACTACGACCAGTTCGCCGACTGCGACAGTTGGCAGAAGTGGCTCAACCTGAACACAGCCGACGATTACGCCGCCCGCACCGACCTTTCCCTCCCCGGCCGATATCCCTGGTGCGAGGCCCTCGACGGCTATTATCAGGCCAACGCACTCTGGCAATACGGCGACAACCACTGGGCCCAGGCCTTCTGCGCCGGCGATATCTACGAGGACCTGATCCACCGACACCACTACACCGCCGCAAACCGCCCCGAACCCGAATGCCGAACAAATGCCTGGGCACATGAAACCGCCCAAATGTATTACCTCGACAATCCCGAACAATGGCGAGCCGCCTCAATCCGGTCCGCCGGCGCCATCGAAGAATACAGCCGCCTGCACGCCGGGCCCAACCGCGACAAATAACACCCGCGCGATATTAAACGCTGCCCATCGCCGGCGTGGGCATCTCGCCCGTGTTGTTGCACTTGGCGCAGGCATCGCCCGTGTGGTAGAGGCAAGACGCGCCTTCCCCGGCTGTGCCCCCCACATATTTCTGAAAAAATAATTTACCGCCCACCAACCGCCCCCATGCACGCCTGCCGTTCCCAACCTTCTACCGGACGCCCATCCTGCCCTTTACGCATTTCCTAAACACCGCCGCCCGCCGTGTCGTAATAGTAAGCAGAGGAAAACAGAACGTTTAGAAACCATCATTTTAAGGGGGCCGAACAATGTTAAGACTGAATACACTTGGTTGGGCGTCGTTGATCATCTTGCTTATCGGTGGAATAAACTGGGGTCTCATCGGATTCTTTGATTTCAATCTCGTGGCTGCGTTGTTCGGAACGATGACGCCGCTTAGCAGGATCATCTACGCGCTCGTGGGCCTGTCCGCGTTGTATGTCCTGGGTGATTGGGCGTTTAGCTCGAAAGAAACGCATACACGAGCCGAAAGAGTTCACACGGCCTGAGGCCGAGCGTAAAAGGCGTGCATTACCCACCGGTAAAGCGCGCTATCAGTAGCCAACAAGGAGGTTGAAAACAGAAAAAAGCAAGCGCTGTGAGGCGCTTGCTTTTTTTTCGTCATCGTCGCAGCCGCATCAATAACGCTTCGTGGCCGCAATCTGGTGCTCGCAATTCACAAAGAAATACCGCAGTGCATCCACCGCATGATCGTGCAGCCCGTCCTTGTACGGCAGCTCGTCCGCCCCCGGCCGATCCGGATAATGATAGCCCCGCAGCGATTCGATCAGCCGAACGCAGCGCGGACTGATCACCAGGTGCGACGTCGCATCCCCGCGCCGAATCGCCCGCCGGATCAGCTCCACACCGTGCAGAATCCCGCTCGCCCGATACTGCACCGCAATCCCGTGCCCCGCCAGCTCCTTCACCGCGCTCGTGCCCGTCACCATGTTCCGCCCGCCGCCCGCCGGATCGCAGTACGTCGCCGCCACCGCCTCCTCCGCACACGGCGTCCTCTCCCGAATCGCCGCCGCGTGCACGTCGATCGTCGCCCGGCTCTGAACGTACTCATCGAATACGCGAACGCGCCCCGCCTCGTCCACCTGGATCCACAGGCACACAAACGGATTCACATACCCGAAATCGATCGCCCGGTACAGCGGCAGGTTCGCGTCGTAATCCACCGCCCCCACGTGTACCGCCTCGTCGAAATCCGCGAACACCGCATTATCCAATGCCGGCCGAACACACAGCATCTCCGCCTCGAAGCCAGCCCGGCTGCTCCGCCGCATCTGAGTAATCACGTCGTCCACCTTCAGATACCCGTCGCCCTCCTTGGCCCGCCCCCGGCAATCCCCCCACAGCGCACACCGGCTGCACACCCGATCCCGGCACCGCTCGATTACCTCGAACACGCACCACTTGAACACGGCCGCACCCGCACCCGCCGCCTGGTCCACCACCCGCTGCATCAGCCCGTAAGGCCGGTGTACCGTGCTCGCCGCCTCCATCGCCCCCACGATCCCGTCGCTGCTCTGCGTAATAAACTTCGCCGCATTGAACACCGCCTCGTCGAAGTGCTCCACCTCGTCGCACCGAAGCTTCCGCACGTGCCGCCCGCGCACGTTCTTCGCCGATTGCGTCATCACCTCCACCGACGCCCCGTTCAAAAAGCGGCACTGCCCCTTGCGCATCGGCCCATCCAGAAGACCCTCGAACCCGCAGTGCACAAACTCCGCCAGATACTCGTACATCCGCGAAGACTGCTCCAGCGACCCGCCTAATATCCGCACCGAACACCGCGGCTTGAACACGCAATCCAGCAGCGTCGCCAAAGCCGCCAACTGCGTCTTCCCCCCGCCCCGGTTCGCCCAGATCACCGCATCCCCATTCACCGCACCCGCACCCGCGCCTGCCGCGCCTCCGCGCAAACCAATATCCACATGCCACGCATGCCAAAGATAATCCATCGGCGAAGCATGCCCCGCGCACACACGAACGTCCGGCACATGAACATTCAAAAACACCTTCACATAATTCCGCAGCCCCCGACGATCCGCCGGAACCGCCCCCCGAAGCGCCGAATAAACCCCCTC
>JACZKQ010000057.1 GCA_014859965.1 Phycisphaerae bacterium
GGCGGGAGCTGTTTGTGCTGCCGCAGTGCGCGGCGGCGGGGGATCAGTCGCCGCATTACGTGTGGCGGTCGCGGGCCGAGCAGATCATGGCGAAGCGGCGCGGGCTTTCGAGCCGGCAGGAGATTGCGCGACGGATCGCGGATGCAGTGGAGGATGGGGCGGCGATTGCGGGCAAGCACATCGAGACTCGGCCGGTGTTTCGGCATGCGGCAGCGCGGCTGGACCTGCCGGCGCACAGCGAGGCGACGATGCCGTTTCATGAGACGGACCCGCTGGAGGGTGTGGAGATTCATGCGATTCGGCTGGGGGATGTGGTGATTGCGACGAATCCATTCGAGCTGTTCATCGATTACGGGATGCGGATGAAGGCGCGGAGTCCGGCGGTGCTGACGTTTGTGGTGCAGATTGCGTGCCATAACCTGGGGTATCTGCCGACTGCGGAGGCGGTTGCGGGCGGGGGGTACAGCGCGGAGAAGTTTGCGGTCGGGCCCGAGGGCGGACAGCGGCTGGTGGAGGAGACGCTGCGGCTGATCAACGGGCTGTGGAACTGAGTGCGGAGGGGTATTGTTGCTTATGAGTTTTCACCTTACGCCCCCTTGCCGGATGCGATGAAGCGGCTGGCGCAGGTTTACACCCTCGCGGAGTTTTTCGACGGCAGGTAACACCGCAACCGCTCCAGAAGGGGCCGGGGCATGGCGCATGGTCCAATCCGGAACACTTGCAAATGCGGCGTCCACGGTGTAGATTGTCGGCCTAATGTAGTCTGTATTGCCGGCGGCGGGAGTCTCCCGTTAGACCGGGATCGGTGTTATCCGGGCGAGCACGACATAGAAGGGACGCTGATTGGGTGTGAGTTCAAAAAAACTATTTCAAATCGTTGTCGGCATCGTGATTCTGGCCGTGCTGGCATTGACGGCCAGGCACAACTACCTCTTCTTTCACAGTCTGACGGAGATTTTCGCGATCGTAATTGCGTGCGGCATTTTTATGATCGCATGGAACAGCCGGGAGTATTTTGAGCATGACCGCCTTCTTCTTATAGGTATTGCCTACCTTTTTGTGGGCGGCCTGGACCTTATCCACACCCTGGCGTTCAAGGGCATGGGCATAATCGGCGACACCGGCAGCAACGCAGCAACTCAATTGTGGGTGGCGGCGCGGCTGCTGGAGAGTGTGTCGCTGGTGGTCGCGCTGCTTATGCCGCGACGTCGGATTGTCGGCGAAATCGGCGTTGCGGTCTATGGGGTCGTTACGGGCCTGCTGCTTGCTTCCATTTTCTGGTGGAACGTATTTCCAATATGTTACCTCGAAGGCTCAGGGTTGACCCGGTTCAAGGTCGCCGCCGAATACGTAGTTGTGGCCATACTGGCGGCGGCGATTGTTGTGCTGGCAAGACGTCGTCGCGAATTCGACAGTGCGGTGTTCGGGTGGGTGGCGGCGTCGCTGGGGCTCACGATTGCTTCGGAGCTTTTCTTCACGGTGTACGTGGACGTTTACGGGCTTGCGAACGGGCTCGGACATCTTTTCAAGGTCGTCTCGTTTTACTGCATGTATCGTGCTATTATCCAGACGGGATTGCAGACACCGTTTAAGCTGCTCTTCCGTGAGCTTAAGGAGGCCGAGGCGCTGTACCGTTCACTGTTCACGCATATGACAGACGGCTTTGCTTACCATGAGATTGTTAAAGACGATGCCGGCAAGGCGGTCGATTATGTCTTCCTGGAAGTGAACGACGCATTCGAGCGGCTGACGCGTCTGCGGCGTGAGGATTTGATCGGGCGGCGGGTGACGGAGGCGATACCGGCGATCTCGGAGGATTCGGCCGATTGGATCGGCACATACGGAAAGGTGGCGCTGGAGGGGCGGTCGGCACGTTTTGAGACGTATTCGGAGCTGTTGGGGAGGTGGTACGTTGTGTCGGCGTATAGTCCGCGGGAGGGCTTTTTTGCGACGGTGTTTCAGGATGCCACACGGCGCAAGCAGATGGAGGCGGCGCTTCGGGAGCGGCTGCATGAGACGGCCGTTCAGTTGGAGGCACGCAAGACCGACCTTCGGCGGCTGGTGTCGGAGCTGAGCCTTGCCGAGCATCGCGAGCGCGGGCGGCTGGCGCAGGTTCTGCACGATCACTTGCAGCAGTTGCTTGTCGCGGCGATGATGCAGTTGAGCATCCTGGGGGCTGACATTGCGGATGATGAGCCGCGAAAGAGCATCTGCCGCGTGGTCGATTTGTTAAAGGAGACATTGGAGGAGACGCGGCACCTGACGTCGGACCTGAGTCCTCCGGTGCTGAAGGAGGAAGGGCTTGCGGCGGGGCTGGCGTGGCTGTCGACGTGGATGCTCGATAAGCATGCCCTGGACGTCGAGGTGGACTGCGGAGACGCAGCGGATGGGCTGGGAGAGGACATGCGCATCCTGCTGTTTCAGTCTGTCCGCGAGCTGCTGTTCAATGTGGTGAAGCATGCAGGGACGCACCGTGCGTGGGTGCGCGCCGAGCGGGAAGGCGGCATGTTGTGCGTTATGGTGCGCGATGAGGGTGCGGGCTTCGATGCAGCGCGGCTATGGGATGCGGCGTCGCAGACGCAAGGCGGGTTTGGCCTGCGAACGATACGCGAGCGGCTGCAGATGGCGGGGGGACGGCTGGAGGCGGACAGTGCGGCCGGCGGGGGGGCGATGTTCACACTGGTGATTCCGGCGGCGGCGACACAACCGGCCGCTGACAGCGGCCGGTGTGAGACAGAACAGTGACTTCGTGCGGCGCAGACGGAGGAAAGCCGCACCTGTCAGGGGCATAGGTGGGCATGAGGACCGTGCCGCGGCCCACCACAGGCAGGATGCCCGTGCCGTGATTTTTTAGATGCCGAATACGCTGCGGAAGTGGAAGCCGTAGATAGCGAAGGTTATGAGCAGGTGGAAATGTTGCGGGCTGCGCACAGACCTTGCGATGAGCTTCCAGTAGTACCGTCGGCCCGGGTGGGCGATTCCGATGAGCCAGATGCTCTTGATGAATGCTTGCAGGTCGGAGCGGCTCAAGCGGACTTTGCCGTGGTCGGCGGGCACGTAGTTTTTCAGGAACGTGAGTATGCGCTGGTAGTACTGTTCGGGCGAGTAGATGGTGCGGACGACTTTTTGGTAGCCCTTGAGCAGGTCGTCCCAGTTCATTCTGGGCGTGAAGTTGATCGAGAAGTCGGTGTTGTCGCCGGATCCGTATTCGAGGAGCCGGCCCTGGTCGACGAGGCGCTGGTAGAGTTCGGTACCCCTGGGGGCGTTGAGCAGGCCGACCATGGCGGTGACGATGCCGCTTTCCTGGATGAGGCGAATGAGGCTGTTGAAGACAGAGTCGCGGTCGGAGTCGAAGCCGAGGATGAAGCCTGCCTGGACCTCCATGCCGTAGCTTTGGAGCTTCTTGACGCAGGCGACGACGTCTCTGCCTTTGTTCTGCAATTTGTTGCATTCGGTGAGGCTGTCTTCGTCGGCGGTTTCGATGCCCACGAAGACGCAGTCGAAGCCTGCCTCGGCCATCGTGGCGAGCAGTTCGTCATCGTCGGCGAGGTTGATGGAGACCTGCGTATTGAAGCGGAACGGCCTGTTTTTTTGTTTCATCCAGGCGATCATGGCCGGGAGGATGTCGTCTTTGAGACGTTTCTTGTTGCCGATGAAGTTGTCGTCGACGACGAAGACCATGCCCCGCCATCCGGCGGCGTAGAGATTGTCGAGTTCGGCGATCATCTGGTCTTTTGACTTTGTGCGCATGCGGCGGCCGAAGAGGGAGGTGACGTTGCAGAAGTCGCAGTTGAAGGGGCAGCCGCGGGAGTACTGGACGCCCATAAGAAAGTATTTTTTCATGTCGACGAGGTCCCAGCGGGGGATGGGCGTTTCCTGCATGTGGGCCCATTCGGTGCTCGTGTACAGGTGCTTCGGGACGCCGTTCTGCAGGTCGTGCAGGAACGGGGCGAGGGTGATTTCGGCCTCATTGAGCACGAGGTGGTCGACGTGTTCGAATTCTTCGGGTGTGGCCGTGAAGAGCGGCCCGCCGGCGACGGTCTTGGCGCCGAGTTTGATGCAGCGGTCGATGACGTGCTCGACGGACGCTCGCTGTATGTACATTGCGGAAAGGAAGACGTAGTCGGCCCAGAGGATGTCTTTGTCACGCAGGGAGGTGACGGACATGTCTACGAGTTTGAGCTGCCATTCTTTTGGGAGCATGGCGGCGACCGTGAGCAGGCCCAGGGGCGGCTGCGCGGCTTTTTTGGAGGTGAACTTCAGTGCGGTTTTGAGGCTCCAGAAGGTGTTCGGGATCTCGGGGCTGACCAGCAATATTTTCATTCGTCAATTCTCGTGCCAAGGATAGCGATGCATGGCGGTCTTTCGTAGAAGCCGGAGCGTATCAGCGGCACAAGACTCGGCCGGCCTTCTCGCTGCGGCGCCGCGAGAGGGCTGCTTTGAAGACAGGCTTCAAAGCGTAATCCATCTTAGTGGCTGATTCGGTGTCAGAGTTCCTGCAAAAGCCGAATGCTCGCGCATTCTGTCGCCGCGATAAGGGGAAACATACGCCGTTTCTGTGCGGTTGCTACACTATAGCGGGGCGGGGGGCATTTTGTTAGTAGGAAAAAGCGTATTTCGGGAAAATTGGTGTGGCTTTGTGGCGACAGGCCGGACCTGGCGCGGCTTTATAGCAACTCCTGCGGTTATTGCGATGCAAATTGCAATTGGTGTGGCGGGGCGGAATGTGGTATATTGTGGTGCAGGAGAGAAGATATGACAGCTGGGCTGGTGTCGCGGCGGATAGTCGGGAGAGATGGCATGCAGAAACTTGTGACGGTTTACCTGGACAGTCATGCTTACATGGGCGGCAAGATGTTGGGTGGATCCGCTTGGCAGAAGCATGGGTTAATGGAGGAGCATCTGAAGGAGTATCTTGCCGACGGCTGGGCGGTAAAGCAGATTCACAGTTTTGGCGGGGCCGATGATGTTTTGAAGGTCCGCGGGTGGATGGTCGTGTTGCTGGAAAAATAGGCGAAGGCTTTCAGAAAGGAGCGGTTTTATGGCGTCCGATATAAACCGTAGAGCGTTTATGCAGCAGTCGCTGGTTTCGGCGGCGGCGGGAACGGCGGCGCTGGCGGCGAATGCACAGGCGGGCCCCCCTGCCGCGGGAGTTAAGGCGACGCTGCCCTGCGGGAAGATCGCGGGGATGTCGGTGAGCCGGCTGCTGCTGGGCGGCAACCTGCTGACGCATTATACGCACAGTCGGGATTTGCAGTACGTTTATGCGCTGGCGGCCCATTACAATACTGAGGGAAAGATTCTCGAGACGCTGGCTGCGGCGGAAGCGCACGGGGTCAATACACTGGTGATCCACACCACCGAGTGGACGGATGCGATTTTGCGCAAGTACAAAAGGCAAGGCGGCAAGATGCAGATCATCATGTGCCCTATCGCGCCGGTGGACGATTCGATGGAGGCGTACAAGAAGCAGGTGCAGTATATCGCTGATCTGGGGGTGGACGCGCTGTATCTTTGGGGCGTCCGCGCCGATGAGCTTGCGGCGAAGGGACGGACGGATTTGATGGCTCGGGCGGTGGAGATTGTGAAGGAATATAACCTGCCGTCGGGTGTGGGGTCGCACGATATCAGTGTTGTGCGTGCGTGCGAGAAGAGCGGTGTCGAGGCGGACTTCTACATCAAGACGTTTCATCATCATAACTACCCTACCGGGCCGAAGGCCGAGCAGATCAAGGGCGCGACGGCGGAGATTCCGGGTTACTGGTGTGCCCGGCCGACAGAGCTGATCGAGGTGATGAAGGACGTGACGAAGCCGTGGATCGCGTTTAAGGTGATGGCGGCGGGAGCCATCCCCCCTGCCGATGCGTTTCGGTATGCCTTTGAGAACGGGGCAGACCATGTTCTGGCTGGGATGTTCGATTTCGAGATCGCACAGGACGTGGGGATCGCCAACAGCGTTCTCAGCAGTGTTAAGCGGGCGCGGCCGTGGCGGAGTTGAGGCGCCGTGCCGAACATGGATCGTCGCAGCACGAGCCCAGCCGTTTGCGATGGGCTCTCACGGCGCCGGATCGCAGGTTTTTGTGATGCGAGCGCGGTGATTGTGCCGTCGTAGCGCTTTGCCCCCCTGCTGCCGCCCTGCTTACAGCCGATTATGGTATCGGACTCTTGGCGGCGACAAAAGTGCGGCGGGTATGAGTTTGCGCTTTTCTTTTTTGGGGTTGGGTCGTATGCTGGGGTTCCGGCGACTTCTGTCGTTCAATATTCTAATGCGTTCTATCTGGGAGAGCCTAAGCGATCATGAAAACGCGAATTACTGTACTGTCGCGGTGGGCCTGCGTGATGTTTGCGGCGGCGGTGCTGGCGGCGGGCGGTTATGCCCGCGGGCAATTTATAGCCGAGGCCGAGAGTGACGATGCCGGGTTGCTGACGTTAGACAAATCGGTGGTGATGATCCAGTGTGTAAGCCAGGATTTCGACTATGTCGCGCCATGGAAGAAGATGACGATCAGCCAAGGCCTTGGGTCGGGGTTTATCATCGCCGGCAATCGGATACTTACGAACGCTCATAACGTCAGCAACCACAGGCACATAGAAGTAAAGAAGCAGAACCTTGCGCGTCGGTATCCGGCGGTGGTGACGTATATCGGCCACGACTGCGATCTGGCGCTGCTGGCCGTGCTGGACGAGACGTTTTTCGACGACACGGTGGCGCTTGCGTTTGGGGGGCTTCCGAAGGTGAATTCGACTGTTCGCACGTACGGGTTTCCCGCGGGCGGCAGTCAGGTTTCGGTTACAGAGGGTGTTGTAAGCCGCATTCAGATGGGCACTTACATTCATACGCAGGCCGATGCGCACCTGGTCGTGCAGACGGATGCGGCGGTGAACCCGGGCAACAGCGGCGGGCCGGTGATGCAGGACGGCAAGGTGGTCGGCGTGGCGTTCCAAAACCTGCGGGACGCCGATAATATCGGCTTTCTAATACCAACAACGGTGGTCGAGCACTTTTTGAAGGATATTGAGGACGGGCGGTATGACGGGTTTGGGTCGCTTGGCTTTTCGTCATTTCCGGGCCTGCACAACAAAGCGTATGCGGCGTGGCTGAAGGTTCCGGCGGGCGAGGAGGGCATTGTGGTGGTGAAAACCATGATGCACAGTTCGGTGGAGGGGAAGTTTCAGAAAGGCGACGTGATCACGAAGATCGACGATTACAACGTAGATAACGATGCCATGGTTCGCGTGTATGGATTGTCAGTGCACATGTCGGAGATTATCGAGCAGAAGCAGATCGGCGAGCAGGTTGAGATTACGTTTTATCGCGACGGGCGGCGCACGACCGAAAGCGCCACGGTTGCCTTGAACCGGCCGGTGTTGGACTATGCGAAGGCGTATGATGTACCCCCCCGCCACGTGGTGTATGCAGGGCTGACATTTGTGCCTATGACTCGGAACTACCTGGAAGTATGGGGAGGCAACTGGATCAGCGATATTCCGTTCTATCTGCGATACCTGTTTTTCGATTCGGAGCAGCTTAATACGGAGCGCGACCGGAAGGAATATGTGGTGCTTTCGGAGATTCTTCCGGACGAGGTGAACGCGTACTGTGCGGGATTTGAGGACCAGGTTGTGGAAAGTGTAAACGGCAGCACGATTAACAGTCTTGAAGACATGCCGCGGGCGCTGCAGAACAGCGAAGGCGGGTTTTGTGTGATACGTTTTATGGGTGTGGAACGGCCGCTGGTGCTGGATGCGGTTGCGGCTGAAGCGGCGCAGGAGGCGATTCTCGGCAAGTACGGCGTGCCTGTGGCGACGAACCTGGAGGCAAGGCAATGAGGCGAACAGCGGCGATCGGCAGCGTTGTTATGGGGCTAACCGCCCTTTTCAGCGTTGGTTGCATGGAAAATGAACAGATTATCTCTGTCGCGGCCAAGAGTCCCAAGGCGAGCGATGCGATGAAGCAATCGCTCGTGTACCTCCACGTTTCGGCGAACAGTTATGAGATGCTGCAACCGTGGCGGGCCCCGAACACGATTGCCAACCCGGGGTACGGGTGTGCGGTGGGACCTTACGAGGTGCTGACGACGGCAATGAATGTTGCCAATGCGGCATTCATTAAGTGCCGGGTTAACGGCCAGAACGAGTATGTGCCCGCCACAGTGAAGGTGGTCGATTACGACTGCAACCTGGCTCTCCTTGAACTTGACCGAAGCCAGGTATCAGTGCCTTTGAAGCCTGTGATTTTTGCTGAGCGATATCGGACGGGGGCTGCGGTGGATTCCTACTGGCTCGGCCCCGACGGTGATGTTATTACCGGACGAGGTCATCTGGATCGGGCGGAGGTGAATCGCTGCGAATCGTCCTTTACGCGATTCCTGGATTATGTTGTGGCCGGGACATCGACGGGCACCGGCAAGGGGCGGCTTTTCTACATGGATGGGCAGGCGATCGCGATTGCCAGTTGGGCAAACAGCGACAAGCAGGAGACGGGTTTGATACCTGCGTGCACAATCAACCACTTTCTGAAGGATGCCGCTGACGGGGCGTATGCAGGTTTTGGAATCGCCGGGTTCGCATCCGAGTCGCTGACAGACCCGACGCTTCGCGAATTTATAGGTTTAGCACCGGATGTTAAGCATGGAGTATACGTGCGAAATGTCTATCAAGTGGGGATGGGAAGCGACGTGCTGAGGCGGGGCGATTGTGTGGTCGCGATTGATGGGCGGCAAATTGACGCCTACGGGCACTACGATGATGATCTTTACGGCCGGATCGGGTATCAGCACCTGATTAACCGACGTAATATCGGCGATACGGTAAATGTGACGGTCGTTCGAGGCGGGGAGGAGCTGAAGGTGCCGCTTGCGGTGCGCAAGTTTGGCGTGGATGAGATGCTGGTGCCCTACTATGGATTTGACCGGCGGCCGGAATATATTGTTACCGGCGGTTACGTGATCCAGAAACTGACGCGCGACTATCTTCAGATGTGGGGTGAGAATTTCGCGGGTAAGGCGCCGCCGCACCTTTATCAGTACTACGGGATGCGTGCTTTTGACGCGACGGACGATCGGGGCGACGTGGTGGTGCTGAGTTATGTGCTGCCGGCCGAGATCAACCGAGGGTACCATGGGTTGGGGAGGCTGGTTATCAGTACGGTTAACGGTGTGCCGGTGAGGCGGCTGGCGGACGTGCTTGAGGCGCAAAGGGCGAACGCCAAATCGGCTTTCGATGTGATTGAGTTTGAGCAGGGGAATCCGACGGTGGTGATACCGCGGGGGGAACTCGCCGGTGCCGACGCAATGATCGCAACCCGCTATGGGATCCCTGAACTGTCTTACGTGCGGTAGACGTTTGGCGCGGGGCGTTTGGCCGTAGGGCGGCGGGGGTCGCGAGGGGTTTTTCACATTATCATGTCAGGTGTCCATTACGCAATTTTGAGGCGGGGGTGCGCGCAGCCATGACGGCGCGTGCCTTACCATGCCATTCGGGGTCTGCTTTACTGGACGTGCAATGCGGGCAGTGCTCGAAAGTGCCGTTTTCAATACTAA
>JACZKQ010000058.1 GCA_014859965.1 Phycisphaerae bacterium
GGTGAGGGGTAGGAAATCTCACCTCACTGTTTAGTCCAGATTCTCCTATTGAGATTCAGGTCTTCCACAATGCCTACAGCAAGCTGGAGGTCGTCGTAATACTCCTGAATTGGCTCGAAATCAAGCAGGGTCGAGAAAACCTTCGGCTCGAAGAGGCTCTTCTGGTATGAAATTGCAACATATACCCGTGATCCGACAAATGACAGGTGGATAGGGCGGTTGGACTTTGTTTTGAACCTCGTGATCCGCTCCATCAGGCTGGTAGACAGGATGTAACGGGCCTGGATCTGGTCGCTGCCGTAGACGACGAAAAGCTTTTCGAACTCCGGGTCTTCCAGTTTTATAAGCTGGCCGCGAAAAGTGTTGAGTGACTGGAGTTTTTGCCCGAACCGCCCGAACAGTTTTTCGGCGGTGTCTGGAAGGACCACGGTCTCACATGTGAAATGCTTGTTGAAGTCGGCAATGAAAAAAAGGCCTTTGAAAATAGTGTGCCAGTGGGTTTGCGAGCGGCCTTTACTGTCGGTGGTCGTGGTTTTGTACTCGGAATGCAGTTCCGAAAACTGAATCTGGGTGGCGCCCACATGGCCGCACACGTAATCGTCACCACGATAGCGGTCGGGCCGGTGACGGAATATTTTCGAGGCCATGTAATCCGGCTGGACAACGAAAGCCTGGGGGCTGTAGGTCAGGTTCGGTTCGATGAACTCGACGAGCCGGCTGATGATGCGGCCTTTGAAGTCACCGGCATAATCCTTCTGACGCATGCCGAAAACGATGCCGCCGACTACAATCCCCAGCACGGGCGGAACAAAAACCACCGGGGCGGGACCACCCATTGCCGCGACAATCGCCAAGCCCGCCAGCCCGGCCGCTACGATTACGCCGGCGGTAATCAGAAATGTATTGACCAGTCCCCGGCGCTTCTGCTCCAGCACCTGGAGGTCTTTTACCAGCGTGGTATCGTAAAACTGTCGTAATTCCTCAATCGTCTTCATCTAAACATTCATCTCAATCGGCAAGTAATTGTTCTTTAACCGTTCAAAGCCGGTCCGACTGCCGGGTTTCGACGTTCGGTGTCGGGTATTTCAAAGAAATTCTTACGCTGGAAGCTTCCGATAGAGGCGATTATATTGGTCGGAAACATTTCCACGGCGTTGTTATAGTCTGTGACACTGGCGTTATACGCGCGCCGGGCGGCGGATATTTGTTCCTCCAGTTCATTCAGCGTCCGCTGCAGATGCAGAAAATTTTCGCCGGCCTTGAGATCCGGGTACTTTTCCGCAACCATCATCACCCTGCCGACCGCATTGGAAAAGGCGTTATCCAAGGCTACTTTCTCGTCGTCGCTGATCTGATTCCAGCCGCGGTTGGCGCGGGCCTTTGTAACATCTTCCAGGAGTTTCCGCTCGTGGTCGGCATATCCCTTTACGGTGGCGACCAGATTCGGGATAAGATCAAATCTCTTCTTGAGCAGCGCATCGGTCGTGGCGAATATGTTGCGGACCTGATTGCGCTTGGCGATCAGGCTGTTGTACATGATCGCCGGGATCAGGAGAACAATAACTGCGATAATTACGGCCGGCCACATGGCAAAGCTCCCTGACGGCAGAAGTTTTCTTGTTTGCTTAACAGCACCATAGCGGAAATCAGAATGGGCGTCAAAGCAAAACAGTATGACGTCCAGATGCCGCGGATGTGACCGGATTTTCTGTTCGCCGTATGTCGGTCGCATATTTTTTCATGACAATCTGGGGAGTGCTGATGCCGCCTGGTTTATTCATCTTTGAGGCATGGAGAATCTCAGATTCGACCGCCCTGCCAACGTCCCATAAGATATGTTATGTTACATTCGGCCCCAGGGCTTCCAATCCGGCGTGCTTCACAGGCTTGCAGCCATGCACCCCAATCGCTGATTGCCGCTCCTGTTACCCCACGGCCGGCTTTTTGCGGCGTCTGGCGCTGTTCGCTTCGCGCAATCGGAGGATACGCTCTGCGCCGGACACAAGATGCGCCTTGAGATGGCACTCTTTTTTGCTGCACGGCATTACGGCGTCGCGGCTGTTCTTTGGCTCGACTCCGTACGGATCGGTCGGTTCGTGGACGAACACATCGCGTATGAGGCAGTCCGGCGGGCGATATCCCCACCGTTTAAAGAACAGCAGTTGTTCCCGCGGGTCGATGTATGCTTTGCGGCAGATGCCGGGCGTGTTGCCGAGTTTTTCGGCGATCACGTCGAGGATCCCTTTGCGGGCGCGTGATGTTTTGGTGCGGTTTTTTCCCTGGTAGGCGGCCAGGACCGCCTCGTAGACGGGATAAGTGCGTTGCCGGGCGAACTTGGCGGCAAACTCCTGAAATATGCGCGTGGCGTGATAATTTCGCAGGTTGTGTACAGTGCACGGGGCGGCGGCGCCGCCTTCGGGGAAGCCTTTGTCGGGGTCGGGCCGGTCGGCGGTGAAATACTCGTTAACCGATTGCGGCGTGAATGGCTTTCCGTTAGCTCGCGTAAACAGGTACACATTGTTTTCCGCGATGAGTTGGCGAAGGCGAGCGGAGATGATGGCTTCCACTTTGTGCTTGTGCCTCTTGGCGGGGTCGGCTGCAAAACAGTGCTTCTGGGGGCGACCGTGCTTGCCGGCATACTGGAGTATAATGTAGGCATCCGTGACGCGGACGTGTTTTTTTGTCATCAGCGTTGTGATGCCGTACGTCTTCTTTTTCCCTTTGGCGGATTCGGTGTTGCCGATTCGGGCACAGCGATGGTCGATGATAAGGCACATGAGCGCCCGGACCCACGTGTCGCGGTCGGCCGACTGGACATGCTTGAGCAGGCGGCCGCGCACCTTACGAATAGAGCGAGCCAGTTTGCCCACTGTGTCGTATTTCATGTGCCGGGCCCGGCGTTTGTATTCGAGCGTGTAGTATTTGACTTCGCTTTCGCCGACCTGCGGCTTGCTCGTGCAATAGAAAGTGCCGTCGCTCACCGGGTGGCTGCCGTAGTCTTTTTCAGCCTCCCATGTTCCATAGTTGACATTCATGCGAACGTCATTGAGCGGCGGTTTTTCCAGTTCCATGCCTTCGTAGGTGTAAAAAGTCAGCGGATAGCCGGTGGGCTGGACACCGACACGCCCGCGAAACGTATAAGGAAGATAATCCTGAAGCCCTTCATTCTTCAGCACCACATGCAGGGTCGCGCTGTCGATGGTGGGATGCCAGTTGCGCTCGTCAAACAATTCGCTGATCCGCAGGTGAACCAGGCGTTTAAATTCCCTCATCGCCGTTTGATACTTCGCATAAGCGGCGGGACTGCGCTTTCTGACTTTCACCGTTAAATTGATATTTGGCTGATCGCATTCGAAGACCTCCCGCTTCCGCTCGGCCAATTCCCGGCGCGACGCCTCCAATGCGGCTTTTGTGTTCCACCCATCGGGCGGCTCAATCGAACGAACCAGGGCAACGATGTCTTTATCCACGATGCGGGCCATCGAGATCAGTTCCGGCAGGTGTGACGCATCGCCCTTGCATGCAATTTCATAGAAGAAACGCATCAGCCGCATTTCGTGGCCCCGAAGCTGCAGATAGGCGCGATTTCTCCATGCGTAGTGCCAGGCCCGCGCATAGTGCCGCAGGGCTTCTGCGTCCGCGGCCACATTTCCGTCGACGTGCACGGCAGAGTAAAACTTCACCAGTTTGGCGTTCGCCCTGTCGAGATGCACATCCGGGCCGAAAAACAGCGGCTTGTTTTTTTGCAGGCAGCTAAGTACCGGACGCATTGCTCGGTAATTACCGACCCGACATCGGCACCCCTCGGCAGTATGACAGAGCCATGGCAAGACGAAATAGGCGTGCCTGAAGAGATTGCCTGTAAACTCGGTTAAAGCGGCCAGTTGGTTTGCCATGTACGATGCCCTGCTCCGGGTCAGTTGCCGTCGAGGTTGTGTACGTCTTAAGCCACGTTCGTTTACCGGAAGCCGGCGCTGATGGCGTGGTGGGCCGTTTCCGTGAGACGGTCCCAGGTCGCCGTGGCGCGGTCTATCAGCCCGAGATTCTCGAGCACCACCGCGATATTGATGCCTGCGTCGGGGTCCGTGAAGTTCTCTTTCAGGGCCGCTTCCATGTTCGTCATGGCCTGGGCGAATTTCTTCTTGTCACAATGCAGAATCGCAATTCTGTAATGCAGATTGAGCATCTCCAGCGGTATCGGCTCCGGCTTTGTAAGGGCCTCAATCGCCGCCGTGCGATTCTGCGCTTCATGAAGGCACAAGACCAGCTTGGTTCTCGCGCGGTGATGGGTGGGATTGATCTCCAAAGCCGCTTTGAACGAACGCGCCGCCGCGGACAAATCCTGGGCCACCATCATCAGAATGCCGTACTTGTAATGGATGTCCGTACTCTTCGGGGTCGCCGTCATCTGCTTTGCATGTGCCTTGATAACGTCGGCGATCTCGATCACGTGCTCGCTTCTGGGGCCGTGACTGCTTTCGGAATCGTTCTCAAATGTGATCTGCATGTGGAGCGTTGCCGTTTCGGCAAAGAGCAGCGTGCTGTTCTGCTGGATCGCTCCGGCCAGGGAAAGCGTCGCCTGGGCCTCATCGATCTCGGCGGCCAGGTACTGAGCGGTCGCCAGGCCCATGTAGGCGTCAACGATGTCATCGTTGATTTCCACGGCCCGATTAAACTGTTCGGCCGCCAGTGCGGGCCGCTGGCATCTGAGGTAATGCGTTCCCAGTTTGATGGTCGCCTCAAGATAGTTTGGCTGCATCCGGATCGCGTTTTCGTAACCCGTGATCGCGTCCGCCACCCGACCGGCCCGGCTGTAGATATCTCCGATAGCCACGTACAGGTCCGGCATTTCACCGAGGCTTTCCATAAGCCATCGCACATTCTCAATCGCCCTGTCGTATTGCCCCGAATCCAGGAGTTCGTTCATCTCATCCTGTTTGTTGTCGTCGTGGAAATTATCCGGATGCGACACAATGGCCATGTTAAACGTGGCCGTGGCGTTTTCGTACTGGTGATTAGCAATATACAAATAGCCCAGCAGAACCATCGACGCGATATCTTCCGGATGCTCGGCGGTCAGGCCCTCGTACTCGGCGATCGTCTTATCCAGGCGGCCGGTTTTGTAATAGATCGCCGCCATCCGCTGCCTGGGAAGCAGAAGATGGCTCTTGAACTTGATGCAATCTTGGTAGAATTCAATGGCTTCGGCCTCTTTGCCGAGCCTCTCACAACAGTATCCGAGGGTGTACAGCGCCATCGTATTACTGGGCTGCCGCATATAGACGGACTGAAGTTGTTCGACGGCGTCGTCGAGGGCGTTGTGATGAAGACAGATAGCGGCCGCGGCCATGCGGCCATGGGGGCAGTCCGGGTTTTCGAAAAGATAAAAATTGAGTTTTTCGCGTGCCGTGTCGATCTGCCTTTCCCCGAGCAAGTCGATGACCTCGTCCAGTTCCCCGAAGTTCCGGGGCGTACCCTCGGCGGTACGACTCTTCAGCACGTTGAACCAGTGCCATATCAGATCGGCCGTGTCAACGGTGATCGCTTCGCCGAAAATTTCCAACAACTTGCTCATTCGCCGTTTCCTGTAAAGCGCCGGGAAGTACGTGCTGCGATTTGCTCTGCAAGTGCAGTATCGACATGCGGCATCAGGCTCTTTATTCGGTTTTGAGCAAAAGAACGCCGGCCCGTGGTTATCGGAACTGTGCGTTTGGCAGTTGTGCTGGATGTAGGGATTGTTATGGTCTGGCGCAGGTTATCGGGCGATGGCCGTGCCCCCCTTCCGGAAACGACCGTCTTTTTCAGACCAGCGCGGGTGACAGGCGCAAGGCTTACTTCCTCCGGACCGCCTGGGTCTGTTCCTCGATTTCGCTGAGGTATGCTAACGTCCGTTCGAGTTTGTCTGTCAAATCCTTGAGCCGCAACATTGTGCGGACCCGCGTCAGCAGTTCCCATTTGTTGATCGGCTTACTGAGGAAATCGTCGGTGCCGCTGCTGATAGCGCGCTCGATGTCGCCCAGCTCGTTCAGCGCCGTGACCATGATTACCGGGATGTCGGCGGTTGCGGGGTCGCTCTTGATTCGGCGGCACACTTCAAAACCGCTCATCCTGGGCATCATGACGTCCAGCAGGATGAGATCAAGCGGACTGCTCTTGACAATCTCCAGGGCCGCCATGCCGTCGCTTGCCGAGAGTGTCTTGCAGTCCACATCTTCAAGGTATGCCAACAGCAATTCGAGATTCTGCTGATTATCGTCGACGACCAGAACCGTCGGCGTAGTTTTTTCATGTCTCACTTCAGTCATAATAGCTCCGTGCAAAACCGCTGCATTCTATTCACTTTGCGGCGGGTGGTCAATATGGCGGGCATGTTTTTCAAGAAAATCACGGACCTGCGGAACCACGTAAACTGTTTCCAGATCTACCGTTTCGTTAACCGCACGCGCACAGAGGACCGCAGTATCCGCGGTGGAAGCCTCTGAATCCACGAAAAACACCGCCCGGTTCTTGAATTTGCACAAGCCCCCTCCCGTGCCGCCCATCGCTTCGGTTCGAATTGCGACACGATTATTTTCGAGAAGAGTCAACAGATATTCCAGAATCGCCTTTTCGTCCATGATTCAAGCCAAAGATGTCAAAATGTCGATACAATAAAGGACATGTACATGATAATCGGCGTGTGTTGCCGAAACAACTTTTTTCCGGACAACGAAGGAGCGGGCTTTGTGACACGAATACTCGATCAGCGGCGATCACTTCACCACCAACTGGCGACCCAGCGCAACCGCAATGACGAGCTGGAAACGCAGATGGGGCACATGCAGGCCCTTGCGAATCTCGGCCTGACTTCGGCTATGATTGCCCATGAAATGAACAATGTTCTGACGCCCCTCGGCACCTACGCGCAATTGGCCCTGAGCCATCCGGAGGATAAGCAACTGATTCAGAAGACCCTGCAAAAGACCGCGCTGAACGCCCGGCGCGCGTCGAAGATTCTCCAGAGCATGTTGGCGATGGCCAATGGACGCCCCCAGGCGAAGGCGTCCTGCAATGTCGAGGCGCTGGTCAAAGAGATATTCCAATGCCTGGCGAGGGATTTTTCAAAGGACAGCATTACCGTCGTTCTCGAAATAGAACGCGATCTGGCGGTCTGGGCTGACGGCATCTCCCTCCAGCAGGTTCTCATGAATCTGATCCTGAACGCACGCGAAGCCATGCTGGAAGCGGGCGGCCTGCTGACTATTGCGGCAAAGCAGTTTGACGAATTTGTCCGCATTGAAGTCCGCGATACCGGCTGCGGCATCGCACGCGAACACATGCAGAAAATATTCGAACCGTTCTTCACCACCAAGACCGAGGAATCCGAGGCGCCTCGGACGGGGGCCGGGCTGGGGCTTGCCTTCTGCAAGCGCGTCATCCAATCGCATGACGGCGCGATTTCGGTCGATTCGGAACTCGGGCACGGCACGACATTTCGAATAACCCTTCCGATACCCTGACGACAGGCTCTGAGAGGATGCGGCATGGCGGTGTTGCTTGCAAATATCTGGCGAATCGGCCTGATGTTGGGGTTGCTGTGCCTTTCGGCTTTTTTTTCGGGCTCTGAAACAGCTTTCTTTAACATTTCGCGACGGCAGCTCCAGGCTTTTGGAGCATCAAAAAATCGTCTCGAAAAGACCGCCGCGCAACTGCTGCGGATTCCCAATCGCCTGTTGACCAGCATCCTGCTGGGCAACATGGCTGTCAACGTCCTTTTCTTCGCCTTGTCCAGCGTTCTGGCCATACAACTGGCCCAGGCGATCCATCCCGCGGCCGCGGGCGTTACGGCTGCGGCAAGTTTTGCAGTCCTGCTGCTTTTTGGCGAGATGCTGCCGAAATCGCTGGCTTATTCTCATTCAATCCGATTCAGTCTGGTGGCGGCGCCCTTCTGCTATGTGTTTGTGAGGGCGTTGGCCCCCCTGCTTGCCGCCTTCGAATGGATCGTGGTTAAGCCCGCGGTTCGATTGCTGACGTTCCAAGCCGACGGCAAACTTGCCGGACGCCATACAAGTGTGGACCAACTGAAGATGCTTATTGAGACGACCCGCAAGGAGGGCCTGATTACCCGCGATGAAAACCAGTTGCTCCTGGAAATACTGGAGTTCAGCCGGCTAAAAGTGCGGCATGTGATGCAGCCCCGCGTCGATATGCCCGCCTGCGACATCGCCGAGCCTGCTGCAACAATCCTCGCTGTCATGCATCGGAACAGACTGCATAAAATACCGCTTTACTCGGGCAATATTGACAACATGGTTGGCACGATCCATATCCGCAATCTCCTGCTGGAGCCGGACAAGCCGCTTGAGAGTCTCTTGGATCCCATCGACTTCGTACCCGAACAGAAAACCGTGGAATCGCTGATTCAGTTTTTCCGGCAGCGGGGCCGCGATATGGCGATCGTTGTCGACGAGTATGGAGGGATTGCCGGCCAAGTGGTGCTGGATGACATCATTTCAGAACTTATTGAGCCGCTGACCGAGGAATACGAGCAGTCGCCTGCCATCGAACAACTCGGCCCGATGCGGTACCGCCTTGCCGGCGATCTGGCGATCCACGACTGGGCGAACGCCCTTGGGATTGAACCGGAAAAAAGCCGTGTCGCCACGCTTGGCGGATTTGTCGCCGGTCGAATGGGAAGAATTCCGCGACCCGGCGATGCTGTCCGATTAGACCATGTTACGCTTACAGTAGAAAAGGTTTACAAACGTCGGGTTCAGACGTTGATCCTGACCCTCGAACCCATCGGCACGAAATCTTCACAGTAGAGAATGCAAAATGGTTTTGGTATTACTGATATGCGGGATTGTTGCCGCGGTGCTGCTTTCCGCCTTTTTTTCCGGCTCTGAGACGGGTTTTTACCGTTTCAGCCGATTCCATCTCCGGTTCGGAATCGCCCAGCACAAACCTGTTTTCTCTCTTCTGCGAGATGTGCTCGCGGACAGTCGCGGCTTCATTCTGACCGCCCTGCTCGGCAACAATCTCGCCAATTATATGGCCGCGAGCCTCATGACATACATGCTCCTCCTGCAGACCGGTTCTGACCACAGCGCGGAGTTCTACACCACTGTAATAATGACGCCAGCGTTGTTCCTCTTCGGCGACATCATTCCTAAGAGTATCTGCTATCTTTACGCCGACACCATTTTGCCCCGTATGGCGCCGCTGCTGTGGTTTTTTCACCAGTTCTTCTCGCGCCTCGGGGCCCTCGCCCTTCTCAAATGGATTTCGGCCGCGCTGTCGAAGCTGTTTCATCTGCCACCAAATGCGGCCGAGGTCATCACTGCCGGACAGCGCACGCAGATAAAACAAATTATCGATGAAACGCGAGATGAAGGCATTGTCAGCTCATTTCAGAAAGATATTATGAACAGGGCGGTCGATATGCCGGCCATGCCGGTGCAGGCAGTCATGATTCCTGTAATGAGTGTGGTCATGGTCGATGTGCAAACCGATGCGGCCGCCCTTCGCGAGGTGCTTCGAAACGCACCCTACACGCGACTGCCGGTGTACAGCAACCACCGAAGCAATATTGTGGGTCTCATCAACATCTATCGGGTGCTTGCGGAGAATGATACGTTCAGCGATCTGCACGATTTCCTGCGGCCGATCGGCCGGATTGCAGCCGCCACGTCCGTGCTTGATGCCATTACGCTCATGCGCAAGGACAATTACCGTATGATGCGGGTCGTGTCACCCAGTCACAGGGACGCCCAAGGCGGTGAAAAAGTCATCGGCATCGTCACCATGAAGGACCTCATAGAAGAGTTGACCGGCGAGCTGACCCCGTGGTAATCCGATCCTGCCTCAACCCAGCTCATCGATGATGGCTTCGGCGATGCTATTAATCGCGGCGCGTGTGGCGGCAGTGCCTCCAGAGGTGAGAATGCTGAAGATGACGTCGCCGGCAGCGGTTGCGCAGACACCCGAAAACGTCCTGACGCCATCAATATACCCTGTTTTCCCGATGACCTTGCCTCGGTACTTGTCACTTCGAAAGTACTTGGCGACAGTGCCGTCGACCCCCCCCGCCGCCAGCGAATCCCTGAACAGAGGCCAGTTGTCGCTGTGGTAAATCTCCAGTAGAACCCGCGTGAGGGCATTAGCCGTCAGCCTGTTCTGACGGCTCAGGCCGCTGCCGTCGTCGAGGATGAACTCGTCATCGGCGATTCCCAACGAACGCAGATAGCGTCCCACAAGTACCTGTCCGTGGGGCCATTCGCCATTGATCCTGCCGTCTGTGTGCTCGGCCGAGATCGTCTTGACGAACACTTCGGCCGCCAAGTTCAGGCTGTCTTTGTTGCACCGCGCCAGCACATCGCTCAAGGGGGTGGCGTACTCGCGAATAATCCGGATATGCTTGTTGTTGCGGACGTACTTATGAACAATCTGACTCGGGATTTCGATTCCCGAACGGGCGAGGTGCTCCGCCAGCAGAACGCCGAAAAAAGTGGCCGGCGCTTCGATGGCGACGTCGGCCGACGCCCCGCTTTCGTCACACACCCTTCCCACGATCTTCAGCTTGTTTGGCTGGGCGCTGCGGTACGCACCGATGACATTATTTCCCTTGGACGTGACCGTGACCTCATTAAGGAGATCGATATAACGGGTCGCGGGATCCACCGCCACGATAGCCCTGCCGCCTGACTTTCGGACGGATATTCTAACACAATTATTGTTATAGTTGAGCCCGCTGACCTCACAGGCATAGCTCTGGTTCAACTGCTCGACTGGCCAATTGGGGCAAACGCGATTACTGTCAAAAAAATAGCGGTCGATAATGATTTCCCGCAGCCTTGTCTGTTTGTTTTCCTGGAGGGCCTTGACGATGTCGTCAAATATCCATCCGCCGATCTTGCCGTTTTTCTGGTCGGTCTGCGGATCGCCCAGGAGCGGGTCTCCGCCTCCCATGATGACAAGGGTTTCGCCGATAAGGCCGACTCTGGTAACAAACTGGTAATCGGTGCCGAGGTAGTGAAGGGCTGCCGCGGAGGTGACGATCTTCATATTTGATGCCGGAACCATCAGAGTGTCGCTGTTTCGCGTGTAAATTGGCTTTCCGGAGCCTGCATCGACGATCTTGATGGTGAAGCGGGCGGCCTTCTGCGACTTGTCGTTCACGATGGCGTTGATGCGGCTCGACAGTGACGCCATCGCAGCCGGCGCAAAAACAAGGCCCACGAGGGCCGCTGCCACTACTTTGCCAAATCCTTTGACCATATCGGCATATTTACCACAGCATTGCAAGTTTTTCAAGCCTCTCCTGCATCTTTGTGCTTGAACAAACGCCCCGGCGCACCATAATGTTGCAGAAGTTTCTAAATGAGAGGAAGTTATGAAAATCGCGTATTTTGATTGTTTTTCCGGGGCCGCCGGCGACATGATCGTTGCGGCCATGCTCGACGCCGGTCTCGATGAGCATTATCTGCGAGACCAAATCGCGTCACTTGCCATCGAGGGGCTTCAGTTGCATGTCGCCCCCGTGAAACGATCCGGCATCAGCGCCATTCATTTCGGGACTGCCGCCGGTCATCAGCACCACCGCGGACTCAGCGATATTCTCGCAATCATCGGCCGCAGCAGCATCCCGGATGCCGCAAAGCAGCGTGCCGTCGCAATCTTTGAACGACTGGCCCGGGTAGAAGGCAAAATTCATGGAAAAGACCCGCAGGAGATACACTTTCACGAGGTCGGCGCGGTCGATTCTATCGTGGATATCGTGGCGGCCTGCGCAGGCTTCGACGCATTAGGCATTGAAAAGGTCTGCTGTTCCCCCCTTTCGGTGGGCGGCGGCATGATTCACTGTGCACACGGAATAATGCCCGCGCCGGCCCCTGCAACGGTTGAACTTCTCAAGGAAGCCCATGCGCCTGTGCGCGGCGGCCCCGTCGAGGCCGAACTGCTTACCCCCACCGCCGCGGCAATCATTGCCGAGACCGTCTCACAGTTCGGCGCTCTGCCGCCCATGCGAATTGGTTCGATCGGTTACGGCGCCGGGACCAAGGAATTCGAGGACCTCCCCAATGTGCTGCGGCTCATACTCGGCTCCACGGATGAAAAAGCTCCGGAAACAGATGTCGTATGCCTGCTGGAGTGCAATATCGATGATGCGGACGGGGAGACGCTCGGCCACGCGGTCGACCTGCTGCTGAAGCACGGCGCGCTGGATGCCTTCACAGCCCCCGTTTACATGAAGCATAACCGCCCTGCCGTGACATTGTCGATCCTCGCCGAACCTGAAAAAGCGGGTGAACTCGAAAGCATTGTCTTTAATCAGGGACTGACGCTTGGCATTCGAAAGCGGCTGCTCGAGCGAAGCATCCTCAAGAGGGAGTACATTTCGGTCAGAACTGAGTATGGTCCGATACGGATTAAGCTGGGCTTTCTGGGCCCTAAGCAAGTCTTTGCCAAGCCGGAGTACGCCGACTGTGCCGCCGCGGCCGCTGGCAGCAACGTGTCACTTAAAAAGGTCCATGATGCCGCTCTTTCTGCTTACCTGCATACGCCTGTTGGCTAAAGGTTTTATAGGCCCATAAGTTGATGCCGGCAAAAGATTTATAAAAATTGTCATTTTTGTTTTGTTAAATTGAGTCCGCTTGTTGACAACGCCGAAAAGATATGATATTCTTAGCGCCCACGTCGGGAGCAGAGATGAATAGCCCGGCCCACAGAATAAATTCAGCGGCTTTTTTGCCGTGGCAAGCTTCCGGAGCGTCAGTGGATGAATGTTCCGGAAGTTTTTTTATGCCCTGCTGCTTAATTGCCGTTATTGCAGGTGCTTATGAAGAATAGTGACGCACGGCCGAACAGGGGTTGCTTTGAAGCAACGGTTCTCACGAACACAATCGTGCGACGGTGCTACCGTCGGCTGAATCTTCGGTTGGATGCCCGAGGATCCGCGTTTTTTCGAGACGTCAAGCCGGGACAGTTCGCTGAGTTGGATTTGTCCAGCCTCGGGCTTCCCCCGACCGGGGCTATCGACAAACCCTTGCGGGATGCCGCCGCAAAGAAAATCCTTCTGCGTCGGCCCTTCAGTTTCAGTGATGTGCACCTTGCAGGCGACAGCCCCCCTGCTGTCTGCGTCGAGATCCTCTACTGCGTGCTGGGGCCATCAACGCTCAGGATGACAACCTTGAAGCCTGATGATGTCGTCAGTGTGATCGGCCCCCTGGGTAATGGTTTTTCGGTCCCGCGTGGCAAACGCCTTGCTGTGCTGATTGCCGGCGGGATGGGCTCGCCCCCCTTACAGCACCTGGCCGAATACCTCCGAAGCAATTACCCAGATATGCGAGTCATCGTCTTTGCAGGAGCAAAGACGCTGGATGATTTTCCTTTTATCGTAAATGTTCTGGATGGCGGGCGATGTGTTCCCGACGAGTTCGCTCGTCTGGGCGATGAGGCTTATGTCGCGACAGACGACGGATCGGCGGGGGCCAAAGGGCTGGTGACGGATTGCGCCGACGCATGGCTGGCACAGCATGCGGTCCAGGCTGAAGACGCCATAGTGTACGCCTGCGGGCCGGAACCGATGCTCGCGGCCGTCGCATCGCTTGCAGAAAAACACGGCCTCGACTGCCAGGTGAGCATGGAGCGAATGATGGCCTGCGGTATCGGCGTTTGTCAAAGCTGTGCAGTGGAGACCAGGGCAGCCGCCGGCGAAACGGAGTACAGGCTCTGCTGCAAGGACGGACCGGTTTTTAATGCAAAGGATGTTTGTTTTCGCAAATGACCAAAGATGTGAACATGACAGTGAATTTTGCGGGCGTTACTCTCGCCAATTGCGTGCTGACGGCATCGGGAACGTGCGGATACGGCGATGAACTCGCCGATTTTTTCGACCTTAACGCTCTTGGGGGCTTCATCACCAAGAGCATTACCCTGCACCCCCGCAAAGGCAACCCGCCCCCACGCGCCGTCGAGACAAATTGCGGCATGCTCAACGCCATCGGCCTTGCTAATATCGGCCTTGAGCGTTTTATCGAGGAGAAGATACCTGTTCTTGAGGCCCTCCAAACCGCCGTTTTTGTGAACGTGGCGGGCCAAACCATAGACGAGTATGTCGCCGTAGCCAGACGGCTTTCCGGTGAAAGTGCGATAGCAGGCCTTGAACTGAATATCAGTTGCCCAAATGTCAAAAAAGGCGGCATTACTTTTGGTACGGATCCTGTCCAGATACGTGAGATAACGGGCGCTGTCAAACAGGCTGCCCCGGGCAAATGCCTCATCGTCAAGCTGACGCCCGCGGTGACCGATATTATTATGACGGCACAGGCCGCAGTTGACGGGGGGGCCGACGCCCTGAGTCTGGTTAACACGTTTACGGCGATGGTGGTCGATATCTGGCGACAAACCCCTGTGTTAACCAATCGGACAGGCGGCCTGAGCGGGCCGGCGATAAAGCCGATTGCGGTGTACCTGGTCAACCGTGTTTATGAACATGTGGCCAGGCCCTGCGGCGTTCCGGTACTTGGGCTCGGCGGCATCAGGACCGCCTCGGATGCCCTTGAGTTCATCATCGCAGGAGCCTCTGCGGTGGCGGTGGGAACCGCGACATTCGCCAACCCGGCGAGCGCCGTTGAAATCGTACAGGGCATCGGCGAATACTGTCGCATGCGAGGTATAGGTGATATAAAGGACCTGGTCGGCTGCTTGCGGTGAGCGAGGCGGCAAGATATAATGACCGGCAATTGTGTAAGGGAGTAGCGGCGTGTCAGAGCAAAAAATGGATGTGCTGAAGCTTTTGTATGATTACTTTCCAATGGCCGTCTACACAGGCAAGTGCCTCGTGTTCATAAGTGACGAGTACCGTGTAGAACTGACAGAGCATAAGAACTCCGATTTCAGTCGGCCCGAGGCCCCCCTGCCGCTGGTGCGCGTCCGCATCTTCAAAAAGGCATTGAACGGCGATTTTGTGCCCGGCCACTATGAGGATTTTCAACTTGCCTCGCTGAGCGAACTCGCCACACAGATTGAGCGGTACGTACAGTTCGCCGTCGGCAGAAACACACGGGAAAACGTGTGACCTGTGGCGGGCGTGGAGATCAAGCAGGTGGGCGACCGCATTCTGTTCACGGTCAAGGTCGTGCCGGCCAGCAGCAGGACGGCGATGGCCGGCGAGATGGAGGGCATGTTGAAGGTCAAAGTTCAGGCGCCGCCCGAGAAGGGCAAGGCCAACGATTGCCTGCTGGCGTTTCTTGCAGGCAAGCTCGGCGTCCGGAAGAATGCCGTGGAAATAACCAGCGGCATGAGTCATCCGGTGAAGCAGATCGCTGTGCAAGGCCTGACGGTCGCCGGCGCCAAGGAGAAGCTCAGTTGTATCTGAGTGCATGATGAAGAAATGCTTTTACATTCTGTTGATTGTGCTGGTATTGCCTTTGTGCGATGCGGCGGCTTATTACCGTCTGGTCAACGCGGGGAAACAGGGCCTGCAGGCCTATACCATTGATCGGGTCTTGCGGCTGCAGGATGATCAAATCGACATCGGCACCGCCGCCCTGCTGCTGAGCCGTCAATGGAGCAACGAAAAGAGCGTGCACAAGTACCGGTTGAAGCTCGACGGGATGGCCACCGACATACTCAAGCAACTCGACAAGAAGAACATTCGTCCATCGGATGTGCGGGCCGTTGCCGTTATCAACGCATATCTCTATGAGGAGACGGGCTTCAGCTCACTCGATACGGCCGACAATCCTGAAGACCTTTTTTTGCACAACGTCATCGATACGCGGCGCGGCTACTGTCTGAGCCTGTCTGTATTGTATCTGGCGATCGGCGAGCGGATCGGATTGCCGCTGTACGGTGTGGTGGTTCCCGGCCACTTTTTCGTCAGGTATGACGACGGCCGGGTGCGTCTCAATATCGAGACCACCAGCATGGGCCGAAGCGCCGATGATGCGCACTACACAGAAAAGTTCAAACCGCCTCAGGACAAAGACAGCCTTTATATGAAGAACCTGAGCAAGCGGCAGACGCTGGGCTGCTTCTTCAATAACCTGGGCAACAGCTACAGCGCGGTTGGTGAAATCGATAATGCACAGCTCGAACTCGAACGGGCCATTGCGATCAACCCCAATCTGGCCGAAGCGCACACCAATCTGGGCAATATCTATCTGAAGAAGGGCTGGGCGACGGACGCCGTCAATCACTACTTGAGATCCCTTCAAATCATCAATACCGACCCGAAGACCCACAATAATCTCGCCAACGGATACGGTTATCTCGGCTATTTCCAGAAGGCTGTCAGCGCCTATCGCGAGGCCATTCGGCTGCAGCCGGATTTCGCCGATGCCTACCGAAATCTGGCAAACACCTATCTGCGGCAGGGGCAAACGAACAACGCGCTCATTGAACTGCGTAACGCGCTGCGTCTCGACGGCAACGACGTCGACAGCATTCTGCTCCTGGGCGACGTTTATCGTGAAATGAAGAATTACGGTGCGGCAATCGCTCAGTATACCCGATCCCTCCAGATCGCGCCCGGCTGGACGTCGGCACATACGAACCTGGCGTACTGCTACTACGAAACCGATTTCCTGGCGGACGCGGTACGGCACTTCACCGAGGCCATTGCGCTTGACCCGTCAAACACGGGCGCGTATTTCGGCCTGGCCCTGACATACGACAAACTCGGGCATACCGAGCACGAGATTGATACCTATCGACAATTGCTGGCGGTGGAACCGGCTGTTCCTGCTGCGCTTCAGAACCTCGGCAACGCATACATCGCCCTAAAAGCGTATCCGGAAGCGGCAGATTGCTATCGCCGGGCGATCCAGTACCAGCCCGACAATTCGGGTTTGCGTTACAACCTCGGCGTTGCATATGGGAATATGGAGTCCTACGATCAGGCCATTACCGCCTATTTGGATGCCGTGCACATTGATCCGAAGAACGCGTCAGCGCATAACGCGCTGGCCATCAGCTATTATATGGTCAAAAATCATGCCGCGGCGCTCAAGCATGCTCAGATCGCCGGCAGGCTTGGCTTCAACGTGCAAAAGGAGTTGCTCGATGTGCTCGAAAATTCGCAGTAATTCACCCGGGAGGATGCTGTGCTGAGGGGAATCCGCAAGTTCATTTTCGGTACGGCTTTCCTGGTTCTGATCGTCGTGCTCCTTGTCGCGGCAGGCATTCACTTTTTCGGGGCGCAGGCTTTGAAGTACAGCGTCGAAAAAACCGGCAGTAACACCCTGCAAGTACCCGTCACATTGGACGACGTGAGTTTCTCAATCTTTAAAGGCCGGCTCGGGCTGGCCGGATTGGACATCGCGAATCCGCCCGGCTATCAGCACGAAAAGATGCTTCAGCTCGCAAGCGGACAGATGGACATGGATATCCGATCCCTTTTGCACGATACGGTCGTCATCCACCGGATGAACCTCGACAACGTTATACTGGTGATCGAGCAGAAGGACATTGTCCAGAACAATCTCCACGAGGTGCTTAAGTCGCTGCCCGCAGGTGATGCAGAACCCCGTCCGGAGGATGCCGGGCGCAAGAAGCTCCGCATCGACACGCTCACAATCTCCAACGTCAGGGTCCGCGCCAAGCTGCTGCCTATTCCGGGGCGTCTCGATACCGTAGAATTGACCTTGGCGCCTATCGAGATGACCAATCTCGGCCATGACAACAAACTGACATTGCCCATTCTGACAGCCAAGATACTTCAGGCTATTGCCGCCGGCGTTGCGGAAAAGGGGCAGAATATCCTGCCGCGGAACATGATCGAACCGATGAAGACGCTGCTGCGCGGCCACGGGTCAATGCTTCTGGATGTCGGGCAGCAAATATTGGAAAAGGGCGCTGCCGCCGGCAAAGACCTCGGCAAGGCGGCAACCGACCTCCTTAAAGGATTGGCGCCCGCGAAGAAAGAAGAATAGCATGACTCGGCCGGGTGCCGTGCAAAAGAGTTGATTTGCCGCCGGGGGGCGACTAAGATGGTCCGCGTGAACTTGCAGACTTTTTGGATATGGTGAGCGGCGATTGTGACAAAAGATATTCTACAGATGGTGCGCGAGGAAGAAGAACAGGCCAACCGCAATCGGCGGCGTGCTTGTATTATCTGTCCCGGAGCTATCGGCGATTGCCTTTTGACGCTTCCGTTGGCGTCCCTTGTCAGGTCCGCGTTTGACCTGGGCGGCATTGATTTCATCGGCCGCACCGAATACATCGACTTCTATCCCGGCAGAACCTGTATTGACACCATCAAGTCGCTTGAATCCATAGACTTTCATCGCCTCTTCGAAGACCATCGCGTCTTTACGGTCGAGGATCACGACCGACTCATTGGTTCATTCGCCGCCTACGAACATATTATCAGCTTTATGGGGGCCGGCGACGTGAATTTTGAAACCAATTTCATTTTTACGCTCAACTGCAGTCACCCGGCTGAAGTCACGCTGCTGCCGCTGGCGTCTTCGGGCGAATCCGACGGCCACGTCAGTGAGTTCTACATCCGTGCGTACCTGCAGGAAAACCAGGTCCCGTCGACTCCTCCGGTCTTCGATGCCGCGGCTTGTTCGCTGAGGGCCCACGCGGGCGATGCCCAGGAAGGCCGGCGTTTTCTTGAAGCCTTGGAAATTAATCCCGATGATCACCTTGCGGTTATTCACCCGGGCAGCGGCGGCCGGGCGAAATGCTGGCATGTGGACAATTTCCGCCAGGTGGCTCGGCGTCTGGTTTGTGACGGCATTCAGGTCTTGTTTCTTTACGGCCCGGTGGAAATGGAACGCATGCCTTCGAGTGTGCGCCAACGCCTTTCAGACATCGCTCCCTGCCTGTCTGGAGGGGACCTGGCCAAGGTGCTTCAGGTGCTGACATGGGCTGACGTCTATCTCGGTAATGACAGCGGCATCAGTCATCTTGCGGCAAGCCTCGGCAAGAGCACACTGGCAATTTTCGGTCCCACGGATCCACGGCGGTACAGGCCGCTGGGGCCCCGCGTCACGGTCCTGACGCCGCCCGCTGCAAGTTTCATGCAGGCGACCCGCGATGACGCCGATTGTGTCTATGACGCGATATTGCGCGCCTTGGGGAATTGACGACAGCCCTGCTGTCGCTATAATACATGTTCTATTAATGACAGGGAAGCATTCGATGGCGGAAACGACACTCCAGCAATTGGCGGAACATACCGGCGGCCGCGTCGTGGGAGATGGTGCAACAATCATCACCTCGGCCGCCACGCTCGAACAGGCACAGCCGGGACAGATCACCTTTCTAAACAATAATAAGTACCTGCCCCTGTTAAAGACAACGCGCGCCGGGGCGGTGATCGTCGGCGAAGAATTGGAATCCGTCGGAGCCCTGCTGGTTGCGAAGGATCCGTATTACGCCTTTATGCAGGCGGTCGTGCTCCTCCATGGTCATCGGCCGCATAAACCCGTCGGGATGAGTCCGCTCGCGCAGGTCGCCCCGGACGCCAGACTCGGCGACAACTGCCATGTACATAACTTCGCGACAATCTGCGAAGGCGTCATTATTGGCAACAACTGCCACATCTATCCGGGCGTGTTTGTCGGACCGGGCGTGCGCATGGGCGACGACTGTATTATCTACCCGAACGCGGTGATCTATGACGGCAGCGTGATCGGAAGCCGTGTTATTGTTCAATCCAACGCGTCCATAGGTCAGGACGGCTATGGGTTCGCCACGCATAGCGGCCGCCACCACAAAATTCCCCAGATAGGCCGAGCGGTTATCGAGGACGACGTTGAAATCGGCGCCGGCTCGGCAATCGAGCGGGGCACACTCGACGACACTGTCATCGGGGCGGGCAGCAAAATCGGCGACATGGTGACTGTCGGACACGGCGCAAAGATAGGTCCGCACTGTCTGCTGGTGCCGCAGGTGGGCATTGCCGGTTCCGCTGCCGTAGGGCATCACTGCATGCTCGGCGGACAAGTAGGCATTGTCGGCCACGTGAAGATCGGAAATCTCGTTAAGATCGGCGCCCAGGCGGGTGTTATTAATGATCTCCCTGATGGGGCCAGCGTTTTCGGGGCCCCTGCCATTGAGGCCGACAAGGCGCGGCGCGCCTACGCTCTTATCGAGTATCTGCCCGAGATGCGCAAGAGAATTCGCAAGATTGAAAAGAGACTTGACCACTGCGAAATATCAGATTGAGGGGAATGGACGCCACGAACGTACTGGGTTTGATTGCGGGCGGAGGCCGGTTGCCCTTCCTGATCGCCGAAGGCGCCAGGCACGCGGGTTTCAACGTCGTTTGCGTGGGTTTGGCCGGCAGCGTTGAAAGCGACCTGCGCCGCCACGTCGATGTCTACTTTCAAGGAGCGGTGGCGCGGCCCGGCGGGTGGATGAAAAAACTTCGCCGACACGGCGTCTCCAGCACTGTCATGGTGGGTCGGGTCGCCAAAACCAATTTGTTCGTGCCATGGCGGATTATCCGGTACATCCCCGACTGGCGGGCCATACGCATCTGGTATTGGCGGCTGCGGCACAGCGACAAGCGAAACGATGCCGTACTGGGCGCGATCGCCGATGAACTCGCAGCCGGCGGCATTATCCTGGAGGACAGCACGATGTACTGCAAAGAGCACCTGGCCGACGAGGGGGTGATGACGCGATGCCGCCCCGGCCCGTCCGTTGAGGCCGATGTGGAGTTCGGCTGGCCGGTCGTCAAGCAGATTGGGGACCTGGACATAGGTCAGGCCATCGCCGTGCGGGAGCGCGAGATTATCGCCGTCGAGGCCATCGAAGGCACGGCCGCCATGATTATTCGAGCGGGACAATTGTGCCGCAAAGGGAACTGGACGCTTCTTAAGGCGGCAAAGCCCGGCCAGGATATGCGATTCGATGTGCCCTGTGTGGGGCCGGATACCGTCACAAGCCTCGCCGCCAACGGCGGAAAGTGCCTTGTGGTGCAAAAAGGCAAGACCATCATTATCGACAAGCCCCGGACGATCGCGTTGGCCGACGAACTGGGTATTGCTATTGTGGGGCATTGAAAGACGTCATGCCAAGACCTGCGATCGGCTATGAAAACTACGTGCGAATCCGTCTTGGCGGCTGGCGATTGTGGATGCACAAAGACTTGCCGGGGAGCGGCAAAACGGTTTTGTCCGAGGACGGACTCTTCGACGGGGTCCGCGGTCCTTTCCAGAAAATCCCCTCGTCCAGGTACGCGCGTGTGTTCAAGTGTTCGCTGAGTCTGCCGGGCCGCATCGAACACTTCTATCTGAAGCAATATCTGCATCGCTCCGCATGTGACTTCGTGAAACATCTATTTCGTCCGAGCCGGGCCATGCGGAGTCTTAAAGCCACCCTGCTGCTCGCCCGAAACGGCCTTGCCGCGCCCCCTGTGATCGCGGTGGGTGAAGACCGGCAGTTTTTCTTTCGGACGCGATGCTTTGTCGTGACGTCGCAAGTGGAGCAGGCAAGCCCTGTATATGCCTGGCTCGGCCGACTGCCGGCGGACGAACGCCGGACGCGTGTGCGGCGCCGCGATTTCATTCGCCGCCTGGGCAGCACTGTCGGCCGGATGCACGCCCGCGAAATCTGTCATGGCGATCTTCGGCCCGGCAACGTCCTGGCTGCCGATACCGCCGACGGCTGGCAATTCTATTTGATCGACAATGAACGCACCATCGGTCATAAGCATCTGCCGCACAGGCTGCGCGTTAAAAACCTCGTCCAGATAGGAATGCTGACCGACGACCAGATCAGCCGAACCGATCGCATGCGATTCTTTCAGGCGTACCTCCAGGAGAATCCATCGCAGAGCGCGCGCCGCAGAAGTCTTGCTGCGGTGGTGCTTGCCCGGATTCGGCAACGGCTTGCAGGCAAAACGCCTGTCTTTGTTGCACATCCCGCGTGAACACAACCTCAATGCCCCGGCAGGGCAAGAAATGGCACAAGTTCTCTTCGTACCATTCCTGCACGCGCGGGTGAAGATTGATCAGCCGGCCGCAGGCTTTCTTGAATGGATTGAACAGCTTAAAGGTTGAACGGAAAACAAGGCGCTGCTTGAGAATCCGCAGCCGGACAGAGGAGTAGTAGTTGGGCACTTTGCGCTTCAATTGTTTGGCGGGCTCAACGAAATAGTAGAACGTGTACAGGCCAAAGAATCGCCGGTGGGTGTAGTCGGAGTAGAAGTGCGGATTGGAAAAGTGCGGCACAAAAATGTGCGCCCGGCCTTCCGCCTTCAGGACGCGAAGCATTTCGGTCAGCAGGCCTTCCATATTCTCCACATGTTCCAAAACGCTTCGGCAGTGGATCTCGTCAACGGACCCGTCGGGAAAGAACGACAAGCCCTCCTCAAGGTCCGACACGATGTCGACTCCCTCCAGGTCAATCTTGTCGATACCGATCGTGCCGGCTTTCTTTCGGCTGCCGCATCCGACGTCGACAACGATTCGCTCACCGCGTGCAATAATTTCGTTTAAATCAAATCGGAACTTCGGATCCATGAAGTGCCTCGCCTTTATGTACCTGCGTACCAATCGCATTGCTCAGAATAGAAATCAGCCTGGCCCCTGTAGTTTTCGCATCGAATCGTGCAACGTACCGACGGCCATTCTGACCGAGTTGTGACCTCAGACGCTCATCCTCGATGAGCCGCGACAGACGGCAACTCCACTCCTCTTTGCTGTCGGCAATGTATCCTGCCTGGCTTTGCTCGGCGAAAATGCGGTTCACGCCCACACCGCTGGCGACAAACGGAATGCCCGTGGCGGCATACTGCAAAATTTTGAAGCCGCACTTGCCGCGTGTGAACCGGTCATCGGGCAGCGGCGCAAGCCCGATGTGACAGGCAGCCAGATCCGACGCCTGCGTATCGAGAGACCACACACACTCTTCAACCGGCATCGTCTTTAGCTCCAGGAACCGATCGCCAATCACGCGCAGAACCACGTTTGGGTAGCGCATCCCGAGTTCCTCAAGTACGCCGCGGATGCTTGCGAGATACGGCAATGTGCTGGCGCTGCCGATCCATCCCAAACGGATCACATTGTCCGGCGCACCATGATCGTGCCGCGCCGTGTAATCGTTCAGATCCAAACCCGTCGGCAGCACGTGAACGTTCGCATTGAACCGCCTGGCATATTCGGCGAGAATCTCATTGCCGGCAATCACGACGTCGGCCCGGCGTGCGGTCCGCCTGAAGCCCAAATATCTCGTTATACTGCGGCGATCCGGCCGGACATCACTGAACATGACCGCGTCGTCAAAATCATAGATGAGCGTGCTGCAGTACCGGCGAATGCACCAGGCTTCCATGGCATTCAACCGCTTCTTGTGCAGATAAACCCCATCGAAAGCCCCCGCCGACTTCCACAGGCGATACCTCGCCGCACAGCCGGCCGGAAAACGAACGACGGAACATTCAATGCCGTGATTCCGAAGATCATTTAGATAGATTCTGAACCGCTGCCGGAAACTCGGCCGGTCGGGATTATTTGTCAAAACAAGTAACTTCATGCTCTTTTTTTAACTTCGCTCCTGCACTCACCCAACGACGGCTGCCCACGGACCTGATGCACAGCGTACCGCCTTAGTGATACAATATCAGCTGAATCGGAGAATGCAAGTATTCGCATGTTGCTCTGATGCGATTTGCGAAGCGGCGACGTCCTATTGCCGTTTGAAGATGATTTTGCGGCAGTCAATTGATTTTGTTCAGGCACACTAAATGCTTGAGCATGCGAGCAATCAGGTGCATAGCTACGCTCGGGCGGCTATTAAGAACCAGGTCTTAACGTCGCTCCAAATGCCGGGCACGAGAACATGCAGCGGCACCGCACACGTTCTCACCTTCCTTAGCGAGATATCTAACTGCTTCATTGGTGTAATTACGCCTCCGGCACCACCAATTGGGTTTCATACAAACTGCGGTACAGCGAGCAGCTTTCGATTAACGAATCGTGCGTTCCTTTGGCGGCGATCTGTCCGTCTTCCATCACAACGATCAGGTCCGCCGAAACCACGGTGCTGAAGCGATGGGCGATTACAAAGCAGGTCCTGCCGTCCATCAATTCTTCCAGAGCGCGATGTATTTTCGCCTCGCTGTCGGCGTCCACCTGGCTCATCGCCTCGTCGAAAATAAGAATCGCCGGGTTTTTCACAATTGCCCGGGCGATCACAATGCGCTGGAGCTGTCCGCCGCTGAGGCCCGCGCCGTGTTCGCCGATGACTGTGTCGTAGCCCTTGGGCAAGGGATCAATGAATTCATGGCAGTACGATCTCTTGGCGGCGGCGACAATCTCCTCGTGCGAGGCCCCTTCGCAGCCGTAACCAATGTTAGCGGCGATCGTATCGTTAAACGTCACGACATTCTGGGTCACCATACCGATCTGGCCCCGTAAGCTCCGGAGCGTTACGTTGCGGGTATTTTGCCCATCTATGAGCACGGACCCGCCGGTGGCGTCGTAAAACCGTGGAATAAGATTGATCAGCGTCGTTTTTCCAGAGCCGTTGGGGCCGACAACCGCAACCGTCTGGCCCGCCCGAACTGTCAGATTTACGCCCTTGAGCATAGGCTGCGAGCTGCCCGGATACTGGAAAACAATGTTTCGAAACTCTATCGTATTACGCAGCGGTTCGAGATCGACAGCATCCTCAGCCTCGTACTCCACGGGCTGATCAACCACCGCGAACACCCTTTCGGCGGCCGCATTGGCGCCTTGGAGCTTGTTCCAGATATCGCTGACCTTGCGTATCGACTCGGCCGAGGTGCCCAGCAGCACAAGCAGCGTCAGAAACGAACTCGGCTGCATGTTCTCATTGCACACCCAGTGAGCGCCAACCAGCAGGGCCGCCGAGCCTGCGATCATGCCGAGTATCTCCATCAGCGGGTCCGTGGCCGCGTCCACCTTGGCGATCCGCAGCACCTGACGAAGAAAACGTTCGTTTATGGT
Source organism: Phycisphaerae bacterium (assembly GCA_014859965.1). Taxonomy (GTDB): domain Bacteria; phylum Planctomycetota; class Phycisphaerae; order Sedimentisphaerales; family Anaerohalosphaeraceae; genus JACZKQ01. The sequence continues at coordinate 24,912 of JACZKQ010000058.1, forward strand.
CGTGTAGGCGGCGGTCTCATGCTCCTGACGGTTGTATATCTTAACGACGCGAAGGCCGTTGATCGCCCCCTGGAGTTTGCCCAGCATGACCGCGGCGCTGATCAGCGAACGCTTGGTGGCTTTGCGGATCTTCTTGCCCAGCAAGCCGAACATTCCAATGGTAAATGGGGCGCATGTCAGGAAAATAAGGGTGAGTTGCCAATTCAGGAAAAACGCGCCGGTCAGGCAGAAAAACGCTTTCAGCGGTTCCCGGAGGGCCTTTCCCAACAGCACCTTCACGCCGTTGCCCATGCTTGCGGTGTCGCCCACAATGCGGCTGATCGTATCGCTGGTCCCGTTTTCCGAAAAGAAGCCCACCGGCATCCGCATCACGTGGGCAAACGTCACCCGGCGAAGCTTCGACACGGCCACCTGCACGATTTTTTCGGCCAGATAGCCCTGAGCGAAACGACCGAGACAGCGTGCCGTTGTCACAAAGCCCATGACGATGATGATAAATACTATTGCCCGCTGCTTGCTGGCTCCCTTCTCATCGCGCGGCAGCGTCGCTACAAGCCTCTGCGCCATTCCCACGAGCCCGGCCTTAAAAGCCGCCATCCCCTGTTCGGGGTCGGCGCTCTGTATCCGCGTTTTGAAAGGCTTTACTTCGCCCGTACCGTCATCTCGCAGGAGTTCAATGTAAATATCTGTGCCTTTTGGGGCTGTCGCCAGTATCTCCAGAAGCCTGGGGGCAGGCACCATGTCCCCGCTGGGGCTGCGCAGCGCATCGCCCGCCCCGATGATCTTATCACCTTTTTGCAGGCCCGCTTTGGCGGCCCAACTGTCCGCCTCGACATCAACGACAAGCAGATAATACGCAAGTCCATCGGAACTCTGCAGGATATCCGTGATATCGGGCACATAGAAATCCATGCCGTACCGCGCATCGGCGGCCTTGCGGTCGATCCACCCGTGGAGCCCTTCTTCGCCCATCATGACCTTGAGCAAGGGAATTATGGTCATGAAACTGAGGCCGAACAGGAATGCGATGACAAAGGACATCGCCACCACCGCCAGCACGCGCGGCCACTGGGGCCATACGTACTTGAACATGCGGCGAAATGCCCGAATATTATGGTCTTCCATAGATTCTACTCCGCGTCTGCCGATTGCGATTGAACCATTACCGAACTTACCGAACTACACCCATGTCTCAGCCGTTTCCCGGCAATCCCGGGAAAATGGCCGCGCAATCCGGCTCCACCGCTTGTACGCTTACCATAAGTCATAAAAACGCAAACTTCAAAGCAATTCTCGCCCGTGTGCCCGCAATCCGTTGCGAAACCTCCGCTTCGTCCTTGAAGACGCCCCCAATTATGCGAACATTTCGCCCGCCGCCCGGTAGCAACCGTGTTGATTAACCTGTGGACACGCGGCGGCAACTGCCATATAATACCCTGCTTTATCCGAACGGACAACGCATTTTTGGCCGGAGTCACTGATAATTATGAATCGGACCTTAACACATTTGGACAAACTGGAGGACCAGAGCATATTTATCATCCGCGAGGCTTACAGCCAGTTTCGCGATGTCGCCATGCTCTGGTCCATTGGCAAAGATTCCACCTGCCTGTTATGGCTCATGCGAAAAGCCTTCTTCGGCAATCTCCCGTTTCCGGTCCTGCATATCGACACCAGCTACAAGTTTAAGGAGATCTACCAATTCCGGGACATGTACGCCAAAGAGTGGAATCTCAATCTGATCGTCGCCCGAAATGAAGATGCGCTGGCCGGAGGGCTGGGGCCGGACAAGGGCAAATTCCGCTGCTGCAACGAACTCAAGACCATCGCCCTTAAGCAGGCCATCGCAAAGCAAAAGTTCAAGGCCCTCTATTTGGGAATCCGCCGTGACGAACACGGCATTCGCGCCAAGGAACGGGTTTTCAGCCCGCGCGATGAGGACTTTGAATGGGATTACAAGAACCAGCCGCCCGAATTGTGGGACCAGTACAAGACAAAAGCGGCCGAGGAAGAGCACCTGCGGATCCATCCGCTTTTGGGATGGCGGGAAATCGACGTCTGGGAATATGTGAAGCGGGAGAATATTCCCGTTACGAGCCTGTACTTTGCCTCGAAGGGCAGGCGGTTTCGCAGTATCGGCTGCGAAAGCTGCTGCGGGCCGGTGGATTCTGAGGCCGACACGATCGACCGAATCATCGATGAACTCCGGACGACTAAGGTCTCCGAACGCAGCGGCCGGGCCCAGGACAAGGAATCCGATTACATGATGCAGAAACTCAGGTCCCTCGGCTATATGTAACACGCAGACGGCCGCGGTAACTCACCAAATTGGAACAGTGGTAACGGGAATCAGTATGGACGCACTCAGTTTTGTAATTGTCGGTCACGTTGACCACGGCAAATCGACACTCATCGGCAGATTGCTCTACGAAACCGACTCGCTGCCGCCCGACAAGATCGAGGAGATCGACAAAGCCAGCGGCGGGCTCGGCCGGGAAACCGAGTTCGCGTATCTGCTCGATCACCTCGAAGAGGAGCGCAAACAGGGTATCACCATCGACACGACCCAGGTATTCTTCAAGACGGACAGACGCCGTTACGTCATCATCGACGCGCCCGGCCACGTCGAATTCGTCCGCAACATGATCACCGGCGCCAGTCAGGCCGAGGCCGCCGTGCTCATCGTCGATGCCGCCGAGGGCGTCAAGGAGCAGACAAAGCGGCACTCGTACATGCTCTCCCTGTTGGGGCTGCGGCAGGTCGTCGTCGCTCTTAATAAGATGGACCTGGTAGAATATTCTGAACAGCGTTTCGCCGCATTGTGCGATGAGGTCCGGGAATGGCTGGCGTCCATCGGCATACAACCCGAGTACTACCTGCCCATCTCCGCCATCCGCGGCGAGAACATTACCGCCCGATCGGACAAAATGCCCTGGTACAGCGGTCCGACTTTTCTTGCGAGCCTCGACACGCTGAAAAACAAGGTTCCCGTCGAGAATCGGGCGCTGCTGTTCCCGGTTCAGGACGTCTACAAGATCGATGACAAACGCATTAATGTGGGCCGCGTCGAAGCGGGCTTACTGGAGGTCGGCGCGGAGGTCATGCTGCTGCCCACCCACCAGAAAACCCGGGTCAAGTCCATCGAGAAGTTTCTCGCCAGTCCGACGCAGGCTATCGCCAGCGAGTGCGTCGGCATCACCACCGAAGATTCTGTTTTCCTCGACCGAGGCAACATCGTCTGTTTGCCCGGCCGCGAACCCCGGCTGACAGACACGCTCAACGCCAGCGTATTCTGGATGTCCAGGACGCCCGGCCTCAAAGGCGAGAAGCTGACATTTCGCTGCGCTACGCAGGAGATATTCTGTAAAATAGAAATGATCGGCAGGAAAATCGATTCATCGACGCTGAAACTCCTTGCTGAAGATGCGGACGACATTCAAAACCTCGAAGTCGCCGAAGTGACCATCAAGACCAAGAAGCCGGTCGCCATCACGGATTTTAACGACGTTCAGGAGATGGGCCGCTTTGTGCTCGTCCGCAACGAAAACACCTGTGCCGGCGGCATTATCACACTTTCGAAATAGATTGCGACGCTCATGAACGCCAAAACAGTCATCATCGGTCTCGACGGCGTCCCTTACGCCATGATAAAAGACTTTGCCGCATCCGGTGTGATGCCCAATACCGCCCGCCTCATTGACGGCGGTTTTTTTTCGCCGATGCGCTCCTCCATGCCGGAGATCTCCAATGTCGCATGGTCCTCCATGATCACCGGCAAGAATCCCGCCGAGCACGGCATCTTCGGGTTTATGGAACTGCACCCGAACTCGTATCGCATGCGTTTCCCGAATTACAACGACCTGAAAGCCCCCCCGTTCTGGGAGACATGCCAAGGCAAGTCGGTCATTATCAATGTCCCGTCGACCTACCCTGTTCGCGGCGCCAACGGCGTACTGATTTCGGGCTTCGTTTCCATCGATCTCAACAAGAGTGTTTACCCCCCCTCCCTGATCCCCACGCTCAAGGAGTTCGACTACCGCCTCGATGTCGACGCCCAGAAGGCCCACAAATCAATGGACCTCTTCCTCGAAGACGTGGAACAGACGCTCCAGGCCCGGATCAGGGCCGCTCGACATCTCTGGAATTACTGCGATTGGCAGACTTTTATGCTCGTCTTCACCGGCACCGACCGCCTGCTGCACTTCCTCTACGACGCATACGAGGACCCAAACCACCCCCACCATGCGGCGTTTGTAGATCACTTCCGCACGATTGACGGCGTCGTCGGTGAAATCGCCGCCCGGCTTGGCGAAAGCGACCGGCTGATCATGCACTCCGACCACGGCTTCGAACGCCTCGACTACGATGTCTTCGTCAACCACCTGCTCGCCGAGAAAGGCTATCTGCACTTCAAAACCGGCCAGGATGCGATCATCGAAAACATCTGTTTCGGCACGAAGGCCTTTGCCCTCGACCCCGCACGGATATACCTTAACTACAAGGGCAGGTATCCCTGCGGCACCGTGGAGGCCGCCGAGGCGGAGGCGGTCCTCCGCGACCTGGAGTCGCTCTTTGCCGCTCTCGAAATCGAAGGCCGCAAGGTCATCCGCAGCATCCATCGCAAACAGGATGTCTACAGCGGCCCTTACATGGACGACGCGCCCGACCTGCTGCTCATCGCCGACCACGGCTTCAACCTGAAAGGCAAGGCCGCCAGCGACCGCCTCTATTCCAAAGGCATTTTTACCGGCAAGCACACCTATGACACCGCATTCCTCCTCGCCGCAAACTGCGACACATCCCGCCTGCCCGCGCCGCCTGCGGTAAGCGACATCACCCGCCTCTTCACATAGCGCGGTCCGGGCTGTCTGCCTGCGGGCCGGAGTGAAACGCAGCTTTGCGGCTTCGGATTCAGACGCCCCGCCCCGTCAGGGTATTCGGATTCCGACAGTTGTCCCGCTCGCCGAAATTTGCGCCCACATTGTGCATCGCCTTGCCCCACATAGCATGAAACGCGCTAACACTATCTTGCTACGGGGCAAAAAAATAAAAAAAATTATATCCTTGTCCCACAAGCACTTACGAATTCCGGACCCAGTGTCATTTTCGGATTTTTCGCACGAAACGCGCAATTTCGTGCAAGGGTAGAGAGACGATTAATTGATTATTGAGTGAGGGTATTGCGATGGAAAAGAAGACCTGCCAATATTGCCGCTTTGCGCACCGGCTTGAGGACCACGCCGTGCCGCAGTTGATCTGCGACCGTCGTCCGGCCGGGCGGAAATCCTATCGCGCGACCCATCCGCTCAACGCCTGCGACGCCTTCAAGCCCGCGCCGGCCCGACCGCCGCTGGCCAACCCGAACCCCAAAGAACGCCTCATCCCCGTCAAGGGCGGCCCGCACGCCCGCGTCGACGCCGAGGATTACGAAAGAGTCGCCAAGTACCGCTGGTGCGCCCGCCACATGCCCGCTTCCTGCTATGCCTACTTTGGGGGCCGGAGCCTCGCCATGCATCGTTTGATCCTTAATGCCCCCAAGGGCCTGATCGTCGACCACATGGACCATGACGGCATGAACAACACCAAGCGAAACCTGCGGTTGTGCACGGCCGCAGAAAACCAGCGCCACAGAAGAGCACAATGCAAGGGCACGTCACGCTTCAAAGGGGTCAGTTGGAGCAGGTCCAGGAGAAAATGGTGCGCCGCAATCATGTACAAATTCAGAACATACCGCTTGGGATATTTCGATGATGAAATCCAGGCCGCCACGGCCTACGACAAAAAAGCAAGGGAACTGCACGGCAAATTCGCGTGCCTCAACTTCCCGGAGGCTGATAGGGAGAAATACCTAATAGCATCCGCAAAGGCAGGGCAAACGCATTCTCCTCATAACTCGCTGGGCAGCCGGCGCCGCCGGGGCCGAGCAAAACCGGTCGGGGCCCCAGTCAATCATGTCCCCCGCGGGGACACCCGGAAGAATGAAAAGGGCTTCGAGTTTGGATATACTGGTCTTCGGAGGGCCCGCGATGGACCGAGGCCGTACCTCTGTGGTGCCGC
>JACZKQ010000059.1 GCA_014859965.1 Phycisphaerae bacterium
CAGCAAGAACGACTACATGAAGTTCCGCATCGCCGACAACACGATCCTTGCCCCGTACGGCTACGCCGTGTTCTATGAAAGCCTGCACTTCAACAACACACAGAACCCCGGCTGCCTCAGGCCGTTTGCGTTCAGCGAGAACGGCGAGGCGTGCTACGTACGTTCGGGTCTCGACGCCCGCAATCAGATCACGGGTTTCTACGATGAAGAAACGTTCGGGGCCTCGCCGACCGGCGTCGCCTTCGGCCGCTGGCAGAAGAGCACAGGGGCGTATAATTTCGTGGCGATGAGCACAAACACCCCCGGCGCGGCCAACGCCTATCCGAAGGTCGGCCCGATCGTGATCTCGGAAATCATGTACAATCCGCTTCAGGGCGCGGGCTTCGAAGGTAAAGAACACGAGTATGTCGAACTGCACAACATCAGCGGATCGCCGGTCACGCTCCAGGAATACGACCCGGTGCTGCAGATAAATGTGCCGTGGCGGTTCACCGACGGCATCGATTATACCTTCTCGCCGAACACAACGATCCCGGCCGGCGGCTATCTCGTGGTGGCCAAGAACCTCACCGCGTTCGCGGCCAGGCATGGTGTGCTGCCCAACGTGGTGGGCCCGTACGGCGGACAGTTGGACAACGCCGGCGAAAAGCTGGAACTGTCGATGCCCGGCGACACCGACGATAAGGGCACGCGCTATTACATCCGTATCGACCGCGTCAACTACAACGACTCGGCCGACTGGCCCCCGGCCGCCAACGGCCAAGGCATGAGCCTGACCCGCATCAGCAACACCGAATACGGCAACGACATAATCAACTGGCAGGCCGCCGACCCAACGCCGGGCTGGTAAGACTGTGCCGCAGCCGGGTCGGTTCGCAGCTTGCAATCGCGCCGGCTGACGGTAGAATAGGGCGATGAAGAATCGCCCTCCAAAACACGTTGTCCGATTTGCCGCCCGTGCGATGCGATTGTGGTGGGTGGCCGCCGATCGCAGTGCGGAGCTTGTCGATAAGAGCTATGACGCGATCAGCGGCGGCTACGATGAAACGTGGACGCATCATATGCGTGACCGGACCGCCGAGATGATTGAACGGCTCGACATTCAGCCCAACGAACGCGCAGTCGATCTTACATGCGGCACCGGCTATGCCACGCATCGCGTTGCCGAGCGCACGGGTCGGACCGTTATCGGCGTCGACCGGTCCGCGGGTATGCTCGCCGAGGCGCGCAAACAGTTTGGCGGCACGTGCGAGTTCGTCCAGAGCGATATTCTGACCTATTTGAAAGCTCAGCCCGCCGGCAGCGTCGACCTGGTGACCTGCTGCTGGGGTTTGGGGTACTCGCGGCCGCTGGCTGTGCTGCGGCAGATCACACGCATTCTCCGTCCCGGCGGTAAGGTCGGCATTATCGACAACAGCATCTTCTCTCTCCGCGAAGTCATGGCCTGCTCGATTCTTACCTTCATGGAGCAGCCCTTGCGACTCGAAAACCTCATGCACTTCCGCTTTCTTACCGGTCCGCGTCAGCTCGGCCTGTACATGCGTCTGTCAGGGCTCAAGCCTCGCAGTTTGTGGAAGGGCCAAAAGAGTTATACCGTTGCGAACGGCCGCGAAGCAATTGCCCGCCTCCACACGACCGGCGCCGCGGCGGGCTTCGAATTCGCCGCCTCTGCAGCCGACTCGCCGGCCGTGTTTGAGCGATTCGCCGAAATCATCGAAGAGAAATATGCCGGCGGCGAAATCCCCATCATCCATCGCTATCTCGCGGGAATCGGACAGAAATGATTATCGCCCTGATCCGACTGATGCGCCTCTACTACACCGTGCCCATCGCGGCCGGGCTGCCCGTCATCATCGCCTACGTCACGGCAGGCAACATCCGTCCCATAGGCGCCGACGTGCTTCTTGCGTCGTTTTCCCTGGGCTGTGTCATCGCGGCGACTTATGTCCTCAACGATGTCTGCGACGTCACGGCCGACCGAATCAACCGCCCGCGGCATGTCCTCGTGGGCGCATGCGTACTGCGCCGAACGGCTGCGAGCTGTTCGATTTGCCTGTTTGCCGTGGGCATGATTTTCGCGGCTGCGTGCAATCGTCACTTTTTTCTGGTCATGGCCGCTGTTTGCATGCTGGCCGTTTTCTACGACCTCTTCTCCAAGCGCATCGGTTTGTTCAAGGTGATCCTGGTCGCACTGCTCATGACCTCGCTTTATCCGTTGGCCCTTGCACTGGCCGCACCCGCCGACTCCCCCCGTCTCAACGCGCTGTACATCTTCCCGCTCTGGCTGTTCCTGAGCGCACTTGGCTATGAAATGCTCAAGGACATTCGCGATGCCGATGGTGACGCCGCCGTTTCCCCGCGCAGCATCGCCCGCCACAGCCGCAAACCCGGTTTTCTCGCGGCCGCCCGCGTCATCGCGCTCTTTGCCGGGGCCCTCTCGACCCTGCCTGCCTTGTTGGGCTGCTGCGGCGGCATCTATCTCGGCACGTCCTTGGTCGCCGTCGGCCTGATGATCGCCTCAACCTTCAGCCCGCCAGCCCGTGCGATCCCGCTCATCTACGTCCAGGTCTTCCTCGTCACCGTCGGCTCGCTTGTCGACCTGCTCGTCCTGACCCCCTGAAATAGCTTGCATAGACCCCCGGCAGCCGCCCGTCGTTGCGTGTACACGCTTCGCAGAGCGACGCACTTTGCGCCGCGTCCAATGGGAACTCGGCCTGCGGCAGCGTGCTGCTCTCGCGGCAGACAGCCTTTGCGAAGCACCCGCACCGCGGCCGCGAAAACCACCGCTCCATCCGCCGCCAGATCGCCTCCAATGGTTCGTCGAGCAGGTTGCCCATCGCAAGCGGCGTCAGGTCGCACGGACACACGTGCCCCGCGGCATCGATGAACAGATGATGATAACCCGCTCCGCATCCGAACATCTCATCGGATTCGAGATAGGCAAAGCTCGCCGCGCCGCACCGCCCGCCCCGGCGATTCCACGCGACATGAAACGCCTGCATTCTCCGCGCGTCGTCCGAGGTCGACAGGAGTTCATCGTCGCCCACACCGCTGCCCGTGGCCACCGGCTCCAGCACCCGCAGTTCATACGCACCCAGCCCCTCGGCCAGTTCGGCCAGCCGTTCTATCGTTCGATCGGTGATCTTTGCTCGCGCCGCCACGGTCGAGACCCCGACATACAGCCCCGCCTCCAATCCCATGCGAATCGCCGCAATGCCCTCCTCGAACGACCCCGCCTGCCCCCGCGTCGCGTTATGGGCGGCGGCATCATCCGACTCCAGCCCGATCATCAACGCGTCCAGCCCCGCGGCCTTGAGCGCCTGCGCCCGCTCCGGCGTCAGTCCGTGGCCCGTCGAAAACATGATTCGCGTCATTGGCGCAGCCGCCGTGACAAGGTCGACAATATCGCTCCTCAAGAGCGGTTCGCCACCCGTAAACCCGATGATCGCCGCACCCAGCGTCTCGATCTGCGATATGGCCGCCTTCGCCTGCTCCGTGCCCATTTCGCCGGGCGGCCGGTTGCCGTAGCTGCAATGGCCGCACGCATACGGACACCGGCCCGTCACTGCGAAATAAACCGAATACGGCACACGCCGCCGATGGAGCACGGCCTGCAGAAAACGCTCAAAGCCCGGCGAAGGATACGGCGGAAAGAACGTATTCACCCACACCCGGCCGGCCACGCGGCGCGGATTCTCATGGGCAAACTGCCGGGCCATGTAGACCAGGTGCCGAAGCGAAAGCCGCCCCGCGCACCGCAAAAACACCCGCCAGAATGGAAGCCACTTGAATGCCTTTATGCCGCGCACGCCACAGCCTCCCCCCGCCTCTTTGCCTCGCACAACTCCGCTGCCGATCCAGCCCAACAAAACACCCGCCCAAATACCGAAGCCGGCGCCTGCCGCGGGATACATGAGATGGAAATCCTCGTACCAGATCATCAGGAAAACATGCACCGCAGTCGAAGCCGCCAACCCCGTAATCGCCCCGGCCACCGTCGCAAAACCAACCATACTAACCTCCGGCCGCATGCGATCCCGCGCAAAGGCGAATACAAGTACATAACAAACACCTGCCGCCAAGCCCACCAGGCCGCCAGAGATCATCCCCAGCCTGAACTCTGCCTGAGAGGAATACATCACGCTTTCTGCCATGAAACCGCAGGCCGCCCCGGCAATCGCCGACAGCACCCCGACACCCGTTGCAAATAAGGCCTGTGGCCGCAGGTATTTGCGGAACACCAGAATAATGCCGCCGCAAAATCCCGTTATTGCCGTCACCATCAAGGAAGAAACTCTCACCGGCGCTGCGACTGCTGCCGGGTCATCGTTTACCGTCCATCGAAGATTGCCCACCATGGACCGTCGGATCAAATGTGCGCCGCTGCCCGCCAGAAATACCCGCACCATGCCGTCTCCTTCAGGCAGCAATTCCGGCCCACCTGACCGATTCCAGCCCGGCTCAGTCTCAAAAAGAAGCACCAGGTCGTCCGGCAACTGGCCAACCACCGTCATTGCCGCCAGGTTCAGGGCAAATTTGCTTGAATACACACCATCCTTTAATTCTTTGAACGAGTAGTTAACTCGCTTGTTGGTTTCCTTCAGGACATCACACCACTGTTCCGCTGGCGGCAAACTTCCATCATGCTCCTTACGGTACTGCACCAACACGGTTCCAAGATTCCGTACGTGAAATAAACGATAGGATCCCATCAGCGACTGCACGATGACATTCGTGGCTAATAAGACTGACATCAGCCACAAGACCATAATACAGGCCATCAAGATTGATGGGCTCACATAGCCGTTGCCATGCAGTAGACCGTGACTGCGGCGTATCCGCACGAGTGAAATGATGCCGCAAGTCAAACAAATAATGGAATAACCAGCCACTGCGCCCCACACAGGCAACCCAAGCAGTCCAAACGGAACAAAGAACATGCCGGCCACGCAGCATCCTAATAACCTGTGATAATACCGCCCAAGGTTTTTTGGCAATTGGTGCACCCGTACCGGCGGCACATCGTCCTGCACACCCTCATTCATGTTCTGTCCGCCCATCGCTTTTTCTTCCGCCATGATCATGCCTTGTGTTAACCAGTTACCTCGCATACCATGTCATTGCCGAACTCCACAACGGCCGCCGGCTTCTTGTTCGGCACGAGACCGCTGCCGATCCAGCCCAGGACGATGCCCGCCCAGATACCGAAGCCCGCGCCCGCCGCGGGATACATGAGATGGAAATCATTATACCCGATCATCAGGAATACATGCACCGCCGTCGACGCAGCAGCCCCCGTAATCGCCCCGGCCACGGTCGCAAAACCCACCATACTAACGCCCGGCCGCATCCGATCCCGCGCATAACCCAACACCAGCACAAAACACACCCCGGTGAGAAATCCGATCAAGCCGCCGGCAATACCCCCAACTCCATGGGCCTGCTGTGATGAGTACGTTGCGTACAGGCCTTCGGCCATAAACCCGCAAACGGTACCTGCAAGTACAGAAAGCACCCCAACGCCTAGTGCGGCCAATACCAATTGCCGCAGGTACTTGCGCAGGCCAACAATAATTGCGGCCCCAGTAACGCCAAGCGATGTACCGAGGGCCCAGTATCCGCCTCGGGGCGTTGCAGCCACTGCGGGCTCGACCTCCGCGGTCCACCGCAGCCCATCTGCCTCGGACCGCCGGACTAATTGCGCTTCAGCGCCAACCAGATACACCCGCACAAAGTCAGTCTTGTCCGTCCCCGCCAACAACTCCGGCCCGCCCACTCGGTTCCAACCGGGCTCTGATTCGAAAAGGAGCACCAACTCATCCGGCAGTTCACCGATAACTTCCGTGGCCGCTCGATTGAGCGCAAAGTCACTGCTGTACGTGCCATCCTTCGACCCGCCAAAAAGGTAACCGGCTCCTTCATTGACATTTTTCAGAACATCGCACCATTGATCGCTGCGCGGCAGACTTCCACCCTGCTCGTTACGATATTGTATCAGCAACCTGCCCAGGTCCCCGATGTAGAATAGACGCTCCTGCCACATCATGGATCGCAGGCCAACGGGATATGCCACTATGAACGAGAACAGCCACGGGACCATGACCAACGGCATAACAATCGACGCGATCACATAACCGTTCCCCTTCAAGTTGCCTTGACTGCGCCGTATACGTCCCAACGCGACCAGGCCGGTCGCAAAGCAAAGGATTGCGTACGCAGCGGCCGCCGCCCAGGCAAGAAGCCCCAGGACTCCAAACACAATGGAGAACATGCCACCCGCACAACAGCCTACCAACCTCCTGTAATACCGCCCAAGGTTTTTTGGCAATTCATACGCCTGCACCGGCGGCACATCGCCGTGCACACCCTCATTCATGTTCTGTCCGCCCATCGCATTTTCTTCCGCCATGATCACGCCTCGTGTTGACCAATTCCCTCGCATAGCGCCTCATTCCGCAAATCCGCAACGGCCGCCGGCTGTTTGTTCGGTACGAGGCCGCTGCCGATCCAGCCCAGCACGATGCCGGCCCAGATACCGAAGCCCGCGCCTGCCGCGGGGTACATGAGATGAAAATCATTATACCCGATCATCAGGAACACATGCACCGCAGTCGACGCCGCAGCCCCCGTAATTGCCCCGGCCACCGTCGCAAAACCCACCATACTAACCCCCGGCCGCATCCGATCCCGCCCATACCCCAGAAGG
>JACZKQ010000060.1 GCA_014859965.1 Phycisphaerae bacterium
GTAATCGTGGGTGCAGGCGGGTGCGGCGGGGACATTGGGGAGCGTGTCGGGCGTGGACCATGTGAGGGTTTGGGTTGCGGGGTCGAAGGCAGCGGCGATTTTGGCGGTGCGGCTGTTTGCGGCGAAGCCTTTGGCTTTCCATGCGGCGAAATCGAATTCGGGGCCGCATTCGGCGAAGATGTTGCGGTCGGCGGAGTTGTCGTCGTCGAGGAACCATGTGCCTCTTGCGGCGCGGATGAAGAGGTTGTTGACGACGGTGTTGCGTTTGCAGGTGGAGAGGCGGCCGTTGACCATGCGGCCCTGGCAGATCCGCATTTCGACGGCGTGTTTGGTGCAGTCGATGATGAGGTTGTGGGCGATGGTGAGTTCGTCGCAGTCGTGCTGGTAGATCGCGCTTCCGGTGGTGTTGATGACGATGTTGTTGTCGACGAGGTTGGGGACCTGAGAGGCCTCCATGAAGATCGCGCCGTTAATGGATGAGACGTTATAGATGAGGTTGCCGCTGACGCGGGTGTTTCGGTTGTTGTAATCCATCCAGATCGCCGGGGCGGCGGTGATGTCGTGGATGTGGTTTGCTCGGACGAGGGTGTCATCGTTGAGGAGGAGTTTGATGGCGCCGGTTTCCCAGTAACGCTGGACGTCCATCCAGCCGCAGTGGTGGATGTGGTTGCGTTCGACGAGTGCGTGTTTGATGCGGAGGCCCTGGATGCCGCCGGTGCCGCAGTCGCGGATTTCATTGTTGCGCACAATCATTCGGCCGGGATTGGCTTCGGCGCGTTCGGTGTCGGCGCGTCGGCCGGCGCGGGTTTCGTCGGTGCGGGCCCCGATTTCGATGCCGACGGAATGGGCCTGGCGGACGACATTGTCTTCGATGATCCAGTGATGGCCGCCGTTGGTGTAGACGGCCCCGACGCCGGTGCGGGGCAGGCCGTTGCCGGCATGCTCGAAGGTGAAGCCCTTGATGCGGATGTAGCCGAGGTCTGTCTTCTCGGGCATGAGGAGATGCTGCTGCGTGGTGATTTCGATGCGGGCGGCGTCAGGGCGCATGGCGGCGAGGGTGTGGACGTGGAGGACGGCGGCGGGCCTGTCGACCCAGTATGTGCCGGGACTTTCCAGGTCCTTGTATGCCGGGACCTGAGTGAGGCGCTGCTCGTTCTGGAAGACGAGGCCGCGGACGAGGGTGTAGGGCAGTTTGCCGGTCCACTCGACGGCCCAGGGCATGACGTCGATGTCTTCTTTGGATGCGTTCTCAATGAGGAAGGGGTTTTCATTGCCCGGGAACCATTCGGGATCGAGGCGGAGCATCCAGATGCCGGGGCGGGCGGGGGCGCTGTCGTGAGCGGAGGGTTGCCAGCCGGTTGTGACGAGGCGGGAGCCTTTGATGATGACGGTTGCGCCGGGGGCGGCTTCATAGCTGATCATCCGGTCGGGGCCTGTGCCGCCGTTGCGGGGACGGATGAATTCGCGATATGTGCCGGATTTGACGAGGACGCGCTGGGCGGGCTGGAGGACCTGGGCGGCGCGATTGATGGTCTTGAAGGGTTTGTCTTCCGTGCCGGGGTTGTCGTCGGAGGCTGCGGGGTGGCTGGCGTCGACGTGGAAGGTCTGCGTGAAGGCGGTGGTGTCTTGCCATGTGGTGAATTCGCTGCCGTTGGAGAGGTGGACGGGCGGGTCGAGGCGGAGCGTGTCGGCGGTGCAGAGGGACGCGGCGAGGAACAGTATTGTGAGCGCCGGTGACGGCCATTGTTTGTGGTGCACGGGATTCTCCTTTAGATCACATGATTTACAGGGGTATTGTAGCAGATTGGCGGCGCGGTTGGAAGCAAGAGGGCACGGCGTTGCCCAGGGCAAACGTATTCTCCTCATGACGCGCTGGGCAGCCGCCGCCGCCAGGACCGAGCAAAACCGGTCGGGGCCCCAGAGGCCAAAATCCCCCCCCCGGCGAACAGATGCTCCTGATTTTGGCCTCTGCCCAACCGGTTTTGCTCTCCATTGTCGCCGCATCCGGAGAATGCGCCCTCCCTGCGGCGTT
>JACZKQ010000061.1 GCA_014859965.1 Phycisphaerae bacterium
TTCTCCGGATGTCGCAACCCAAACCCAACCTGCGGCGACAATGGAGAGCAAAACCGGTTGGGCAGAGGCCAAAATCAGGAGCATCTGTTCGCCGGGGGGGGATTTTGGCCTCTGGGGCCCCGACCGGTTTTGCTCGGTCCTAACGCCGCGGGCTTGCCCAGCGGAGTAGAATGCGATTGCCCTGCGCCCGAGCCGCTGACTCTTGACATCCCGCCGCAAGTGCACTAAGATCTGGCCTCAATCACAAGCACAACCTTTGCAGGAGTATGGCGATGCGACAGAATACCGAACCCAAACCACTGAACCGCCGCGACTTCATGAGAGGCACGCTTGCCATGGGAGCCGTGCCGTCGCTGCTCGCCGCCGCCGGCCCCGCTGCTCCCGCCGAACGCACGCCGCGCAGACCCAATGTCCTCCTGATCCTCACCGACGACCAGCGATGGGACGCCATCGGCCTCGGCGGCAGCCGCCACCTCAAAACCCCGCACACCGACCGGCTCGGCCGAGAAGGCATCCATTTTCAAAACACCTTCTGCACGACGTCGCTCTGCTCGCCAAGCCGCGCCACGATCCTCAGCGGCCTCTACGCCCACGCCCACGGCGTCGTCGACAACTTCACCGAATACCCCAAGAACCTCCAGAGCTTCCCTATGGTGCTCCAGTCGCAGGGCTACGACACCGCCTACGTCGGCAAGTGGCACATGGGCGAGGCCAACGACGACCCCCGCCCGGGCTTCAACTGGTTCGTCACGCACAAGGGCCAGGGCAAATACTTCGACACCGAGTTCAACTTCAACGGTCAGCGCCGCGAGGTCGTCAAAGGCTACTACACCCACGCCGTAACCGACATGGCCGAAGACTGGCTCAATCGTCCGCGCCGCGAAGGCAAGCCCTGGCTGCTCATGATCGGCCACAAAGCCCCGCACAGCTTCTACTTCCCCGAGCCCAAATACGAGCACGCCTTCGACGACGTACGAATCCCCTACCCCGAAACGGCCTTCATGCTGGACGACAAACCCGAATGGATACGTCAGCGGCTCAGCACCTGGCACGGCATCTACGGCCCGCTTTTCGACTGGCGTAAAAAGTTCCCTGACGACAGCCCCGAAGCCGTCAAGGACTTCGAAGCCATGACCCGCGCCTACTGGGGCACGATCATCTCCGTCGACGACAGCGTGGGCCGCCTCTATAAACTCCTCCAGCAGCGAGGCGAACTGGACAACACCGTCTTCATCTTCATGTCCGACAACGGCATTCTCAACGGCGAGCACGGCATGGTCGACAAACGCACTATGCACGAGCCGAGCATTCGCATCCCCCTGGTGGTCCGCTACCCCGGCCTCACGCCGCCGGACCAACCCAAAGTCGTCGCCGAACAGGTCCTCACCACCGACATCGCACCCAGCATCCTCGAACTGTGCGGCGCCCCGCCCCTCAAGGACATCCACGGCAGGTCCTGGGTCCGCCTCATCCGGCGCGGCGATCGCGGCTGGCGCAAGAGCTGGTTCTACCATTACAATTACGAGAAACAATTCCCCTACACCCCCAACGTCCGCGGCGTCCGCACCGACACATGGAAATACGTCCACTACCCGCACGGCGACGGCCAACCGGACCGCCACATGGCCGAACTCTACAACATTGAATTCGATCCCGAGGAACGCCACAACCTCATCGCAAATCCGAAATACGCCCCCGTCGTCAAGGAGCTGAAAGCCGAACTGGCCCGCCTGATGAAACAGACCGGCCTCACCCCGAAGACCGACAAGATGCCCCTCGATCAGGGCGTCAAAGCCGAACTGCCGGATGAGTCCATCCGATGAGCGTGTAAATGGCACAATACTTCAAAGAACTGGATTATCAGAAGACCCCTCTGGGCGACCTGGTCCTTCGGTGCCGCCGCTCGCCCTCTGTTCCGGACGAGCTTGTTTACGAAGTCACCATCAATCACGAAATGCTGATGTCAAGCTCCGTCGACACCAGCGAACGGGAACTGGCAAGGCTCGCGCTCGAAGGTAAAAAGGATCGCCCGCTGGATGTCCTCATAGGCGGCCTGGGGCTCGGCTGCACGGCCGCGGCCGCACTGGACTATGCCAACGTCCGCCGGCTGGTCGTCATCGAACTGCTTGAGCCGGTCATAGCCTGGCACCGCAACCGCCTCGTGCCCATGGCCGACAAATTGATGGACGATCCACGATGCACCCTCGTCGAGGGCGACTTTTTCGAACACGTCGGGCCTGACTCCGACCACCGGTATGACGCAATCCTCCTCGATATCGACCATACGCCGGAATGCTGGCTCCATGACAGACACCGCGGCTTCTACACTTCAACAGGACTCGGCGCGTTGGCCCGCTGCCTTCGCCCCGCAGGTATCTTCGCGATTTGGTCGGCCGGCAGGCCGGCAGCGGAATTCATGGACGCCCTCGCCGCCGTGTTTCCATCCGTACACGAGCAAGAGATCGCGTTTTTCAACCCGCATCTGAACGAAAACTATTCCGATTGGGTGATTACCGCAGTGTAGGCGCATTCTCCGGATGTCCGCCTGCCAAACCCCACATGCGGCGACAATGGAGAGCAAAACCGGTTGGGCAGAGGCCAAAATCGGGAGCATCTGTTCGCCGGGGGGGGGATTTTGGCCTCTGGGGCCCCGACCGGTTTTGCTCGGTCCTGGCGGCGCCGCCTGCCCAGCGAGTTATGAGGAGAATGCGTTTGTCCTGAGTTGTAGACTCCCGCGGATATAACAGCTATAATGAACCCGGTGCGAAAAGTTTGGCGATTCAATAAGGGGAGCATACCATGTACAAAGTGGAAACTTTGGTCGCGGCGGCCGAAAAGTACGACGCTTCGGACATCCACCTGGGCGCAGGCCAGGCCGTACGCCTGAGAATCAAAGGCAAACTCAAAGCCCTGGGCGGCGAGGGCGCCGTCCTCACCGAAGAATGCATCTTCCAGATCATGGAAATGACCGTACACGAGAGCCAAAGACAGCGATGCAAGAAACTCTTCCAGGAAAACGGCTCAGTCGACTACTCCTACGAAGGATCGCTGGACGGCAGGCCCCTGCGCTACCGCATGCAGGTCTATCGCTCGATGGGACGCCTGTGCGTTGCGATGCGAAGAATCCGATATGAAATCCCCAACTTCGATCAGTTGAACCTCCCCCGCATTTACAAAACCATGATCGACAACGCCGAGCAGAAAGGCATCATCATCGTCGGCGGCGAGACAGGCAGCGGCAAATCCTCCACCATGGCCGCGATGATCGGCTGCATCAGCAGGTTCCCCGAGAAACACATCGTCACAATCGAAGACCCCATCGAATACGTCTTCCGCGACACCAAGGGCCTCATCCACCAGCGCGAGATGGGCCTGGACTTCCCCGACCACGCCGAAGCCCTCCGCGCCGTCCTGCGGGAAGACCCCAACGTCATCATGATCGGCGAAATGAGAGACTCCGAAACGGTCCACGCCGCCATCAAGGCCGCCGAGACCGGCCATCTCGTGATCACCAGCCTCCACACAGCCACCGCCGCCTGGACCTTCAGCCGAATACTCAGCTTCTTCAGCGAGGCCGAGCACGACGCCGTCCGGCTCAATCTCAGCTACAACCTGCTGGCCATCATGAACCAGATGCTCCTGCCCTCCGAACAGGAAAACGTAGGCCTCATCCCCGCAACCGAAGTATTCATCAACACCCCCTCCGTCAGGCAGTACCTCAAAGAGAAGGAAAAAGAATCCCAGCTCGCCGACGTCATCAAGGAAGGCAACGACGGAATGCACAGCTTCAACATGTCCCTGGCGCGCCTCATCGGAGCGGGCCACATCGGCATCACCGACGCAAAAGCCTACTCCCACAACCCCCAGGAGCTCGAAATGCTCATCAAGGTCACGCACAAATAGAAAACGTGTCCTGCGATAGCAAATAGCACGGGATCACGGCTTCTGTGTCGACTCCAGATAGCGGAAGAACTCCGCCTCCGCCCCGAGTATCAGCGTCGTGTTCTTTCCGAGTGCGCGATAGCTCTCGAGCGTCCTAAAGAACGAGAAGAATTCCGAATCCGCGCCGTACGCCGCCCCGTAGATCCGCGTCGCCTCGGCGTCGGCCTTGCCGCGAATCTCCTCCGCCTGCCGCTCCGCCTCCGAACGAATCGTCCGCAACTGGCGCTCCATTTGCCCCAGGATCTCCTGGCTGCGCCCCTCGCCCTCCGAGCGAAAACGCGCCGCAATGCTCTGCCGTTCCGAAATCATCCGGCTCTCGACCTGCCGGCGAACCGATTCGATATAATTGATGCGCTTAATGCGCACATCCACAAGCTCAATCCCTAACTCCGGCATCAGCCGGGAGGCGGCGATAAGCATCTGCTGCTCAAGCCGTTCGCGGCCCAGCTTCGGCTTCTCCAGGTCCACGTCTTCGCGCACCACTTCCTCAAGCTCCGCCACGTCCACGTCCCAGTCGTGCGACCTCACAATCTCCTCCAGGTCCGCCCCCGACACGATATCGCGCACGACGGAATCAATGATATCGTCGAGCCGCGTGCGCGCCCCCACCTCATCGCGCACCGAACGCAGAAACTGCAGCGGATCCACGATCCGCCATCGCGCCGTCGTATCCACCACGATGAACTCGCGCCCCAGCGTAGGAATCTGGCTGACGTCCCCGTCCCAACCCAGCAGGCGCTTATCGAAACGGCGCACCTCCTGGATAAACGGCAGCTTCCAGTGCAGCCCCGGCCGCGTCGCCACCTCGCCCACCGGCTCGCCGAACTGCACGATAATCCCCTGCTCCGCCTGATCGATCACAAACAGCGAACTGCTCAGGATCGTCACGACCACCAGTACGCCGATAATAAGTACGCCGCTCTTTATGGTTTTCATTTGCCGGCCTCCTTCATCCGCTGCGCCTCTCCCAGATGCAGCAAAGGCACCGGCGCCATCTGCCCGTCCTTGATCACCAGCACCGATCCGATCTCCGGCAGCACCTCCGACAGCGCCTCAAGATACATCCGCCGACGCGTCACCTCCGGGGCCGCCTGATACTCCGTAAGAATCGACCCGAACCGAGCCGCCTCGCCCAGCGCCTGGTTGGTCCGCTCCGAAGCGTACCCCTGCGCCTCGGCGATGATGCGGCTGGCTTCCCCCTTGGCCCGGGGAATCACCTGGTTCGCCTGCCGAGTCGCTTCATTGATCATTTTTTCCTGCTCCTGACGCGCCTCGTTCACCTGGTTGAACGCAGGCTGCACCGCCTTCGGCGGCACCACGTTCTGCAGTTCCACCGTCACGATATGAATGCCCGTTCCGTACAGATCCATCGCCCTTTGAAGCTCGTCGCGCGTCGTGTTGGCGATCTTCACCCGCGCCGTCGTCAGTATCTCGCTGCCCACATGATTGCCGGTAACCCGCCGCATGACCGATTCCGACAAATCGCGAAGCGTCCGCGTCGGCTCGCGCATATTGTAAAGAAACTTGATCGGGTCGGAGATGCGATACTGCACGACCCACTCGACGTCGATGATGTTGAGGTCCCCCGACAGCATCAGCGATTCGTCAGGAAAGGCCCGTTCGACGTATCGCGTCGGCTGACTCGCCGTCGCCGTTCGAAACCCGAACTCCTCCTTGAGCACGCGTTCCGTCGCCACGCGCTCAATGTGGTCGACACCGAACGGCAGCTTGAAGTGAAGCCCGGGACTGGTAGTCTTAACCACCGCCCCAAAGCGTTTCACCACAACCCGTTCCTCCGGCTGCACGGTATAAACCGTGGTCGCCGCACCAACGATGACCAGCAGCAAAACCGCCGCTGCAATAAGGATCGGCCGATAGCGGCGCATCTCGAACATGACCTGGTTGACCTGATAGTGTGGATCGTCTGAAAATCTCATAAGCCTACCATACGCCGCCGGCCGGCCCCGGTCAAACGCCTTTTGCATCCTGTAGCGACTGCTCTCATAAAAACGTCCTCACAAACAAGGGTTATACCGATTGCATGCTCTGCCTCGCCTAAGCACCGTCCGGATCGCTCGACCAGAACCTGCACAGCCCCTATACTCGTCACAATGCGCGCAAACCCTTTAGCCCTTCCGCTGCATGTAATTTGAGCCCCAAGAAC
>JACZKQ010000062.1 GCA_014859965.1 Phycisphaerae bacterium
TATTTATCGAGGACTGTGCGCTTATCGGCCTCGGTTCGGATTTTCTGATAGCGCCACACGTTAGAGGGTGAGAATCCGAAGGCGGTGACGCAGGTCATCTGTTCGGGCAGGTCGAAATCGTAGACTTCTACTTCCAGGGACACCGTCCAGGCAATATCGCTGTTGCTGAGTACGATGCTTCCGCGGTATATGCCTGCGGCGGCATTCCTGGGGACTTTGACGCGCACCCAGAGCGGCTGATTGCGTTTGGGCTCTGCGGAGATCGTATTCTGAACAAGCGGCGGCAGTGGGTCGGGCCACTCGCCCAGTTCGCAGGTCTTGTCGGTCGCAACAGTCGTCGTTACGTACCGGACCCGCAGAATTTCGATATTCTCGGCGTCGATGGTTGCGGTTCCCGGTCCGCTGAGACTTCCGGCCTTGACCCGAAGCGGGCTGATCTTCTGATGTGGATAGATGATTAACTGGGCCGCCTCGGCTTCGTTGCGGGCGGCGGCGATCCGGATGGCTTCGGCCTGCTGGGCAGGCAATTCATCCGCAGGTCGCACTTTGGAGGCCGAAGAGCACCACCACAAGGCCGCTGTGCGGTCATTCGAGAGTGTCCCGCTGCCATAAGCCGCAGTTTGACAGATTACCACTATTGCGCAAAACAGTATCCGCATAAGAATCTCCAAAAAGGATGTCTGGGCAATGATATCACAAGCCGGGTCGGGTTTCAAGCGCCCAGAAGTGTCGCGTATTGTTTAAGTCACAGGTGCATTTGGGCGAATAACAGGCCATGGGGTTGAACAAAACATTGTCTCAAATGAAAGGCTGTGGCTATGAAGAAACTATCCATCATTCTGCTGTTGGCGACCGTTATTGTAGGCGGTTGCCGTACTGCGCCGAGAAGTGAAGGCAGGAGGGCCGAACTCGACGCCGGCGTCACCGAAGCCATCTCGGTCTTCAAGACCAGGACTCCCGGTATTGAATTGTACTTTAATGAATCCGTCGGCTATGCCGTTCTGCCAAGAATCACCAAGGGCGCGTTCTGGGTCGGCGGCGCCTTCGGAAGAGGCCAGGTGTACAGGGCCGAGGACATGATCGGCTACTGCAGCATGACGCAGGGAACCCTGGGCTTCTCATTCGGCGGGCAGTTCTTCCGCGAAATCATTTTCTTCCAGAACGAAGAAGCGCTGCAGAGGTTTAAGAACGACTTCGTGTTTACCGCTGAAGCCTCGGCGGTTGCCGCACGAGAGGGCGTCATTACGAAAACCAACTACAGGAATGGCATGGCGGTTTTCATCCTTACGGATGCAGGGCTGATGGTTGATGCATCCGTGGGCGGCCAGAAGTTCAACTTCGTGCCGGTCGAATCGGTTCGGTAGTCAGCATTTTCTGGTCTGAAGGTGGATACTCTTCCTTTCCGGGGAGAAAAGGAGAGGCTGGGCCCTCGCTTATCGCGAGGGCTTTGCCTCCACCTACGTGGGCATGTATTCGGCTCGCCACGCGCATCTGCTGAAGCAAGCAACGCGTCTTCTTTGGCCGATCAGGCTATCTTGTAAAACTGTCACGCCGCTCGCAGGATCTTGTCGATTAGTATCATGTGAAATCTCATTATTTGACTTGACAAAAACCCAACGTTTGTTTTAAACTGGCGTATTAAACGTAGAATTGCAATGGATGTTGGGGCAGAGTTTATGGCGGCAAACAAGCATATAGCTGACTTGGACGTCCAAAACGTACTGGTGCGAGACCGGCTGTTGGATGCGGCGGAGAAGCTCTTCTGTGAGAAAGGCTTCGACCGAACCAGCGTTCGCGACCTGACGCAGGAGGCAAAATGCAATATTGCAGCGGTGAACTACCATTTTGGGGGCAAGAACAAGTTGTACATTCAGATGTTTCACCGCCAAATGCGGCGGATGATGCATCGGTACCGGGAGGCGGTTGGGCAGATTCTGGAGATGCCTGATGCTTCGCTGGAAGATTTGCTGAGGGCCGTGGTAAGCCAGCCGCTTCACCATGTCGAGAGCAACGACCCCAGCGGCATGGTGATGAAGCTGCTGGTTCGGGAGGTGCTGAACCGGCAGGTTGCCAGGGAAGAGGTATTCGGTGAAGTGGAGGATGAGTTTTTTGCGCTGTTTGCCGAGGCGTTTCGGAGGTTCTGTCCGAATCTCAGCTTGCGCCGGGCGCAACTGCTTTTCTTCAGTCTCGACGCACTGGTGGTGCATCCTATGCTTTTTTATGATTTCTATCAGGACGTTGTGCCTGCGCTGAGCGTCGAGGATGTGATCGAGCACATTGTGGTCTTTGCGGCGGCGGGTATTCGTGCGCATGCGCAAGGAGCCGGACAATGAGAAGGACGTCGGCGGTCGTCTGGATAATTGCAGCGGCTCTCGTGCTTGGGACTTCGGGCTGCATGCTCGGTCCGGATTATGTACGGCCAGAAACACCGGCTTATGGGACCCAGGCTTACTTTAATTCGCCTGCAGGCTGGGTCGATCCGAACAACCCGGAAGCCATCGGGCGGTGGTGGCAAGGTTTTGATGATGAGGTGATCAACTCGCTCGTAGACAAGGCGCTGCTCGGTAATTACGACCTCAAAGCAGCGGCGGCAAGGGTCGCCGAATCGGAAGCGATCCTCGGGCAGGTGCGGGGTGCACGCCTTCCGGAAGTATTTTATGCGGGTGACCGGACGCGATCTAAAAACACGATATTTTTCCTTGGAGAACCATTCACTACGTATACAACTGTATACTCACAAGGATTTTCCATAAATTATATTGCGGACTTGTTTGGGCGCCTCAGGCGAAACGAGCAGGCGGCGTTCGCCGAGTTGCTGGCGTCAGCAAATTCTCAACAGGCGCTGGTGCATGGTATCGTAGCCCAGGTGGTTCGAACGCGGGTGACGGCGGCAACGCAACAGGAACTGTTGGACATTGCCAATGCGAACATCCGGAGTCGGGAACAGACCGTGGAGATTGTGGAGCGGCGTTATAACCAGGGGTTGGTTCCGGCGCTGGACGTGTATCTTGCGCGGGAGAACCTGGCGGCCATAAGGTCCGAAGAGCCCGTGATCCGGCGGGCGCTGGCGCAGGCCCGTCACAGTTTAAACGTGCTGATCGGACAGATTCCGGGTGCGCCTACCCTCTTGCCGGATACGCTGCCGGACACGCCGTCGCTGGGGCCCGTGCCGGTAGGGGTGCCGGCGGCGCTTTTGGACCGCCGGCCGGACGTGCGTGCGGCGGAGAACCAGCTTACCGCGGCGACCCAACGCGTCGGCGCCAGTATCGCCGCGCTGTTTCCCGATCTGACGTTGAGCGCCAGTTGGGGGACGACTTCGGACACCTTCCGGGGTCTGGGATTTCTGGATGGTGAGGTATACTCGGCTATTATTGCGCTTGCGGCGCCGGTGTTTCAGGGAGGCAGGCTGAGGGCGGGCGTGGATGCCGCATGGGCGCGGACGGAGCAGGCCGCCGCCAACTACGCGCAAGTCGTGCTCGGGGCGATGCGCGAGGTTGAGGACGCCCTCGTAGACCAGCAGACAACTGCCGAGCGGGTTAAGATATTAGAGGTGCGGCTCGTGGAAGCGGCGCGAGCCGAAGCGTTGGCGCTTGAGCGTTATCAGCGCGGTCTGGAGCAGATTCTGATTGTGCTGGACACGGAGCGACGGCGAATTCAGGCGGAAAGCGCACTGGCAATCGCCAAAGGGAATCTGTATGAGGCGCGGATCAATCTGTATCTGGCTCTTGGAGGGGATTGGCGCATCGAGGCCGAAGCGGCGGCAATAGTGAATGGCGAAGATGAGAAGATTTGAACAAACTGCGGAGACAACCGTTGAAAAACGGGATGACTGATATGCGAAAGTTTCTGAAAATCCACAAACACACGCTCATTCAGTTAGGGCTTGTAATTCTTGTGCTTGCCGCAGGCGTGGCTGTATTTAAACTGCTTGCGGGTCGGCGTCAGCCGCCCGCGCAGACGGAGCGGCCGCCAACGGCGGCGCTGGTGGAGGCGGTGCGGGTGCATCCAGAGGATATGGTGATGACGGTGGAAGGGTTTGGGACGGCGCGCGCGCAGCGCAGTGTGCAGTTGGCGTCCCAGGTGAGCGGCAGGATTATCGCCTCTTCGCCAAATTTCATGGAGGGGGGGTTTTTCGAGGCGGGCGAGGCGCTGATAACGATCGATCCGCGTGATTATGAACATGCGGTGCAGAATGCCCAGGCGACGGTGGCCCAGGCCGAGTACATGTTACAGCAGGAAGAGGCAGAAGCGAGAGTGGCGCGGCGGGAGTGGGAAGCGCTGCACCCCGGCAGCGATCCGCCCGCGCCGCTGGTGCTTAGAGAGCCGCAGATCAAGAGTATGCAGGCCCAGTTGCAGGGGGCCAAGGCACAACTTGCGACGGCGAAACTGAATCTGGAGCGGACGGTGATCTCGCTTCCGTTTAATGGGCGATTAGTCGAGAAGAGCGTAGACGTAGGGCAATATGTTTCACTGGGTCAGACATTGGGCAGTGCGTACGGTACGGACGTTATCGAGGTGATGACGCCATTGGAGGATTTCGAGCTGGAATGGTTCGACGCGCCGCTGACTTACCCGGTCAACAACGGCGGTGCCACAGTGCGGGGACCCGAGGCGGTCGTGATCGCCGACTTTGCCGGCCGGCAGCACCGATGGAAAGGACGCGTCGTTCGGACGCAGGGACGCATCGATCCGACTTCGCGAACGGTCAATGTGATTGCCGAGGTGGCCGATCCGTTCAGGGAGATGAATGATGATATTCCTTTGACGCCCGGCATGTTTGTGCGGGTTCAGATCGAGGGCAAGCGGCTGGAGGGAATCATGCGCGTCCCCCGGTATGCCATTCGAAACGAGGATGAAGTGTGGGTGGTCCGCGACGCCCGATTGTATGTGCAGAAGGTTGAGATACTCAGGGGCGACGCCGACTATGCCTATGTGACAT
Source organism: Phycisphaerae bacterium (assembly GCA_014859965.1). Taxonomy (GTDB): domain Bacteria; phylum Planctomycetota; class Phycisphaerae; order Sedimentisphaerales; family Anaerohalosphaeraceae; genus JACZKQ01. The sequence goes on from JACZKQ010000062.1 coordinate 4,940, forward strand.
CCGGGCTTCAGGATGGAGACACCGTAGTGACGAGCCCGCTCGATGTGGTGACGAACGGGATGGCCATTCGCGTGCAATTGATCGATTCCTCGGAAGCAATAGAGGAGCCGTCTTTGTGAGCGAATCGACCGAACAAGACAAAGGGCTATTGGCGTGGTTCGCGAAGAATCACGTGGCCGCCAACCTGCTTATGATTTTTGTCATTGCCGCGGGGCTGATGACCCTCGTGACGATCAAAGTGGAATTCTTTCCGGAGATGAGCCTCGACATTATTACCGTAACGGTGCCGTACCGGGGGGCGTCACCGGAGGAGGTGGAACAAGGTGTGACGCTGCGCGTAGAGGAGGCGGTCGCCAGCGTCGACGGCATCAAACGTATCACGTCCACGTCGGCGGAAGGGGCGAGCATGGTCATCCTTGAGGTAGAGGAATACGCCGTGCCGTCCGATGTCCTGGACGACGTGAAGGCGGAAGTGGACCGGATCATCACATTCCCGCAGGAGACCGAACGGCCGATCATCAGCGAGATTAAGACACGGTACGAGGTGGTGACGCTGGTGCTGCACGGGGACGTTTCGGAGCGGACGCTGAAGGAAATGGCCGAGCGGGTAAAGGATGACCTGACGGTGATGGGTAACATCAGCCAGGTTGAGATTGCCGGTGTTCGGCCGTACGAGATATCGGTGGAGATCTCCGAGGAGACGCTTCGCAAGTATTCGCTGTCGTTCGATCAGGTCAGTCGGGCGATCGCCAACTCCTCGCTGGATATTCCGGGTGGTTCGATAAAGACGGCCGGCGGGGAGGTGCTGGTCCGCACCCAGGGCCAGATGTATACGGGGCGCCAGTTCGAGAAGATCGTGGTGCTGACTCGCCAGGACGGCACCAAGGTGCGCCTGGGGGACATCGCCACGGTGATTGACGGTTTTGACGATTCCGAGGTGGCGTCGCGATTCGACGGCGAGCGGGCGGTGCACGTCAAGGTCTTCCGGGTGGGCGAGCAGGGCGCCCTCGACGTGGCGGACACGGTGCGAAAGTACGTCGAAGAAAACAATGCGACGCTTCCGGCGGGGCTGTCGATGTCAGTCTGGCAGGACCAATCCACGATTCTGCGCGATCGTATCGATCTCCTGCTGCGAAACGCGCGGGTCGGGCTGATCCTGGTGTTCTTGTGCCTGACGCTGTTTCTCGATTTGCGCCTGGCGTTCTGGACCACGTTAGGCATTCCAATTTCGTTCCTCGGCGGCTTCGCCTTGATGCCGTTATTCGGTGTGTCGCTGAACATGATTTCGCTATTCGCGTTTATCATGGTGCTGGGTATCGTGGTCGATGACGCCATTGTCGTTGGCGAGAATATCTTCGAATACCGGCGACAGGGGATGTCGGCGACGGGGGCCGCCTTGAAGGGGGTTCAGGAAATGGCGGCGCCCGTGACGATGGCGGTGCTGACGACGATTTTTGCATTTGTGCCGCTGCTCTACATCATGGGAATCATGGGCAAGATCCTTCGGGTCATTCCGATTGTGGTCATTCTGGTGCTGGTCGTGTCGCTGATAGAGGCGCTGCTGATCCTGCCGGCGCACCTGGCGGGGGTGCGCGTCAGGGCGGAGCGTAAAAGCAGAAATCCGCTGACCGTTGTTCACCGGCTGACGGGGCGGGCCTTCGACTGGTTTGTCAATGGTCCGTTCTCGCGGATTGCGATGTTTGCGGTGCGCAATCGCTATGCGACGATGGCCGTAGCGATTACGATATTGCTGTTTACGTTCGGCCTGCTGCAAGGGGGCTTCATCAAAACGACTTTTATCGATTCGATCGAGGCGGACAACATGGTGGCGACCCTGGAGATGCCCCAGGGAACGCCGCCGGAGCACACGTTGGCGGTATTGCAGCGGCTGGAGGCTGCGGCGGTCCAGGTGCAAAGTGAAGTGGATGCGCAGCGTTCGGAGAAACCGTCCATCTTTAAACACATGGCCACGACGATCGGTGCGCACCCGGCGACGGAGCAGGGCGGCCCGGTGCAGCAGGTCTCGGTGGGGACGTCTCAGGCGCACCTGGGCGAGGTGAACGTGGAGTTGTTGGGAAGCGAAGAGCGTGACGGGCTCAGTTCGGTGGCGATGACCAATCGCTGGCGCGAACTCGTCGGCGAGGTGCCGGGCGTGTCGTCGCTGACGTTCCTGGCGGAGATTCAGATGACCGGCGACGATATCGATATCGAGTTGTCTCACGATAGATTCGATCAGTTGCTCGCCGCGGCGGAGGACTTGAAACTGCGGCTGCGGAATTACGAAGGCGTTTCGGACATCGGCGACAATTTTGAACCCGGAAAGGCGGAGGTCAAACTGGCGCTGAAGGATTCCGGACGGACGTTAGGGCTGACGCTGGGCGACCTGGCGCGGCAAGTGCGGCAGGGCTTCTATGGCGATGAGGTGCAGCGCATCCAGCGGGGCAAGCACGATATCCGGGTCATGGTGCGTTATCCGCAGGACCAGCGGCGGAGCCTGGCCGACATCGAGCGGATGCGAATACGGCTGCCGGACGGCACGGAGATTCCCTTCTCTATGGTGGCGCAGGTCGATTATGGGCAGGGTTATGCAGCGATTCGCCGGGCCGACCTGAGACGCGTGGTCAATGTCACTGCAAATGTAGACGAGACGGTCGCCAATGCGGATGAAATTAATGCCAATCTCCAAAAGGAATTGTTGCCCGCCCTGCAATCGCAGTACCCGGAACTGAAGTGGCGGTTCGCGGGGGAACAGCGAGAGCGGTCCGAATCGTTCGGCGCGCTGAAGACCGCCTTTCCGATCGCACTGCTGGCGATTTTCGGATTGCTGGCGGTTCAGTTCCGCAGTTATATCCAGCCGCTGATTGTGATGTCGGCCATCCCTTTCGGCATAGTGGGGGCCGTGCTGGGGCACGTGATTTTGGGCTGGGTGATGGGCACGACCTACAACATCGGGTTTCTGTCGCTGTTCGGAATCGTGGCCTTGTCTGGGGTGGTGGTCAACGACTCGTTGATCATGATTGATCTGATCAACCATGAACGCCGCGCGGGCATTGCGCTTCAGGAGGTCGTGCGGGATTCGGCGACACGGCGTTTTCGTCCGATCATGCTGACGACGATGACGACGTTTTTTGGCTTGGCGCCGATGCTGCTCGAGAAGAGCCTCCAGGCCCGTTTCCTCGTTCCCATGGCGATCAGCCTGGCGTTCGGCGTGGCGTTTGCCACGATGATCACGCTGCTGCTGGTCCCATCGCTGTACATGATTTTGGAAGACGTGCGGAATCTCGCACTGGGTGCTCGCCGTCGCCTCATGGGCGCAGCCGTCCCGGTCGACGAGGGGCACCCTGCTTGAATAATATGACTCGGAGACACGCCGTCTCTGCATGAGTTGCCGGCGTCGGCGACTTTTCAAAGCCACTTCTTTTTCTTGAAGTACAGCAGCATTCCCGCTGTGACGGCAATCATGACAATCCAGACGGCATGATAGCCGTGTCGCCATTGGAGTTCGGGCATGTTCTCGAAGTTCATGCCGTAAACCCCGGCAATAAAGGTCAGCGGAATAAACAGCGTGGCGATGATGGTCAGGACCTTCATGACTGCGTTCATGCGGTTACTGATGCTGGACATGTAGATGTCCTGCAGACCGCCGGCCATATCGCGGAAGGTCTCCACGGTTTCGATGACCTGGATGGTATGGTCGTAAAGGTCCCGAAGATACGGGTGTGTGGTCCTGGTAATCAGCCGCGACTCGGTTTTATCGAGGGCGTTGACCAGTTCGCGGAGCGGCCAGATACTCTTTCGCAGCGTGATAAGATCGTGCTTGAGGGCATGGACGCGCTTGAGCTGGTTTTCAGAGGGGTCGGTCAGCAATTCTTCTTCCAGGGTTTCGATGCGCTCACCGAAGTTCTCAAGGATGTTGAAGTAGTTGTCGACAACGGCGTCGAGGAGGCAGTAGAGGAGGTAATCGGCTCCGTTTTTCCTGATGCGTCCGCCCCCGTGACGAATACGTTCGCGAATCGTGTTGAAGACGTCTCCGGTGCGTTCCTGGAAACTCAACACGAAGCCTGAACCGAGGATGCAGCTGACCTGTTCGCTCTCGACGCAATGACGGCTGGTGTCATAGCTGAGCATCCGCAAAACGACGAACAGGTAGGCATCGCAGTCCTGATAGCGAGGCCGCTGGTTGGTGTTGAGAATGTCTTCCTGGATGAGGGGGTGCAGGTCGAAACAGGCTCCGACCTTTCCGATGATGTCTATTTCGTGCAGCCCATCGATATTAATCCATGTGACGGTGGAGCTTGTCCGAAACGGCACACAATCTTCCACTGCGGCGATTTCCGTCTCCTGAAAATGCGCCTCGTCGTAGTCCATCACCGTGACTCGCGGCTTATCGGTCTTGCGTTCGCCAACGTGGACCAGGGTGCCCGGCGGCAAACCCGCTTTTTTGCTTACACGTTTGTTGTTTTTGTTCGTCTTCATCCGGTATATCCCTGTTATGAGATTGGGCGTCGCGGCAGGGCATTCTGCCGATTCCAAGGTATTCTAACCATTACGTGGGGGGGCGTCGCTAAAAAATCGGGCGAATTGCGCCGCAAGCATGCGTCAGAGACGATTTTCAATTCTCTTGCGGATTTCTGAATAATTCGGTAAGCTGAGCGCATCTTTTAGTGGGCGGCCGGTCCGTCTGGAAAGAGAGGTCCGCAATGAAGAAGGGTATATTCGTACTGGTATGGGTGTTTGCGGCCGCGTCGCTTGCGTGGCCGGCGGACGCGGTTCGATTCGCCGACGCCAAGCTGAAGTCGGTCGTCGAGAAGACGTTGGGGGTGACGGACCCGACTCCGGAGGATATGCTGAAATTGACGCGGCTGTATGCGGGCGCGCAGGAGATCGGCAATCTGTCGGGCCTGGAGCATGCTGCAAACCTGACATCCCTGTGTCTTCATCGCAACGCGTTCAGCGACATTTCTGCCGTTGCGGGCCTGACGAAATTGAGCTATTTGTGCCTGCACGACAATGCGGTCGAGGATATTTCAGCCGTGAAGGGGTTGACGGGGCTGGTTAATCTGCTGGTGTACGGCAATAAAATCAGCGATCTCTCACCGGTAGCCGAGCTGACGGAATTGACGAGCCTTTACGCCGGCGGCAATCGCGTGACGGATATCTCGGCAGTGGGCAATCTCAAGAAGCTGCGTTTTCTGGACGTGAGCAACAATGAGATCGTCGACGTTTCGGCGGCGAGCGGCCTGGCGGAGTTGACCGACCTTCGGATCAGCGGTAACCGGATCGCCAATCTTGGCGGCTTGGAAAAGCTTGAGCGGCTTAAGAGCGCCTGGGTGTTTGACAATCCGGCGCCGATTCCGGCTCAATGGATCGACGGCGGGTTGAGCGTATATCTCGATGACCGGCAATATGCCGCATCGGCGGGCGATTCTGCCACGGGCAAGCTGGCGTGGAAGGGCGAGATCGACAGCTTTATGGTGAGCCGCAAAAATTGTTTCATCCGTGTGGCCGCGGCCGACGAAGGAGTGGAACTGCCCGCGGGCGAATACCGCTTGGCGGGCTGGGAGAGTGAAAAGAAGGACGCCGAGGGGGTGCGCTGGAAGATGGCGGCGACCTCGCGGGCGGCGGACAAAGGGGCTTTCACCATCAATGACGGCCAGACGGAAACGCTCGAAATCGGCGAACCGGTGGTCGCGACGCTGACGGCGAACAAGGGGCGTTCGGGTTACACCTTCGGCCAGGGACTCACGGGCCGCATGGGCGAGAGTATTTCGATTGTGCGTGAAGGCGCCAGGCCCGCGCCGCCCAAACTGCACGTGAGGAACAAGGATGGCAGTTACGATAAGACCTTCAGCTTCGAGTATGGCTGAGGCGGCACATGTTCGCTCTCGTGGCGAGAGCCGGAAGATGTAAAGGGGCCGTTCACCGCAACACTTAAGATGGAAGGGCCGTTCAAGATCGAGGCCAAGCCGTTCGTCACCGAGGCGGCAGAAGAGACGCCGCAGGAGCCGTTATCAGGCGGGCCGGTGGCCGTGGAGCAGCCGTCGGGGATAACCGGCTTTCGTGCCGCCATGCGCCGGTATTTTGTGGGCGATTAAGTCGTCAGCAGCTTCACTTTGCCTGTCATCGCGCAGAGCCATATCTGGGCCTGCGTGTGGAATGAGCCATAAGGCAACCGGTCAGAGGCCCTGAATAGGGGGCGGCGTGTACGATCTCGGTTCCTGTTCAGGTTCTTGTTCCGGCTGTGGCTGTGGCTCCGGTGCCGTCGCGGCGATAGCATCATAGGCCGGGCCGTACTGCGCCAGGTACAGCAGAGAGTAAGACCTCGTGAAAACGTGCACCGGGAGCAGGAGCACGGTGCCGAGATATGGAATCATTATAATGCAGCCCGCGCAGCAACAGGTCGCCAGAGCGACCAAAAAGAGCAACGCGGCCACGGCAAGAGTGAGGGCTATCTGAAAGAGGAGATACAGGGCGAATCGGCCCTTATTGGCGCCGAGCAGGTCGAGGAACTCCTGCCATGCGACCGTGCAGGTGCAGTTCCGCAGGGCCATCAGGGGTACGATGAAGTCTTTAGCGAACTTTTCGATCACCGCAAACGCCACTGCTATTATTACCAACAGGGGGATACCCGCCACTGCTATCAGGCTTATCGGCAAAGGGCCTGCGGCGTGGCGAAGTGTGATGCCCAATATGATTGCCGCGGCGATCAGCAGTCCGGAACAGAAGAGAACGATGAACATCAGGGCCAGGCGGAACAAGAAAAGGCTGTTTCCCAACTGGCGGTACTTTCTCCACGGCGCCTTAACCTCATCGCGATTTTCGGCCACGCAATGGAAGAACATGAATCGGCCGCGGCTGCTCAGCCACAGAAGGACGACCGTGACAGCCAGACCGATTGTCAGCAGTACCGCCCCCACGAAGATGATGATGGGGAGATGCTGTGTTATCTGGGCCCCTATCTGTTCGGTAGAATGGCTGCTGTTTCGATAGCTGAAGGACGGACCGCCTGGGCGGGTCAGGTCGGCCAGCCAGGCACAGAAGCCGATAAGGAACCATCTGTCAAGGTTGAAGGGCTGAAAAAGGATGAGTTTGGTCCGCGCCATGGCTGAGCTGATGGGATCAATGACGCTTATTCGAGGTCCGGCAAATTCATTCATAGCAAACGTCCTCCGAGGTAGATCAGCCAGTCGGTCAGTATCGCCATCAGGACGATGGCCGCCGTCGCAGCGTGCACCCGTGCCAATCTGCGTCCGACGCTTTTAGGGCTGATCGCCAATACCCATATTCTATAGGGAATCTGAAGAACCGCAAATGAAAAAAACGCCGGCCCGAGATGGTGAAATCCGAAAGCGGCCGACACGTTACCGTGAGCCATTTCGGCGAATGAGCGGGTCATGCCGCAGAACGCGCAGCGGATGCCGAACAGGTGATTGGCGAGGCAGTGCAGAGGCCATTTGAATCCGAACAGATAAAGACCCAGTTCGTCGAGCGTGAAGGCGAATGCCCCGACGACCACCGCGATGCAGACGAACAATAGGGTTGTATTAATAAGGTTTTTCATGGTGCCCTGCCGCAGTATCGGCCGAATAGCGGTATCCTTTTAGATCGGCCTTACAGGAATGGGAGAATAAGCATAAGCAGCGATGCAGTCAAACCAAAACGCCGCTTGAGGGTCATCGTGACTTGACAGGACGGGGTATTCAGCGCACAATAGGTGCACTTGTTAATTTGGAGGCAATTCACATGGTGATCCGACAGGCGATGACGCGACGGTTGTTCTTGGGCTGTGCCGCTGGTGCGGCGGCGGCGACTCGGCTTGGGTTCGCCGCAAGTCCCGATGAGCGGCGGCTGATCGAGGAGGCGATTCCCGCCCAGGCCCTGGTCTCCCCGCGAAGGCGACGGCGGCTGCTGATATTCGACCTTAATGTGGGTTACGGGGGGCATGGGTCCATCCCCACGGCGAATACAGCGTTCGAGTTGATGGGCAGGAAGACGGGGGCGTTCGAAACGGTGATCAGCAAAGACCCGTCGGTCTTCGAGCGCGAAAGCCTGCGCCGATTTGATGCGGTGTTTTTCAATAACACCGTGGGCAATCTGTTTGAAGACGCAGCTTTGCGGCAAAATCTTGCCGAGTTTGTTTACGGCGGCGGGGGCTTGATGGGAGTACACGGGACATCGGTGGCATTTACCCGGTGGCCCGGTGCAGTTGAGGATTGGCCCGAGTTCGGCATCATGTTGGGGGCACGCGGGGCGAGTCACCGCGAGAGCACCGAGCACGTGTTTGTTAAGCTGGATGATCCGGGGCACCCGGTCAATCAACCCTTCAACGGAGCGGATTTCGAGTATCGCGACGAGTTCTTCAGATTTCACGAAGTTTATTCGCGGCAGCGGGTGCGTGTGCTCATGAGCATCGACACGTCAAAGACGAAATGGGACGGGTCGCAGTACGGTCACTGTATTCGTGCCGACGACGACTATGCCTTGGCGTGGGTGCGGCAGTACGGGCGCGGCCGCGTGTTCTATTCGACCATTGCCCACAATCCCTACGTTTTCTGGGACCGCACCATGCTGCGTTTTTACCTCGCCGCGACGCAGTTCGCGCTGGGCGATCTGGAGGCGCCGACGATCGCCAGCGCCAGATTGACGCCGGCGATTCGCGCCCAGGAGAAGCTTGGATGGCGGCTGGGCATCGAGGCGTATACGTTTCACAAGCATACTCTCTTCGAGGCGATCGATAAGACGGCTGAACTGGGCCTTCCGTTTATTGGAGGACTGAGTTTTCAGAAGGTAAGCAAGGACATTGACAAGAACCTGGAGCCGGGCCTGACGGATTCGGAGCTGGAGGCAATCCGGTTGAAACTGGATGCCGCGGGCGTGCGGATGTTGACCTATTACTACCACGATATACCCGGTGACGAGGCCGGGTGCCGCAGGGTTTTTGAGTTCGGCCGCAAGATCGGCATCGAGACGTTCATGTCCGAGCCCAGGCCGGAAGCACTGGATACCATCGAGAAGTTCTGCGATGAATACGACATCAATGTCGCACTGCATAATCATGGGCCGGATCAGTCGCCCGTATATTGGCGGCCGGAGGGTGTGCTGAAGGTCTGCCAGGGGCGAAGCAAGCGGATCGGCGCCTGCGGCGACGTGGGCTACTGGATGCGAGCCGGGATCGATTCGATCGAGGCCGTGCGGATGCTCGGGGACCGTCTGATCACAGTGCAGATGCATGACCTGCACGACAAGGGCCCTGACGGTTATGATGTGCCGTGGGGTACGGGTGTCGGCAGGACGGGCGAGCTCATTGCGGAAGTCCAGCGGCTGGGGATCAGGCCCACGATGTTCGGGCTGGAGTACTCTCGCGACTGGTTCGAATCCATGCCGAAGATCGCCGAATGCATTGCGTTCTTCAACAAGGTGAGCATGGCATCGGTGAAAGGATAGCCGCCTGGAGGAACCAGACGCGTGGCGACGATGCGGCAATCGCCCCGGTCAGCTTACGGGTCGAATGGGCATGCCTTTCCCGGCGAGATACTCTTTTACCTGCCGGATACTGTATTCGCTGTAATGGAAGATAGAGGCGGCCAGTACGGCGTCCGCCTTGCCGCGGTCCAGGACGTCCAGCATGCTGTCGAGACTGCCCGCGCCGCCCGAGGCGATCACAGGGATACTGACTGCGTCGGCGACGGCCGCCGTAAGTTCGATGTCATAGCCTTCTTTGGTGCCGTCGGCGTCCATGGAGGTGAGGAGGATTTCGCCCGCGCCCAATTGCTCGGCCCTTGCCGCCCATTCCACCGCGTCGATATCCGTGGCTTCGGAGCCGGCTTTTACCGTCACGTGCCACTTGTTCTGTTTGCCCGGCGTTCGGCGGGCGTCAATGGCCAGGACGACGCACTGGCTGCCGAAACGCTGTGCGCACTCGGCGAGAATGTTCGGATTCTGCACGGCGGCGGTGTTGATGGAGCACTTGTCGGCGCCGGCCCGGAGAAGCAGATCGATTTCGTCGGCCGTGGAGATGCCTCCGCCGACGGTGAAGGGGATGAAGACGTTCTCGGCGACGCGCTCGACCAGGTCGACGATGGTCTTCCTGGAGCGGATCGTGGCGGTGATGTCGAGGAATACCAGCTCGTCGGCGCCGTCATCACTGTAGCGGGACCCGAGTTCCACGGGGTCGCCGGCGTCGCGGAGATTCAAAAAATTGACGCCTTTAACGACGCGGTTGTCCTTCACATCGAGGCAGGGAATAATACGGCGGGTCAGCATGAGCGGCCTCCGTTGCGGCAGATGGCGTCGAAGTTTTGCAGGACACGCAGGCCCACCTTGCTGCTCTTTTCGGGGTGAAACTGGACGCCGAAAATATTGCCTTTTTGCACGGAAGCCGCCATGTCGAGGCCGTAGTCGGTGTAGGCGATCCGGGCATCGGCGTCGGTGACGGCGGCGTGGTAGGAGTGGGCGAAATAGAAGTGCTCTTCGGCGTTAAGCCCCGCGAACAGGTCCATGCCGTCAGCGATCTTGACGGCGTTCCAGCCCATGTGGGGAATGGTGCGGCCCGGGGGGATCGCCTTGACGTCACCGGCGATGAGGCCAAGCCCCTTATGATCGCCCATCTCGCAACTGTGGTCGAACAGCAGTTGAAAGCCGACACAGATGCCGAGAATAGGCTTGCCGGCGCGGACGACCTCTTTGACGACCTCGGCAGTCTTGCCCAAGGCCTTGACAGCATAGCCGAACGCCGCGACGCCGGGCAGAATAATGCCATCAGCCTTTTCAATGTCTGCAGGGTCGGCGGACAGCTTGTCCTCCAAGCCGATGAAGTCCAGGGCGTTGCGTACGCTCTTGACATTACCCACATTGTAGTCGATTACGACGATCATATTCTCTCTGCGCTCATAACGGGGATTTGGCGAGCTCGCACGGGGTGGAAGTTCTTATTGTGCGAACCAGCATTTCGCCCTCAAAAGGGCTTAACGGAGAGGGCGGGATTCGAACCCGCGGTACGCAAAAACGCACACTGGTTTTCGAAACCAGCTCGATCAGCCACTCCGACACCTCTCCAGATGTCCGTTTTTCCGCCGAAACAGGCGATTTTCCTGATATGCCCGCTGTTTTCGGCCGGGCCTTGGCGTCCGGATCGGACCGGTACGCCCTTCCTTACCTGCATCGGCATGAAGGCATGGCGAAATATTAAGAAAGTCCGGCCGGCTTTGCAACATAAATGCCGTTTTTCGCGGCAGTTTCTATTGTGTTCTGCACAGTTCGGGCAATTCCGGCCGGCCGCGTCTGGTTTCTGGCTTTTTTCCCATGCGAGCGAGTAATGAGCTTCATGCCTTTTGGTATTATCCCGCTTCCAGTTTAGCAAAGTGCGATTTGACTTCCCCCCTCGAAAAGGTAAAGCGCTACGTAAGAGGGTTTCTAATTTTCATTAGGGAAGGAAAGAAGATGGCCAAGAAGCAGATTACGGGGACGGTGTGCGCGCTCATTGCGCTTATGTGTGCGGTGGGCGTGGCAGAGAATCGAACGATCGACGGCAGCGGCAACAATGTTGCGAATCCAAAATGGGGCAGTGCAGGGAGCCGGTTGCTGCGGAACAATGGGGTGGGCTATACCGATGGAATCTGGACGCCCGCCGGAGCGTATCGGCCGAGCCCCCGGGTGGTCAGCAACGCCGTCTGCGCACAGGAAGAGTCCATCCCCAACCCCTACGGCATCAGCGATTTTCTCTGGGCATGGGGTCAGATCATCGATCATGATCTCGCTATTACGGAGCCCGGCGAGCCTCATGAGCCCTTCAACATCACCGTAGGCCCGGGCGATTCGCAGTTCGATCCCCACTATGCCGGCGGCGTCACCCTGCCCGCGAACCGCTCCGAGTATGATCCGACGACCGGAACCGACATAAACAACCCGCGCCAGCAGACGAATCGACTCACGGCATGGGTTGACGGATCCATGGTCTACGGTTCAGACGCGGCCCTCGCCGCCTGGCTCCGCACGGGCAACAAAGGACTCTTGAAATCGCAGCAGCATCCGCTCTACGGAGAGCTCCTGCCTTACGAGGACGGAACGGTTCCCCACGGCAGCCCGGTGCCGGTCAACGCATTTGTTTCCGGCGACATCCGCACCAACGAAAACCCCGTACTCACATGCATGCATACGCTTCTGATGCGGGAGCACAATCGGCTGGCGCGGCTCATCTGGCAGTCCAACCCGACATGGTCCGACGAGAAGATTTATCAAACGGCTCGCAAGATCGTTGGGGCGGAGATTCAGGTGATTACTTACAAGGAATTCCTGCCGGCGCTGTTAGGCGAGCACCTCCCGCCGTACACGGGGTACAAACCGCATATCGATCCGATGATCTCCAACGAATTCTCCGCTGCCGCATACCGAATCGGGCATACTCTGCTCAGCTCCATGCTCCTGCGCCTTGACGAGCACGGACGGGAGATTTCCTACGGAAATGTCCGGCTCGGCGATGCCTTTTTGAAACCTTCGCTGATTACTGAAGAAGGCGGCATTGAACCCTTCTTTCGCGGCCTTGCCCAACAGGTTAGCCAGCGCATCGATGTCTACATCATCGACGACATTAGAAATATCCTCTTCGGCAACCAGGACCTGCCCGCGCTGAACATGCAGAGGGGCAGGGACCACGGTTTGCTGGACTACAACAATATGCGTGAATCGTTCGGACTAATTAAATACAACAGCTTTGAGGAACTCACCCCCGACATTCGGGTCCGGACCGCCCTCAAGTCAGTTTACGGGGACATCGACAACATCGATCCATGGGTCGGGATGCTCGCCGAAAAAGACGGCGGCACAATAGGCGACCTGATGGCAATGATCATTCGTGACCAGTTCATCCGCCTCCGGGACGGGGACCGGTTCTGGTATCAGTACGATCCGGAACTTACGGAACTGCTGCCGTGGCTCGAATCCGTGCGGCTCAGTGACGTCATCATGTGGAACACAAATATCAAGAATCTGCAGAAGAACGTGTTCTATGTGCCGACCAAGCCGGCTGTCGACGAGATGTATATTGGGGCCGCCTACGTGTTGAAGGGCTATACACCAGGATGCGACACCGTTCTGGTCTACGGCTATTCGATGGATGCGAATGAGGAAGACCTGTGGAAATGCGATGCGATCAAGGTTTGGATCTACGTGGACGACGAGCCGCAGGCGGTAATGTACGAGGCGATACCGGTGAAAGCCGGCAGTTACGCCAAGGGCACGTTCACTTATCGCAGCAGGAATGCGTCAGGCATTTATTACTTCCAGTGTGACTTCGTCAACAAGACGTTCTACGTGATCGCCAAGAAGGTGGACATGAGCAAAATGAAGAAGAAGATGGCGGTCGATGTGCAGATCGACGGTTACTATGGGCGCGGCGAGACGACCAACTACGTTTGGAAATAGTTTCTGGTCCCCCCAATTCGCGGCCTCCGGCGGTCCGGTCAGACGTCGGGGGCCGCGAACTTTTTGTGACCTCTGTTGTGCGGTTGAACGAATTCGCGCGGTCAGGTAATGGGGGTTTCCCAGTCGTCTTCGGAGGTGATGCCGCCGTCCTCCCATGTCCAGATGATCTTTCGGTAGAAGAAGGAGACGCATTCGGTGTCGCGACCCGCGGACTTGATTTCGGCAATGGAGGCGTCGACGAGTTGGACGGTGTAATACTGCTCGACCCGGCCGTCGCTTGCGGTGCGATAGAAGCGGAAGGTTACCGTGCTGAGATTCTCATTGTTGACCAGGACGTTGTAGAGCAGCGGGGTGGACTTGTCGATGCGCTTGGTGATGACAAGGGGCTTGTGCTGGCGTTTACCGGTAGGCAGGCCGCTGGCGGCGTCGCGGGGTGAGACGATGTTGTGGAGGAACTCCTCGACGACGATCGTGTCTTCTCGTCCCTTGACCATGCAACTGCCGCGGATCTCGCCCTGGGTCGTGCCTCTAAGGCGCATGTGGACGAAGTCGGCCCCTTCGGCGCGCGAGGCCTTGGGCAGGGGCAGAGGGTCGGCGGCCGGCGACGGGGCGATGGCGTTGTAGATGTCGCCGAGGGATTTCATGGTAGGCGCCGGCGCGGCGGCCGGGTCAAGGCTGCCGCCACGGATCGTGAGGGTGTAAGTCAGAAAGCCTGCCGCAACGAGCAGGGCGACGAGCGCAATGCGGGTTCGGGACCGGTTCATGTTCGTTCCTCCAATCGTTCAAACAGTTTTATGTTCTTGCGCCTGGAGCGCATATCAGGGTCGCCCGAGGGCGCCCGTGTCGCGGTAATAAGCAAGATGCCCGCAGTGGTCCACGGGCATCTTGTGCACTTTTCAGTCTATGGGCAACCCGGCGAGCCGGGACTTCCATCACATCTTTAGACCTTGTCGGGGGCGGGGCAGACGAAGGGTTTGCGGTAATCGCGTGAGACCATTTCGTTTGCCTCGGGGCTGTTTGTGAAGACCTCCTTTACGGGGTCGAACTTCAGCAGCGGGCCCATCGACATGGGGTACTTGTCAAGATCGACGCCGCTGTCCTTGAAGTGGGCGATGGTGCGTTCGAGGGTGGCGACATTGTCGTCACGGCTCTTGACCTTTTCAAGGATAGCTTTGGCTTCGGCGGGCGAAACCTTGTTGTTCTCGCCGATGTAGTAGCTGATGTTCGCCAGGTGCGCAAGCGCCGCCGATAAATGGCCCTGGAAGGCGTCAGAATTGAGCGTCTCGGCTTTTCGGCTCTTCACGGCGTCAAGGAAGTTGACAAAGTGGTCGCCGCCGCCTTTGAAGTCCTTGATCTTTTTGCCGTCGAGATCGTAGGCGGTGCATTCGGTATACTCGCGCTGGACGAGCGTGCCCTTTGTACCGTAGAAAATGACGCCGATCTTGTTGCCTTTTCCGCCGAACACCTTGTTGATCTCGGCGTCGGCTGCGTTATCGACTTCCAGCCCGCGGGTTTCGAAGACCATGCACTTGTCGCCGTAATCGTAGATGGCGATTTCGGTGTTGGCGGTGTCGCCGGCGTCGATGTAGCCGGGGTCTTTGCGCTCCGCCTGATAGCCCAGGCGGCCGCCGTAGGCGATCACGCTGTTCGGATGGCGATTGATGCCGAGGCCCCAGCGGGCGATGTCCGTCTGGTGCGGGCCCTGGTTGCCGCTGTCGCCGTTGCCATAGAGACGCTGCCAGTGCCAGTCATAGTGGAACTGCGGACGCGTGAGTTTGGGTTCGGTGTAGGGCGCCGGACCGCTCCAGAGGTTGAAGTCGCATTCGGCGGGGATCTTATAGTCGCCGAGGGCGCCGATGGACTTGCGGCGCTTGTAGCAGAGGCCGCGGGCGAAGTTGACCTCGCCGATGCCGCCTTCTTCGATGAACTTCATGGCATTAATGAGGGCGGGATTGGAGCGGCACTGCGTGCCGGTCTGACAGATGCGTTTGTATTTTTTTGCGGCCGCGACGAGAGCGGCGCCTTCGGCGATGTCGTAGCTGATGGGCTTTTCGATATAGGCGTCTTTGCCGGCCTGCATGGCCCACACGCCGCAGAGCGCGTGCCAGTGGTTCGGCGTTGCGGTGGCGATGAAGTCGATGTTTTTATCATCGAAGACCACGCGCATGTCCTTGACGAACTTGGGGCGTTTGCCGGTGCGTTTTTCGACACCGTCGCAGACCTGCTTGCCGACTTTTTCGTCGATGTCGACGAGGTAGGCGATTTCGGTGTCCTTGCGGCCGGCGAAGGCGCTGATGTGGCTGCCGCCGCGGCCCTTGCACCCGATGACGGCGCAGAGGAGTTTCTCGTTGGGGCTTTGCGGCCGGGCCAGTGTCGTAATCATAGGGCTTGCCGCGGCGGCGAAGACGGATTGTTTCAGAAATTGTCGGCGCGTGTTTCTGGTCATGCTTGCCACTCCTCTAAAAGTCAGTTTAAAGGTTTCAGTTGGGCACCCGCAAAGGGTGATCTTGCCCGCAGGCCGGGCGGCCCATAGGTAGAGGATAGCAGGTCGACGCAGAAGAATCAAGCAATTGCCGCCGCGGTATTTCGTGTCGCGGGGTGCGATGCGGGGGTTGCTTTTTGGGGATTGGGGGCTAAACTGAGATTTGGCGTTTACCGGGCCCGGCGGGATCGGGCCGATTGGCGATGTTTGAAGGCGGTCTTGGGGGGCAGGTAGGATTATGATCGAGATCGGCGGCGGTGTAGAGATTGACGAGCGGGACGTGGCGTTCGAGTTTTCGCGGAGCAGCGGCCCAGGGGGGCAGAACGTCAATAAGGTAAGTACGCGGGTGACACTTTTGTTCGACGTGGGGGCGTGCGGGAGCCTGAGCGACGAGCAGAAGGGGCGCCTTCGCAGGCGATTAGGGACGCGGATCAACAAGGAGGGCCTGCTGCGGGTGGTATCGCAGCGGCACCGGACGCAGGCCGCCAATAAAGAGGCGGCGATTGCCCGGTTTGCGGAACTGCTGGGCGAGGCCCTTAAACGCAGGCCGGTGCGCAGGAAGACACGGGTTCCGCGAGGAGCGGTGGAGCGGCGGCTGCAAGCCAAGAAGCAGCGCGGCCAGCTCAAAGAACAGCGACGAGGAAGCATTGATTATTAGCCGGTCTTGGTTTATTTATACGGCGTCAAATTAACTACGAAAGGATGAAGGTATATGGGCAGGATGACAGGTGTGGTTTTGCCGGGCAACAGCACGGTGGAGTTTCGCGAATTTGACGTCCCGGAACCGGGGCATGGTCAGGTGCTCCTGAAAATGAAAGCGTCTTCCATCTGCGGCAGCGATATTCGGGCGATTTACCGGGAGCATCTGGGCAAGGGGCCGGAGGGGTACCGCGGGGTGATCTGCGGGCATGAGCCGGCGGGACAGGTGGTCAAGGTCGGCCCGGGCGTAAAGCGCTTTAAGGAAGGCGACCGCACCGTGGTGTACCACATTTCGGGCTGCGGGGTCTGCCATGACTGCCGGATGGGCTATCAGATCAGTTGCAGCAGTCCGTTGCGGGCGGCCTACGGCTGGCAGCGGGACGGGGGCAACGCCGATTACCTCTTGGCGGAAGAGCGGGATCTCGTGCTGCTGCCGGATTTTATGACGTACGTGGACGGGGCGCTGTGCGCGTGCGGGTTCGGGACGTGCTACGAGGGTTTGGCGCGGGTGAACGTCAGCGGGGCCGACCGGGTGCTGGTTGTCGGCCTGGGGCCGATGGGGCTGGCGGCCCTGATGCTGGCACGGGCAATGGGAGCAACGAAGCTGATCGGGGCCGACGTAGTCGCCGAGCGGATCGCGCTGACGAAGAAACTGGGCCTGGCGGACGTGGTGGTCAACGCCGACGACACGGCGCTGGCGACGGTGAAAGAGGCGACGGGCGGCTCAGGCTGCGAGGTAACGGTGGACTGCTCCGGGGCGGCCGCCGGAAGGCTGCTGGCCATAAAGGCGACACGGCAGTGGGGGCGGTGCGTGTTCATTGGTGAGGGCGGCACCGTGGAATTCGAGCCATCGCCGACAATTATACATAACCAGATCACGATTTACGGGTCATGGGTGACGAGCGTGCCGCACCTGGAGGATCTGGTGGAGCGAATCCCCGGATGGAGGATCCGTCCGGAGGCCACAGTGACGCACCGGTTCACGCTGGCGCAGGCCGCCGAGGCGTACGACCTCATGGACAAAGGCCGGTGCGGCAAGGTGGTAATTGTGTGGCCGAATTAGCCCCGTTTTCAGCATCAAAATGCGGGTATGCACCGCAACGGATGCTTTTTCGGGATTCCCGAAAAAAAAACATAGCTGTTTTTAAAGAAAAAATGTAGAATGTATCGGACATAAACCTGTCACCGTTGGTGGGAGGTCGCTTCAAGTGAGAGAGGGCTGCTTTTTAATCCCTCAGGAGCAGCTTTTGTGGACAAGAGGGGAAGTTTGTGGGTAGGGTCGCTTTCTGGACCCAGGGAGAAGTTACGTGAATAGCGGTACTGTGAAGTGGTTCAACGACAAAAAGGGTTACGGGTTCATTACCCCCGACGCGGGCGGCGACGACCTGTTCATCCATCACAGCAACATTATGATGGAGGGCTTTAAGACCCTGCACGACGGCCAGCGCGTTGAGTATGAAGCGGGCGAGGGCAAGAAGGGTCCGGAAGCGACGCGAGTGGTTCCGGCCTAACTGCTGGCAGAGTGCCGCGGGCGCAATCCTGGGGCACCGGCACGGCGCTCATCAGGTTGCTTTGCATCTTTGGTTGACAGCTCAGAGCGGTTGACTGCACATCTATTCTGCGGATCAGAATCTGGGCAGGGGAGTTGTGCGCGGAAATCCTTGAAGGGCATTAATAATGTCTTTCAATGGACAAACATCGCGCAGGATGCAGACGCAGGGTCTGCGTTCCCTTGCTGACTGATTTTCGTGGCGCTGCGGGAACTTCCGGCTTTCCAGAAGACAACTCGTGTCCGTTCATAGGGCAGTTGTCGCCGGGAAAACCGCCCGCGGGGGAGAGCGAAATGCAGTTCATGTGCACGTTCGCAATTGTCGATTTGTAGACGGTTCGGGTTGCTGGTACGTTTACAACAAGCGGGGCGACAATGCATTATCTTGATGAAATGCATATTTTCCTGTTTCTGGCGCAGGTATTCGTTCTGCTTGCGCTGGCTCGCGGGCTGGGGGAGTTGTTCCGCAAGTGGGGTCAGCCGGCCTTGACAGCCGAGCTGCTGGTCGGCGTACTGGTGGGCCCGACGATATTGGGGCGTTTTGCGCCGGTGGTCCATCAGTGGCTTTTTCCTGTGAGCATCGTCCAGGAGACGATGTTAGACACCGTGGCGTGGTTGGGTCTGCTTTTTCTACTGCTGACGATCGGGTTCGAGATCGACTTTTCCGTCGCCTGGCGTCAACGGGGCAGGGCCCTGACCATTGCCGTGGCCGACATCGTGATCCCGATGGTGATTGCGTTTGTGCCTTGCCTGTTTCTACCGGCGCATTACCTTGTGGAGTCCGATCAGCGGGTGGTGTTTGCGTTGTTCATGGCGACGGTAATGACCATCAGTGCGATGCCGGTAGCGGCGAAAGTGCTGCACGATATGAACCTGCTGAAGGCCGATGTGGGCTTTCTGATCGTCTCGGCGCTGGCGGTGAATGACCTGATGGGCTGGGTGCTGTTTACAATCGTGCTGGGGCTGTTTGCCCAGGCGACGGTTGCGATCGGTTCCGTTCTGGCGGTGTTTGCCGGAACGGTCGGGATGGCGGGGCTGGCGCTGTGGCTGGGGCCGGGCATGGCGACCCGCGCACTGGACAGGCTGCATCGGCGGAAACTGCCGGAGCCCGGTACGTCGCTGACGTTTGCATGTCTTCTGGCGCTGCTGTTCGGCGCGGTCACGCAAAAGCTGGGCATTCACGCGCTGTTCGGGTTTTTTATCGCGGGCGTGGTGATGGGTGAGGCGAAGAACCTGTCGGAGCAGACGCGCGGCATCATTTCGGAGATGGTTCACGCGGTTTTCGTGCCGCTGTTTTTCGCCACGATCGGGCTGAAGATCGACTTTGCGGCGCATTTTGATTGGTTTCTCGTTTTGTTCATGTGCGTCATCGGGATCGCGGGTCGGTATGTCGGGGCGTGGATAGGCGTGAGCCTGACAAAGGCGCCGCGGATCAACAGGGACCTGATCTCTATAGCGCACACGGCGGGCGGGATGATGGAGATTGTGGTGGCTGTTCTTGCGCTGGAGACGGGGCTGATCACTCCGCAGGTATTCGTGGCGATCGTGCTGAGTGCGGTTGTATCGTGCATGATCATGGGTCCGTGGATGCGCGCTGCCATGGTCAGACGGGCGGCGGCCGGTTTGATGAACTTCATGACACGGGATTCGCTCGTTGCGGCCATGGCGGCAACGGACCGTGCGGAGGCGATTGGCGAACTGTCGGACAAGGTTGCAGTCCGTGCGGGCGTACCCAGTGCGAAGATTGCAGAGGCGGCGATGACTCGGGAAGTGGCCTTCGGGACGGGAGTGGGATATGGCGTGGCCATTCCCCACGTGCGGATGGATGCCGTGAAAAACCCCGTTGTTGCAATCGGGAGAGCACCGCAGGGGCTGGACTGGAATGCGCCTGACGGGCAGCCTGTAAGCCGGGTATTCTTCCTGCTCACGCCGGCGGACGTGCACGACGTACATGCGCAGCTTCTGGCGGAGGTTGCGCGGGCGATGCAGGATCCTGAAAATCGTCGGCGTTTCGACGAGGCGCGGGCGCCCGCGCTTTGGGAGACATTGAGGGACCTGTTTCCAAAGGGTGACGTTCAGGGCAAACGCCGTCGCAGATTCTGAGGGGCACCAACCTTTGCGATGTGCTCCATCACGTCAAACAGGCATTCATTAAGTCCAGAAATGATTTCACACCCCCGACCTGCACGCGTGTTATTATATTGCCTGCAGGACGCTGGCGGGCTACAATCACAGGCGGTGCGGCTTGGCGCGGGTGGGGTCGTTTTGTGGTGTTTGCGCGGGGCCGGTGATCGGAAAACGAGGTCGGGGGGTGAAGGGACGATGGAACAATGGCGGCAGATCCATTTCTTGGCGTGATTTTGCATGCGACAGGGGGGTTGGCGGCGGCGAGTTTTTATCTGCCGTACAAGGCGGTGCGGAAGTGGGGGTGGGAAAATTACTGGCTGGCCGGGGGACTGTTTGCATGGATCATTGCGCCGTGGGCGATTTCACTGAGCATCATTCCGGATACATTTGCGATTTTACGCGAAGCGCCGCCGAGGACGCTGTTCTGGACGTGGTTCTTCGGCGTGCTTTGGGGCATCGGCGGGCTGACATTCGGGTTGACGATGCGATACCTGGGCATTGCGCTGGGGTACGCGCTTGCGCTGGGGCTGTGCGCGGTGTTCGGTACGCTCATACCGCCGATTTTTGCCGGCGAGTTGGGCGCAGTGGCGGGGAGTCTGCCGGGGCAGGTGGTGTTAGCGGGGATTTTCGTGTGTGTGCTGGGCATTGCGTGCAGCGGGCGGGCGGGGATGCTGAAGGAGGCGAAGCTGGCGGATGGGTCTTCTCAGGCGCACCAGGAATATAACTTCGGGAAGGGGGCGCTGGTGGCGGTGTTCGCCGGCGTGATGAGCGCATCGATGTCGTTTGGGCTGACGGCGGGCAAGCCCATCGGCGCTATCGCCGTGGAGCACGGGGCGCCGGAGTTGTGGCAGAACCTGCCGGTGTTGGTAGTGGTGCTGCTGGGCGGGTTTATGACTAACTGCACCTGGTGCGTCTACCAGATGGTGAAGAAGGGCAGCCTGCGGGACTATGTGGCGGGCGGCGATTCGCCGTTCTGGGGCAATCTCGCGTTGTGCGTGGTCGCGGGCGTGACGTGGTATTTTCAATTTTTCTTCTATGGGATGGGACAGACGAAGATGGGCAAGTATGAGTTTTCAAGCTGGACGCTGCACATGGCGAGCATCATTATCTTTGGTACGGTGTGGGGGCTGCTGCTGCGGGAATGGCGCGGCACGGGACGACGGACGGGCGCGTGGATTGCCGCGGGTCTGGCGCTGTTAATCGGCTCGACGCTGGTGGTGGGCTACGGCAATGCGCTGGCTGCGGATGGCGGCGGCCCGGCGGCGGGCGATACGTTAACGTTGGAGGAGCAGTTTGTGGGCTTGCCGATGGAGGCCAAGCGGCTGACGGGGCCATTATTCTGGCTGCATGGGGACGAGAGCAAAGAGCGGCTGGAGATGTACGTGGAGAAGGTCGCCGAAGGCGGCAACGGGAGCTTTACGGCGGAATCCCGCCCGCACTCGGATTGGCTGGGCGAGGGGTGGTACCGCGATCTGGAGATCTGCCTTGCGGCAGCCAAGAAGCATGATTTGAAGATGTGGATCTTCGACGAGATGTGGTGGCCGAGCCAGGGCGTGGCGGGCAAGGTGCCAGGGCGGTATGCGACAAAGAAGATGGCGACGTCGGCGGTAGAGGTTGCCGGGCCGACGAAGTGGCGGGGCGAGGGCTACGGCGGCGAGCGGTACATTGCGGCGGTGGCGGGGCGTGTGGCGGCCGACGGCAAGATCGACGGCGGTTCGCTCGTCGATATGGCCGGACATATCACCGACGGTGTGCTTGCGTGGGATGTGCCGGAGGGAACGTGGCGGATCATGAAGTTCACGCACGTGCAGGGGCCGCCGTTAGGCCAGAACGGGCAGCTCAGCGTCGACGGGGCCAGCCGGGATTGCGTGGACTGGTTCATCGAGACGGTGTATCAGCCGCACTACGACCGCTTCAAAGAGGATTTCGGCATGTGGATTCCGGGGTTCTTCTATGACGAGCCGGAGACGCGGGGCGACTGGGGGACGGAACTGAACGCCACGCTGGCCGAGTGGGGCGTCGACTGGAAAAAGGCCTACGTCGCGTACAAGTTCGAGCTGAGCGGCGAAAAGCAGGCGGCCGCGAAGTACCAGTATCTCGATGCGTTCGCCGAGACGTGGGGCCGGACAATGTACGGAACACTCACCGCGTGGTGCGAGGAGCGGGGCGTCAAGTCGATTGGGCATTTCATGGAGCATGGGTCGCTTTACCTGCACCCGGAGTTCTGTGCCGGCGACATGATGCGCTTGCAGAAGTACAGCAGCATGGGCGGCATCGACGCGGTGTTCAAACAGTTTATCATGGGGCGAAAGCGCGTCGGGCACGATGATCCGATGTGGCAGACGCCGAAGCTGGGCAGCTCGATCTCGCATGTGTACGGCAAGCCCGATGATGTGGCGATGGTGGAGATATTCGGCGCGCGGGGACAGGACCTGACGTACCCGGAGATGAAGTGGTGGATCGATCACATGCAGGTTTCGGGCATCAACTTCACGATTCCGCATTCGTTCAATCCGCGGGCCCCGTACGATACGGATTGTCCGCCTTACTTTTACAACGGCGGCCACGAGCCGCGCTGGCCCCTCTATCGCGTGCTGGCCGACTATTCGAGCCGGCTGACCCTCTTACTGACGGGCGGCCGACACGTGTGCCAGGCGGCGATTTTGTTCGGCGGCAACACGCGCCGCGTCGGCAAGGCCGTGATGCCCGAGGACATGACGACGGCGCTCCAGGACGCGCTTTTCGATTGCGACTGGCTGCCGTTCGAGGTGTTCGAGCGCGATACGAAGCTGGTGGGAGACGAGATCGCTCTGTACCAGGAACGGTACAAGGTGCTGATCGTGCCGCCGGTGGAGGTGATTCCGTATGCGTCGCTGGCGCTGGCTAAGGCGTTCTTCGATGCGGGCGGCGTCGTGGTGGGCTACGGGTTCCTGCCGTCGAAGTCGGCGACGTTGGGCAAGACGGCGGAAGATATCGCCGTGCTGCGTACGGGGATATGGGGCAACGCGCAGGCGGGCTTGAAGGCGTGCCGAACAAACGCGGCCGGCGGGCGGAGTTATCTGCTGGCCGAAAAGCCGACGCCGGAGGACCTGACGCAGGCGCTCTGGAAGGATGCGGGCGTGCCGCCGACGGTCGAGGTTCTTGAAGGCGAGACGAATGACTGGGTGCATGCCCTGCATCGCGTCAAGGACGGACGCGACATCTTCTTCATTACGAATCAGAACATCGACAGGCCGGTGCGGCTGAGGGCGGGGCTGCGTGCGGCCGGTTACCCCGAGCGCTGGGATGCGATGCGCGGCGAGATCACGTCGGCGGCCTTCGAGCGGCGCGGAGACGTGGCGGAGATGACGTTGGAACTTGAGCCGTTCGAGTCGGTGGCAATTGTGTTCAGTGCCGAGCAGCGCGCGCTGCCGGCGGCTGTTGACGGTGCGATGCAGGCAGTGGCGGCGGTTGATGTTGTTCGGCGCCAGGGCGCTGCCGAGACCGCAGCGGCGGCGATTGTCGAGCAAGAGAAACCGGCCCTTGTGGACTGCCGGTGGGTGTGGGTCGGCGGGGGCAATCCGGCGGCCGCGGCGGCCGTGGGATCATGTTATTTTCGCAGGGTTGTCGATATCGATACAGGCAAGAAGGTCGCGTCGGCGCGGTTGATTATCAACGCGGACAATACGGCGGTTCCGTTTGTCAACGGCGTCAAGCTGACGGACGGGCGGCTGGACACGTGGCAGGCGGTCAGTGACATCGACATTACCGAACACGTGAGGCCGGGCGGCAACGTGCTTGCCGTGGAAGTCGTCAACGGCGGTACCGAGCCGAATCCGGCGGGACTGATCGGCAAGGTTGTCGTGGCGTTTGCCGACGGCGGCACAATCACCGTGCGGATCGACGAGATGTGGCGGGCGGCGGCAACTGCGCCCGCAGGCTGGACCGCAAATGACTTCGACGACAAGGGTTGGGCGGCGGCCGTGCCGTTTGCCAACTACGGGCAGTCGCCCTGGGGCGATATGAGTTCACGGAGGATTACACGAAGTCCCATAGAAAAAGCCGATCCGTTCGACGGCCGCTTCGTCGTGCCTGCGGGCGTGGATATCGCGCAGGTTCGAAGCGTCCTTGTTATGGATGGGATCGCGCCGGAAGCGGCGGCGCGGATCACGATCAACGGCGCGTATGCCGGCGGCGTAATCGAGAGACCGCTGCGACTGGACGTGACTCGCTTTATGCGGGCGGGTGAGAACACAATCGCCATTGAGCCGTTTGCGCCAAGTTCGGTGAAGGTGTTGTTTCATGCAAATTAAAATGAGCGATCCGGCCCAAGGTTATCCTACACAGGCAGGATGCCCGTGTCGCCCTGAGGGGCATGGAGCGCTATGGGCGGAGTGATTGATTTTCATACGCATGCGTTTCCGGATGCGCTGGCTGAGCGGGCGATGGAGCGACTGGAGGCGCAGGCGCAGATTCGTGCGCATCTGGACGGGCGGATCGGGTCATTGCTTGCGGCGATGGATCGGGCAGGCATCGAGCAGAGCGTCGTCTGCTGCATTGCGACGCGGCCGGGGCAGTTCGATGCGATCCTGCGGTGGTGCGGAGAGATTGCGTCGGAGCGGATTGTCCCATTTGCCTCGGTGCATCCGGACGATGCGGACGTGGCGGGCAAGATCCGGGCAGTGCGGCAGGCGGGGCTGAGGGGGGTGAAACTGCACCCGTACTACCAGGATTTCTTCGCCGATGAGGCGCGTGCGCTGCCGATCTATGAGGCGATGTGCCGTGAGGGCCTGATCGGCGTGCTGCACACGGGGTACGATTTCGCATTCGAGCGGGATGAGCGGGCCGGGCCCCGGCGGGTTCTAAAGGTCATCGAGGCATTCGCCGACTTGAAGATTGTAATGTCGCACCTCGGGGGATGGCAGGACTGGGACGCCGTTGAAGAGGCGATCATCGGCAAGGATATCTATGTGGAGATTTCATATTCGCTGGACTACCTGCCGCCCGAGCGCGTGCGGCGGATGATCCTGGCGCACCCGGCTCACTATATGCTTTTCGGCAGCGACAGCCCGTGGGGGGATGCCTGGCGGGGTATCGAGCAGGTAAAGGCATTAAAACTGGGTGCCGAGCGCCAGGAGCTGCTCTTGAGCAGCAACGCCAGAGACCTTCTGGGAGGGTGAGTCGGCGGGCAGCGGGCGAATGATGCGATAATGTACCGGGCGGCGGTTCTTATTCTGTTGCGGCGGGGCGGGTTTTGGCTACAATTCCGGCTCGTGTGTATTCCATGATGTGTTGAATTTCGGAATTGAGGTTGCTATGGACGTTATACCGGCGATAGATCTTATCGGGAACAAGTGCGTGCGGCTGATCCAGGGTGAATATCACCGTCAGATCACGTATGAAGACGACCCGATCAAGCAGGCGGGGATATTCCGGGACGCCGGGGCCGAATGGCTGCACATCGTGGATCTGGACGGTGCGCGGATGGGGCGAAGCGTGAACTTCGAAGCGATCAAGGCGATTACGGCAAAGTATGACATGGACGTGGAGGTCGGCGGGGGCATTCGCGACGAGGCGACGATTCGTCAAATGCTGGATGCGGGGGTGAAGCGGCTGATCATCGGGACTTCGGCCGTGAACAATTTTGAGTGGTTCTCGCAAATGGCCAACAAGTTCGTAAACAAACTGGCGTTCGGGCTGGATGCGCGGGGATCGAAGGTGGCTGTTGCGGGGTGGACGCAGGAGATACCGCAGCGGCTGTGGGATTTTGCGGCGCAGGCGGCGAACCTGCCGCTGTCGGCGATCATTTATACGGACATCACGAAGGACGGGATGATGTCGGGCCCGAACTTCGACCGGACCAAGGCGCTGGCCGATGCGGTGAGTCTGCCGGTTATCGCGGCGGGCGGGGTCACGCAAGTGGAGGACGTGGTGCGGCTGAAGGAACTGGGAATTGCCGGCGCAATCGTGGGCCGCGCGCTGTACGAGGGGACGATCGACCTGCACGCGGCGATCCGGGCGGGGCGGGGGTAGGCTGTCCGGTATTGTATATTGACGATTGATTATTGGCGAGCAAATGCAAACGGCGCTCGAGGGTCGTCCCTGCAACGCGACTCGGCGCGATTAGCCTATTTCGCAAGTTCGGCGATTTCTTCCGGGGCCAGGGCACGGTCGTAGATGCGAACGTCGTCGATGAGGCCGCTGAACATGCGGGCGGGGGAAGATGGATTGCCGCCGATGCAGACTTCGCCCGGAAGGGTGTCGATCGCGTGGTCACCCTGGGCTGTAAGCAGTTCGGGCGTTCCGTCGACGTAGAGAATGACATCGCCGACATTCGGAGTGCCGTCGTTTTCGAACACCGCGGCGATATGGCGCCACTGGTTGTCGCAGATGTTTGTGGCGCCCACGACGGCCCCGCCGCCGACTTCGAGGCGGAGGCGTCCCGCGGATTCAGTGACAAGGGTCCAACGGCCGCCCGGCACGCCGTCGGGGCCCCAGGCAATGATCACGCCGCTGGTGTCGGTCGTCCTGATCCATGCCGCGACGGTGCGGGCCCGACCGCCGGCGGGAGGGCTGTAGAAATCGATGTAGAGGTAGTCATCGACGCCATCCAGTGACAGGGCATTGCCGAGCCTGCCGGGAACCCAGCAGGCGGCCCCGAAGTTCCGGAGCTTGGCGATACGGTTAAATATGGAGCTGTCGTAGGCGACCATACCGGTCGTCTCATCGAGTTTCCACCAAACGGCGGGGTTCCGGATACTCAGCGACCATTCGGCCGCGAGGCGAGCCATGTCGTGGGCATCCACGAGGCCGTCGATGGTCAGGTCCGCGCCGCCGCACCAGTCGGGTTCTTCGCAGGATTGATCGAGCCAACGAGCGGCGAAGGCCATAAGGTCGGCGGCGTCGATTTGTGCATTGGGTGCAAAGTCGGCGGTTGAGTTTTCGTAGGCGCCCATGTCCAGCCGGCCATGCAGGACCCGTGGCCGACCGTCGGCGTCGTTGTCGCCGAGGGCGCCGACATAAGTTGGATCGCCCGCGTCAATGCATGGCGAGAAGGACAGCAGCCGGTAGTCGCCGCCGGTCCAGGAATCCGTCAACAGGCCGCCGGGCAGGCAGCCAGGGGCAGCGAAGAAGGGCTCCCGATTCATGTTGCCGGTGCCCTCCCAGCCGCCTTCGATATTGCTGTGGGTTACGACATAGCTGACATTGGGCTGGACCTCGATTTGACCTGGCGAACCCGCTGGAAGGTTGCCCCAGATGATACTATTCTTGATGACCGTTTCGTGGGGGTAGGGTCCTTGGGCAAAGCCGCCGATACCGCCTCTGTAGTAATTCTGGGCTACGGTGCAGTTCTCCACAAGCAGCCGCCCGGCGGGGCGGTCCTTGGGCGAAGATATACCCAATCCGAACCATCCGTTGCCTGCTGCCACGCAATCCCGGAGAATCACGTCGGGCGAGGTGATGCCGAATCCACACATTTTGTTACCTTCGAATCGGCAGCGGGCGACGTCGAGGAACGCCCAGCCCCAGAAGCCGGACCGTGCGTTGTGGTGGAAACTGCAGTCGCGCAGGGTGATCAAGGGAAAGATGTTACGGTTGTGGCAGGCATTGACGCCCTCGGCGCCGTTGTGGTGAATATCGCAGCCCTCCAGACGCAGCATGCGTGCCGATCCCGGATAGCCCTCCCGCCCGAGCATGCTGATGCCGTCGGAGGCACTGTTGGCGATGGTACAATCGCGAACTGTGGCCCCTCCGCTTAGAACCTCGATACCGTTCTTGCCGCCAGTGAGCAGGCAGTTCTGGATGGTTGGGGTTCCGTGCTGATCGATAGAGACCAGAGAGTTTATGCCGTTGCCCTGAACGGTGAAACCGTCCAAGATGAAGTCGGCGCCTTCGTGGCCGTGCAAAATGATTCGAGGGGACAGGTGGCATTGGTCGGGACCGTTGGCACTTCTGATCCAAATCGGTCGGCCAAAGAAAATGACGAACTCATCATGATACCAGCCGTCGGCGACGAGCACGATATCGCCGGCGTCAGCAAACTCAGTGGCGGCGGCAATAGTCCTTTTGGCGGTCTGCCAGATTCGGCCGTCGCCGGAATCGTCGGGTTGTGCGGCGTCGACGTACCAGTACCCGCTGCGCGGAAAGCTGCTGCGTTCGTATTCCTGGATGTTTGTTAGACCGTCATTGTCATCGTCGCCGTCAGGCATTGCGGCTGTCGGCGAATCGAAGTGCTGTGCTTCCCAGTGGTCGGGCAGGCCGTCGGCGTCTTCGTCATGGTATTCGTCGGCGCCGATGTCGACAGCGGCGTCACGGATTCGCGGTTCTTCGTCGACGTCGGTTGAAGAGTTTTCTACAGCGATGCCGGCATTAATGCAGGGAGAGTTAATTTGCAGCCAGCCCTCTCTGGTGATTTTCGGGTCGTGTCGGTAGACGTTTTCGCCGGGCCAGCCATGCATGATGTAGCTGTTGCGCACAGTGATGCTCTCGGGCCGGTCGAGGTCGGTGGCCCAATGATATGGGCCTATATCCGTCGTGTTGGCCCAGAAAATGCAGTTTTCAACCGTTGCCATATCGTTTTTCGTGGAGAGACCGACCGTGCTGTTGATGACCGTGCAGTTAACGAGCCGGCAGGGGACCGGTGCGACGATGGCCCGCTGGGAGCAGGCCGCGACGATGCAGTTGCGGAGCACGGCGGTCGGGGCGGAGACGAATACGCCGTAACCGTAGACCTCCGAAATGACGCAGCCGTGGAGGATTGCCGTTCCGGGTGAGCGGTCGATGGACACGGCCGGGGTGTCCTCAGCGGCGATCGACCAGTTGCCGGAGTTGTAGTAGACGCCGGTCCGGCGGATGCGGCAATGGTACAACTCGCACGTGCTGTCTTTCGCAGAGAGAGCCCGCATCGTCTGTTCCATGGTGCAGTTGTCCAGTACGAGGCGGTGGACTTTATCGGCGCTGATGCAGATGTTCCTGCTTTGAAACGCGAGGCCTTCGATGCGGATCTCGCCTTCGGTAAGATTGGTAAGATTGAGTCTCGTTGCGTGAAGGATGCAGTGTTCAGGTCCGTTGGCGCTTCGGAGGGTGATGCTCTTGGCGGTGACAGTCAGAGATCCTTCGGCGGGGGTCCATGTGCCGTCGGCAATGGTCACGGTGTCGCCGTTTGCGGCCTCGTCGATGGCGGCCTGAATTGTGGTGTATGGGCCGCCGGGCGAGACGTAGAAATCGGCGGCATGTGCAGCGGCATGAATTGCCAGACTAAAAACGACTGTCGACAAAAACATCCTGTACATTTCTTCCTCCTGTGTTTGACGTGGTGTCCAGGTTAACAGGATACAATTTTAATACAACGAGCGGACTTTTAAAAGAATATTTTCAAAAAAGCGGTCGATTTCCCTATTTTCACAGGCATAGATGCAAGTGGTTCGGGTTTTGGGGAATTATTTTGACCGTTTGGGCGGAGGGTATTATACTCGGCAATCGCAATTCAGCGGTGTGAAAAACGAGGGAGACAGTCTATGGACAGCAATCGGATCGTGGGGGAAGGGATCACGTTTGACGATGTTCTTCTGATTCCGGACAAGAGCGACATTGTACCGAGCGAAGCGGATACATCGACGCGTTTGACGGACAGTATCCGGATCAACATTCCGCTTATTTCGGCGGCGATGGATACGGTGACCGAGTCGGCGCTGGCGATTGCACTGGCGCAGGAAGGCGGAATCGGCATTATTCACAAGAACCTCAATGTCGCGGCGCAGCGGCGCGAGGTGGCGAAGGTCAAGCGTTCGGAAAACGGTGTGATTCAAGACCCGGTAACGCTTTCGCCGGACGACCTGGTCGAGCGGGCCCAGGAGATGATGAACGAGCAGAACGTCTCGGGGATTCCCGTGGTGCGGGGCAAAAAACTCGTGGGGATACTCACGCGGCGGGATCTGAAGTTTCTGCAGGACCCCTCGGCGAAGATCGAGACGGTGATGACGCATGAGAACCTGGTGACCGGCCCGGCGGGTACGACGCTGGAACAGGCCAAGGCGATCCTGCGTAATCACAAGGTCGAGAAACTCCTGCTGGTCAACGACCGGGGGGAACTGGCCGGGCTGATCACCATGCGGGACATCGACCGGTTTCAGCAGTATCCGCTGGCGGTTCGGGACGAGCGGGGCCGGCTGCGTGTGGGGGCGGCTGTGGGTCCGCACGATTACGATCGCATCGAGGCCCTGATTGACGCGGAAGCGGACGTGATCGTCGTGGATACGGCGCATGGGCACTCGCAGAATGTGCTGGAGACGGTGAAGGAAATTAAGAATCGCTATGATATCGACGTGATCGCGGGCAATATCGCCACGGCGCGGGCGGCTGAGGATCTGATCGCCGCGGGGGCCAACGCGGTCAAGGTGGGAATTGGGCCGGGTGCGATCTGCACGACGCGGGTGATTTCCGGTGTCGGGGTGCCGCAGGTTTCGGCGGTCATGGATTGCGTGGAGGCGGCCGAGAAGCACGGCATTCCGGTTATTGCCGATGGCGGCATTCGGCATTCGGGCGACATTACCAAAGCGATTGCGGCGGGAGCGTCGAGCGTGATGTTGGGGTCACTGTTTGCCGGGCTCTATGAGAGTCCGGGACAATTGGTGATTTTCAAGGGCCGCCAGTTCAAAGAGTACCGCGGAATGGGCTCGCTGGGGGCGATGATCGCCGGGTCGGCGGACCGTTACGGGCAGAAGGGCGAGAGCCGCAAGGACAAGTTGGTGCCGGAGGGCGTGGAAGGCCGGGTTCCCTACCGCGGCTTGTTAGGAGATTACGTGTATCAGCTTGTCGGCGGGCTGCGTGCCGGCATGGGCTACTGCGGGACGCGCACGATTGACGAGTTGCGTAAAAAGGCGAGGTTTGTGCGGGTCAGTTCGGCAAGCATCAGCGAATCCCATCCGCACGACATCATGATTACAAAGGAATCGCCAAACTATTCGGCCTCGGAACAGTTCGACAGCTAATACAGAGGTAATGACACTTTCGCCGCACGAACGGCCCTGCCGGTTACCAGAAACATGCGTCAGGAAAAACATGAGTAGAGAAGTTGTTGCTATTATTGATTTCGGCAGCCAGTACGGGCAGTTGATCGCCAGACGGGTGCGCGAACAGAAGGTGTATTCGGAGATTCATCAGCCGCATGTGACGGCGGCGGAACTGAGCCAGGTGAACCTGAAGGGAATCATTCTTTCGGGCGGGCCGGCAAGCGTTTATGCGCCCAACGCCCCGACGTGCGATCCGAGACTGTTCGATCTGGGCGTGCCGATTCTGGGAATTTGTTACGGGATGCAGATCGGCTGCAAGATACTGGGAGCGGACGTGAGGCCGGCAAAGAGCCGCGAATACGGGCGGACGAACCTGACGATCACAGCGGGCGGCGATCTCCTGGCCCGTCTGCCCGAGGCGACGACGGTATGGATGAGTCACGGCGACCAGGTCAACGATTTGCCGGCGGATTTTATTGCACTGGCGGAGACGCCGACGTGTCCCTATGCGGCCGTTCAGTACAGGGGCGGGGCTTTTTACGGGGTGCAGTTTCATCCGGAGGTGACGCATACGCCCCGGGGGTCCGATATCCTGAAGAATTTTCTTTACGATATCTGCGGCTGCAGCGGCGATTGGCAGATGAGCGATTTTGTGGAGCATACGATGACGACGGTGCGCACGCAGGTGGGCGCCGGCACAGTGATCTGCGGATTGAGCGGGGGGGTGGATTCGGCAGTGACCGCGGCGCTGCTGCACCGGGCGATCGGCGATCAGCTCGTGTGTATCTTCGTGGACAACGGCCTGCTGCGGAACAACGAGCGGCAGGGCGTAGTGGCCATGTTTCAGGACCATTTCCACTTTGATCTTCGCGTGGTCGATTGGGGAGCGACGTTTCTGGCCAAGCTCGCCGGCGTTACGGACCCGCAGCAGAAACGCAAGATCATTGGGGCCGAATTCATCGAAGCATTCAAGTCCGAAGCCGAGAGAATTAAGGATGCCCATTTTCTGGCCCAGGGGACACTCTACCCGGATGTCATCGAGTCGGGCAACAAGGACGGCAACCTGGCGGCGAATATCAAACTGCACCATAACGTGGGAGGGCTCCCGGAGGAGTTAGGCTTTGAATTGGTGGAGCCGCTGCGGGATTTATTCAAGGATGAGGTCCGCAAGGTGGGCGAATACCTGGGGCTGCCCGAGGATATGGTATGGCGGCACCCCTTCCCGGGTCCCGGGCTGGCGGTGCGGGTGATCGGCGATGTGACGCCAAAGAAATTGGAGATTTTGCGGGAAGCGGACGATATACTGATTGAAGAGATCAAGGCGGCGGGTTTGTATCGCAGCATCAGTCAGGCGCTGACGGTCCTGTTGCCCGTCGGTACGGTAGGGGTCATGGGGGACGAGCGGAGTTACGAGCACGTGATTGCAATCCGGGCGGTGGAAACAACCGACTTCATGACGGCGGATTTCTCGCGGATACCATATGAAGTGCTGGGGCTGGTGGCCAGCCGGATCACCAACGAGGTTCGTGGTGTCAACCGCGTGGTATACGATGTGTCCAGCAAGCCGCCGGCCACGATTGAATGGGAGTAATCGGCATGTAGGCAGCAAACAGAGCCTTGGCAGGCATCAACCTGAATTTGCGTGAAATAATTGATTGACAAGGATGTTTATGAATTACCTGAAGGGTTTCGGGGCCTGCTTGCTCGTCGGAGCTTCTTTTTTTGGGGGTGGGTGCCAGCAGATTCAGAGCCGAATCGAGCATCCGGCGGACGTCCGGGCCGCGTGGCAGGCTGATGAGACAGCCGTTTCGTTGAGTTTTGGCGCGTCCAACAAGGATAGTGCGGAGCCGGGGTTGGCAGTGGCATTGGGCAGTCTGGCCGACAAGATGTGGTCGCTGCCGCATCTGGTGATCGAGGATTCCAAGGAAATTGTCAGGACCGACAACAATCTTCTTTGGTTGCTGGCGGCGGGAGGGGGAAGCATTGCCCTGCGGCAGGGCGGCGGCGATGATCGGATTGCCGACAATTTCAGGGACAATCCATGGGTGAGCGACCACAAAGACCTCGATAAGTTCGTGGATTACGTGGGCGGGCCGGGGATTCATTTTGCGGCCGCGGGACTGTGGTACCTCAGCAGTGCAGCGAAGGGGGATGAGGTGAACACGCGGAACGCATGGACCATGTTCGAGGCGCTGGCGGTGACGGGGGCCGCCACGTTGGCGCTGAAGCTGATTGTCAATGACGAGACGCCCAACGGCAAGGATCTTGCCTGGCCGAGCGGGCACACTTCCAGTTCGTTTACAGTGGCGGCGGTACTGCATGAATTGTACGGGCCCCAAATCGGTATCCCGGCGTATCTTGGGGCGGGGTTTGTAGGTTACCGCATGATGGACGCCGGCGACCATTGGGCAAGCGACGTGCTTTTCGGGGCGGTGTTGGGATATATCGTGGGGCATCATGTCGCACAAAAATATGCTGCACCGGAAGTCGCGGGGTTTGAGCTGGTGCCTTACAACGAGGTCGTCGCGGATCGGTTTGTTACGGGGGTGGGGTTCGTCAAGACGTTTTGATCAGATGCGCTCCGCATGTCGGTTTGCCCTTGTGACGGATCAGGAGCACTCGAAAGGACAGCGCGCGATGCGGCAGGCATTCACGGGCAATCCCCAGGTTCGTCAGCACATGCCGGTCATCTGCGAAATTGTCTTGAATAATCCCATGCCTGTGGATAGACTGCCGTGTTGCGCGCGTGTTCCAATGAGAATAATTACTATGGGTTTTTGGGTTTTGCAATGTCGGAATTTGTGATAGAGCCAAATGAGCGGATCAAGCGGTTGCCCCCGTACCTTTTTGGGCGGCTGAACGCGTTAAAACAGGCCAAGCGCCAGGCGGATATTGACGTGATCGATCTTGGCATGGGCAATCCGCTGGACGGGGCGCCCCCGATTGTGATAGATAAAGTATGTGAGGCGATTCGCGACCCGCGTAACCACCGTTACTCGGTATCGAAAGGCATCTTCAATCTGCGTCGAGAAGTGGCGCTCAAGTACGCCCGAAAGTGGAATGTTGAACTGGACCCGGACAAGGAGGTTTTGGCGTGCATCGGCTCCAAGGAAGGTTTCAGCCATATGTGCCTGGCGATGCTGGGACCCGGCGATACGGCCGTTGTGACGGACCCGGCGTTTCCCATCCACACGTACGCGGTGGCGCTGGCCGGGGCCAATGTTATCAGTGTGCCGCTGGGCAATGACCAGAAATTCCTCGATACCATCGCAATGGTCTGCGAGCATCTTTATCCTCGGCCAAAGCTGTTAATCCTGAATTATCCGCATAATCCGACGGCAATGACGGTGGACGATGGCTTTTTCGAACCCGTGGTGGAGCTGGCGAAGCGATTTAAGATCGCGGTGATTCAGGATTTCGCATATGGCGAGACGTGTTTCGACGGGTACAAGGCGCCGAGTTTTCTGTCGGTAAAGGGGGCCAAGGACGTCGGGGTGGAATTCACCACGATGAGCAAACCCTACAGTATGGCCGGCTTCCGGATCGGGTTTGTGGCGGGCAATCGACACATGATCGAAGCGCTTGCGACGATCAAGGGATATTACGACTACGGCATTTTTCAGCCGATCCAGATCGCCAGCATTATCGCGATGCGGCATTGCGAACAGGACATGGCGGACCAGAACGCGAAGTACCAGTTGCGACGAGACGTCGTATGTGAAGGGCTTCGCCGTATCGGGTGGGAAATGGAGACACCGCGGGCTTCGATGTTCGTTTGGGCGAAGGTGCCCGAGGCGCATCTTCAGGGCAAAGGCACGATCGATTATGCGATGGACCTGATGGACGGGGCAAATGTGGCGATTGCGCCCGGCCGGGCGTTCGGCGAGAACGGGGAAAACTATATGCGGATAGCATTGGTGGAAAATGAAAACCGACTGCGTCAGGCCATCAGGAATATTTCAAGGTTTGTTCAGTCGAGAAAATAGGTTGCTGCTTGATCTTGGCTGATAGTGACATTTGGCTGTTTTTTATAGGTCCTTGTGAGATTTGCAGGGGGCTGTGGGGGCTCGATAACCGCTTTTTCAGGAGCGCCAAGGCGGTTCCGCGCCAAATCTTTGCGGGCCCGATAGAATAGTGAAAAACACTTGACAACCAGCCGGCATTGTGGTCTAATATATAGTACGCGTAAGGGCAGGACTTCACATAGTCTGTTGCGTTTTATGGGCATGTGGGGGAGCAACCGCAGGGGGCGGTTGCGGCGTGGGTAGAAGATTTGCTTGCAAACGAGGATTTTTTGGACAGGAGCGTGTGATGGGTAAGTTGAA
The DNA here is from genome assembly GCA_014859965.1 of Phycisphaerae bacterium. GTDB lineage: Bacteria > Planctomycetota > Phycisphaerae > Sedimentisphaerales > Anaerohalosphaeraceae > JACZKQ01. The sequence goes on from JACZKQ010000062.1 coordinate 40,532, forward strand.
TTGGGGTGTTCCGGCCGGGCTGATAACAATTGCGGTTTTACTGACTGCGGGTGCTTATGCGGGTTTGGAAGTGCTTCCCGAAAGTACGCATTATCAGGGTTCGCAGATTCAGGGGAATTATCGAATCGACTTTGCCGTTTATGACACACAGGGCGGCAATGAGTTCGCCGCCCAGGGTTTTGTGGCGCCGGGTGAAGGGCGTTACACCTATGTGTATCAATTGTTCAACATCAGCGGCGCCGCCAATTTTGGTATCGAGTATTTCCAAATCAGCGGAATCAGCCAAGGCGCGGTCAGCAATCAATCACAGATCGGCTCGGCTGATGACCTGGCGGGCGGCATTGCGGCGGAAGACGCATACTTTGATGCTTCGCTGACAAAAGGCGCGTGGGAGTTCGAGAACGGGACGCTGATCGTTGGAAAGCATTCGGCCTTTCTGGTGATAAGCAGCAATAATGACTGGGCTGCAGGCGGATACACCATCGATCGTTCGTCAGAGTTTCCGGTGCCGGGCGGCGATGGCAACGAAGTTCCGGAACCCATGACGCTGCTGTTATTGGGAATGGGCGGTTTTGGGCTTTTAGGCAGCAGAAGATCCAGGTAGTAACGGGAGCGCAAGTTTCCGTAGACGGGGGAAAGGGATGATGAGAAGACGAAGTGTGCCAGCTATGTTTGTGGCGGCCTTGGTTATCGGTTGCCTTGGGGTGTTTGCGCATGCCGACCAGGCGGAGTTGTATTCGCTGATGATCCAGCAGAGTCCTGTGGATGCAGGTCTGGTGACCCCGGAAGTGGGTATTCACAGGATCCCAATGGGGGATCAAGTGATGTTGCAGGCGGTCGCCAGGCCGGGATTCCGGTTTCTGTACTGGCTGGGCGATGTCAGTGATTCGTCCACCGATCAGGCCGTGGTTGTGATCGACGCACCGAAGATCGTGGTAGCCGTCTACGGGCGGCTGGAGCATGAACTTGTGATCGGCGGCGGGGGATCGGCTGAAGCAGATTCTCGCGCAGATCGCACGGGGGGTCTCGGCGACATCGACGCGCCCAGCGTCGGGGGCGCCAGCTCGTTGACCGCCAGCGCGGGCTTTACCGGCGGCGGACGGGGCGGCAGCAGTGCCAGGCCCGGCGGCAAGTTGCGGAGTATTCCCTCAGCCAGCGGCGGTACTGGTGGGGGTGACAA
>JACZKQ010000063.1 GCA_014859965.1 Phycisphaerae bacterium
TCGTTTTCGGACAATCCTTCTGGTATGATGCCGCCCGGCCTAAGAGCCGAGGTGCAGCCTTCGCGGGCCGGAAATCAAACTGCCGTCGCGTTTCGCCGACGGCCGGGGCAGATTCGTCGAGGTGTGAGTGTCACTGAAAAACATATTCTGTCAGGAGCGGGCCATTGGGGCCTTGCAGCGTGCGATGAACGCCGGGCGCCTGGCCCACGCGTACATCTTCGCCGGACCTGCCGGCGTCGGCAAGCGCACGACCGCACAGGCATGGGCAAAGATGCTGCTGTGCCGCGAGCGGCGGCAGGAGAAGGCCGCCGACCTCAGCTTTAATGACAGTTGCGGCCGGTGCGAATCGTGTCGCGTCTTCGAAGGCGGCGGCCATCCGGATTATCACCTGATCGAAAAGGAGCTGCGGCCGTTCACGACGGAAGATATGACATGACATGGCATGGCGAACATAACATCCTGTAAAAACGGACGTTACAGAAAAAAAAAGGGGGGGGGGGCTTGCAAGCATTGGGTGTCGCAGGCTATAATGGTACTTGAGGTAAACTTGCCTTCCTTCCTTCCTTAATGGTTGGCGACTGGAGCGTTCCATCGCACTTTGAGGGGGTTTGCAAGTGGCTCCACAAAAAGAGCATTGTTTCTTGAGAGGACACAATGTGAGCAGGTTGCTGAACACCAACGGATCGACTCCCCTGTTTCTGCTTTGGCTTTGTTTGCTTGTCCTGCTGCCGCCCCACGCCACCGGTTTTGCGGCCACCCTTGTACACCACTGGACGCTCGATGAGACCGGCACCGGCGCCGGTGCGATCATCGCCGACTCCGTGGGGGGGAAGAATGGATCTGTCGCGGGCGCCGGCGTCACGTCGGTGGAAGGTATGGTCGGAAGGGCCCTTCATTTTGACGGGACCGCTGATGCGCACGTCAACATACCCAACTTCAGTGCCGCCAACATAAAGATCATGACGATCACGTTCTGGCTGAACCTGGACACGGGAACGATGCCTCCCGTGACCGGCGCGTACAAACGCCTCATTTCGGCGGCCGACCAATGGGAAGCCGCGATTCAGGCCGACGGTACGGTGGATAACGGCAAGATCGGCAGTAATTTCTATGCGGCCGGCACAAAAGAATTCTTTCCACTGTCCAGCAAACCTGCCCCTGAGGGGCAATGGATCCACGTGGCGATGACGGCGAGTTTGTCGTCGGCGGGCGGCACCGGCGCGATGCAAATCTACATCAACGGCGTGCTTGACGTCACTGACTCAACTCACGCCGATGATGACTGGAGTTCCGGGGCACTACGGTTTGCGCACCGCCCCGGCGCGGCCGTCAATCAGCACTTCCAGGGTCTGCTCGACGATATCCGGATTTACAGCGGCATTCTGTCGCCTGAAGAAATCGGGGACATGTACCGCAGTGCGCTTCCGGGTCCCGTGCCTGTTTATCCCGCGGCCCTGCCGGACATTAATGGCGCCAATGTTCCCCTGGATGTGACGTTGCAGTGGACGTATAACGACGCGTTGGATGTCCAGGTCGATAGCTACACGATTTTCATGGACACGAACAGGAACCTTGTCGCAGATCCTGAAGCGGGTCATCCCATGCTGATTGACGGCACGGGGAACGCAACGGGGATACTTCCGGGGGGCGGCTCCGATCCGACCGCGGCATATTCGTACTCGGGCCTCCGTGGGGATACGGTATATTACTGGCGCGTGGTCGCCAACGTTCGCAAGCCCAACCCGATGAACCCGGATGTCTATGATGTTGCGGCGGTGGCATCCGGTCCCGTGTGGTCGTTCAGTTCGGTGACGTCGCGTCCCGTGGTGAACGCGGGGCACAATGTGATCACCTGGCTCGAAGCCGGGCGGACGACCGTCGTTGGCGATGCGACGGTGACCGATGCAACCAACGACGTGGACTCTATCGCCTGGTCCGTTGTCGAGCAGCCGGCCGCAAGCACAGTCGACATTGCCCCGCCCGACAGCGTCAACCCGGTCATCGCTCTGGATACGGCAGGCAAGTATGTACTGAAAATCCGGGCTCAGGACCTTGAGGGAAATGCCGGCGAAGATACTTTGGAAATCATGGTCTACGCCGATAGCTGCCAGGCCGCCAAGAACAATCCGGACGGTTACACGCCGCTGCCGTACGATTTCAACGGAGACTGCAAACAGAATATGGCCGATTTCGCCATGCTGGCGCTCTTCTGGCTGCAAGACAACAGTCTCACCGAAAACCAAACTTTTTCCGGGCGTATACGTCGTGTCTGGGAGAAGGCGGAGATCACGCTGACCGCAGATCGCGATTATGCCAATCCCTACGTCGAGACCGTGGTTTGGGTGGATCTGACAGGTCCAGGGTTCAGCAAGCGCTGCTACGGCTTCTGGGACGGCGGACGGACCTATCGCGTGCGCGTCCTGGCCACACAGCCCGGGCGGTGGCAGTGGGCGAGCGGATCGAACCAGAATGACACAGGGTTGAACGGCAAGAGCGGGTCATTCATCGCAATTGAATGGTCCGAGGAGGAGAAAGTCGCTAATTCGTGCCGGCGCGGCATGCCCAAAGCATCGGCGAACGGGCGTGCGTTCGAGTATGCGGATGGGACGCCGTACTTTCTGCTGGCCGATACGTGGTGGGCGATTCCTACGTTTCGGTACCCATGGTACGACGACGACATCCAGCGCCCTATCGACGCGTCCGGCGGCTTCAAGGACTTTGTGCAGTATCGAAAGAATCAGGGCTATAACTGCTTTGCCATGCTCGCCGCGTTCCCCAACTGGGCCAACGACGGGCGGCCGCCCGAGGTGAGGACGCCGGACGGGACCATCCTGCGCGCCGCATGGCGGCAGGCTGGCACGCAAAGCGCCAAAGATATGCACGACGAGGACGGCAATCGGGCGTTTTTCTTCCCCGGCAAGGTTCCGGGTTTTGAGAACATCTTCCCCGACCTGGATCGTATCAATCCGGCCTATTTCCGGAACATGGACAAGAAGGTTGACTACCTGAATGCACACGGCATTTTGCCGTTTATTGAGGTTGCCCGGCGCGACATCGGCCAGCCGTGGAAGAAGTATCACGAGTGGCCGGGCTCCTATGTAAGGTACATCCAGTACGTCTGGGCGCGCTATCAGGCGAACATCTGCCTCTTCAGTCCGATCCACCTGGACGCGCAAGCCGCCTCCATTCCCCCCGCCGACTGGAACGCCGCCGCCAACAAGGTGATCGACACCTACGGTCATCCCCCCTTCGGCACACTGGCGAGCCCAAACTCCAATCCGTCATCGCTGGTGAACTTCGGGCACGTGGACACGGCCCGCTGGCTGACCTTCCACCAGATCGGCAACCGGCGGACTCACAACCAATACCCGCTTCTGACGGACATTTTCAGAGCATCGCCGCCGGTGCCGGGGCTGCACGGCGAACCTTATTACGACGGCATGCCCGACGCGGAAAGCGGCTCGGACCTGGCGGCCCTGTACTGCCGCTCCGGCATGTACGGCAGCGTGCTTTCGGGCGGCCTGGCGGGCCACATCTACGGCGCCGGCAATTGGGATGGCGGCATGTGGGGCGGCAACGTGGAAGCGGCCACCCAGTATCACATCTGGGATGCGCTGAAGTGGCCTTCCGGCGATCAGATGCGCCACCTGGGCGCGTTTATATTGTCCGAAGGGCGGCGCTATCAGGATCTCGTCCCGCACGTCGAATTACTTTCGCCGAACCAGTCCGGCCCGGCCAGCGGGTACGTCGGCTGGGCCTACTGCGCCCGGACGGACGACAAGGAGCTGTTCCTGCTCTACTTCGAAAAGGACTGCCCCGCAGCGACGCTTTCGGGATTAACGCCGGAAGCGACGTATACGGCGACGTGGTTCGACCCCCGCGACGGCACATGGCTCGCGCCCGTCTCATTGGCTGCCGGGGCGGACGGCACAATGACGCTCGGCGTTTTCCCTGACCAGACGCAGCAGTCTGCGACCGATTGGGGCCTGAAACTGATGCGCATTGCGGAGGGCACGCAGTAACCGGTAATAGCTTTGTAATGGTGAAGAGTGAAACACTCTGCTGTCAAACAGTACGATGACGGCCGTGAGTCGAGGCCGTTTCACCGGGAGTTCGGTGGCATTTTCGACTACGATAAACAGATTTTTGAAAGGAGAGGTGTTATGGTCAACGTGTTAAAACAGAGAATAGGAGGCGTGTTCTTACTTTGCCTGCTGGTTCTCCTCGCACAAGGCGCCGGCGTTTCCTTTGGTGCGGAACTCCTGCACCACTGGACACTCGATGAAACCGATACCGCCACCGGAGCCATTATCGCTGATTCCGTCGGAGGCAAGAACGGCTCTGTCGCCGGGGCCGGCGTCACGGCCGTGGAAGGTGTCGTCGGAGGGGCCCTTCATTTTGACGGGACGGCCAATGCCCACGTCAACATACCCAACTTCGGCACCGAGAATCTCAAAATCATGAGCATCACCTTCTGGGTGAACCTGGACGAGGGAACCATGCCTCCCGTGCTCGGCGCCTACAAACGGATCATTTCGGGTGTGGACCAATGGGAAGTTGCTATTCAGGCCGACGGGACGGCGGATGACGGCAAGATCGGCAACAATTTTTATGCGGCCATGGGAAAAGAGTTCTTTCCGCTGTGCAGCGAGCCAGCCCCCGAAGGGGAATGGATCCACGTGGCGATGACGGCCAGCCTGTCCACAGCCGGCGGCACCGGCCGCATGGAAACCTACATCAACGGCGTGCTTGACGTCACCAGCCTGACCCAGGCCGACGACAACTGGACTGGCGGGACGGTACGACTTGCGCACCGCCCCAACGCCGCTCCCAACCAGCACTTCCAGGGGCTTCTCGACGACATCCGGATCTACAGCGGCATACTTTCGGCCCAGGAGATTGCGGACATTTATTACGATGGGCTTTTCGGGCCTGTACCGATCTATCCCGCGGCCCTGCCGGACATCAACGGCGCCAACGTACCCGTCGATGTGACGTTGCAGTGGACATATAGCGATCAGGCGGACGTCCAGGTCGACAGCTACACGATCTATCTGGACGCCAACCGGCAACTGGTTAGCGAGCCGAATCTGCCGGGCGAACCCATGCTGCTCGATGGCACCGGCAATGCGACCGGGATACTGCCGGCCGGCGCCTCCGACCCGAGCGCAGCGTATGCGTACACGGGCCTGGCGATGGACAGTATCTACTACTGGCGCGTCGTCGCCAACGTTCGCGAGCCGAACGCCGTAAATCCCGAAATCTACGACGAACCCGCGGTCGTGTACAGCCCCATATGGTCGTTCAGCACCGTGACCACCGGCCCCGCTGTCTACGCCGGCCAGAATGTGCTCACGTGGCTTGAAGCCGGCTTGGCGAGCATCGTGCCGAATGCCACGGTCAGCGATGAGACGAACGATTTGGACGTCGTCCTCTGGTCCGTCGTAGAGCAGCCGCTCGACAGCACGGTCGACATCTCTGCTGCCGGCGAAGTGAACCCGGTTATCACGTTTGACACAACGGGCGTCTACTTGCTCAACCTCTGGGCCGCGGATCTCGCCGGTAATACGGCCGAGGGCACGGTGCAGATCGTCGTTTACGCCGACAGTTGCCAGGCGGCCAAGAATAACCCGTCCGGCTATACACCGTTGCAGTACGATTTCAACAACGACTGCAGACAGGACATGACCGACCTGGCCATGTTCGCCGAATCGTGGCTCCAGGATAATAACCTCAAGGAGAACCTGCTGTATTAGAGATTCGGGCAGCGTCGGTCCGGGGGGCAATACAACATTGCACAACCCGGACGGAACCGACAAGCTTCGGCTACGCAACCAGGACCATCCCTTCCACTTACATCGGAAGGGATGGTCTTTTCTTTTCTCCCCACTCACCCCGGGCTAAATTTAATGGACCGGGACTAATTATTCATAGACGTCTTCAGTCTGCAACCACCCGCCACCCGCCACAGAGCTAAGCCCCCGCATTTGAATATCCCCCACGCCCATGCGTCTACCCAAGTCAAAAACCTGGCAGGATCGCAGCACAAAGGAAGCGACCAATGGCCGAACGGCCCCTGACAAGCGGGCAATCGCCGTTTCCACGGCGCACCGCGGAAAAACCCTCGTTTTCGGACAATCCTTCTGGTATGATGCCGCCCGGCCTAAGAGCCGAGGTGCAGCCTTCGCGGGCCGGAAATCAAACTGCCGTCGCGTTTCGCCGACGGCCGGGGCAGATTCGTCGAGGTG
>JACZKQ010000064.1 GCA_014859965.1 Phycisphaerae bacterium
ATGTTGGGCGTGAGCATGAGCCAAGCCTCGGGTTCCTTCGGGTTGGGCGGCACAAGCTGGAAGGAAGAGGTGCTGCTGCATGATGGCAGCAAGATCGTCGTAGAACGTACGGTCGAGCGTGGCGGGCGGCACGAAATCGGACAGGAGCCGCCGATCAAGGAGCAGAGCCTGACCTTCATTCTGCCAGGCACAAACCAAAATGTGACTTGGGAAGACAAGTTCACCGAAGACGTCGACGGAGCGAACTTTTTACCGATGCAGTTGGACATACACAAAGACGCGCCCTATTTGGTGGTCTATCCAATGGGTTGTTTCTCTTACAACAAATGGGGACGACCGAACCCGCCCTACGTCGTCTTCAAATATCAAGATAAAACGTGGCAACGCATTCCGCTACAAGAACTGCCAGCGAATTTGACAACGCCGAATTTGATCTTCTCGTCACCTGACAGCGAAGCTAGAAAAACTGGGCAACGCATCGTTTCAGCGGAGACGATCAAAGCTTTGTACGGAGGTTACAAGCAACCCGAATTCAAAACAATCCTGCGTGAGCCGGTTCCGAACGCAGGTAGCAGTAGGTGTGGCGATATGGTTTATGACGGGAAGGGTGGTTGGATTGGGACTGGTTGGTTCAGAGATCAACCGACATATGAGGCATGTTTGAATTATTGCAAACGGAAACAAATGGAAGCGCCGTATTGCCCGTGCGAAGCTTTGTTTAAGAGGAAAGAATGATGACTACAGCTATCGAATATGCACTGATGGCGGGTGCCTCCTATTTTTCCACCCGCGCTCCCGTAAACCAATTTCCCGTTCCTGACGGGTGGTTTGAACAAATAGACAAACGACAGAATCTTCCAAGTGGCTTTGAAGCAACCTACTTCACCAACGCCGCCACGCTTGCTGAAAGCACCGAAATCGTCATTTCCTTCGCGGGCACTGGACCGGGCGCTTCTGACTGGATATATGCCAATATCCCGCTAGTATTCGGGCTTTTGTCCGATCAACTTCGCCAGGCGGCTGATTATTACCTGGACGCCAAGGCCGCCGCACCGGCAGATGCGAGCGTCGTCCTTACCGGCCACTCCCTCGGCGGCGGCTTCGCCTCCTTACTAGCGGTATTTTTTGGCGAGGAGGCCTTTACATTCGATCAAGCGCCGTTTCGCCAGTCCGCACTTACCTTTACCACAGAGGACCCTGCTACCGGCAGCGTCACCCTTAGTTCTGTTGCGCTGAAATTGAGGGCTGATCTTGCGGGCAGGGCGCCGGATTTGCTTGCGCCCTTGGTCGCCTACACGACTGCGGCCGATCCGAACAATCCCAATCCGGACCCGGCGGATTTGCTGGCGGCACGGGAAACAAGAGTGACGAACATCAATGTCCAAGGGGAAATCGTTTCGTCAGTTCCAGCCGACAGAATCGGCACGCCGAGTAATTTGAGCGTTATAGGCAACAGCACAGACGGTGTATCCGGCAAGGACCTGCACGCCCAATCGCTTCTCACCGCCTACCTGGAAAGCCGGAAGACCGCGGCGCTAGACTACGCATTGAACGACGCGACGACCAAACTCACCGGATTGCTGGGGATGATTTTTGATCCAAAGTTGTTTGCGCGTACGACAGCAATAAGCAATACAACTGACGAGAACTTCCTCGAACGCCTCATCCGCCACGAGGCGGGAGTGCGCGATCCCGCGACGGGCGCAACATCGACACCCGCCGACGCTATGGTCACACGCTTCACCCAAGACCTGTGGAAAATCGCCCAAGACGGCGGCCTGACCCTGAATGAGGAGCATCTGGCCGATGCACTCACGGCATTCGCCATGGAGAAGTATTACGTTGAAACCCAATCCAGTGCCGGCTACAACAAGACACTTTTCACCGACGTCGCCGGCGGTATCCAGTTCGACATGCAGGACGTTGCATCCACCGCCACGGCAGCCAAGGGTTTTGCCTACTTCCGCGAGTTCCTCAATCAGTATTACACCACCCTTGAGCCTGATGGCAGCCCAAGCAAAGATCAAATCCTGAGCGCGCTACCCGGCCTGCGCGACTGGTACATCCAGGCCGGGACGGAGGCGCTGAATGCTACCGATACCCACAACCTCAATGCCTTCATGTTTGGCGATACCGCTGGCGATACGCTCACGGGAGGAACCGGCAACGACGTCGTCGTGGGCAACGGAGGCATCGATATCATTACCGGAGGCGCAGGCAAAGACCTGTTGATCGGCGGCAAGGAAGCAGATGTCCTGAATGGCGGCGATGGCGAAGATACTTACGTGATCAACACGGGTGACGGTAACGATTTGATCACCGACAGCGGAACCAGTATCTTGAAACGCGACGGAAAGATATATTCCGGGGTTTTTCTTCAGGAGATTGGTGCCAGCAGTTATAAGCTTGCCTTTGGCGAGGATGTGCGAATCGACATCAACTCGCCGGCGAAACTGGATTTCGGCAACGGCGACAGCGTGACCTTTCAAGACCTCACCACGGTCGATCTGGTCAATCAGAAACTTTTCGGCATGCGCATTATCGAAACGCCTTCCGATCCCCAAACTACCCTAGCCCTCACCGGCGACATCAGCCCCACCGACACCGACCCGGGCACGGCTGGCATCCAGGCGGCTGGCGACGCGCAGGGCAACCCCATCGGCACCGGCCTGGCCTATGCAGATATTCTGCTCGGCAGTGAGGGCAGCGACCACATCTTGTCCGGCGATCTGGCCGACCTGGTCGGCGCTGGCGCGGGCGACGACTGGATCGAAGGCGGCGAGGGCAACGACTACCTCGTCGGTGGCGCGGGCGAGGATCTGATCGAAGGCGGATCCGGCAGCAACATTCTCCTGGGTTACGAAAATGACGACCGGCTATACGGTGATGTAGCGATCGATCTGGCCAGCGCCATAGCCAAGGGGAACTCCGATAGCGCCGATGGCGCCAAAGGCGACTGGCTCGCGGGTGGGTCGGGCGACGACATCCTGATCGCAGGCGCAAGCAGCGATGTGCTGGCCGGTGGCGGCGGCAAGGACGTGCTGATCGCCGGGGCCGGCGACGACGTGATTCTTGGCGACGCCGACTACAAGGCGGAGTACATCATGGACGGTGGCACGCCCCGTTACAGCCTGGGCAGTACCGACTGGTACAGCCTCAGCCCCGCGACGTTTGAGTGGGGACATACCATCGCAGGCGACACCGTAAACTTCACCACCCCGGTGGTAGGCGAACTCGATCCGGCCGACAGCGGCGCCGATGTGATCTACGCGGGCGCGGGCGCCGATTGGTTGTGGGGCGGCGCAGGCGAGGATGTGGCCTATGGCGGGGATGGCAATGACTCGATGTCAGGCGGCGCGGGCAACGACGTTCTGATCGGCGACGAGGATGAGGACACCCTCTGGGGAGGAGAGGATAGCGACTATCTGGACGGCGGCGACGGCATGGACACGCTGTGGGGCGGCAATGGCGAGGACAGTCTGTTCGGCGGTGCCGGGGACGATCAACTGTACGGCGAGTCCGGCGCCGACTACCTCGAC
>JACZKQ010000065.1 GCA_014859965.1 Phycisphaerae bacterium
ATATCAGGCAGGAGGGGACGTCGCTTCGTTTTGTTCAGACGGGGCGGGTGGGGGACAGTGATTTTACGGCGCACTTTGCGGGCACAGTCAAGGGCGGCAGGATGGAGGGCGTGCTGAAGAGCGATCTGGGCGAGTTGAAGGTTGCGGGCCGGCGGATGCGTGTTGTTGGGCCGGCGGCCGGGACGTGGGATATGACGATCAAGGCGGGCGAGCGGGGCTACACGGGCCGGCTGGTGATTACCGCGGCCGACGGCAAGCTTGCGGGGACGTGGCAGAGCGAAATGGGCGAGCATGTCATCAGCGACGTGGCGTTTTCCCAGGGCAAGCTGACGTTCAAACGCGCCAGCACCATTCAGGGCCGACAGTGGGAATCGACTTTCGAGGGGTCTGTCAAAGGGCATGTGCTTACGGGGGTTTTCAAGAGCGATCGCGGCGAATCGGCCGGGGTAGGCAGGCGCGTCGGGGCGACGGCTGTCGGTAAATGGGATTTGCAGATTGCATCCGAATCGGGGAGCCGGCAGCAGGTGCTGAAGGTGAACCCGGACTTGAGCGGGCTGCTGGGGCCGACTGAGATTGAGCGGATCACGGTGGACGGAGATCAGGTCGGCTTCAAAACGGCGGTGGTGTTTGGGGATCGGACGTACGATATTGCCTTTTCCGGGAAGATTGCCGGCGGCAAACTTGCCGGTGAGATGACGACGTCGAGGGGTACGAGCAAGGTCGAAGGCAGCAAGCGGCAGGTCGCAAAGGCGGCGAAGGCCGAGCCTGCTAAGAAGGCCGTTCGCCAGCCGGACGTGATTTATGTTCCCACGCCTCAGCCGGTGGTGGATAAGATGCTGGAACTGGCGAAGGTGGGGAAGGATGACGTTGTGTACGACCTGGGGTGCGGCGACGGACGCATCGTGGTGACGGCGGCGAGCCGGTTCGGCTGCAAAGGCGTCGGCTACGACATCAACCCGGTGCGGGTGAGGGAATCACGGCAAAACGTGGAAAAGAGCAAGGTCGGCGACCTGGTGCGAATCGAGCAGAAGGATATATTCACGCTGGATCTTAGCGGGGCGAGCGTGGTGACGCTGTATCTGCTGCCCGATTTGAATGTGAAGCTTATCCCGCAGTTGGAGAAGCTCAAGGACGGCTCGCGGATCGTGTCGCATGATTTCGATATGCGGGGCGTGCAGCCGGACAGGGTGATTACGATTGAAGACAGCGACGACGCCTACGGCGATCATACGATTTACCTGTGGACAACGCCGCTGAAGCGGACAGAGGCAGGGCAGAGGTAACGCCATCTTGTACTGTGCGGAAACGAGACATATTAGCCATTGAGCGGGTCGCCGCGCAGGCGAGGTTTGGGTGCGGACGTCCGGAGAATGCGACAGGTCTGGGGGGGTGTTGTCGCGATACAGCACCAGGAATTGTGCCAGTGGCATTGTTTCGCCGGAGGCGGTATTCTCCATAAAAATTATTGCTGCGCGGGGGTCAAAAAGTGCTTTGCAAGCGGCATTCTTTCGGTTAAATTAGGGGGTTACGGTAGGGATTCTCTGCCGATGTTTTGAATTCTGGAGTGTATTTGGACAGGGGACGTCATGAGAGTCAAATTTAACAGAGCGGCGCTTCAGGAAGCCCTGGTGTTAGTGACGAGCATTGTGCCGAGCCGCACGCCGAAACCGATCCTTCAGTGCGTCCGGTTCACGGCGGAAGGGGATTCGGTGCGGATTTGCGGGACGGATCTAGAGGTTGGGATTACCTGTCGGGTCAGCCAGGTTGAGATCGAGGTGGAAGGCGACGTGGTGGTTCCGGCCGACAAAGTGACGTCGATTATCCGCGAAAGTATTGACGAGGTGGTGGTGTTTGACGCCTCGGAAGCAGCGGTGCATATCAAGGGGGCCGACAGCCACTTTACGATTTACGGGCACGACGCCGGGCAGTTTCCGGCGGTAGTGGGGTTCGAGGCGGGCGCGGATTTCGAGATGAGCCTGGACAACCTGCAAGGGGGCATTGAAAAGTGCGTGTTTGCGGCGGCCAAGGAGAGCACGCGATATGCTCTCAACGGCATTCTGTGGGAGGTCGCCGGCAAAAAGCTGACGCTGGTCGCCACGGACGGGCGGCGTCTGGCCAAGAGCGTGGTTCACCTGCCCGCGCCGGTCAAGGGCAAGCTCTCGGAGGGGCGGATCATTGTGCCGGCCAAGACGATGTCGCTGCTGGACCGGGTAGGCGGCGACGCGGAGGCGCAGGTGGGCGTGCGGTTTATAGACAACCAGATTGCGTTGATGTGCGCCGATGTGGTGATCAGTTCGAACCTTGTGGAAGGCAATTTCCCGAAATACGAGGATATTATCCCGAAGGATTATACGAAGAAGGTCGTTTTGAATACGACGGCGGCACTTAGCGCGGTTCGGCGTGCGGCCCTGCTGGCGAGCGACGACAGCAAGGGAATCCGGCTTACGCTGAGCGAGAATTCGCTGGTTTTCTCGAGCCGCGCCCCGGAGACGGGCGACGCCCAGATCGACATGGCCGTGGCGTATACGGACGAACCCATGGAGATCGGGTTCAACCCGCAGTTTCTGGTGGACGTGCTTCGGGTGACCAAGGCGGACGAGATCGAGTTACAGTTGGGTGAGCCGGATCGGCCGGGCCTGATTCGCAGCGGCAGTGATTTTCTTTACATCGTCATGCCGGTCAATTTGTAGCCGAGCGGAAGCCCTGGCGGCCGGTCGGGGCGGATTATGGCAGGTGGAAAATGCATGTGAGCCTGCCTGTGGGGATTTGAGTAACAGGGAGGCGTCACGGGCAAGATGTCCGTGCTGCGACAGGGATTGAGTGATGACGGATCGGATGGACGAAGACAGGTTTCTGCGGCAGGCGGGCCGGGGCAAGCCGATGATACGGGATACGGCGCAATTGTTAGGCGCGAACGTCCAAACGTATATAAAAGGGCGGCTCGGTCCGTTGCGGCGTAACGCGGGGGTGGTTGATGTATGGCGACAGCTTCTGCCGAATGGATTAGCGGCTCATTGCCAGATATCGGCGATTCGGGGCGACGTGGTGGAAGTGGAGGTGGACCCGGGGCCTTACATGCATGAGTTGCGAGTACTCAGCACGGAAATAATCGATCAGTTGCAGCGGTATTGCGGGCGCGCGCAGGTGCGGCGTTTGGTCCTGCGTCCGCGGCGTGAAGTTATAACGGAAACGGAAGAGACCATATGAAGGATGCGGCGTTCGATCATACATATGATGCGAGCAATATCAAGATCCTGGAGGGGCTGGAGGCGGTGCGCAAGAGGCCCGATATGTACATCGGGAATCGTCAGGAAGGCGGACTGCACCACCTGGTGTACGAGGTGCTGGACAATTCGATCGACGAGGCGCTGGCGGGCCGCTGCGACCAGATCATCGTACACGTTCACCCGGACGGAAGCTGTTCCGTCGAGGACAACGGGGTGGGCATTCCAGTGGATATGCACTCTGAAGCCAAGAAGAGTGCGCTGGAGGTGGTGCTCACGACGCTGCATGCCGGCGGCAAATTCGACAATAAGGCGTACAAGGTGTCCGGCGGACTGCACGGGGTGGGCGTCAGCGTGGTCAATGCGCTGAGCGAGTGGCTGGAGGCGGACGTGTACCGCGACGGCAAACACTGGCATTTCGAGTGCGCCAGAGGGGTGTCCAAGGGCCCGGTGCGCGAGATTGGCGAGACCACGAAGCGCGGCACGAAGATTACGTTTCTGCCGGACGAAGAGATCTTTGAGACTGTCGAATTCAATCACGATACGCTGCTGAAGCGGATACGCGAATTGGCCTATCTGAATGCCGGCATTAACGTTACTTTTCAGGACGACCGGGTCAAAAAGAAAGAGCGGTTCCACTACGAAAACGGGCTGAAGGCGTTCGTGGAGTATCTCAACGAGGGCAAGACGCCGGCATCGGACGTCATCTGGTTCTCGAAGGAAGATGAAGAGTCGCACCTGGCGTGCGAAATCGCAATGCAGTACAACGAAAGCTATACCGAGAATCTGCTGGCGTTCGCCAACAACATTCGCAATGTCGACGGGGGGACGCATTTGTCGGGGTTCAAGACGGCGCTGACCCGCACGATGAACGCGTACGCCCGCAACAGTAATATGCTGAAGGACGGTACGGTGACAACGGGCGAGGACCTGCGCGAAGGCTTGACGGCGGTGATCTCGGTTCGGGTCAGCGAGCCGCATTTCGAGGCGCAGACGAAGGTGCGGCTTTCCAACCCGGAGGTGGGCAGTTTCGTGGAAACGATGCTGAACGAGCAGCTTGCAATCTTTCTGGAGGAAAACCCGGCGACGTCGAAGCAGATTTTGAACAAGGCGATCCAGGCCGCGGCGGCGCGCGAGGCCGCCCGCAAGGCCCGGGAACTGACGCGGCGCAAAGGCGCGCTGAGCGGGGCGAATCTGCCCGGCAAGCTGTGGGACTGTTCGAGCAAGGACATGGTGACGACGGAGATATTCATCGTCGAGGGCGATTCGGCCGGCGGCTCAGCGAAGGGCGGCCGCGACCGCACCGTCCAGGCGATCCTGCCGTTGAAGGGCAAAATTCTCAACGTGGAGAAGGCGCGCCTGGAGCGCATGCTGGGGCATGAGGAGATTCGCACCATTATCAGTGCGCTGGGCACGGGCATCGGGACCGATGAATTCGACCTCAAGAAGTGCCGTTACGGCAAGGTCGTGCTGATGACCGACGCCGACGTCGACGGCGCGCATATCCGCACGCTGCTGTTGACGTTTTTCTTTCGCCAGATGCCGGAGCTGCTGGAGCATGAAAGAATTTACATCGCACAGCCGCCGTTGTATGAATTGCGGGCCAAGGGCAGCAAGAAGAGCGAGTACGTTCTCAACGAGGCGCAGATGCGCAAGCGTATGGAGCAGCGCGGAATGGAGGGTACGGTTCTGATCGTGCGTGCGGACGGGCAGCCTGACGGGGAGACCGCCGGTGAACGGCTCGAGTCGCTGGTGAAGATGCTCAACGACATGGAGCGGAGCATTAATGTGCTTCAGCGGCGGGGCATTGTGTTCCGCACTTTCCTGGAGAGCTACTACGACGGCACACGGCTGCCGAGCTACCACATACGCGTCGGCCAGGAGAGCGAGTTCTACCACGAAAAAGAAGCGTATGAAAGACGGCTCAATGAATTTGCGGACCAGTTGATCGAAGAAGAGAATTTCGGCGGCGAGGCCCAGTCCCGCGTGCTGGCAGAAGAACTGCATGAGGCCGTGCGTCTCAACGAGATCAACGCCCGACTCAAAGAGGACTACGGACTCGATCTGAACGATTACCTTCTCAGGATCGGCCGCACGGTTGCGGGCGAGGCGCTTCCGACCAAGTTCGAGGTCCGTTGCGGTGAGGACCGCCATGAGGTGGCTTCGTTGGGCGGTATCTGCCAGGCGGTCCGGCAGGTCGGCGGCAAAGGCGTCGAAATCAAGCGATTCAAAGGCTTGGGCGAGATGAATTCCGATCAGTTGTGGAGCACCACGATGGACCCCGAAAAGCGGACGCTGCTGAAGGTCAAGCTTGAAGACGCCGGCGAGGCCGACCGCCTTTTCAGCATTCTCATGGGCGATGACGTGGAAAAACGGCGAAACTTCATCCGCGATCACGCGCTGGAAGTGCAGAATCTGGACGTCTGATGGCCGCCTCGTGACGCAAAGTCGCCCCAAGGCCGATAAAATGGTGCTTTCAATATGGCGGCGGGCGGATTTTTTGCTTGAAAAAATCGCCTGAGCCGTCATAATGGGCTGTGGATGGAATCGAAGTTCGAAGTGTGTGGCACTCTGAAGGGAGGCTCAAATGGCGCGCATATCGGGATTTATGGCTTTTCTGTTTATTTCAGCACTTTTTATCACCGGCTGCGGTGAACCGAACAAGCCCGGCGAACAGGTCGGGGTGATTGACACCGAGCAGCGCAAGGCGCAACTGCTTCGCCAGATCGACACGAAGTTTGAAAATCCAAAGGCGCACTACGAGCTTGGTCGCATTTACCATACCGACGGGCTGTGGAGCAAGGCGGAGACGGCGTACCGGGTTGCGGTGGCGTTTGACCCGGTTCTGTGGGACGCCGAGGCGGCATTGGTCAAGTTGTTTCAGGACAAGGGAGATCTCTTGAAGGCCAGGAGTTCGGCCCAGAACGCAATGGACCGGGCGAGTTATTCAGCGGCGGCTTCGCTGGGGTTGGCCAAGGCGTTTCAAAAGGAATATCTGGACGAGTACGCCCTAAAATGCCACAGCCAGGCACTATCACTGGCGCCAAATTCCGCGGAGGTCTACAAGCACATCGGCTATTACTACCTCAGCAAGCGTGATCTCGGGCGTGCCGAGGCCAATCTCAGGCAGTCCTTCTCACTGGACCCGTATCAGCCGGAAGTAGCCGGCGAACTGGGTCGGCTGGGTGTTATCGTGGAGGTTCCCGGCGTCAACATTAAGCCGGCTCCGGAGGTTCCCGCGTCCGTATCCAAATCCAATTAAGCACCGGTTTAGGAGGCAGGCAGCGTACTTGTGATTCAGCGGTGGGCAGCGGGTGAAACATGCAACCCCGTGGGATGAGGTGTTCCGCGGGGTTTTTTTTGTACATCGTCTCATAATCACCACCGCAGCGGGCCTTGGGTGCAATACTACAGCGAAGAGGGAGGACAAGCCGATAAACCTTGTAATGTCACCCCCACGGAGAGGGTTCGGGCGGTGCCGCCGCCATAGTCGGCCGCGGCAGGAAAGGTAGAAACTTTGAACGGCAGGAATTTGTACAGCATCGCATTGAAGGCATTCGCCCTGGCGGGTTGTGTGCTCATTTTCTTCAGTTGCCTCAGCTTCAACATCTGGGATGTGCCAAGCAAACTGGTGTACCCAAACAACAATCCCGCGGCGAACTGGTGCGGCTCGATCGGCGCCTTTGTGGCGTATCACCTCCTTTATTACGTGGGGCCGGGCGTTTTCGTACTGTTGTTGGCTTCGGCGTGGTCGCTGGGTGTGAGCCTTGCAGGGGTGAAGGTGACTCAGCCGCTTCTGCGTCTGGCGGGACTGTGTCTGGTGGTTGCGGCGATGTCGGCGACGTGGTATCTCCTGTGGCCGGCGCAGCGGGTGTGGCCTTATCAGTCGGGCGGTTTTGTCGAGGGCAACGGCGGCATACTGGGCATTGCGGCCGGGGCTTTTCTTTCGCAATACGTGGCAAGTCTGGGCACGACGATCGTGGTTGTGTGTACGTGGGTTGTGGGGGCGGTCCTGCTGGCGGATGCGGTGGTGCTCGTGGTGCTGCGATGGTCGGGTCTGGCGGTCCTGCGGTTATTCGGCCTGGCGGGGCCGGCGTTCTCGGCGGCGTGCGAGAGCAGCCGCGAAATGGCGGACATCTGGAAGCGGCTCAGTGCCCGCCAGCGTGCCGGGCGGCAGGAACTCGCCGTCGCGGTTGCAGGCTCCCGAGGGCCGCGGCTGCCGATGACGGTCGGGCGGGGGATGCGCGTTCTGGAGCCGGATGATCCCGAGGAAGAGGTGGCGCCGGCGACTGCACGGGCGCCGTCGGCCCGCAGTGTCGAGGAGGATCAGCCAAAACCGGCTCCGCGGAAGATCGTGCAGAGCGATGCGCACCGGGAAAAGGCGGATAAGAAAGCCGCCGCACCCGAAAAGCCCGAGGCGGCCGCGCCGCCTTCCAAGCCCCCAAAGCAGTACATTCCCAAGAGCTACGAGGGGTATATGCTGCCGCCCCTGGATCTTCTGGAGGAGCCGCAACAGGGCTTTGCAGCGGTTCAGGAAAAGATGGTCGAGCAAAAGGCGCAGGTTCTGGAGGCTTTGCTGGCGGAATTTGGGGTCAATGCCCATGTGGTGAACGCCGAGCCCGGGCCGGCGATCACGATGTATGAACTCGAGCTGGCGCCGGGGATCAAGGTGAGCCAGATATCGAACCTTGCCAACGATATGGCGCGTGCGCTGAGCGCAGGGTCCGTGCGTGTGGTGGCGCCGCTGGCGGGCAGGCATACGATCGGCATCGAGGTCCCCAATTCCCATCGCGAAACGGTGCGAATCAAGGATCTGGTCGTTCGCGCCGGCAACACACCGCAGCGGATGTATGTGCCGCTGTTCCTGGGCAAGAGTTCGTCGGGCGAGGTGCTGGTGGCGGATCTGGCGAGCATGCCGCACCTGCTGATCGCGGGCACGACGGGATCGGGCAAAAGCGTATGCATCAACACGATTATTGCCAGTATTCTTCTGACGAAGCGGCCGGACGAGGTGAAGCTGATTCTCATCGATCCGAAGATGGTCGAAATGGCGATGTTCGAGTCCATTCCGCACTTGATGTGTCCCACGGTGACGGACACCAAGCGTTCCGAGCAGATCCTCGAATGGGCGACGACGAAGATGGACGAGCGGTACGAACTGCTCGCAGAGGCCAAGGTTCGCAACATCGCGTCATACAACAAGCTCGGACCGGAAGAGATTGTCGCGCGGTTCGCTCCGACGACGCCCGAGGAGGAAGCGAAGATCCCCAAGACGATGCCGCACCTGGTGATCGTCATCGACGAGCTGGCGGACCTGATGATGACGTCGGCCAAGGAGATCGAGTCCTATATTGTCCGGCTGGCCCAGAAGAGCCGCGCCGTGGGGATTCACCTGATCGTGGCGACTCAGCGGCCGCAGGCGACGGTGGTGACCGGTTTGATCAAGTCGAATATGCCGTCGCGTGTGGCGTTCCGCGTGGCGTCGCGGATGGACAGCCGCATCATCCTCGATCAGAACGGCGGCGAAACGCTCCTGGGGCAGGGCGATATGCTGTTTTTGAAGCCGGGCACGAGCGATCTGGTTCGTGCACAGGGCGCGTACGTGGACGATCAGGAAGTGAAGAATGTGGTTCGATTCCTCAAGGAGGTAGCCGAGCCCGAGTTCCATCCGGAGCTGATGCAGCTCAGCCGGATCGACACGTCGATGATAGGGCACGACGATCTGTTCGAAGATGCGGTTCGGATCGTGTTAGAGACGGAGCGTGGCAGCGTTTCTCTCTTGCAGCGGCGCCTGGGTATCGGTTATGCACGGGCCTCGCGCATTATCGAGATGATGGCGGCGGCGGGCATCCTTGGCGAATACAAGGGCAGTCAGGCCCGCGAAGTGACTATGACGGCGGCGGAATTCGAGGCGATGCGAAAAGAGCAGGCCATCGAGACGGTTGCGTCGAGTGAGGACCTGGCCGGCAGCGATGATGACGATGAAGAGTTCGATGAACCCATAGAGGAAATCGACGAGGACGAAGAAGCCGAGGAAGAGGAATACGAGGACGAAGAAGAAGAGGAGGAGGAGGAAGAGGAGGACGAGGATGAGGAAGCGTTGGATGAAACGCGAGAGTATGCCGGGCGCGACCAGTAGTGCGGGCGGACATGGGCCCAGAGATTAAGAGCCGGCGGAGGGGCCGGTCGCCGCAGATTGTGACCGTTGGGGTATGTCCCTGTTGGGATGTTGTCTGTCATGTTGAGGGGATTTCCTGGGGGGACCATGCAAAAATTACTTCGCAGCGGTGCGTTCCCGCCGGCAAGTCGTTGAATGTTTCCAAAGCGCTGGCGTGGATGGGGGCGCCGAGCGTTGCGGCGGGGTTGTGGGGGCAGAGCGATTACGATTCCATGGCTGCGTCCCTGGATGCGGATCGAGATCTCGTAGGGGTGCATCTGACGGCGGCGGCGGGCCAGACACGCCATAATGTGACGGTTGTCGACACGCGCAATTCGAGGGAGATGCATCTGCGGGCGCCCAGTGCCCTGGCAACCGCCGAATCGCTGCGCGCGCTGTCGGAGGACCTGTCGGGGCTGGTCGCGGCCGAGACGGTTTTTGTGTTTGCGGGGTCGCTTCCGGAGGACGAACTGCTTGGTGGGGTGATCGAAATGATCCGGGGGCTGCGGCGATGCGGGGCCCGGATTGTCGTGGACACATCCCAAAATGCGCTTAAGCGGCTGGTAGAAACGGGCGATATTGATGTTATTAAGCCGAACCTTGCAGAACTGCGTGATCTTGTGGGCTCATCGGTCGGCGATGACATGCGGCAAATCACTTCGGCGGCGCAATCAATATCCGGCGTCCGCACGGTGCTTGTCAGTCGCGGGGCGAACGGCGCCGTGGCTGTCAGAGGCAAGGAGGCTTTCAGCGGCGCAGCCTGCGACCGCGATCGTTCGGCGGCCAGTACGGTCGGCTGCGGCGACTGGCTGTTAGCCGGTTTTCTCAGTGCCAGCGACGAACCGCTCGATGCGGCCCTGGCCCGTGCTCTCAGAGTTGCCACAGCCAAGGCCTGGGGATGGCACGAATCGAAGACCTGGCATGAAGCGGCCGCCGCAATCGAGGTGGAAGTCACGGCGGCTGTGTAAGAATTGCCAACGGGCAGTGAAATAAGTGAGAACGGACAATGGTAGTTACCCTGGATGACGTACTTGGGTTGCTTTTTGCAGTGCTGCTGGGCGGTGCGATCGGCCTGGAGCGGGAGATCACCGGAAAGCCCGCCGGGCTGCGGACAAATATTATCATCTGCCTGGGCGCGACGGCATTCACATTGGTAGCCCAGCGGCTTGGGGCAGAGTTGGGTGCGGCCGACGCGGGTGGCCGCATCGCGGCCGGGATTGTTACGGGTGTCGGTTTTCTCGGTGCGGGCGCCCTGATCCAGCAGGGCAGCGGCGTTCACGGGCTCACCACCGCGGCGAGTATCTGGCTGGTCGCCAGCATTGGGATCGCCTGCGGAGTCGGCTTCTATTTGCTTGCCGCGTTAGTAACCTTTCTTGCCCTTGCAACCTTGTACGGCCTGGCGCCCATCACGCGAAAGATTCGCAGGTACCGTCAACTGCGCGGGAACGTTCAGCCGCCATCACAGTAATCGAACAAAAGCCGTCAGGACCACTTCCGGCCGGCGAGATGCTGTGCCGCAAAACAGACCTGCCAAACGGGTGGATGGGGTCATTTCCAGTGCCTTCATGTCGCATGTTTTTTCTTTACTAATGGCCCGCCATCTGTCATCATGACGTCGAGCGGACGGTCGGCGGGCGCCGCCGGCGACGCGTTCTCGTCGAAGTCCTGAGAGGTGGACGTATCATGTCGGACATAGAGCCATCACCTGTTACGCCGAATCGGATCGAATCGATCGATGTCCTGAGGGGATTCGATATGTTCTGGATCATCGGGGGCGGGGCGATTTTTGCGAGTCTGGACAAGGTCTATAACAACACCATCACGGGGACGATCAAGGAGCAGCTCAACCATGTGCCGTGGCGGGGTTTTCAGTTCGAGGACCTGATCATGCCGCTGTTCATGTTTATCGTGGGCGTGGTGATGCCCTACTCATTTGACAAACGCCTCGGCCGCGGCCACAGCAAAAACCGGATCCTGGCACACGTGCTGTTTCGCGCGGTCGTGCTGTTCATTTTGGGCATGGTCGCCCAGGGGCGGCTGCTTGAGTTGGACTTGTCGCGGCTGCACATCTACTGCAACACGCTGCAGGCCATTGCCGCGGGATACGTTATCGCAGCGGTGGCGCTTCTGGCATTTCGGCCGGCAGGGCAGGTAGTTGTGTGTGTGGTGCTTATGTTAGTGTACTGGGGGCTGATGGCGTTGGTGCCGGCGCCGGGTCATGCGGCGGGCGATCTGACGCAGGACGGTAATCTTGCGATATATATCGACCGGCTGATCCTGGGGCGGTTCCAGGACCAGACGCATTATACGTGGATATTGAGCAGTATGACGTTTGGCTCGACCGTGCTGATGGGAGTGTTGGCGGGCCGGTGGCTCCAATCGGGCCGCGGGGGCTTTGTCAAAGCGGCAGGCCTGGTTGCCGCGGGAGCGATCTGCGTCTGTGTAGGGATGGCGTGGGATTGGATTTTTCCTATTATTAAGCACCTGTGGACAAGTTCGTTCGTTATGCTTTCAGGCGGCATTTGCCTGGTGCTGTTGGGGCTGTTTTACCTGGTGGTCGACGTGTGGGGCCTGCGGCGATGGGCGTTTGGGTTCAAGGTGATCGGCATGAATGCGATCTTCGTTTACATGATAACGCACTTGTGGAACTTCCAGAATATGGGCGGCGTCTTCGTCAAAGGCCTGGACAAGTGGCTGGGCCCGTGGGACAACTTCGCCCACGCGGCGGCGGGCTTTGCTATTGTGTGGCTCATTCTCCTGTACATGTACCGCAAGAAGACCTTCGTGAAGATATGAATCTTGCCGCGGATGCCTGCGGGCGTTAACGTCTGCCGGGCTTCAGAGGCGTATCGGACGCCGTGCCTTACGCTGGCGAGTGAGGATCCCTGCTGGTGCTCTGCCGGCGATCACCGCCGTTTTGTTTGGACTTGCGGGCCGGGATTACGTAGTATGCAGGCATGATAACATTCATTCGAGAGATTATCGCGGCGCCGGTTCGTGTGGCCGCATGGGCGAACGGGTTCTTGCGATTGTTCGATCCCATCAGGCTCGCCGAGTGGACGTGGCTGCTGACGGGTGACCCGGCCGATGGGGCGGGCGTGGTGGTTCTGACGGCCCGCGGCAAGGGGGTCGATGCCGCCCGGCAGCGGTGCGAAGCGATCTTTTTGCGGCGGCCGGACGAGCGAATCGCCGCGGCGATGGCGTGGGTGGAGGTATCGCAGGGGAACAATCCGAAGGGAGCGGCGGAGTGGATTCGGCGATCGCGCGCCGCGGGGTGCCAGGACGGTGCGGCGCTGCTGCAACTGGAACTTTCGCTGAGCGAGCACACGGAAGGGGACGACTTTCCAGCACTGGTGGATCGGATACTATCGCGTAACGATCTGCCCGGTCACCTGACGCGGGATGCGCTGCTGGGCAAGGCTCGCGTACTGTTTGCCGAACGGCGGTGGGAGGAGGCCCGGGCGATTGCCGAGCGCATTCTCGTTATCGAGGAACATGCTGTGGCGCGGTGGGTGCGCTGGGTGACGGCCCAGGCCGCCGGTGACGGCGGGCAGGCCCAGGTTGACTATGCACAGATGACCGCGGGCATGCCGCCGGCGGTGCTGTGGGGGTTCGAGGCCCTGGGTTGGCTGTATCTTGGCGACGCCGGCAGAGTCGAGGCCGTGCTGAATCGGCGAACAGACGACGGCAAGCCTCCGCTGATTATGGACCGGCGGCTGGCGGATTATGTGCGAAGCCGGCACGGCGAGGTGTACGGCAGAGAGGATATGAACTAATGTGGAAGACGGCCTTAATATTGTTGCCGGGTCTGGTTATTGGATTAACCGTTCACGAGGCGGCGCATGCGATTAGTGCGCGGTGGCTCGGCGACCGGACGGCCGAGCGTATGGGGCGCGTGAGTCTGAACCCGCTGCGGCATTTGTCACCTTTGGGAACGCTGGCGTTGTTCTTCATTGGCTTCGGGTGGGGCAAGCCGGTCATTGTGAATCTGTACAATTTCAAGAAGCCCAAGCTTTATTATTTGCTAAGTTCGCTTGCGGGCCCGGCGAGCAACCTGCTGCTGTGTGCGATTTCGCTGGGCGTGCTGCACCTTAGGCCGCACTGGGTGATCGAGTGGATAGCCACGTCTGTATTCTACATTAACGCGATCCTGGCGGTGATCAACCTGCTGCCGGTGCCGCCCCTGGACGGCAGCAAGATATGGCCGTGCCTGATACCTGGCATGCGGCCGACCATTTCGGACAAATGGGGCAAGATATGGATCGTCATTTTGCTCGTGGCGCTCTACAGCGGCGCGATCGACGGCGTCATCGGCCGAACGCTGACGGTCCTGACCAGGCTGCTGCCGACATCCTGACCGAGGTGCAAAGTATGAAAAACAAAGCAAGTCGTGGTCTGACTCCCTGCCGAGAAGTCCAGCGGGACCGCCTTCGGCTGACGGCGCAGGGATGGTGAGCCGAGCGGGATTGTTGGCCGCAGGCTTGGGGCGGGCGATTTGTGCGGGGCTGGCTATCGGCCGCGGGTGGGCGGAATTTGCCTGCGAAAGGGTCTTTTCAGTATTGGCATGGGTTTTTCTGAAAAATTACTTGCAAAAGTTCGATGAATCCGTAGGATTCAGTGCTTAATGCTCTGCCGAACGGGGTAAAACGTGTTTGCAGGGGCCGACAGTTATCGCGACATGGTCGGCTCAAGCCTCCGGCAGGACCAGGTCAGCCTGCTCACGAAGCGGGCTTCGCGACAACTTGGATGTCTACTACGACGCGCTTATGTTCTTGCAGGAGCAGGGTTTGCGCGGGTTTTCAGTGTCCGCGACAGCAGGTGGGGCCTGAAGACAGTAAGACGACACATAAAATAGAGAAATCGATACCCGGTGGTGTAATTGGCAACACTCGAGTTTTTGGTACTCGCATTCCAGGTTCGAGTCCTGGCCGGGTAGATCGGTATGATTTTCGACAGAAGCAAGGCATGCGGGCGTGCCGGAACAGTGCTTTGCAGATTTTTGAGAGGGCAGGACGATCGCTGAACGAGTTGCGATAATATTGGCTGCGGGCCAAAGCAGTCGGATGAATACAAAGCTGCCGAAGGTGCTGCACGAGGTGTGCGGACGCCCGATGCTGGCCTATGTGCTGGATGCGTGCCGCGAAATGGGTGTGTCGAAGATACTCGTGGTCGTTGGCTACGGCAGGGAGGAGATCGTCGAGCGGTACAAGAACGATGAAGATATCGTCTTTGTAGAGCAGACGGAGCAGAAAGGCACGGGCCATGCGGTGATATGCTGCCGCGAACATCTGGAGGGGTTTAAGGGTCAGACACTGATCCTTTGCGGTGACGGGCCGCTGATCCGCAGCGAGACGCTCAAAGTGCTGATAGACAAACATGCGTCCGAGCGGTCGGCGGCGACATTGGCGACGACGATTCTGGAGGCCCCCACCGGGTATGGGCGAATTGTCCGCGATTCCTATGGCAACATGCAGGGCATCGTAGAGGAGAACGACTGTAACGAGGCTCAGCGTCGGATTTGCGAAGTGAACCCCGCGTATTACTGCTTTAACACGCCGGCCCTGCTGGAGGCGGTTTCGCAGATTACTCCCAACAACGTGAAAAAAGAGTACTATCTCACGGACGCAATCCACATCCTGATCGGTTCGGGCCATAAGGTCGTGGCGATCACGGCGGTGGCGCCGGAGGACGCGATGGGCGTCAACAACCGGGCCCAGCTCAGCGAAGCCAGCAAGATCATGCAGTCGCGGATACAGGAAAAACTGATGAATAACGGCGTGACGATCGTGGATCCGCCGAATACGTGGATCGACGCCCGGGCCCGAATAGGGCAGGACACGGTCGTTGAACCGTTTACGTATATTCACGGCCAGGTGAGGATCGGGCGCAACTGCCGCGTGGGGCCGTTTGCGTATCTTCGCGACGAAACCGTGCTGGGCGACGACGTGGTTCTGGGCGTCTTTACGGAATTGAAAAATACGACGCTTGGCGACGGCGCGCGGGTGCGGCACCACAGCTATCTGGGCGACGCGTCGATCGGCGACAACGTGAACATCGGCGCCGGATCAATTACCGCCAATTACGACGGAGTGAGCATCCTGCAGACGACCATCGGCAAGAACAGCTTTATCGGGGCCGGGTCGGTGCTGATCGCGCCGCTTATGATGAAGGATCATTCTCATGTCGAGCCGGGCCGCATGGTGCGGCAGCAGGATCTCGACGGGCTCAAAGAAGAGCGGGAGGCGCAGTCGTGATTAATCATCCCGTGTTGATTTTCGGGGGGACGAGTAATCCGAAACTGACGGCCGCGATCTGTGAGTGTGCGGACTTGCAGCCGGGCAGTGCCAAAATCGAGACTTTTCCGGATACGGAGAAGCTGATCCGGCTGGAATCGGATGTGCGCGGCAACGACTGTTTCGTGGTGCAGCCGACGTGTGCGCCGGTGGATGCGAACCTGATGGAACTGCTGATTTTCCTGGATTGTCTTCGCCGGGCCAGTGCGGCGCGGGTCACGGCGGTAATACCTTACTTCGGATACGCGCGGCAGGACCGTAAGGATGCCGGGCGGGTGCCGATCACGGCGAAGCTGACAGCCAACCTGATCGCAACGGCGGGCGCCGACCGTGTTCTGGCGATTGACCTCCATGCCAAGCAGCTGCAGGGCTTTTTCGATATTCCGATGGATCATCTGACCGCCGAGCCGGTCTTTCTTAAGTACTTCCGGAAGAAGGCGATCCCGGACTTGACTGTGGTGGCGCCGGACGTGGGCAACATGAAGACGGCGTCGCGCTATGCGACGGCGCTGGGCGGGGAACTGGTGGTGATTCATAAGCGGCGCGTCAGCGGCAGCGAAGTGGAATGCGAGGAGATCATCGGCCGCGTCGAAGGGCGCAACGTATTGATGGTCGACGACATGATCTCGACCGCCGGCACCGTCTGCAGTGCGACCAAGCTGGTCAAAAGCCGCGGGGCCAGGAGCGTGACGGTCGGGGCGACGCACGGTGTGTTTTCGGGTTCGGCGGTGGCGCGTTTGCAGGCTTCGGAGATTGACGAGGTCCTGGTGACCGACACCATTCCTCTCAACGGCAAGGTAAAGGAACTGAAGAATATCAAGGTGCTTTCGGTGGCGCCGCTCCTGGGAGAGGCGATCCGCCGGATACACATGAATGAATCGGTCAGCGGTATGTTTAACGGCATAGGTTAAGTATGTTTGCGCGGTGCGTCCGCACGGTGCGGCGCCGGCGCGCGTGAGAATAGTCGAGGGAATTATGGCAGACAGAGCGAAGATAAAAGCAGAAATAAGAACATCGCTGGGTTCGCGGCACGCGGCGGCGATTCGACGGCAGGGAAAATTGCCGGCCGTAGTTTACGGTCACAAGGAAGCGCCGGTTGCGGTCGCGTTGGATACACACGAATTCATCGAGCACCTGCACCACGGCAACCGCTTGTTCGACGTGGATATGGACGGCGCGAAGGCAACGCTGCTGGTGAAAGATCTTCAATACGACCACCTTGGCAAGAACGTGATCCACGCGGACATGGTTCGCGTCGACCTCAAGGAAAAGGTGACGCTCACGGTTTCCGTTGAGCTGCGCGGTATGGCCAAAGGCGCCGCGGAGGGCGGTATTCTCGACCAGCACCTTGATCATCTTGAGGTCGAGTGCCTTGTAACGGAAATCCCGGATGTGATCGGGGTGTCGATCAAGGAACTGGGTCTCGATGAAGCGATTCACGCCGGCGACGTGACGCTGCCCGCGGGGGTGACCCTGGTGACGGATCCAGAGGCGCTTCTGGTGACATGCCATGTGCTGGCCGCGGCCAAGACGACGGAAGAAATGGAAGCAGAGGCGCCGACTGCTCCGGAAGTTATTACGCAGCGTGCCGAGGAAGAAACCGAGTGAGCAAGGCCGTGCGGCGCGGGGCTTTTACCCTGGAGGTATATTGGGGCGTTTGTTCGAACGGATGTGCGGCTGTTTTCGGAGCCGGAATGAAGCGCCAAGCGAGATGGGGCCGATGCGGCTGATCGTCGGGCTGGGCAATCCCGGTGCGGCGTACGCGGGAACACGGCACAACGTCGGTTTTGAAGTGGTCGATAAGCTGGCGGCCCGTTTCGGCACGGACGTTAAGCGCAAGAAGTTCGGCTCGCTGACCGGTGAGTTCGCGGCGGGCGGCGGCAAGGTTGTGCTGCTCAAGCCGCAGGAGTTTATGAACCGCAGCGGCCAGGCGGTGGCGACGGCCGTCGGATTTTATAAGGTGCCGCTGCAGGACGTGATGGTGGTTACGGATGATCTGGCCCTCGAACCGGGACGGATCCGGATGCGGCCGAGCGGTTCTGCCGGCGGACACAACGGACTGAAGGACATTATTCTGCGTCTGGGCAGCGAGGACTTTGGTCGGCTGCGCGTGGGCGTCGGAGGGCCCGGCGGCGGCAATACGAAGGATTACGTGCTCTCACGGCCGGCCAGAGACGAGCGCGAGGCGATCGAGTCGGCCATCGCCGCTGCGGTCGAGGCGCTCAGTTGCTGGTTGCAGGAAGGAATCGACGCGGCCATGAGCAAATATAACGTGCGAAAAAGCGAGAACGATTGAGACGCATTCTTCTTGCGATCAGTGATTTGTAAATGTGACATGAAGGCTTTGTGGATAAGACGTAGGGAGGTCTAGTTTGGAAACGGCAGTAAAGCGAATGTATGAAGGCTTGTTCCTCGTGGACAGCGGCGAGGCGGCGGCCAACTGGCAGGCCGTGAATGGCGCAATCGAGAAGATATTGAGCAGGAGCGAGGCCGACATCGTCTCGATGAAGAAATGGGACGAGCGGCGGCTGGCGTACGATATCGGCCGCAAGAGCCGCGGTACGTACATCCTGGTCTACTTCAACTGCGATCCGAGGCGCGTGGGCGCGATCGAACGGGACGTTCAGTTGTCCGAGACGATTGTTCGCGTAATGATTCTTCGGACGGACAAGATGAGTCCTGAGGACATCGCCCGACCGACGCCGGCAATGGTCATGGAGCAGGATGAAGCGGCCGCCAAGGCTCGCATGGAAGCAGACGCAGATCGGCGGGCGACAGAAGCCGAATCGCAGGAAGCTGCCGTGTCCGGCGAGGACGAATTTGTGGACACCGGCGAAGAAGAAGATATCGCCGACGAAGCATAGGATCCGCACCTGCAGGACGCCGGTACGTGCGCCTCGGGTGGACGTCCAGCCGTCATGCGGATGGACGCTCTGTGACGGATCGACAAAGACAGGGAGAGTGACATGGCAAGTTACAACAAGGTGATTCTGTTAGGCAATCTGACGCGGGACCCGGAGTTGCGGTACACCCCTAATCAGACGCCGGTGGTAGAGTTCGGTATTGCCACCAACCGACGCTGGATGGGTCAGGACGGTCAGCAAAAAGAAGAGACCTGTTTTGTAGACTGTAACATGTTTGGCAAGCGCGCCGAAGTGCTGAATAAATACATGAAGAAGGGCAACCCCTTGTTTGTCGAGGGCAGACTTTCATTCGATAGCTGGCAGGCGCAGGACGGAACAAAACGCAGCAAGCTGCGGGTTACGATTGAGGATTTTCAGTTCATCAGCAGCGGACCGCGCACCGGCGCAGGTGGCGGCAGCGGCGGCGGGGGCGGCGGTTATCGCGGCCCTGCCGACAACGGCCCGGGCCCGGATGACCGCGGCGATGATCCCTATGGCGGCTCCGTCGACGATATTCCGTTCTGAGGGGTCGTTCGGCATCTGATGTGGTATGAGTGAATGAATGGATGTTGACCTTGTAGGTCTATGTGTAAAACGTCGTGATGTATTAATTTCAATGGTAAATTTTGTGGCAGCAGGTAGAATATGAGAAGTACAAGACAGAGCAGCAGCAAGGGCGGCCGGAAAAAACGCCGTTTCACTACCAGTATTCGCGAGCAAACGCAGTGTCGGTTCTGCCGCGAAGGAACCAAGTACGTCGATTATAAAGATGTGGAGACACTGCAGAAGCTGCTGACCCATCGGGGAAAAATCTTTTCCCGCAAGCGCAGCGGCAACTGTGCGGGTTGTCAGCGTAAGGTAAAGACGGCGATAAAGCGCGCCCGCTTTATGTCGCTGCTTCCGTTTGCCAGTTAGTCGCCCCGGGCACTGCAGAATGGCGTCCGGGTGGATGCGGGCAGTTGTGGAGGCGGTATGCTGATCCGATCATGCGAAAAGAGTTTGGCTGCGATTGTGCCGCCCGCGCGTGTCGCGGTTTGCGGCCGCAGGTTTTCTGTGGAGATGGACAATGAAGGTGTTACTTTGTGACGATGTGGAAAAGCTGGGCTGGCTGGGCGACGTAGTCGAAGTCAAGTCCGGTTACGCCCGCAATTATCTTATTCCCCAAGGTCTGGCGACAGTGCCGACGGCAGGCAATATGAAATCCCTGGCGGATGAAAAGGCGCGTCGCAGCGCCGAACGCAAGCTTGCCCGTGAAAAGCAGGAGCGCGTCGCCAAAGCGGTGGCCGGCGCCGAGGCCGTGGTTGCGGCCAATGCCAACGAACAGGGTCACCTGTTTGGCTCGGTCACCGAGCGCGACATCGCGAAGAACCTTCGCGATCAGGGCTTCGAGATATCGGATACAATGGTCCAGTTGAGCGAGCACATTAAGGAAGTGGGCACACACGAGGTTACGCTGAAGATTGCGCCGGAACTGCTGGCGACGATCAGCGTGGTTGTGGTATCTCAGGATGAGAGCGTTGAATCAGTCGACAAAGATATCGCGGGATGAAGGCGGTGCAGGCAGCCAGGACGCGGCATTGGCGGCGGTGCGCCGCATGCCCGAGTCGGTGGAAGCTGAAGCGGCCGTATTAGGGTCCATGATCGTCGATCCGTCCTGCATCGGTCAACTGGTGCAGATGATCGGAGCGGACGTGTTCTATCGTCCGGAGCATCAGACGATTTACGACGCCATTGTTGGCCTGTACGAGCGAAACAGCAAAATCGACCTGGTCCTGCTTCGTGACGAACTGAAGCGCCGCAACAAGCTGGCGTCGGCGGGCGGCGTGAACTACCTGGTGGAAATTGTCGACTCGCTGCCGACGGCTGCCAATGCCGAGTATTATGCCGAAATCGTCCGAGATAAGGCGATGCTTCGCCAGCTCGTGCATGCCAGCCAGGAAATACTGGAGGAGGCGTACGCCGAGGGCGGCGACGTCGGCGAAAAGCTGGACGAGGCCGAAAAGAAGATCTTCGCGGTGACCGAAAAGAAGATCAGCGGCGCGGCGCTTCCGATGAAGAGCCTGATATCCGAGGTTTTTGAGAATATTGAGGCCCGCAAAGGCCTTCATATCACCGGCCTGCCGACCGGCTATTACGAGTTGGACGAGGCCCTTTGCGGCCTTCAGAAGGGGGAGATGCTTATCATCGCGGGTCGCCCGAGCATGGGCAAGACCAGTTTTGCGATGAATATCGCCGAGCATATCGGGGCGGACAATAACGCCCCGGTGGTAATTTTCTCGCTGGAAATGAGCAAGCAGCAGCTTGTGGAGCGCTTTCTGTGCAGCCGGGGCCATCTGGACTCCCAGCTCGTACGCAAAGGCATGTTGGGCACCGAGCAGTTGCAGGCGTTGACGGCCGTGGGCAGCGAGCTGTTCGACAAGCCAATTTTTGTGGACGATTCGCCCGGCCTGACGCCGCTGATGCTTCGGGCCAAGTGCCGCCGCCTTAAGGCGCAGTACGGCATCGAATGCGTGCTGATCGATTACCTGCAGTTGATGAGCCTGGGCGGGCGAGTGGAGTCTCGCCAGCAGGAAATCAGCACAATCAGCCGGTATCTCAAGGCGATGGCTCGCGAGTTGGAGGTGCCGGTGGTCGTCTTGAGCCAGTTGAACCGTGCGGCCGAAGGCAGGGAAGGCCACAGGCCGAGGATGAGCGACTTGCGCGAGAGCGGCAGTATCGAGCAGGACGCCGACGTGATTATGCTGCTCCACCGTGAGGATTACTATCATCGCGGGGAGCCGGATCATGTGGATACCAACACGGCGGACGTGATCATTGCAAAGCAGAGAAACGGGCCTACGGGCGTGGTGACGCTGACCTTTAACGGCGCATACACCCGGTTCGAGAATCTTTCTCACGCGCAGGAACCGTTTTAGGAGAGAACATGGCTGTTTGGTTGAGATCGGCATTAGGGATGAAAAGCCTGCTGGCGGTTTTGTGCGCAGTGGTCTGTGTCGGACCGCATGCGCGCGGGCAGAATGCCGGATCGAACGCGACGGATCTTGCGCAGAGGACCATCGGCGCTGTGGAGGTTCAGGGCAACGTCACCGTGAGCCGCTCGCGCGTGCTTGCGACGGTTCGGGCCCGCTCCGGCCAATTGTTCGATGCCGTCTCGGCCGCGGAAGACGCCCGGCGGATTGCGCAGCTTGAGGGTGTGGAATACGCCTATTACAACACGGCCGTCGTCGACGGAACAGTGAAATTGACGTTTGTAGTCGTGGAAAAGAACCTGGTGCGTTCGATCGCCTTTTTGGGTAACGAAGCGTTCAACGACGGCAAACTTCTTAAAGAACTGAGCTTCCGGGAGGGGGATTACCTCGATGCGATTCTAATTAACAGCGGAATTGCGGCCATTCGCCAGTTGTATCTGAGCAAGGGCTATCCGGACGCCGAGGTCAGGGTGGACAACAGCAAGCTGCCGCTGGGACAGGTGGTGTTCCTGGTCGACGAGAAGACGCGAAGGGTGGTCAAAGAGGTCGAGTTTGTGGGCAACGACGCGTTCACGGCCGGCGAGCTGCTGAAGGCGATGAAGACCAAACCGAAAAAATACCTGTTCTGGCCGGTGCTTTATAACGCCGAAGAAGTGACCGGGGATGAGGCTAAGCTTGCGGAAGTGTACCAGAAACGGGGCTATCTGGACGTGCAGGTCTCCTCCTCGACGACGTTCAGTGAAGACGGGCGATGGGCCTATGTGACGTTTACAATCAACGAGGGACCGGTGTACATCGTCGATGAGATCCTGTTCAAAGGCAATATATTCTTCAACGACGCCGAACTGCTGTCGGAGATGAAGTTGAAGACGGGCGACTTCTACAGCCCGGACCGGGTCGAGTTCGACAACAAACGCATCCGGGGCCGCTTCCGCGCCGAAGGGTTCGTGGATGCGGCGGTGGCCATGGAGCGTACGTTCGTTGGTTCGGCGAAGGTTCGGGTGGTGTTCACGATATCCGAGGGCAAGCGTTACCGGATCGGCCGCATCGACGTGGTGGGCAACGACCAGGTGCACGATACGGTGATCCGGCGCATTCTGGACGAAGAAGGGTTCACGCCCGGGGAGTGGTTTAACGCCGATCTGGCCCGGGGCGACGGGACCGGCAATCTTGAACAACTGCTGAGGCGCATGGTGTATACGGAGTCGGCGCTTATCGAAGCGGCCGATGGGCCGACGGCGGCGGTTCCCACCGAGGCGGCTGCCGAACCGACGCAGCCATTCGAAAGGGAGTACCGAAATGCCCAGGTGAGCATCGTGGAGGGCAAGACGGGCTCGGTCATGCTGGGCGCCGGCATTGCCAGCGACAGCGGCATCATCGGCCAGTTCACATATGACGAGCGGAACTTCGACATTACCGACTGGCCGGAAAGCTGGAACGAACTCATCCGCGGCAAGGCATTCCGCGGCGCCGGACAAAGGCTCCGCGTGTCGTTGAATCCGGGCACCGTGGTGAGCACGTTCATGGTCAGCTTCACGGAGCCGTATCTGTACGATAAGCCGGTTTCGCTCGAGACGGCGATTTCCGGCTACGAACGCGCCCGCGAGTCCTACGATGAGGAACGCCTCAAAGGATATCTGGGCTTTGAAAAGCGCTACCGCGATAACTGGCGCCGGGGCTTCTCGGTTCGGGCCGAGCAGGTGGACGTGGTCGACGTGGAACTCGATGCGCCCGTCGAAATCAAGGATGTCGCCGGCAAGAACGATCTGTACGGCTTCCGGCTTTACGTTCGGCGCGACACCACGGACAATCGTTTCCTGCCGACCCGGGGTTACAATTTCGACGCCGGCTTTGAGCAGGTCGCCGGGGATTACACCTTTGGTATTCTCGACGGCACCTACCGCTGGTACAAGACACTGCACGAGGACCTCGCGGAACGCCGAACAGTGCTGGAAACGAAGCTGTACGGGGGGACAATCGTGGGTAATGCGCCGGCATTTGAGAAGTTCTACGCCGGCGGCACCGGCTCGATACGCGGTTTTGACTATCGGGGCGTGAGCACACGCGGGCTGCAGACAAATGTCCTTAATCCGAAGCGCGAAGACCCGATCGGCAGCGACTGGATTTTGGTGGGTAGCACGGAGATCGCGGTGCCTTTGGCGAGCGACGTGTTCTCGTGGCTTTTCTTTGTGGACGTCGGCGCCATCGACACCGGCGGCATCCGGGCCTCGGTGGGCACGGGTATCCAGATTATGCTGCCGCAGTGGTTCGGTCCGGTGCCGATGCGGTTTGAGTTGGCGGCGCCCTTCATCAAGGATGACCTGGACGAGACGCGTGCGTTCAGCTTCTCCGTCGGGGCGTTGTTCTAAGTTTGGTAAGTTTTTCGTTGAAAGGTGAAACGATGAAAAAGAGGATGATTACTCTGGTATTATTGGGGGCGGGGATCGCGGTCACATTGGGTTACAGCCATGGCTGGGCACAGGCCCGCAGGCAGATTATGCCGGCGAAGGTCGCCACAGTAAATGTGGACCGCATTCTTCGCAACAGCAAAAAGCACGCACGCTGGCAGGAGCGGATGAATGCCGAGGAGTCCAAAATCCGGGCCGAACTGGATAAGATGGACAAAGACGCAGAAGCGATCAAGGCGGACATGGGAACCCGCGAACCGGGCAGCGCCGATTACATGAAGCTGATGTCTAACTACATGGACCGACGGGCGGCCGCGGACGCCAAGAACAAATACTATGAGCAGGAAATGACGCTGAAGGTTCAGCGCTGGACGGAAGCGCTGTACCAGGACGTGCGTGCGATTACGGCCAAGGTGGCGCAGACCCGCGGGCTGGATATTGTGCTGGCGACCGAGGAAATCTCGTTTCCCGCGCCGAGTGTGCGAGACCTGCTGCTCGCGATCAAGACGAACAAGGTGCTCTATCAATCTGATGAACTGGACATCACGGACGATGTCCTTGTGCAACTGGATTCGACAATGTAGCGGCGGAGACGCATGGGTGACGGGCGCATACAAACGGTGCTGACGCGGGCTGAACTGGCCGAGGCGATCGGTGCGCACCTGCACGGCGACGCCGGCGGTCGCTTGACGGGTGTCAATGTGATGGAGCGTGCGGGTCCCGCCGAGGTGACCTTCGTGACATCGCAGGCACACGCCAACGGAGCGGCGGACTCGAAGGCCGGCGCCATAATTGTCTCACAAAAACTCCACAACGCGGCCGTTGCCCAACTGGTGGTCGGTAACGTGGACCTGGCGCTGATCGTAGCGCTGCGTCTCTTTGCCCCGAAGTTGAAAGCGATGTCGGGAATCCACCCGACGGCCATCATCGACGACGGCGCCGTCGTCGCTCCGGGTGCGGCGATTGGACCCGGCGCTTATGTGGGTCCTCATGCCGAGATTGGCGCACATTCGACGATTGGCCCGGGATGTATCATAGGCGAAAACGTGCACATCGGGTCGCACTCTCAGCTTGATGGCCATGTTGTAATTTACCACAACTGCCGCATCGGCGACCACTGCATCATCCAGGCCAACACGACCATCGGCTCGACCGGGTTCGGGTATACGTGTATTGACGGCCAACATCACCTTATTCCGCACAACGGCGGCGTGGTGATCGAGGATTGCGTGGAAATCGGAGCGAATTGCTGTATTGACCGGGCAAAATTCAATAATACAATTATAGGCGCTGGAACAAAGCTTGATAATCTGATTCAAGTCGCTCATAATGTTATTATAGGCAAGTGTTGTATTCTTGCCGGCCAGGTGGGGATAGGCGGAAGTTGTGTGATCGACGACGGCGTGATGCTGGCAGGCCAGGTGGGCGTCGCGGACCACGTGCATATCTGCGA
The DNA here is from genome assembly GCA_014859965.1 of Phycisphaerae bacterium. Lineage (GTDB taxonomy): Bacteria > Planctomycetota > Phycisphaerae > Sedimentisphaerales > Anaerohalosphaeraceae > JACZKQ01. The sequence goes on from JACZKQ010000065.1 coordinate 25,408, forward strand.
CGGCGTGCAGGTGGGGGCCCAGGCCGGTGTAACAAGGAGCGTAAAAGAGAAAGAGACGCTGTGGGGTTCGCCGGCGCGCGATCTCAACGAGCAGTTGCGCTCGGCTGCAATGGTGCGGCGACTTCCACAATGGGTCGGACAGTTAAAAACGCTGGCCGCAAAGGTGGAGAAACTTGAACAACAATTGGGCGGCGACTAACAAAGGTCTTTGCAGCCGGGTGGGGCCGATTGGAAGTTGGTGAGGTTATGCTGCAGAAGACAATAAAAAATGATGCGCGGCTGAGCGGAAAAGGTCTGTTCAGCGGCAAGGATGTCACGGTGACGTTCCGTCCCGCTGACGTCGATACGGGGGTTGTCTTCGTGCGGACCGACCTGCCGGAGCCGGTATGGATTCCCGCCGCCGCAACGCATATTGTCGAGCGGGACCGGCGGACCGCCTTGCGTAACGGTACGGCCAACATCGAGACGCCCGAGCATTGTCTGGCGGCGGTCGCGGCCCTGGGAATCACCAATGTCCTCATTGAAATGGACGCGACCGAACTGCCGGGTTTCGACGGCAGTTCTGATGCGTATTTCCGGGCGCTTCTGGAATGCGGCATCGTGGAGCAATCCAGTGAGTGCCGCGAACTGGTGATTACCGATTCGATCAGCATTACCGAGGGCGACAAATCGATTTACGCGCTGCCTTATAATTCCAACACGCTGAATATCACGTATGATCTGGACTATACCGAGCACGGGGGGATCGGGCGGCAACTGTACACCTTCGAGCTTTCGCAGGAGCATTTTGCAGATCACCTGTCGCGGGCGAGGACTTTCGTGCTCGAGGAAGAGGCCCGCGTGCTGCGGGAGAACGGCATCGGGACGCACCTGGGACCGACGGATATCCTCGTGATCAATAACGACGGTCCTATCGAGAACGCCTACCGGTACAATAACGAGTGCGTCCGCCACAAGATCGTGGATCTTCTCGGCGATCTGATGCTGGCCGGCCGCCGCATTACGGGCCGCATCGTCGCGTACAAGAGCGGCCATGCCCTGAACCAGCGGCTGGCGCGCCAGCTCGTGAAGATGGCCGACCAGGCCGACCGCAAGGTCGTTGCACCGGCGCAGGCCCTGTTGGATATTCGCAAGATACAGCGCATTCTGCCGCACCGATATCCGTTCCTGCTGGTCGACAAAGTCGTCGAAATCGACGGCGACCGCCGGATCAAAGGCATCAAGAACGTGACCTATAACGAACAGTTTTTCCAAGGACATTTTCCGGGCACGCCGATCATGCCCGGCGTGCTGATCGTGGAAGCCCTGGCCCAGGTTTCGGGCCTGCTGTTCGCACAAAAGCTCGAGTTGACGGGCAAGCTGGCGGTTCTCCTGACCATGGACGGCGTGAAGATCCGCAAGTCCGTGGTTCCGGGCGATCAGCTTGTGTTGTCCGCCGAAGTGCTAAAGATTCGACGGCGCAGCGCCAAATGCCAGTGTTCGGCGACCGTCGGCGACGAGGTCGTCGCAGAAGCGCTGTTCAAGTTCATGCTGGTGGATGAAGATACGGTTTGATTGGCTGGAGGTAAATAACGTTTCATGAGCGGTAATATACATCCGAGTGCGGTGATCGCAGGCAGTGCCGAACTGGGCGCCAACGTGGTGATCGGTCCCAACTGTGTCGTTGACGCCGGAACGATCATCGGTGACGGCACCATCCTGGACGCTAACGTGGTGGTGGGTAAAAATGTCAAGCTCGGCAAGGGCTGCCAGCTCATGCCGTGCTGCGTCGTAGGCAAAGCGCCGCAGCTCCTGGGCCTCAAGCCCGGGGCCCCCATGGGCGGACTGGAGATCGGCGACGACAACATCATCCGCGAACACGTCACGATCCACCCGAGCATTTATCCCGACGAGAAAACAAAGATTGGTAACGAGAACCTCCTCATGGTGGGCGTGCATCTGGGGCACGACTGCGTGCTGGAGGACAAAATCGTTATCAGCAACTACAGCCAGATCAGCGGCCATTGCAAAATCGAGACGGGCGTCTGGCTCAGCGGCATGGTCGCGGTGCATCAGTTCGTGACGTTCGGGCGATGGTGTTATGCCGCCGGCTTTTCGGGTGTAAACCATGATGTCCCGCCGTTTGTCATCATCAGCGGCCATTACCCGCCGGAGGTTCGGTCAATCAATAAGCGTGGACTGGTGCGCGCGGGCCTCACCGAGAATCAGCAGGGGCAAATTGTAGAAGCGTTCAAACGCATTTACCGCGGCGACGGTCCCCTTCTGGACCGCGTTCGAGAACTCGCGTCCGAGGACGGCCTCGACGAGAACGTGCGGCGGATGGTCGACGCCATTCTCCGAAGCAGCCAGCACCGCTTCGGCCGCCACCTCGAACAGTACCGCGACCAGCATCATTAAGAAGAGCATTATGGCAAAGATTCGAACCGCGGTCGTAGGCGCCGGCAAGATGGGGGCGATTCACGCCAAGGTCTACAGCCAGTTGGACGAGTGCCGGCTTGTGGCCGTGGCGGACAGCGACCCAGTCCGGGCCGAGGCGCTGGCGCAAAAACACGGGTGTGCAGCGATCACCGACTGCGCCGAGCTGATCGGCCAGGTCGATGCGGTGACGATTTCCGCCCCGACCATCCAACATCGCCAGCTTGCCGGCAAGTTCATCGAGCACGGTATCGCCGTCATGATCGAAAAGCCGCTGGCCGCAAGCGTCGAGCAGGGGCGACAGATCGTCGACTTGGCCCGCCGCAAGAACGTGGTAGTCGCCGTAGGCCACTCCGAACGCTGCAATCCCGTCGTGCAGGCGATGAAGCGGCTGAACATCGAGCCCAAATTCATCGAAGCCAACCGCATCAGCCCCTATCCTTTCCGCTCCATGGACATCGGCGTGGTGCTGGACGTCATGATTCATGATATCGACATCATTCTGTCGCTGGCCGCCAGCCCGATCCGCAAGGTCGACGCCGTCGGCGTCAATGTCATCGGCGAGCACGAAGACATCTGCAACGCGCGGATTGTCTTCGAAAACGGCTGCATCGCCAATATCACCGCTTCGCGCCTTGCGATCAAAACGGAGCGCAAGGTCCGCGTCTTCAGCAGCCAGGCGTACCTCAGCCTCGACTATCTCAAAAAAGAAGGCATCGTTATCAAAGCCGACGGAAACGTCGACGTCGTCGATTGGATCCGTCAGAAGCAGCAGCAGACCGACTTCGATTTCGGCGACGTCAACTGGATGGATCTCCTGCATATCGAACAGCTCGATATTCAAGATGCAGAGCCCCTCCGCGTCGAGCAGCAGGCATTCCTCAAAGCCGTCGCCGGCGAAAGCGACCGCCCCGAAGTCACCGCCGAAGAAGGCCTCGCCGCAATGGAATGCGCCGAACAAATCCTCCAAGCCGTCAAACAGCACCGCTGGCAGTAAAGCTGTGCCCACTCGTTTTGGGCGAGAACAGCAGCAAACCTTCAGCCTTTCCATGCCGCTTTGGCGGGTACTTCATATTGCGGTTTTAAGCTTCGTGATTGCCTGGTGCGCCAGGCGGGTGGGTTCCGGGAGGCGGTATTTGGGGGCACAGGCCAGGGTGATTCTTATCGCGTCGTCGAGCGTACATTTGTGCCCCACGGAGACAAACAAAGGCTTGACCCCCGTGCGCGTCCTGAGAACCGCACCGATGGTGTCGTCCCCGTCCATCAGCGGCGTATGGTTGCCTTTTTCCACCGCCGGCGGCTCGAACGTGCCGATCAGCCGGCTCTTTGCGCACCCGATGGTCGGCCGGTCCAAAAAAAGCCCCAAATGTGACGCCAATCCCAAGCGCCGCGGATGCGCAACGCCCTGCCCGTCGATCAGAAAGCAGTCGGGCGCGATCCGGAGTTTGGCCGCCGCCGCAAGGCAAACCGGGGCTTCACGGAACGACAACAGGCCCGGTATGTAAGGAAAACACACGTCCTCAATCGCCGAGACCGTTTCGAGGATTTTAAGAGACGGATATTCAAGCACAACCACGATCGCGCCGATTCTCTTCTTGTCCCGGCTAAACGCGCAGTCAATGCCCGCCACGCTCCTGGGGGCCCGCTTCAAAGGACCGATACGCACCTTTCGGGCCAACACCGCCTGAAGTCGGCGGGCGTTGGCATAGGAAAGATTCCAATTGTGCAGATCTTTCAGATTCATGGCGAACGTTGTGGATAACTGAAGGTATTTTACATGGACGCCGGTTTGTGGTACACTACCAAATTGGTTTTTTGCCGATTTTCGCCAAGGGGCGGGCGGTTGAGTCAGTGAGTTGTTGAGGCGCGGCACAAATTGGAAAAAGTCATCAGGATAACGGGCGCGGCGGAGCATAATCTCAAGCACATCGACGTCGAGATTCCCCGCGACAAGATGGTCGTCATCACCGGCATCAGCGGGTCGGGCAAGAGCAGCCTGGCTTTTGACACGATCTATGCCGAAGGCCAGCGCAAGTACGTCGAGTCGCTCAGTGCGTACGCGCGGCAGTTCCTCGAACAGATGCAAAAGCCGCACGTCGAGCACATCGAAGGCCTGCCGCCGACCATCGCCATCGAACAGCGCAGCGCCGGCAGCAACCCGCGTTCGACCGTTGCGACGACCACCGAGATATACGACTATTTTCGCCTGCTCTACGCCCGCATCGGCCAGCCGCATTGCTGGAAGTGCGGCGACCCGATCAGCAGTCAGCATGTTACGCAGATCCTCGACGCGATCCTGAGTCGTCCCGAGGGCACCCGCATTCAGCTCTGCGCACCGCTGGTGCGCGGCCAGAAAGGCGAACACCGGGAGATACTCGCCCGCGTGCAGCGCGAGGGGTTCGTGCGAGTCCGCATCGACGGCATCGTCTATGACGTCCACAATGCCCCTGCCCTGGACAAGAACAAAAAACACGATATCGCCGCGGTCGTCGATCGCCTGGTCATCAAGGACACCGTGCGCATTCGATTGGCCGATTCCGTGGAAACGGCCCTGAAAATCGGCGAAGGCGTCGTCTTCGTCATGATGCAGGAGCCCCAGGAAAAAAAAGACAACGGCGGCAACGGCGAGTGGCACGATGCGGTCTACAGCGAGAAGTTCGCCTGCACAAAGCATCCCGAGGCGTCGCTGTCGGAGCTTTCCCCGCGGCTGTTCAGCTTCAACAGTCCGTACGGGGCCTGTCCGAGTTGTGACGGCCTGGGCACCATCCTTGAATTCGATCCGGACTTGATCGTCCCCGACAAGACCATCTCGCTTGAGAACGGCGCCGTGGAGGCGTGGCGCAAAGGCGGCAAGCGCATGAACATCTACTACAACCGCCTGATCAAACGTTTCTGCCGCAACTTCGGCATCAGTAAGTCGGCCCCGTTCTCGCAGATCGACGCACGGGTCCGCAAGCTACTGCTCTACGGCACCACGCCCGAAGACGAGGAAACCTATGGCGCAAGTTTCGAAGGCGTCATCCCCAACCTCGCCCGCCGCTGGGAGAGCACCGTCAGCGAGTTCGTCAAGGCGCGGCTCCACGGCTATCTGTCGGAGCAGGCCTGTCGCGCCTGCGAGGGAGCCAGGCTTCGCCCAGAGGCGGTCGCCGTAAAGGTCGGCGGCCGAGGCATCCACGAAGTCTCCCGCATGAGCATCGAGCAGGCGATCCGCTTCTTCGACGAACTTCGTCTGGACGCTGAACAAACGCTGATCGCAGCCCAGCCGCTCAAGGAAATCACCGCCCGCCTGAAATTCATGGCCGATGTGGGTCTCGGCTACCTGACGCTGGACCGCACCAGCCGCACGCTCTCCGGCGGCGAGGCGCAGCGGATCCGCCTGGCCACCCAGGTCGGCAGCGGGCTCGTAGGCTGCTGTTATGTGCTCGACGAGCCCACGATAGGCCTGCACCGGCGCGACAACGATCGCCTGCTGGGCATCCTGCGGCGGCTGACGGATATCGGCAACACCGTTATCGTCGTCGAGCACGACGAAGAAGTCATCGCCAGCGCCGATTATATCATCGATATCGGACCGGCGGCCGGCACCCACGGCGGCGAAGTCGTGGTCGTCGGCAGCCTCGAAGACATCTGCGCCTGCCCGCGGTCTATTACCGGCCAGTACCTCAGCGGCGCCAGCCGCATCGAACTTCCCGCCGCACGCCGCAAGTACAGCCTCAAGAACTGCATCGAAGTTCGGCAGGCCCAGGAGAACAACCTCAAAAATATCAACGTTAAATTCCCGGTAGGCGTGCTCACATGCGTCACCGGCGTCAGCGGCTCCGGCAAAAGCACCCTCGTCACGGAAATCCTCCTCAAGGCCCTGAAGCGCCGCCTGTACAACTCCCGCGAAAAGCCCGGCCGCCACAAGACGATCCTCGGCGTCACCAAGATCGACAAGGTCATCGAAATCGACCAGTCGCCCATCGGCCGCACGCCGCGCAGCAATCCGGCGACCTATACCGGCGTGTTCGACCTCATCCGCCAGTTGTTCGCACTCACGCGAGAAGCCAAGATCCGCGGCTACAAGCCGGGCCGCTTCAGCTTCAACGTCAAGGGCGGCCGCTGTGAGCACTGCCAGGGCCAGGGCACCAAAAAAATCGAGATGCACTTCCTGCCGGACGTGTTCGTCGTCTGCCAGGAGTGCAAGGGCCGCCGCTACAATCCTGAAACGCTGCAGATCACCTACAAGGGCCGCAACATCGCCGACGTGCTGGACATGCGCCTCGACGAGTCGCGCAAGTTCTTCGGCAATTTCCCAAAAATCGTGCGCCTGCTCAAGGCGCTGTGCGATGTGGGCCTGGGCTACATGCAGTTGGGCCAATCGTCCACGACAATGTCCGGCGGCGAGGCCCAGCGCGTCAAGCTCGCCACCGAACTCGGCAAACCCGGCACCGGCCACACCATGTATCTGCTCGACGAACCGACGACCGGCCTGCACTTTGCCGACATTCACAACCTGATGAACGTGCTGCGGCGACTGTGCGACATGGGCAGCACCGTGATAGTGATCGAGCACAACCTCGACGTGATCAAGATGGCCGACTATATCATCGATCTCGGGCCCGAAGGCGGCGAGGCGGGCGGCCAGGTCATCGCGGCCGGCTCGCCCGAGGAAATCGCAAAGGCGAACAACAGCTACACCGCCCAATATCTCCGGGAGAAGCTCGCCGCCGAACAGGTCAATGTGTGATTGTCAATTCGTAGCGGCAAGGGTGCCATGCCCTTCCTGCAAGGACGCCGTGCCCGCGAGAAAAAGGTATTAAGGAAGAACACCCATGGTTTTTGAAACGCTCAGATGGATTGGTGGAATCGACGGCTGCTTGGAACTGATCGATCAGCGTCTCCTGCCCGCTGAACTCGTCTACATGCAGTGCCGCACCCCCGTGCAGTTGTACGACGCCATCCGCACGCTTGCGGTCAGGGGCGCGCCGGCGATCGGCGTCGCCGCGGCGTACGGCGTGTGCATCGGCATGCAGACGGCGCCCGGCGACACCGAAGGCGCGATGCAGCACCTCGATGCGACCGCCGCATACCTGGCCGAATCGCGTCCGACGGCAGTGAACCTCTTTTGGGCCCTCGACCGCGTAAAGGCCCGCGGGCGAAGGTTTTTAGCGGAAAACCCCGTTGCCGATCGGCAGACGCTCGCCGAAGCGCTGCTCAACGAAGCCCACGCCATTTGCGCCGAAGACAAAGCGATGTGCAAGGCCATCGGCGACCACGGCCGGCGCCTCGTCGCCCACGACGCCGGCCTGCTCACCCACTGCAACGCCGGAGCGCTCGCCACCGCCGGCCAGGGAACCGCACTGTCGCCCATGTACGAAGCACACAAGATGGGCTGCAAGTTCCGCGTCTACGTCGACGAAACCCGCCCGCTCCTCCAGGGCGCGCGCCTGACCGCGTGGGAACTCACCCAGGCGGGAATCGACGCCACCCTCATCTGCGACAACATGGCCGGCGTGCTCATGCGGCAAGGCAAGATCAACGCCGTCATCACCGGCGCCGACCGCATCGCCGCCAACGGCGACACCGCCAACAAAATAGGAACGTTCAGCCTCAGCGTCCTCGCCGCACACCACAACATTCCTTTCTACATCGCCGCCCCGTCGAGCACTTTCGATTTGAGTATAGAAAACGGTGACCGGATACCGATAGAACAACGGGCCGCCGATGAGGTCGCCTGCCTCGGCGCGCAGCGGACCGCGCCGGAAAAAATGAACGTGTACAACCCGGCCTTCGATGTGACGCCCGCCGCGCAGATCACGGCCATTATCACCGAAAAGGGCATCGTCGAAAAACCCAATGCAGAAAAGATTGCGCGCCACCTCCATAGCGGCGCGCTCCCGACACGTTGAAAGTGTCCGTAATTCCTTGTAAGGAGAAACAGTGATGGAAAAGTTCACTCTTGCCCCTGACGGCGTAAATCCCGCCGCGGTGCCCGCCCGCACGCTCTGCACCGGCGCTCGCATACCGGCGATCGGATTAGGCACCTTCGGCTCCGACCGCTTCACGCCCGCTCAGGTAGCCGCCGCCGTCAAGGGAGCGGTCTCCGTAGGATACCGCCACATCGACTGCGCCTCGGTCTACGGCAACGAGCCGCAAATCGGCGCCGCACTCGGCGAGGTCCTCGACGGCGGATCCATCACGCGGCAAGACCTGTGGATCACCTCCAAGGTCTGGAACGACATGCACGGCAAAGGCGACGTGCTCCTCTCCTGCGCCCGCTCGCTGCGGGACCTCCGCCTGGACTATCTCGATCTATACCTGGTCCACTGGCCCTTTCCGAACTTTCACGCTCCCGGCTGCGATGTGACCTCGCGCAGCCCCGACGCCCGGCCGTATATCCACGACGAATTTATGAAGACCTGGCGGCAGATGGAGCGCCTGGTGGAGATGCGCCTGGTGCGGCACATCGGCACGTCAAACATGACCATCCCTAAGATGAAGCTGCTGCTCCGCGACGCCAGAATCCAACCCGCATGCAACGAAATGGAGCTGCACCCGCACTTTCAGCAGCCGGAATTCTTCCACTTCTGCACGGATCACGGTATCCAGCCGATCGGCTTCTGCCCCATCGGCTCGCCCACTCGCCCCGACCGCGACAAGACCGAAACCGACTCCGTCGACATCGATGACCCCGTGGTCAAGCGCATCGCCGTGCGCCTCGGCGTCCACCCCGCCGTCGTCTGCGTCAAATGGGCCGTCCAGCGCGGCCAGATTCCCATCCCCTTCTCCGTCCACCGCAACGAATACCTCGGCAACCTCCAGAGCACGGTATCGCCGCCCCTCACCGACGAGGACATGCAGGCTTTGGCCAAAATCGACAAGGGCTGCCGCCTGATCAAGGGCCAGGTCTTCTTGTGGAAAGACAACCAAAGCTGGGAAGACCTGTGGGACGGCGACGGCGAAATCACGCCCCCCTGACCAAGGCGATTTCCTTATGCGTCGTGGCGATGCCGTGGTACGTTCTTGTTCGCCTGATCGATCAGCAGGCAGCCCGGTTCCTCGTCGAATCGATGCGCCGCCTCCGGCTCGAGCGCACCTTTTCCGGCCAGCGCCAGCGCGGTGTTGAGGGCGGTGCAGGTATAAAAATCTCGATTTTCAATGCTCTCGACACGGATAACCCCCAGCCTCTCGTCTTTGGTATGGTCAACGTAAACACGATAGGCAAAGCACACTTCAGACCTGGGGCACAGCAGCGGATGCTTCATTCTTCTGCTCCCTTTCGTAAATGACATATCGGCCATCAAGGGTGCAGATCAGCGAAGCAGGCGAAAATAACCCATGCCGCCCCGTCCTCGCGCGGCGGCTGATAATGCGCAAACAACACCCTTCGACCTGGGGGCGTAGGCAGAAAACAAAGGCTGCATACCGCCAAAGGCAGGCAATTCCTGCCCGGCAGGCTTCCGGAGAAAACATTGTCAAGCCCGAAGAATCGCGCCCGAGGCGATCAACCCTTCTGCTTCTTGAGATAAAGTGCAATGCCCAGTAGAATTACTGCAGCAACAGCAAGGATAAGGTACGGCATCTCACTGCTCCTTAAAACATCCGACTCGATTTCACTTTACCGATGCACATGTCCTCTTTTGCCCTACAAGGATCATTATCCGCTCCCCCAAAACCGTGTCAATCAGATTTTGTTCGCTAACCACAGGTTTTTCTACCCGATGTGATAGAGGATTGGCGGATTTCTGTCGACGCCGCCTTCGTTTGAACATATAATGGCTGCTCGGCAGGGGACGAAGTCTTTCTACGCGGAAGCGGGAGCACCAAGAATGGAAACACCGTTACGGGCATTGGCCGATCTGCTCGGCGCAAAGATTATCGGCGATGGCGACCGCATCATACGCGGAGTCGCCGCCGTCGGTGCCGCGTCGCCCGATGAGATCACATTCGTAACCGATGCCAAGTACCTTGCGCGCCTGGGCGCCAGTAACGCGGCCGCAGCCATCGTCACCACACCCACCCACGGCCTTGCCATGCCGCAGCTTGTGGTCGACAATGCGGACCGGGCCCTCCTGGAAGTTCTCTCTTTCTTTGCCGAAAAGGCCGAGGTCTGCGCCGAAGGGGTGGATGCCACGGCACGGATCGGCAGGAATGTAACCCTCGGACAGGCTGTCGGAATCGGGCCGCACGTTGTTATTGCCGACGATGTCGCCATCGGCGACGGAACGTTTGTCGCCGCCGGCTGCACCATCGGTCGCGGCACGCAAGTCGGCGCTGATTGCCGCCTCCACAGCGGTGTCGTCCTCTATGATCATTGCCAAATCGGTGACCATGTCACCATCCAGGCCAATACCGTTATCGGCTCCACCGGTTTCGGCTACGTCTTTGTCGATGGAAATCATCGTCTCATTCCGCACATCGGCAATGTGGTTATAGAGGACTTTGTGGAAATCGGCGCAAATTGTTGTGTCGATCGCGCAAAATTCGGCACCACCCGGATCGGAGCCGGCACCAAAATCGACAATCTGGTGCAAATCGCTCACAATGTCACCATCGGACGCTGCTGCCTCATCGCCGGCATGACCGGCATCGCCGGCAGTTGCAGCCTGGGCGATGGCGTCGTATTAGCGGGCCAGGTCGGCATTCGCGATCATATCACCCTGGGCGACGGCGCCATGGTAGGCGGCAAGTCGTTTGTGATGCAGGATGTTAAAGCCGGTGAAAAGGTGTTCGGTTTTCCCGCCATGGAAAAGAACCAATCGCTCCGCATCATGCACACGATGCGGCGACTACCCGAACTTTCGACACGCGTTCAAAAACTGGAAACGTCCTCTAAAAAAGAGCGCACCCTGCTGTTCGCTCCCCAAGAGCGTATCACCGGTAGAACAGTAAGCTGGGCCGGCGGCGCAATAGCTGCTGGCCTGTTGGTCCTGGCCCTGTTTTCTCTCGCCCTGAGCTCAAGCAGGGCGTGGCTGGACCCCGACGAAGTCCGGGTCGAGCAATTGGCCAGAATGTACCAGGACGGCGATGATTTGTTCTTTGTGTCAAAAGATGCGGGGCTGAACGATCTGAGAATCAGCGACAGGCTGTTTCTGGTGGGCAACATGGACCAGATGATCGAACGTACCCTTGCCGACGAAAAGAACACCGGCGACTTGTATTTCCTGATCCCACTGAGCACCGTGGAGAGACTCAAGGTCAGTGAACTGCGCGAACGGCTCTTTCTCGTCACTGAAATGGCTATTCGCGGCCGCATGTACGCGCTCGTCACCACTGAAGCGGATCGGCAGTTCCTGCGCCTGTAGAGATCACACCGTCAATAATCTTCCAAATGCACAAACTCGGCGTTTTCCAGCCAGGTGGTCGGCCGGGAAACAAAATCAATGATGTTTTCCAGCAGGAAGTAGTGCTTTTTCTCTTCGGCGGCAAGCTTCTGCAGAAACTGCTTCTGAAGTGTATCCTCGACCGAACGGGCTTTTTCCGAATAAAAATCGATACTCCTCTGCTCGATGGTCTGAGCCTCCTTGTAGAGTTCAATCTGCGATTCGTCCGCGTGCAGCGTCTGCCCCGTTTCTTTCATTTCTCGAAATACATTCTTAGCGCGGTCGAGAATGGCGGTGTCACCCGCTTCGGGCTGCACCTGTGCGATATTCTGCAGAATATTGAAGTGATTGACCTCCTCGTCGGCAAGCATGGTCAAAATATACTTGACGCCCGTATTCTGCACGTTTCGGGCCAGGTCACGGTAGAACTCCTCACCGTCTTTTTCCATCTGCATCGCGTATTCGAAAATATTCATAACCTGATCCCTTCCAAAAAGGTTGTATCTTTACATCACCGGCAGGACCGGCATTTAATCTTGTTCGGCTCTCGCGGCGCCGTCGATCACTGAGCCTTTCACTCGCTCGGCGAATCCGCCGCCCAGGCCGCCGTACAAGACGTACCCCGGCCGATACATGGTTATTATACGGCATTCAGAGCATTTAGCTCGCATTTTTCGGCCGACGAGCCATTGCCCCCCAAATGTTATCCGATACGCCTGTTCCCCCCAACTCGCGCATGTGGTAAGATCGAACAATAAAACCGTGCGCAAGTACTAAAACACATTCCGGCCGCCCGCTCGCCGGCTTGCACGATCAAGATGCCAGCGCGAACAATGGAAAAGGACAAGGTAATATAAGCGTATGCCTTTTACACCGTACCATTTTGGCCCAAGCGGCTCATTGGGCCTCCTCGTCCGCCGCTGGCTCAATCTGCCGATTTTCCTTTTCGCCAACGTCCTCGTCGATGTCGAAGTGCTCTTCGCCGCCGGCCGGCACCCCCACCGCCACTGGCACTGGCACACCCTCCTGATCGGCGGCCTCATCGGCGCAGCCCTCGGCGCCGCTGTCTACTTCGCCGCCCCCCTGAGAAACCTCCTCGCCCGCCTCATGCGCCTCCTCCGCATCCCCTGCCGCCCCACCCTTGCGTCCATGATCCTCGGCGGCGCCGCCGGCGCATGGATGCACGTCCTGGTCGACGCACTCTACCACTACGACGTCCAGCCCTTCTGGCCAATGACCACAAACCCCCTCGTCCACTTCGCCCGCCAGCACGGATTGACACAACCCCACATCCGAACAGCCTGCCTCGCATTCTGGCTCGTCGCAATCATCCTCTATGCCGCGATCGTATGGGCCTCCCGCCGAAAACGCCCTATCCAAAAACAAACCTGAACCAACCACCGCACCGCGGCCCCAACAGCCCATCCTTTGAATGAAATGCCTGAAAACGCCCACGGTGCTGCAATCAAGACCCTCTAAGTCGTCCGGTATTCCCCAAATACACGGCCAGGGCGGTTTCCCCGTCCAATATCCTTGCATTCTCCGCCGCCGGCATTATCCTTTACACAGCGGCCGCAGCCGACCGCCGCGATAACCAGTTTCAGGAGAACCCAATGCGAAAAATTACTGCCTGCTTCCTCCGCGGCCTGCTGATCTTTGTGCCCGTCGCGCTCACCATCTTCGTCGTCGTCTACGCCATCACCCGCCTCGACGGCCTCCTCCGCGACTTCTTCCGCATCACCATCCCCGGCGTCGGCCTGGCGATCACCCTCGCCGCCATCTTCCTCATCGGCCTCCTCGCCTCCAACTTCGCCGGCCGGTGGTTCTTCAGCCTCATCGACCGCCTCTTCGCCCGCCTGCCGCTCGTCAAACTCCTCTACTCCTCCCTCAAGGACTTCATCGGCGCCTTCGCCGGCGAAAAGAAAAGCTTTGACAAACCCGCACTCGTCGAACTCACCCCCGGCGGCCCCCTCGCCGTCGGCTTCATAACACGCGAAAGCCTCGACCTCCTCAACCTCGCCGACCACGTCGCCGTCTACTTCCCCCAATCCTACAACTTCGCCGGCTCCGTCCTCCTCCTCCCCGCCGACCGCGTCCGCCCCCTCGACATCGACAGCTCCGAAGCAATGGCCTTCGTCGTCTCCGGCGGAGTGACCGGCGGCCACGGCAAACAAGACGCGGCACAACTGCCCGACGGCGCCGCATAACCCGGAAACGCCCCATGCAAACCCGCATCATCGACGAAGCCGACATCGACCTCCAACTCGACCAGTCCATCCGCGACCTCCTCGTCGTCGCGTTCCCCCACGCCAGCCAAACCTTCGCCGCCGCCCGCCGATGGCGCGGCAGCGTCCCCCTCTTCAGCGTCGTCATCCACGACCATGACGTCCTCTGCGCCCACCTCGCCGTCGTCGACCGCACCATCCGCGCCGCCGACCAGACCCTCCGCGTCGCCGGCGTCGCACTCGTCGCCGTCGCCCCCGCCTGCCGCGGCCGACGCCTCATCGACGGCGCACTCGCCGCCGCAATGCACGAAGCCGCCGCCCGCACGTTCGACTGCGGCTTCCTCTTCACACACCGCCCCACAAACCAGATCTACGCCCGAAACGGCTGGCTCGAAC
>JACZKQ010000066.1 GCA_014859965.1 Phycisphaerae bacterium
TAATCGTCCCTGTCTTGTCGGAACAGATCACCGTCGTCGACCCCAGCGTCTCCACCGCCGGCAGCCGCCGAATAATCGCGTGCCGCTCCGCCATCCGCCGCACCCCCAGCGCCAGCGTTACCGTAATCACCGCCGGCAGACCCTCCGGAATCGCCGACACCGCCACCGCCACCGCAAACAGCAGCATGTCCACCGTCTCATAGCCCCGCATCACACCCAGCCCGAACACCACTGCCGCCAACACGATCCCCAGCACACCCAAAATAATCCCCAGCCGCCCCATCCGCTTCTGCAGCGGCGTCGCCTCGCGCCCCGTCGACCGCACATCCCCCGCAATCTGCCCCATCTCCGTCCGCATGCCCGTCTCAACCACCACCGCACGCCCGCGACCCGCCGTAATGCTCGTCGACATCCAGACCATGTTTCGCCGATCCCCCATCGGCGTATCGGCCCCAAGTTCAACCGGCTCCTTCCCCACCGGCTCCGACTCCCCCGTCAGCGCAGACTCATCCACCCGCAGCTCATCACTGCTCAGCAGCCGCGCATCCGCCGCCACACGCGCCCCCGTCTCCAAAACCAGCACGTCCCCCGGCACAACATCTGCCGCGTCAATCTCCTGCACCTCCCCATCCCGCAGCACCCGCGCATGCGGCGCCGCCATCTGCCGCAGGGCCGCCAGCGCCCCCTCCGCCCGCCATTCCTGAACAAATCCCAACGCCGTGTTCAGCGCCACCACCCCAATGATCACAAACGAATCCACCGTCTTGCCCGCCGCGAACGACAGCACCGCCGCCCCGATAAGCAGATAAATCAGCGGATTATGGATCTGCCGCGCCAGCAGACCCCACGGACCAGCCCCCTCTTCCGCCTCCAGCGAGTTGGCCCCCACTTCCTGTCGCCGCTGCCCGGCCTCGCCGCCGCTAAGCCCCTCCGGCGAGCTCTCAACCCGCTTCAGCACCTCGTCCCCCTCCGCGGCATACCATGAAAACCGTTCACTCTGCCCGCTCATGCCGCCCTCCCCGAGTAGTCACAATTCCCCTGCATTGCCGCCCCTTGCGCATAGATCAACCCCTGTGCATCGCTGTCGCTTTTATCGGTTACACACCAGCACGCCTGCACAACCTGTTTAACTATTGAAATCCAACGCCGATTCTGGTACGCTCCAAGCAACAGTACAAACAAGTTCAATGTTGTAGAGGAGTGCCAGATGAGATTCGCCAAAGCCGTCCTTTTAGCCGCCGTGTGCGTCCCCGCCCTCTTTACCATCGCCACAGCCGAGCCGCAGGACCTCTCCGCCCGTATCGAAAACGACCAGCTCGTCGTCACCGTCGCCGACAAGCTCTTCACCTGCTACAAATTCTCCCACGACCAGAAATACCCCTACTTCTGGCCCGTCAACGGCCCCCGCAGCAACCAGACCGTCACCACCGAAACCTCCGAACCCTACCCCCACCACCACTCCCTCTTCTTCGGCTGCGACCGCGTCAACGGCGGCAACTACTGGCAGGACGCCAACGCCCGCGGCCAGATCCTCTCCCAGACCCCCCAGATCGTCCGCGAAAGCGGCCGACGCATCGTCTTCACCGACCGCTGCCTCTGGAAGCAGCCCGACAAGGACCCCATCCTCGAAGACCGCCGATGGATCGCCATCTCCGCACCCAGCGAAGATATCCGCATCATCGACATCCACATCAGCCTCCTGCCCCTCGTAGACGTCCAAATACTCAAGACCAATCACTCCCTATTCGCCGCCCGCGTAGTACCCGAACTCTCCGTCGCCTCCGGAGGCACCCTCATCAACGCCGAAGGCCAGACCACCGAAAAAGGCACCTTCGCCGCCGCCTCGCCCTGGTGCGATTACAGCGGCGCCCGCGACGGCATCACCGAAGGCCTCGCCATCTTCCAGAGCCCCGCAAACCGCTGGTTTCCCGCAAAATGGTTCACCCGCGACTACGGCTTCTTCTCGCCCACCCCGATGTACTGGCTCGAAAACGACAAACTGGACCTCGCCGCCGGCGAAAGACTCGGCCTGACCTACCGCGTCATCGTCCACGCCGGCAATCACATCACCGCCGATATCCCCGGCCGATGGACCGAATACGTCGACTGGACCAAGCAAATGACTGAAAGACGACAAAACCAAAACAGAAACAACGCCCCCCAGTAAACCCGACAACATAAGTATAGCTCTAAGCGAATTCCGCCGAAAGTTCGATCATCTTACCGAACCTCCCGGATTTTCCCTTGCATTTCGCCGCAATAATGAGAAAATACCCCAAACGAAGCCCTCTGACCTTGGAGATTTGAAATGATAAGTATGTCCGCGAAGTATGGCCTGCTGGCTGCCGGTTACCTCGCCGAGCACACCGACCAGCCCACAATCATGGCCGAGACAATCGCCAAAGAATGCGAAATTCCGCTCGGCTACCTGCTCAAAATCATGCAGCAGATGGTCAAATTCAACGTCCTCAGCAGCAAACGAGGCCCGGGCGGCGGCTTCTCGCTCCCCCGCCCCGCAAAAGAAATCTCGCTGCTCGAGATCATCGAAGCCGCCGGAGGCCCCATCGGCCACAACGGCGACATAGCCGACCTGACCAAGAGGACCCCCCTCACCGAGAACCTCGAAAAGGTCTGCAAAGAAGCCTCCGAAAAAGCCGTGGCCGCGTTCAGCAAAGCCAAGCTTTCCCAGGTCATCAAAGCCTGACCGAACCCGGCCGCACCGACCGCTAACCGGCATTCAGCCTACGGAGAAAGGCCTCCGCAGTCTCGACGTGCGCCCGCTTCTTGTCACCCTCCATCCGGTCAAGCTGAACCGCCATGACCTTCATCCGCGGATTGCCCGCAAACACCTTCCTGTGCCTCCCCACAAACCGCCAAAACAGCCCATCCCAAATCTCGCACCACGGACCCGCCGCAAAATCGCTCATCTTCCGCACGTAATTCGATGAGCTGACATACGGCTTCGTCGTCATCATCCCGCCGTCCGCATACTGACTCATCCCGAACACGTTCGGCGTCATCACCCAGTCGTACGCGTCGATAAAAAGCTCCATGAACCACCGGTACACCGCCTGCGGCCGAATCTCACACAGCAGCATGAAATTCCCAAGGATCATCAGCCGCTCGATATGGTGCGCATACGCCTGATCCCGCACCTGCCTGATCACCACGTCCACCGGCTCAACACCGGTCGTCCCATCATAAAACGCATCAGGCATGTCGCGCTCCAGCCCCCAGAAGTTCGACTCCGCCTGCCGCCGCCCCTCCATCACGTACACCGCCCGCATGAACTCCCGCCAGCCGATGATCTGCCGCACAAAACCCTCCACGCTGTTCAGCCGCACGCCATGCCGCTCCGCATGACCAAGCACCGCCTCAAGCACCTCGCCAACCGTAATCAGGCCGCTGTTCAACTGCAGGGAAAGCAGCGAATGAAACAGGTACCGCTCCTCCGCACTGATCGCATCCTCGTACGGCCCAAAATACTCCAGCCGCCGCTCCACAAAATCCGCCAGCCAGCCCGTGGCCGCCCGATGCGTCACAGGATAAAAGAACTCCGCCGTCGTACCCGGATTGCCGCCGAAGTGCGCCTCCACGTACGCCTGCGCCTCCCGCACGTACTGATTCGGCGCAATCCGCTTCACCTCCGGAACCGCAACCTCCCCGCGCATCGGCTCCCGGTTTTCCTTGTCATAGCTCCACTGACCGCCCGCCGGCTTGCCGTCCTCCACCAGAATCCCCAGCCGCCTCCGCTGCGAATTGTAAAAGCGCTTCAAGGAATAGTCGGCCTCCGCAAAATACTCCCGCACGTAAGGCTCGCCGCAGACAAACAGCGGACTCTCCAAAAACTCAAACGCAATCCCCGCCGCCTCGAACTCCTTTACCAGCCGCGCCCTCAGCGAATGATCGACCGGATCATAAAGCCGCACCCGCTCGACACCCGCCCCGCCGAGCCATCTCCCCAGACCCTCCCGAAGTAGCGACGCATGCTCCAAATACACAACGTCAAACTTCCGCCGCTCCAGCTTCTGCTGATAATACTTCAG
>JACZKQ010000067.1 GCA_014859965.1 Phycisphaerae bacterium
CCCCCCCGCCTCCATCGGCCCGCCGATCTGATCGACGTACCATTGCCAGTGCCCGTTGCCCGCCTGTGCGGCGAAGGTGCTCACGATCTCACGGTTGTTCTGCGACGTCCGCTTGGCCGTCAGATCGCCAAACCCCCCGCCCACCTTATTCGGCGGCATAAGATACATCGCATAGTACCCCGCCTGTGAATAGTACGGCTTGTCGAACGCGTTGATCCCGAACGCCTCGCGCATCACGTCCGCCCACCACGTAAACCGCTGCTGATAGCTCGCCCAGTAGCTGGTGCCCTCGTGCCACCCGCCGTCGTCGTCGGACCACACCGGATACGCATTATAAAACACGTTCATCGCAAACCACACCCAGTCCTCCGCCCCCTCGATCTCGCCGGCGAACGCAATCCCCACCTCGCCTAAGAAATGCCACGCCCGGTTTTGATGGCTGCCGTACGGCTGCCACAAATGCCGCGGGCAAAGGTGTTTGTACATCTCCTCCCCCCGAACCTTCATCACCCTGCGGCAGATCGCCTTATCCTCTTCGCTCAGCAGATCGTTAATAAACGTATACGTCCGCGAAAAATAATAATTGTAAGGCATCCCCGCCTCATCGTTATACCGGTAGCCCGTACTGCCCACCGGGTCCCACTTGGCGCACTCCATCAATATCCGCCGCGCCTCCTCGCCGTACGTCGTGTCGCCGTCCAACAGATACGTAAAGCCCAACGTCGCCGCCCCGTTGAGAGCGGCGATGGTATACAGCCTGTTGCCCCACCACACCTCGCGCCACGGATCGCTGTTGCGCACAATATCCTTGCCGTACGTCGGCGGCTCCGCGGTCGGCGGCGCCTTCTTCAGCAATTGCTCGGACTGTTTGACGAGGCCTTCATACTTGTCCTTGAGCCTCCCCTTGGCCAGCTCCCGCAGGTGCCCCACCTTCTCCGGCCGCACAAACAAACGCGGATGCGACCCCGGAATCCGCCCGATCAGTTCATCCCGCCCCGGCATGGGCATCTTCGCCGCATCCTCGCCGATGGTGAAGCTCCGCACCGCACTCCAGTTCGTCACTTCCCCGCCAACGCCCCGGCCGCGATACCGCCAGTAATACGTGCCCGGCCCAAAAACCTCCGCCGGGCAATGCACATTAAACTCCAGCCCGGTCACGTCATAAGTGACATCCGAAAAACCCGCGTCCCGTGCACACTGAATCTGCCACGTCATCTTCGCCTGAGGCCGCCACGAAAAGCTCGGCGGATTCACCGCGCTGGCCGCCCCGTCAAAAGGCCGAAATCCCCACTCCTCAGGCGCCGCCGCCGCCTCGTCCAGCTTCAATTCCGCAACAGCAAAAACCGGCAAAACACACACCGCCAACACGACCAAAGCAGCCATCCTAAGCATATACCCACCTTCCAAAATAACAACCCAATCTCCGAAACACCCCCAGTATACACCCACCGCCCCACCGGTTCAAGGGCGCAAAAACTGCCGCAGGGCTTGCTTCTGCACAACCCACATGTTATGGTAATCGGATGCCGTATAGTATTGCAAGCATCCGCAGAAGAAGGACGTTCCGATGAAAAACGCGCCAAGACCAATATGCACTGCCGCAATGGTTGTTTTTTGCACCGCATTCGTCTGTGCGGGCGGCGACATCCCCTCCCGGCTCGGCGGCGGCAATTTCGGTCCGGGGCGGCTGGAGCAGACTGCCAGCCAGTTCGAGATCCTCCGCACCATCAACGCCGGTATGTGCCGCGTCACTGTCAGCGAGAACGAATACTACCCGCCGCAGACAAAAACGCCCCGTCCCGAGCGGTTCGATGACCTCATCCTCCAGGCCCACGCCTCCGGCGTCACCCCCATGATCCTCTTCGAATACTACACCCGCTGGAACGGCTCCCTCGGCGGCCATGACAAATGGTTCGCGGTCGGCAAGGCCTTCGCCGAACGATTCGCACCCGACAGTCTCTGGCTGCGATCCAAAGGCATCCGCAACTGGGGCGTCGCCTTCTACTCCGCCATTAATGAGCCGATGTGGAAGGCCAACAATCCAACACCCATCCCCCCCGCCGACTACGCCGCCGCACTCGAAGGCCTCGCAGACGGCGTCCACGCAGTCAGCCCCGCGCTCCGCGTCAGCCCCGGCGGCTATCAGGAAATCCCCCTTCTCCGCAACAACCTCTACGGCCCCGCCGTCGCCCACCTCTTCAACAACGGCAAACTCGCCGCCATTGACATCCACCGCTACTACGACGTCCAGCACCAGCCCATGTACGGCACCTACCGAAACTCTCTGCAGAACCAGTTCGACGAAGTCAAAAAGAAATGGGGCATCACCACCGATATCCTCTTCTACACCACCGAGTTCAACTTCAAAAAGCGCCTCGTCGACGAAACCGAAGCCGCCAGCGGCCTGCTCACCGCAATCTGGGATGCCCTCGGCGTCGTCGGCAGCAAAGGCCAACCCGTCACGCAGTTCGCCCTGCCGTGGAACATCTTCAACACCCCCCAACGCGACGACCACTATGGCATGACCCTTCAGACCGACCCGTGGCAGCCCACCGACCGTGGCCGAGTCCTCCAATTAGTCGGCCGACTCACCCAAGGCATGACCTTCACACACCTCGACCCGCGCAAGACCGGCGTCTTTATCCTCGAAGGCGATGGCAAAAAAATGTGGGTCTGGCAAAATCGAAAAGGCTGGACCAACACGCCCGCCCCGCAGTTCACAATCAAAGACATTCCCGCCGGCGCCGCACAACTGCAAATCTATACATGTGCGGGCCTCCAAAAAACAATCCCGCTGCCAACCGGGCAAACCACCTGCACCCTCACCGATCTGGCCCCCGATCAAACATACATGTTTCTCATCGCCCCCTGACGAACACCCTCAATCAGCGAACGGCACATAACCGCACCTTAGGCGCGTGCCTGACGCTCACTTCACCGAACGGCTCAAACCCTACGCCTTGCCTCTGAGTCAAAACAATCCCGCAGCCTGCCGTTCACCGCCACGATCCCCAGGCCAACGCAAAAACAGAACCCCACATCGACATAAAGCGGAATCGCCCCCACGCCGAGCATCTGGCCATTGACCAGAAACACCGCACCAAGGATCACATGAAGCCAGCCGATCAGCCCGATCACCGCCCGGTACCGCACCGGCCGAATCGCAACCCACACATAAAAACATCCCAGAGCCGTATACACCGCTGCCGCCATCTTCAGCCAGTACTGCACCATCACATCATCAACGGTCCCCGCCCCAAGCCCCCGCAGTTCCTTCTCCACCATCGCCCAAGGCAACACCAGCCCAGCAACAGAAACACCCCAAGCCACACCCGCACTGATTAACAAGAGCCGCAGCAAAAGCAAATACTTCTGGCAGCTCGGAGTCATATATGTATCGCTCATCGTGCACTCCCTGCCAGTTTGATCGGACGAAACTCATCGACGCCACAATTGTCCCAGTCTGCCAAGTAAGCCGCCTGATCTGCTTTGAAGCACAAGCCCTTTGACGATTTCGCCGGCTTCGGACAGTTCTTGCGGATCGATAACGTCTGCGCAAATATGTGTCGCCATCACAAAGTCTTGGCCATCAGACAGATACCATATCCGGGTATGAGGCATTGTGGTCGAATGGAACGTGGCGCTTCCCAGAAGCCCAAATGCGCACTCTCCATTAGCAGTTTCGACAAGCTTTCCTGCCTGCATTTCGTATCCCACACTGCTGGCCATGTCAACCAGATCTTCTTTTGAGGGGTTTGGCAGAGGTCCGCCATTATGGAGTGCTACGGAAATCTGGAGTGCTCCCGACACTTCACTGGCATCGCGCAGGAAAGTAGTGGGACCGTCAGGGTTGTCGGCGCTATAGTCCCTCCAACCCTCAGGCAGTACGACGTGAATTTGGCCTCGCTTCTTCGGACTCAAGCGCCTCTCTCTCATGGAAATCGATACTCACGCCACCTTGGAGACAACCGGCTTTGGCCTGTTAACAGTATCCAACCCGGTGTGGGTTGTCAATTGTTGTTTGTGAATGCAAATTCTTTTGCTCGGTCCAAATGCCACCAGCGCAGCGGCTCATGAGGAGCATGCGTTGTCCCTACCCCACCGAAGCCATGCTCTTCAGAAATTCGCTGTTGCTCGGATACTTCTTGATCAGCTTGCCCATCGAATCAATCGCCTGCCGCGTCCCGTAGCTCGACAGCACCCGCCGCAGCGTAACCAGCCCCGCCATGCTCTCCTCATCGTAAAGCCGCGCCTCCTTCCGCGTACCGCTGGCCGGAATGTCGATCGCCGGAAAAACCCGCGCCTCCGCCAGCGACCGGTCCAGCACGATCTCGCTGTTGCCCGTCCCCTTGAACTCCTCGAAGATCAATTGATCCATCCGCGACCCCGTATCGATCAGGCACGTGGCGATCACCGTCGCCGACCCGCCGTTCTCGACGTTCCGCGCCAGCCCGAACATGCGCCGCGGCACCTCCAGAACCCCCGCCTCCAGCCCCCCGCTCATCGTATGCCCGCGCGGCCCGCGACCGCGCCCGGTCCGGCTGTTAAACGCCCGCGCCACACGCGTCAGGCTGTCGATCAGAAGAACGACCTGCCGCCCGCACTCCAGCTCCGTCTGTGCGTGCGCAAGCATCAGTTCGACCAGCTCGATATGCTCCTCGGTCTTGTTGTCTATCGTGCTCGCCACGATGTCGACGCCTTCGACCGCCCGCCGAAAATGAGTCACCTCTTCCGGCCGCTCGTCCACAAGCATCACGATCACATGGCTCTCCGGCGAACCCTTAACGATCGCCTGCACGATCTGCTCCAGCAGCACCGTCTTGCCCGCTTTCGGCGGCGATACGATCAACTGACGCGTCCCCTTGCCGATCGGCGCAATAAGGTCGACGATACGCATGCTCTCCTCGCCGCTCGCCCCCAGGTCAAAACGCTCGTGCGGATCGACCGCCGTAAGCTCCGCAAAACGCGGCCGGCGTTTGAACGCCTCCGGTGCAAGCCCCCCTATCGACGAAACGGAAGCCAGCACAGCCCGGCCCTTTTTCCGCTGCACTTCCCCCACCACCGCCGCCCCTTCGACAAGCTCGAATCTGCGCACCAGCTCCGGCTGCACCAGGGTCTCAACAAGACCCGCCCGATACGACCGCACTAAGGACCGCAAAGCAAATTGCTGGTTGTTTATACGCTTCAATATTCCGGTAACAGCATCGCCGGCCAAGTTTCACCTATGAGTTGAACAGACGCACAATGAACTGAAAAGCTGCCCCACACTAACACAAACAGCCGCTCCCGTAAACCATAATCGGCATCCCGCCGCACAAATATAACCACTTTGCCGCGCAACCCCGCCGCGCCCGCCGAATGACCGTTGCATAACCCTTGTTTCGCCGCCCCGGTCCTGATATGCTCTGCCAAGAGCGTTTTACCAAGCGCCTCCGCTGTATTAACCCCCATTTCCAATGGGGGCGCCCCCAC
>JACZKQ010000068.1 GCA_014859965.1 Phycisphaerae bacterium
CGCCCGCCCCCTCACTGCGGTTATCGCTGATTACGCAGCCGGTGATGACCGCGTGGGCCACATCACGAACCATGATTCCCCCCCCGTACCATGAACTGTTGCTCCTGATCTCACAATCCTCTATGAGAGTCGTATTTCGCGACCAAAAAGGAGCATGTTCGTACAACAGAATCCCGCCGCCGCTCGTATCTGCTCTGTTCTCCACGATGCGGCAATTTCTGATTACCGGCCCTGTGCAGTCGCAGAGGATAGCCCCGCCGTATGCATAATCATATCCCCTAAACCCGCGTGGCGCATAACCGTTCTTGATGGTGAACCCATCAATCACCGACGTCTGCGTCTCTTGGGTCTGCAGAATGAATCCACGGTGCGGCTCCGCCGCCGAGCCCTGACAATCAATGATGCAAAACTCCGGACCATTTTGGCCGCTAACGGTAATCGCCTTGCCCTTAAAGTCAATGTCGCGATTGCCGTCACCCGTGTAGACGCCATCGCCAACCACAATTGAATCGCCGTTGTTGGCGGCATCAATCGCCCCCTGAATCGTCGAAAACTCCCCCGACCCATCCAAGGCAACCGTAATCGTCCTCCCATAGCAGGCCAAAGACAAACACAGAACCAACCCGCAAATGATCACCATGTGCCGCATCATGCTTTCCTCCCACTCAGAAAACCCGCACGCCAGGCGTGCCCCAATTCTTACCGCTCGCTCAAGCCCTCACCGCCGTAATTATGCCACGAGCCTCGACAAGCACCTCCACTATAACGCTAAACCCGCAAAAGTCAACACATTTTCCGAGAAATGCTATGTTTCCGCATAGGCAAGCTTTTCCGTAATGCGAGTTCAAGCGGCATGACTTTCAGCTTCTAATCGCGCCGCGGCCGCAATCACCTGCGGCCCCCATACCCGCCTGTCCTCCGCATCCACTTCATCGAAAGCGACAAAAAAGTACCCACAACCAGGCCCCTACCCGGCCTCCGCCGCCGAGACCGCCGCGGCGTGATGCTTGAGCAGGTAACTCTTCTCCGGCCCGCCCAGGTGCTCCCACGGAAGAATCTCATCCGCCGCGAACCGCCGCTGTGCGGCCGAGTCGAGATCCATCCCGCACGCCTCAAACGCCCCCGCCCAAAGGCCCGCGTCGAAACATTCGTTCCACAGGTCAAACTTCGCCCCGCGCCGCCACGCGGTCTCGATGACCGCCCCCAAACGTCGATCCCCCCGCGCCACCGCCGCCTCGAGAATGCTGTTTTCGATGCTGTGAAACTTAAACTGCAAAAAGCGGGCGTTGAGCCGCCGCTTCTCCTGCAGGATGAGGTCCTTGGCCATTTGAAAATACTCCCGCGACTGCTGCGCGAGCCACGCAAAGGGAGTATGAGGCTTCGGCACCAGCCAGCTCACGGCGACGTTAATGTTGGCGACCTTGCCGTCGACTTCCTGCCGAAGCCGCGCCAGTTGCTCCGACAGAACGGCAATGCGCCGCACGTCCTCTTCAGTCTCGCCGGGCAGCCCCACCATGAAGTACAGCTTCAGATGCTGAAACCCCGCCGAGTAAGCAGCGCGGACGCCGGCAAACAGGTCCTCGTCCGTAATGGGTTTGTTGATCACGCTGCGCAGCGTCTCACTGGCCGCCTCAACCGCGATGGTCAGCCCGCTCTTGCGCACCGACGTCACCAGCTTAGGCAGCAGTTGTAACTGCTGTTTCACCTTCAGGCTCGGCAGCGACAATCCGACGTGTCGCGGCGCAAAGTAATCCTGAAGCCGCACCACCAGTTCCTCGATGTCCGGGTAATCCGCCGTCGACAGACTCAGCAGGCTGACCGTGTCGAACCCGGTCGCAGCATAGTTGGCCTTTGCGATCTCGACGATCCGCTCGACGCTCCGGTACCGCACCGGCCGCCGGCAGAAGCTCGCCTGGCAGAACCGGCACCGACCCGGGCAGCCGCGCATAATCTCGACGCTCACGCGCTCGTGCACCGCCTTGACAAACGGCACAATCGGTTTCTCCGGAACAGCCGCCCCGTCAAAATCCTCCACCACCGCGTTCTGGAACCGCACGCGCAGGTCCGGCTCTTTAGGCGCAAACGACACGATCCGCCCGTCGGCATATTCGAACGCATACAGAGAAGGCACGTACACAAAATCAAAGGCCCGCGCCGCGGCCAACAGAAAGTCCCGCTTCGACGCCTGCTGCGTCTTCATTTGCCGCAGCAGCTCGGCTAATTGAACGACCGCCTCCTCGCCGTCGCCGAGGAGACACAAGTCGACGAAGTCGGCGAAGGGCTCGCAGACATTGGCTGCCTGACCGCCGGCGATAACGATGGGGTCGTCCTCGGTGCGTTCGGATGCCCGCACCGCCAGACCGGCAAGGTCGAGAATGTTGAGCATGTTGGTGTAGCATAGCTCGTTATTGAGACTGAAGCCAATCGCGTCGAAACCGGAGACCGCGGCCTTGGATTCAAGAGTGTATAAAGGTATTTGACGTTCGCGAAGAACCTGTTCGGCGTCGATCCAGGGAGCGAAAACACGCTCCGCGGCAACGCCGTCCATCCGGTTAAGGACGTCATAAAGGATCGCCAAACCGGTGTGGCTCATGGCGATTTCGTAGACGTCAGGAAAACACAGGGCGAAAGTAACGTCGCACGCGGTCAGGTCCTTGACGATCTGGTTGACCTCGCCGCCGATATACCGTCCGGGTTGCCGGACAAACGGAAGAAAGTCGCGTTCCAGCCGCGGCTGAAGAATTTCTATGTGTTTGGGTTTCATGCACGTATTATACGGGTGGCTGGAGATTTGTTGAATGAATTGTGGCGATAATTTAGAATCCGTCGATCCGACGGTTTGAAAGGAATAAGTGTGCACAAAGGACCATTGCGTCTGATGGCTGTCCTGGCGATAACGGCGGCATCCGCGCTCATTATCCGCAAAGCAGCGGCCCCGAAGCCGCCCGAATTCACCACCGGCCACAGCGGCACGCGAATGGTGATGGGCACCTTCGCCAACATCACCGCCGTGGCGGAAGACGAAAAGACGATTGCTGAGAGCATTGAAGCGGCCTACAAACAGCTCGTCGCCGTCGACGAGATGATGAGCGACTACAAAGAAGATTCCGAATTGTCGGTAGTCAATCGCGAGGCGTACGAACGGCCGGTGCAGGTCAGCGAACCCTTGTTCGACGTGCTCCAAACCTCCGTCGCCTACAGCAAACTCAGCGGCGGCGCGTTCGATGTGACCATCGGCCCGGTGGTCCAGTTGTGGCGATCCATAGATAAAAAAGGCACAAGGCCGACCGACGAAGAAATGGCCGCCGCCCGCGCCAGGGTCGGTTACGAAAAGCTCATTCTCGACGACGAAAAGCGAACCGTGCGCTTTGCCGAACCGGGAATGCTGCTCGACCTCGGCGCAATTGCCAAAGGCTACGGCATCGACCGGGCGATCGAGGCGATGCAGGCGGCCGGGGCGGCCGGCGGGCTGGTGGATGTGGGCGGCGATATTCGGTGCTTCGGCATATCGCCCAAAATGACCCGCGTTTGGCGGATCGGGCTGGATAATCCGGACGGCAGCGGCGATATTCCGATGGTTTTGAATCTTTCCGATACGGCGATTGCGACCAGCGGCGATTATAGACGATTTGTGATGCTCGACGACCAGCGGTACAGCCATATTATCGATCCGGCCGCGGGCAGCAGTGCCAATGGGCTGACGAGCGTGACGATTATTGCCTCTCGGGCCGTTGAGGCGGACGCTTTGGCGACGGCGGTCAGCGTTTTGGGGCAGAAAAAGGGGCTTGAGCTGGTGGAATCGGTTGGAAATACCGAGGCCGTCATTATTCCTGGCGGCTCGGGTTTGGAATTCATTAAGACGTCCGGGGCGGACGCGTTTATCGATTGAATCAGGTACGCGGGGCGTATATGCGGGGGGCGGGACGGCTCCTGGCGCGCGGTTTTTGGCTTTTTTCGTTGAAAAAGCGGGGGTGCTGCGAGGCGCGTCTGTTTGCACGGGTCGGAGTTTGATGCAGCTTGCGCCTGGGCGGGACGGCCGGCGCAAGGCTTTGCCGGCAAAGGAGTTAGGGTTTGGCAGGCCGGCGGGCGCGGAGGGCGTTCTGGGCCGCGGCGCGTTGCGGTTTGGGCCGTTTGGGGCTTTGGTCACTGTTTTTCTCCTCCTCTTGGGTTTCCTTTGATAGATTTTACCCTAAGTTTGGCGAAAGTCAAATTTTGTTGGGTGTTTTTTTGCATTTTGCTGCATTTTTTGTCAATCCTGAACACGAGGCCGCAGCGGATGGCGGGGGACGGCGGAACGCAGGTTAATCTGGATTAAGGAACATGGTAATTCGGCTGTTCAAGGCACGGCGATGGATGGGTGTTCTGGGGTTTAGGGGTATTGAGTACCTATGGATTTGGGGCTGAAACGGCTTGGAATGGGGGGCTTTTTCGTGGAATTTGCCTGGTTTGGGTACGCGTGAGAGCGCTTTTTGAGCAAAAAGGGGGGTGGAAACGACACGGATTTGCATATTTTGGTACGCGTGAAAAGGGGAGTAAACAATTCGGGTTAGCTGTTAGAGGGCTTTAGGCGATCCGCAGATTACGCAGATTAACGCAGATTGAAACCTTATTCACAGGGATGCACAGGATGAACAGGATATTCAAAACAATCGGGGAGGGTTGGGTGCATAATTCAGGGTGATGTACAGGATTAACACGGTTTACAAAGAGGGCAGTAATCGCGACCATGAAGCACTTGAAGCACATGAAGAACATGAGGAAAAAGACCAAGATGTTATTTGAGAAATGATGAGGATTATTCACAGGGATGCACAGGATGAACAGGATTAACAAATCAGCCGGTAAGGGTAACCGACCATGAAGACCATGAAGAACATGAAGAAAAAGATATTTAAGTTGTTATCAGGATTATTCACAGGGATGCACAGGATGAACAAGGTTTACAAAGAGATTGTAATCGCGACCATGAAGCACTTGAAGAACATTAAGAAGAAGGGCAGGAAGATATTCGC
This sequence comes from Phycisphaerae bacterium, assembly GCA_014859965.1. Taxonomy (GTDB): domain Bacteria; phylum Planctomycetota; class Phycisphaerae; order Sedimentisphaerales; family Anaerohalosphaeraceae; genus JACZKQ01. Next base: position 5,013 of record JACZKQ010000068.1, read on the forward strand.
AGGGAGTAACAAGAGTAGAATGGTTCACAAATGAGGGGGGCGGTGTTTCATGGCGTTATATATGGCGGCCAGGCTGGATGTGCTTTCTGGGGCGCTATTTCATAGCGTTATATACAGCAGCCACGCTGCGCGTATCTTTTTTACGGTATGTGGGGAATGGGAGTTGTTTTTGCTGGAAGAAGGTTTGCGTGTTATTCGGGCGGGGGGTATGATAGTGGGGCGAGGAAATCGGGACTTGGGTTTGCGTTTTGGGTGGGGGTTGTGTAATTGAGGGTCGACAGTGTAGTTTGCGGAGGCGGCGTTTGCAAAGTGCGTGTAAGTGCTTGTTAGTGTCGGGTGTAGGAGAAGAAAAATGCTCCTGACCTTTATTTCACTCGGCTCAAAAAGTGGTCAGGAGTTCATAGGAAGGGCGGCCATAAACATAAAAAAAATTAGACCCACACCCGGAGTGTCGATTTGAGCGAGTGCAGCAGTAGCGGGAATGGGGAAAAAGTTGGAGAGGTAAGGAAATGGTAGCCAAGTACATACTGAAGGAAATTCCGCCCGAGCAAATAGCGTTCAACGAGGATAATCCGAGGGGCGAGACTCCCGAGGAGATTAAGACCGACAAAGCGTTCGAGCAATTAAAGGACTCTGTGGCACAGTTCGGCGTACTCGTGCCTATTGTGGTTCATGAGGCAAAAGAGGGGCCCCAGAAATACAGGCTGGTTGACGGAGAAAGGCGACTTCGAGCCGCGCTTGCCACGAACATTGACACGATTCCAGCGCACATAGCTAAGTCGGCAGATCTCATGGGCCAGAGGGTGCAAGCATTCCATATTCACATGCTGCGAAAACAATGGAAGCCTGTTGCAATTGTTCGCGCGTTCAAGACAATTCGGACAGAACTGAAGAAGTCAAAGAAGTGGAAGAGCGATAAGGAGTTGCTACTGGAACTACAAGCACTTACCGGGTGTACGCCGACGCAGTTAGAGGACTTGCAGCGGGGCATACACTATCCGGAGAAGGTGTTGAAGGATATCGATGCGAAAAAACTGAAGTGGAGTCACATAGTTCAATTCGAGGCAAGTTTTGTGGAGCAACTGGCACAGCATTATCCGAGACTGCTCAATAGGTTGGGCGCGAAAAAGGTGCGGGAGGTTTTGACTGAGAAGGCTCGCCAGAAAGTAATTGATCCGACGCGCGATCTTATTGATTACATGCTGCCAATTTTCAAGCGAGCGAAATCCGCACAAGAGAGGAAGGCCGCGGAAAGGTTATTTGAGAAGTTCATCAGTGAACCTGACTGCACGCCCGAAAACACGAAGCTCGCTTACGATCAAAGGTTTCCTCCTAAGCAGGACCAACTGGAACTTGCCAATAACGTGATTGAGCAGTGCGATAGGTTGATGCCCTTAGTCGAGCAGATCGAGACGACACAAATCATCAGCTACAAGGACAAGGCAAGCGAAGTGAAGAGGGCCTTGGAGGCTTTAAAGCAGACAGTGTCGAAAAAAGTTCGGCAGCTTGCCAGGATCAGCAGATAAGGGAAGGGAAGAATGAACGCGGTCGACAAGCTGATTAGAGACCATGTAGGCACAGCATTTTCCGACTACAAGATGCTAGAAGACGTGCCAAAATGGCTAGCTGAAGAGCGGTGGAAGCCCGAATACCTCCTATATAATGAGAAGGAGCAGCGTTTTCTGGCTTTAGACATGCTGCTAAGCGGGATTATTCCGGCATTTCAATACCAGAAGATCGTAACTAGGTTGCTGCGCGAGCATGACAACTTCCGGGTGGTGGTTGTTGTTTTTGAGCAGAGTTATGAAGAGCATCCAGAATGCGAAGAGTTTTGTGAAAGCGCGAACATTGGTCTCAAAGTGGTCATCCCCGAAATAGGCATTCAGACGATCATAAGGTGTGACTTTGAACCAATAAGTGAGAAGAAAGGTTTAACCCGTGAGCCGGGCTGGTTTCCAAGGTCTATACTTAGGAACGTCAAGGGTCTAAAAAACCTGGGCTTTCACAAGGTCATCGACGAGTTTGTTGACGAAGTTAGCAATGTCGGAGATGATCAGGATAAAACGCTTCTCTTAGTACAGAAAGCCATTGACGCCCTTCTGCAGTATCATCCGAGCTTTAGAGGAAATTTCGGACAGTTCATGAAGTTAGCGCAATTCGAGCGTCTCCTCAGAGTAAATGATCCGCAAGCAAGTGATCATGTGTTCCATTCCTTCAGGGTATTCCTTGCAGGCTGCCCTGTCATAAGCAAGTTCTATGAATGTTTTTCTGAATCGCAGAAAAAGCTCTGTATCATGAATGAGCAGGGATTATGTGTGGAATACGTGTGGTTCTTGACAGCCATTTTTCATGATATCGGCCGCCCAAAAGAGGGCGCCCAACAGTTCATCGTGAGTACGCTCGATGATGAGGATGTTGAAATATCTATTGTTGGGCGCCAAGACAGATGGACGCGGAGGCACAATATCGACACCAGAAGGATACTTGGTTCTTTGGGAGCTTTTGTTGTCGAGGGCAATGCAGCCGCGACGTGGGATGGCGGCACTATAGATGATGAGGAGGCCAAGGAGCTATGCGCGGAATGGATTAACATTTATGATAGCATGAAGAGCCATGCTGTCATAAGCGCATTTGATTTTCTTGGGGACTTGTTCAGAAAAGCTGCGGCAGCGGACGAGAGGAAGCATCGCCCGTTCATAGTGACGCACGCGGTCCCAGCTGCTCTTGCGATTCTGCTGCACGACTGGAAAATATGGCCGAGCATGAAGAGCTTGAGGTTGATGCCTGTTAACGCAATCATGCTGCCGATGGCCGCTCTGCTGATCTATATTGACACCTGGGACAACTACAAGCGCCGCGGTGAGGATCCGATGACATTCGTGAAGAAGTACATTGTCGATTGCAAAGGGGCATGTGTGACAATAGAATGGGGTGATTTTGCGCTACTCAGCAAGGACGAGGTTGGGTATAAGCAGTACGGTAAGCATTTGAAAAACTTGTCCTTTCGATTGGACATAAAGTATGGCCTTGTGGGAACTGTATGAAGGTACTGCTAGTCGAGCCAGATTTCCCATATCCTAACAAGAGTAAGCATCAGGCTAACAAGGTACATAGGAACTTCGTGCCGGTGGGCTTGCTTAAACTGGGGACTTTTTACCAAAACCGTGGCGCACAGGTGAAACTGGTACGCGGAGAGCATATAAAGAGAGAAATCGGATTTGTGCCCACCAGCATTCTAGTCACCTCGATTTTTACATATTGGTCCGATTGTGTGTGGCGTGCAGTTTCCCATTACAGGGCGCTGTTTCCGCATGCGGAAATCATTGTTGGGGGCATATACGTGACGCTACATCATAGGAGGGCGTATTTCAGACGAATGCTGGCACAGTATGACGCGCGTTGTCACGTCGGCTTACATAGTGGGGCGGAGGCGGTTCGTCCGGACTACACACTGCTTGAGAGTGGTGTTGATCATCATGTGACGCATGCTATGCGGGGGTGTATTCGGCGTTGCAGTTTTTGCGGCACGTGGCGAATTGAGCCAAGACGTTATGATAAGCCTGTTGAACGACTTGTTGAGGAAATCGTTGCGGTTGGAAAGGCCAGGGTGCTGTTCTTTGATAACAACTTCCTTGCGCACGGCGATGTTGAAACGATGTTGACGGAACTGGCTAAGGTGCGCGTTAAGGGGAGGCCGGTCAGCTATGAGTCACAAAGTGGCTTTGATGGGAGGCTGTTACAGCGCAAGCCTGAACTGGCGGAGCTATTGAAAAAGGCCAATTTCAAGAATGTCAGAATTGCGTGGGACAGCGGTTTTGCCGGGCACCGGGCAATCAGGCGGCAGATTGATATCCTCAATGGGGCGGGTTATAGGCCTGAGAGTGTGGCAGTTTTTATGATATACAATCACGACACCGCTTATGAGGAGATGCTGCGAAAGGTGGAGAAGTGCAAAGAGTGGGGAGTTCAGATAAATGATTGCCGCTACAGGCCACTTGATGCTCAGCACGACAACTACAATTCACGAAAATACCAGACGGGACAGACGGACGAAGATTACCATATTCATGCGTGTGCAGGGTGGACGGACGCCAAAGTGCGTGATTTTCGCCGGAGGGTTCGGCGGCACAACATTTGGGTGCGCTATGCGAAGGCCAGGGGAGAAGGTTATGACAGGAATATGGAGCGTTGGAGCGATATCCACAACACGTTCAAGTTTTTTGGACTGGACCGACCACCTGCGTACGAACTGATGGAGAACTCACCAACCTGGAAGCGTCGCATTCATGTCATGAAGAGACTCAGGAACTTTATGAAGCGACGGGAGATCATGGCAATTAGCCTTGAGGGACTCGGAGGGTGCGCGATGGATTGCGCGTTGGACGAGACCTGTAGGTTGCTTGGGGTGGACACTGCATTGTGAGGATGTGACGGTGAAGGTGTTGGGGGCGGGGTGTTTTCCGGTATGTGCGGGGTGTGATGTTGTGAGGTGGTCCCCCACTTCCGTGAGGGTTATATATAGCGGAAGCGCCTTCGGCGAGTTTTTTTTATGGGGTTTTTTTGTATGGGGGCGGGGGTACACGGACTAACACGGACGAACACGGACGTACACGGACGAACACGGACGA
>JACZKQ010000069.1 GCA_014859965.1 Phycisphaerae bacterium
CCACAGAACTCCTCAGCCGTATTAAACAGCATTTCCGCCGGAAAAATCCCCTCCGCCCCCGGAAAATGATGCACCAATCCCTGCAAACCGGCCGCCATTCCCTCCAGCATCCCCATTCCCTGGCTCTCAATCACGCTCGTCAAAACAATATAATGCTTGTCGGCAAGCCATCCCGGCACATCCTCCTGCCAGCCATCGAGCAAAACCTGCGTTTTCAGCCCAAGAACGCCGATCATATGCCGCACATACTGCTCCACTTCCAGCTCCTGCGTCCGGCCGGCAATAAAAAGCCGATACGCCGGGTCGATGTCACAGAGCCTTTTCATGCACTGCAAGACAAACATCGGATTCTTAACCAGCCTCAGATTGCCCACAAAAGCAATATTCTTGCCGCGCTTCCGCCGGACAAAGCGTATCTTCTCCAGATTCACCCCATTAGGAATGGTCACCCGACGCGTAAGGTACTGTAAACCAGGGACTTGCTGCTCAAGCATCTCGTCGACGCAGCGATTTCCAACCGTCACCAGCGCGTCGATATTCTCCCAATTAATGCGCCCGGCCCACCCTGAATAGGCTTCATAGCGGTGCAATCTGACGATTGTCCGGCAAACCCGCGGCAGTTTCGACCCGATTTCGGCCAGATTTGTGCACCATTCGAACCACGAAATATCGCTCCAGACCATCAGATTCTGCACCTGATCGACCTTATCACCATCAAAAACCCGCACTTCGAAGCGTTCACGGGCAAAATCAAGGATATCCTTCAGAAACGTATCGCCATCGCCGCCGCAGAAAAAGGCGATTTTGGCCCGCCGCCGCCGAATTCCCTGCAAAAGTGCTTCTAAATGCTCCGTCGGAAGCCATCGCTTCGCACAAACCAGCAGCTCGGCCGCGGTCGCGGCATCGTCGCGGCCCAAAAGCATCGAAACCGCTTCGCTGACCTTCCGATCGTCTGCAATTCCGCTGCTGCACATCGCTTCAAACAGTTCGACCGCCTCGGCGGCCCTGTCGTCGGCGGCGTAGGCGCAGAACAGGTTGTAATCCACGCAGGCGGGATCGTATTGCAGGTCGCGCGCCCGCTCCAGGTGGTCGATTGCTTCGGGGCAGCGTCCGCTTGAAAACAAGACCACGCCGGCATCGTTCCAGGCGCGGGCGTCGTCGGGGTTCGCCTCCAGATATTCCTTGAAGTGGCTGGACGCCTGTTCGTAGTCGCCGCGACGGCTCAGGGCCAATGCCTTCTCGTAGAGGTTCATTTGGAGTTGTCCTTGTCGCTCGCGGGCGCTTTGTTTGCCGGAGGTCTCACAGCGTTTACCCTCGATCAGGAAATGAAATTGACGAAAGAAAGTGAGAACATCTTTGCGGCCACTGCAAGGGACATTTCGTAGAGCATCTGTCGCCTCGCCAGATCGACGGCGACTCTTGTCATGTCGGCATCCTGCAATCGGGCGACCTCCTGTTCGGCGCCGACCTTTGTATCCCAGAGGCTCTCCTTGAGGCTGCTGAGCGTGCCGATTCGGCCGCCAATTACGGGAAAGCCCTGGACGAGGTTGCTGTTGACGTTGGACAGACTGTTTTGCGCCGCCGTGAGCAATTCCTTCATGACGGCATCCGGAAGATTGCTGCCGTTTCGGAGCACGTCACGCACGTTTATAAAGATGTTGAAGATGTCGTATGTGCCCTCGACGCGAATGGGCTCCGTGCCGGTCGCGGTAATCCGGGTGGCGTCGATGTAGATCACCTGGCCGGTCTGGGAGTGAATCACCGCCAGATTGTCGTCGGGCGGAACGGAACCGCTCATGGCTACGGTCGTGGCGCCGCCGTCGATACTCAGCGTATAGGCTCCCGGGCCGCCGCCGACTGTGAGCATGATATCGCCGCGCACGCTGGACGTTCCCGTGCCCATCGCGGCGCCGGTTGCTCCGTAGAATTCGTAATGCCGCGTCTCGTTGGACTTGAACAGGCTGTCACCGTTGAGCACGGAGGACATCTGGACGCCGGGCGCGACGTCCACCTTGCGCTCTTCGCCGCTGCCCTGATATGTGACGCGCGTGATATCGCCGGCGGCGTTCCGCTCCACCGCATAAGGGGGGAGTTCCGTATTGGCGCCGCCGAAGAGGCTGTAGCTGAGCCGCTGGCTATTGGCCAGGGAGACAATCTGTTCGAGTGCGTTATTGATGTCGGTGGCCAGGGTGTTGCGGCCGGACTGGCTGGCGATTCCGGACATGACGGAGGTCAGCGAGGCACGGGCCCGAATGACCTCGTCGCTGATCGACTGGAGGACGGAGGAACTCAACTCCAGCACGCTGACGGCCTCGTCGATGGCGTTGAGGTACTGCCCCTTGGATCGCGTGTCGGCCTTCAAATCGAGGATGCGACTGGCGAAGGTCGGATTGTCCGACATGCGGTTGATCTCCTGGCCGGTGGACGCCTGATCCTGTAATCGTCCGAGCGCCTGGGAATGCGTGGACATGGCCCACGTGGCATTTGCATAGATTGCCTGAAGAGAATAGCTCATGCCGACTCCTGTGCTGCACTGCTTTCTTAGATCATTGTCATCAGCGCATCCTGAGTGCGTGACACGGCATTCAGGAACTTCGCCATGGATTGGAACATCCGCTCATACATGAGCATGCGGGTCGCTTCCTGGTTCAGATCGACGCCGCTGACGGCGTCGCGCTGCTCCCGCAGATTGCGCCAGACGCCTTCGGCATCGCCCAGTTTGATCTGATTGATCGCAATCTTGTCGCCGATATCGGTGGCCAGCGTTCGGTAGTACGCCTTCGGGGTGAGATTGCCGAGCGTGCTGAAGGCCTGGTCGCCGAGCCGCGCTATCGCCAGCGCGATGGAATTATCCGTCTGGGCCACTGCGCCGCGCGTGGCGATTCGCGCGCCGGAATTGCGGACATCGTCACAGATATCGATGGAGGCGGCGCCGGCGCCTTTGAAGAACGTGTTCATGCCGGTTGCGGCCAGCACGCCGGAGGCGTCGGTATTGGCCAGGGCCTCGATGCGGAAGAACTCGCCATCGTTAAGATAGCCCGGGCTCGCACCGTTTACATTCAGAGAAATTCGTATTCCCTCTTCAAGGGTGAGCACCGCGCCCGGCTCATAGTCCTGGCCGACGTTGAGGACCGCCACGACCTGGCCGGCGGCGTTGGTCACTTCGAGCGTCATGCTGCCGTTGCCGATGGCCAGGCCGGTTTGCCCGGCCGGGGTGGTCTTGACGGTGGCTGTGTACATCTCGTTAGCGGCCCCGGTGTAGGTGCCGCTGATTTTCACCAGCGGGGCCGCGATGCCTCCGAAGCCGGCCATGGTGTTGTTTGCTCCGGAGGGGGGGATATCCGCCAGCGCCCCGCCGAGGAAATCAAACGTATAACCGGCCTCCGCCTGAATGCGGAATTTGCCGCCGCTGACGGTGGTTCCGCTGCTGTTGATTCCTGTGAGCCCGCCGAGCCATGCGGTGATATCGCTCATCGTATGGGTGTCGGCGTCCACATCGAAGCCTGCGCGCGTCACATTGCCGGCGGCGTCGGTGATTCGTATATACATCGTGCCGTCGGTGACAGGAGGCTTAAACTGGCTGAGGGTCTCGGACTGCAAGACCCAGCCCGTGAGATTCGTAAAGGATCCGGCGGTGCCGACACCCTGGACGTGGAGCTGATTGACCTGCTGGATAATGGACAGCGCCAGCGTATCCAGTCTGTCGTCCACATCCCGAATGATGTTGTTTCGCAGATTGAAGAGTCCGCCGAGGGTGCCGCCGCTCACGGTCGTGCTGTATTTTTCGGCGCCGACCGCGGCGAGCCCCAGATCATAATTGCCCGCATTTTCCACCAGACCGATTTTGAGTTCGGTGACGTGGCTGCCGAGCACGAGGGAAGTGTCGCCGACGGTCACGTCGACGCTGTTGTATTCCTTGTTGGTGACTTTGATGCCGACCAGTTCGCCCAGCCGCGTTATGAGCCCGGCCCGCTGATCCAGCAGATTATTGGGACTGCCGCCTCGAATGGTGAGCGACTGGATTTCCTGATTCATCGTGGCTATCTGATGGGCCAGCAGATTGACTTTCCTGACGGTTTCGTCGGCCTCTGCATAGACGCGATCGTCGAGGGCGGTCAGATTGACGCTCATGTTGCGGAGCTGAAAGGTCAGCGATTCGCCGCCTGCCATCGCCATGCTTTGCAGGCTCGTATCCGACGGCTGGCTCGACAGGGTATGCAGTGCATTGAAGAAACTGTCCAGTGCGGAACTCAGGGCGGAGGCCGTCAATTCGGCAAACGTGCTTTCCATAGTCTGCAAGGCTTCCAGTTCGCGGGATATCTGCGACATGGTCGACTGCTGACGCACGATTTCTTCTTCGAGCAGGTGATCGACCATTCTCCGGATGCGGGCCACCTCGACGCCGTTGCCGATGAGCAATCCGCCGTTGTAGACCTCGTTCCTGGGGCGCAGGTCAACCTCCTGGCGGTGGAATCCCTCGGTCGCCGCATTGGCGATGTTATTACCGATCACGTCGAGCGCTGTCTGCGCCGCATTGATACCACTGATGCCGATATCATAAACGCCCATGTTTGCTTACCGCCGTTTGAAAACTCAGAGCTTAATGTTCACCATGTCATTCTGCGGCTGCCATGTTTCGCTGCCGCGGGCGGTATACATCACCGTCTCACCGCCCCGTCCCAGGAGGCCTTTGAGCAGCATTTTGTTGAGACGGCTGCACTCCCGCATAAGTATCATCGTACAGGTATGCTCCATTCGCAGGGTCTGGACAAGCTGCTTGAGCTCGGCCTGCCGGGCCTGCACCCGGCTGCGCAGACCGTCAGTCGACATGTCGCAGAGTCGCGACAGATTCACCGTTTCGGCAGGTGTTCCCGTGAGTTCGGCGATATCGGAGCAGATGCGCTGGCGTCGGAGTTCGGCGTGCAGGCGATGGCGGCCTTCGTTTTGCACCGCCTCCAGCAGGTCGCCGAGGGCGACCTCGTCGCGCTTGATGATCGCGGCGCGCAGGGCATTGAGGTGTTCCAGGGTGGAGCGGATATGCGCAGCGTCTTCGTCGAGCACTTCGAGAAGCCGTTCTATCTGTTTGTCGAGTCTGTTCCGTGTCATCGCCATGCGTTCACGCGCTTTCATCCAGTTTGGAGCCGTTTTGCGGCAGTCCGCCGTCCGGCATGGATTTGTAGATGTGCTCCCACAGGCCGAATCCGCCGTTTTCGGCCACGGCGTCTCCGAGGAACGACCAGAATATGCCTTTGATCTGTTCGGTCGAGCCATCCTTTTCTTCGTCGTCGGCCTCGAATTCGTCGACGGTTTCTTTCATGCGATCCATGATCTGCCGTACGAAGACGCCCTCAAAGTTTTTGGCCACCTGCCTGCGCTGTGCGTCTTCGGGATCGACGGCGCGCATGCCGGGTGCGGCGGCGCGTGAGAGCATGGATATTTCGGCAATGTCCATCATTGACTCGCTTTCGAACGGTTGTGATTACATCATTTCTATTTTCGCCTGCAGCGCACCGGCGACGCGCAGGGCATTGAAGATGGCCACGAGATCGCGCGGCGTGGCCCCGATGGCGTTCAGCGCGTTCGCCAGTTCGGTCACCGTCACCACGGCGGGGACGCGAATCAGCGCGCCTTCGTCTTCTTCGACGCTGACGTCACTGGTGTCGACGACGGCGGTGGTGGCGCCTTCGGTGAACGGCGTCGTGGGCTGCGAGACGTAGGCCTGTTCCTTGATCTTCACCACCAGGCTGCCCTGGGCGATGGCGGTTTCGGAGATGCCCACATTGCCTCCGATTACGATCGTGCCGGTCCGCTCGTTGATGACGACAATCGCGGGGGCATCGACCTCCACATCCAACTGCGTGATGCGGTCCACGAAGGAGACCTCGTCGAGGCGGCTGATCTCCTGCGGTATGCACACCCTGACCGTGCCGGGATCCTGTGCGAAGGCGGCCTGCGGATACAAGGCGTCTATCGCCTTGCGTATCCGTTCGGCGGTGGTGAAGTCGCTGTTGAGCAGCGTGAGGGTGACATACCGCCGGCCGGCGATTTCCTCGACAAATTCGCCCAGTTCACGTTTTTCCACGTAGGCGCCTCGCGGCACGCGTCCGACCGTGGGGTGGTTCTTGGTGACCTTGCTTCCGGTGTTTCCCTCCGACGTCCATGAGATCGTCGAGACGGAAGACATCCTCGCCACCGCATAGACCTCGCCGTCGAAGCCCTTGAGTTCGGTGGCCAGGAGCATGCCGCCCTGCAGGCTCTTGGCGTCTCCCAGGGTGCCGACGGAGATATCGATCAACGCGCCTTCGCGGTCCCACGGGCCCAGTTCGGCGGTGACCCAGACGAGGGCGACGCTTCCGGAGGACAGGTCGCCGGGCGTCAGGGTGATGCCTTCTCGCCGCACGAGACTGGCGACGGCCTGGCCGCTGATTTTAGAACTGTCGCCGCTGCCGTTGAGCCCGACGACGAGGCCGACGCCGGAAAGGGAGTTGCCGCGAACGCCCTGGATCTCCACGATATCCTTGATCCGGGTCGGCGCCGCGGCGCCTGCGAGGATACAGAAGAGCACTATCGGATAATACCATTTCATAAGTCGTTTCCCGTCATTGACGCCGCAGGCGGCGGCCGCGGCCTTAACGTTTAGAACGGCCATATTTTGTCGAGCAGTTTGCCCAGCCATCCGGGATTATTATAGTTGCCGGACACGCCGTCGCTGATCGTGACCAGGTTGAAATTCGCCACCTGCTCGCTTCGCACGGTGTTGTTGAACGTCACATCGCTGGGGCGGACGATGCCGCTGACCTGGAGGGTTTGCTTGTCACCGCTTATCTCGCGCATGCGGTTGCCCAAGACCACCAGGTTGCCGTTGGGGTGAATATCCTGCACGACGACCGTGATGTGGTCTTCGATGGACCGTTCATCTTTGTAGTCGGCCTTGCCCTCCAGCGATTTGCTGGAGCCGGCCTGAAGTTTGAGGCTCGGCACGCTCGGGATCAGGTGCTCGATCTTGAAGTCGGTACTTTTTACATCGATCGAACGGCTGCTTTCTCGTTCGAGGTCGCGCTTGACTTTGCTGTCGACCTTGTGATCTTCCGAGATGACGATCGTCAGCACGTCGCCGACGCGGTAGGCCTTGTCGTCGCTGTAGAATGGTTTGCTGTTCTGGCCGCGCTTGGCGTAGATCGAGGCGGCCCGGGCATCGGCACACAGACAGGCCGACATACAGAACGCCATACACAGCAGGCCGCAGAGACGGTTTTTTGATTTCATGGTTCTTCCTTTCATATCGCGGGGCTGACCGTGCCGTCGGCGCCGATTCGCGTTACTATCATTTTTGCGTCTTTTCCGCTGTTGACTTTCACCCGGATCAGATCACCCGCTTTGCCGTCCTCCATGGCCTCGCCGAACGACGAGACAAGGAGGAGGGGTGTTTCGAATTTGACCAGGACGACCTGCCTGCGTTTGATCACCACGGGCGGCAATTCGGGGCCGACCATGGTTTCGCGGATCACGGCGCCCTTGCGCATGGCGCGTCTGGCCACCAGGCCGTAGGGCGCGGGCATGTCGGGCGGCGGCGCAAGCGACGTCTCCACCGTTTCGACACCCACGTTCCGGGTCGTGATCACTTCGCCTTCGGCGATGTCGGCGGTCGCCACGATCCTTTGGTGCGTGTATCGAATACTGAAGGCGATTTCGCGTTCGTCCCGCACCTTGCCGTCGACCACCACGTCGACCCATGCGCGCGGCCGGGATGGCGTGCTGTAGGGGTGGGCCCTGGGCGCTAACCTTACGTCGCCGGCGGGTTTGGTTATGACGTATGGCTTGGGGCGCGTGATCACGGTGATGTCGCCGGGGGCATGGCCCTTCAAATGCTCTTCCATGAATGCCTGCGCGACGGCGATGAAACGCTCCGGCGGGACTACATCTTCGTTGCGGCGGACCGTGACGGAGTCGGCGCCGCTGATGGCCGCAGTATGGGCGTCGATGCCGGCCGAGGCCAGCATGGCGAGAATGGTCGCACGGTCGATGACAATCTGCTGACCGGCCACGGAGAACCGGCCCACGGCCACGGAGGCGGCGCGGCGTGCAAGGGCTTCGTCGCCCCGCAGAATGCCCAGGGCTCCGAGTTCTATGCGTTCGCCCTGCACGAGGGCCTCGCGCGGCAGATAGATCTTCAGGGCCGGCGGCGATGAGGCGTCGATTGCGCCGGCCGACGGACCCGCGGCCGAGGCCAGGGCCGCCACCAGAATAACCGCACTTAGAGCACGTTTGATCGAGATCATGTTTTCACCGGTCATCATTCGTTCATTGTTATTTATCGTATCAACTGGTTCAGTTCGCGAAGCATGTTGTCGCCCACGCGGATGCAGCGTGAATTGATCTCGTAGCCGCGCTGGGCGGTGATCAGATTGACCAGTTCGCTGACCATCTGCACGTTGGACTTTTCGACGTACTTGGAGAGGATGCTGCCGTATCCCTGTTCGCCGGGCGTGCCGGAAACGGCCGAGCCGCTGGCTTCGGTCTCGCGATAGAGGTTGCCGCCTTCGGAACTGAGGCCGGCGGCGTTGGCGAAGCGATAGAGTTCGATCGTACCGACGACCTGGTTGCCCGTAGAGGTCTCGACGCTCACGGTGCCGTCGAGGGCGACGTCGACGGTTGTGGCATCCTGCGGGATCGTGACGGCGGGGCTGACGACGTGGCCGCCGGCCGTGACGAGCCGGCCGTTTGCGTCCTTCATGAAGGCGCCGTCGCGGGTGTAGCGCAGGTCGCCGTTGGGCATCTGGACCTGAAAGAAGCCGTCGCCTTGAATCGCCAGGTCGTAGTCGTTTCCGGTGCTCTGCAGCTCGCCGATGGTGAATATTTTGTTGGTCGAGGCCATTCGGACGCCGCTGCCGATCTCCAGGCCGGCGGGCGCGGTGACGCCGGAAGAGACCTCGCGGCCCGCTTCGCGCAGCTTGAGGTAGAGCAGATCCTGGAAATTCACGTTGGACCGCTTGAAGCCGTTTGTGTTGATATTGGCCAGGTTGTTGGCGATGGAATCGACCATGGTCTGCTGGGCGTCCATCCCTGTGGCGGCCGTTGAAAATGCTCTCAGCATCGTGTGCTCTCCTGCACGGGTTAACCGTTGGCAACGCCAAGGATGGTCCGGCTGTTCTCGGCCCGCTTCCTCAGCAAGTTCATGTTTGTCTCGTAGAGTCTGGAAACGCTGATCAAGTCCACGAGTTCGCTCATCATTTTGACGTTCGAGTTTTCCTGGTAGCCCTGACGCACCACGTGTTCTTCGACCGCGGCGGGCCGGACGTCACGGGGGGCGGCAAAACAGTTTTCGCCCACGCAGACGAGCTTGTGTTCATCGGCGCCGAAGTCGACGATTTTGAGTGTGCCGAGGAAGGCTTCGTCGGCGCTCACCCGGCCGTCTTCGGCCACCTGGATCGCCAGTTCGCTGACGTTCGGCGGCAGGGTAATCGGCGCATCGACGCCGCCCACCAGGCGTCCCGACAGGTCGACAAGCTGTCCCTGGGGATTCACGTGAAACGTACCGTTGCGCGTGTAGAGGGGTCCGTCGGGGGTCTCGATCACAAAGAAACCCTTGCCTGCGATGGCCAAATCGAGGGGGCGATCGGTGCGAATCATGGTACCCTGCGAGAAATCGATCGAGGCTTTGCTCTTGACCTGGGAGGCGGGCAGAGAATCGTCGCCGGCGTCGCTCATTCGTTCGATCAGCTCCCGGCTGAACAGGTTGACCTTGCGCTTGTAGCCGGCGGTGTTGATATTGGCCATGTTGTGCGCGATCGTATGGTACTCGTTGGCCAGCGCGTTGATGCTGGAACCGACATGGTCGACACCGTTAGCCATGGATGTCCTCCGGTCCTGCGATCACGGGCTGCGGCGCGGTCATGCCTTCGAAGTCTTCCGGGCCATCGGCGGCATCGTCATCGACGGTGGCGGCGCGGCTGCTGAATCGGACGAGCTCGTTGATGCCGGCCTCGGTCAAGCCGATCAACTCCACCGCGATGGATCTGCCGACGGCGGTATCGCGGCTGCCGCGCACCTCTGCAATGTCCTGAACGATCCGGCCGCCTTCGAGTTCGAAGATGACCAGGACGCGGTCGCCGTAGCGGACGTCCAACTGGGTGCTGATGCGCAGGCCGGGACCGGATATTTCGGTGATGCGGCAGTTTTCAAACTCCGGCCGCCTCGATGCGGCATCGGGGCAGAGTGCCGGGAAGTCGGCAATCAGCGCCGGTTTATCCACCACCGCGCGGCTGAAGCGGCGACGATTCATGTATCGCACATTGTCCGTGTGGTTCAATTCCAATCCTTCGATGCCGCACACCAGGGTCAGGGCGTCGAATTCCCAAACCGCCGAACCAAACCGGTACTGGACGTTCCACATGTCGCCGGGAACGCTCAGGACGGGTATCTCCGGCCGCAAACTCAATTCGTACTCGCTGTTCTTTGTTACGACGGCTTCAATGCGCGAGCCGCTGGAACGATGCGTCGGGGCGATGGAGACCTCCCGGCCTTCCGGAATGCTGCGGCTGGTGGGACCCTTGGAGACGCCGCCGCCGACGCCGTGCGACCGCGCCGGCTTGGCGAAGCCGAGTTTGACTTTTATCGAGTTGACAGTCATGTTCAGCTTCTTTCGCTGGACGATATTCTGGCCGGCCGAGAAAACCTCCTGCATCAGTTTGGCCGAACCCCGGTCGAACGCCGCCCAATGCGTAAATATCGTGTCGATCCGCTTGAGGCCGGCCTTCTTGGCGATGCCCAGCAGAATCTCCCGTTCGGCGGCCGTCAGTCCTTTGCGGTTCGCCTCATGGTTAAACTTGTTTACGGCCTGGTCTTTTTCGTGCTCGATCCTCACCCGCCGGACCACCAGCAGGACGATCGTCAGAATAAAGACGATCGAAGCGGCAAGAAGTACGAACCATTTGTTGGTCAGGATGGGATAGGTCGTGCCGCCCCCGCCGAGCCGCCGCATCGCGTCGTATTTCTCATACGGCGTCAGCGCCTCCAAAAGAACGTCGCTAAAATGTGACACAAATCCCGCAACCATGCGCACGCTGAAATCCTTACCGGATCAGGTTTGTTAGTTCCCTTAAGATATCAGTGGCGACCTTTATAGTCCTGGCATTGGCCTGAAAACCGTTCTGTGCCTGCATCATGTTGACGAATTCGGTCGCCACCTCGACATTGGAGCCTTCGAGGCTCTTGCCGGTGATCGTTCCGGCGCCGCCGGATGCGGCCATGCCGGCGACGGCGGTGCCCGAGTTGGCTGTCGGCAGGTAATATCCGTCGCCGGCGGCCTCCAGGCCACCGGCATTCTGGAAGATGCCGATCTGGAGGGCGGCAATGTTAACTTTTTCGCCGTTCGTAAAGGAGCCGATCACCATCCCCGCCTCGTCGATCGACACGCTTGAAAGCGCTCCGGCCTTGTAGCCGTCCTGGGTCAGCGCCGCGGCGCTGGACTGCTGTGTCTGAAACTGGGTGACCCCTGCAAACGCACCGGGCGTTCCCAGGTCCACAGTGATGGTCTGGGTAACGCCGGGGTTATTGGCAAACTGAACTCCTAACGTCAGGGTCTCTGAAGCGCTGGCCAGTCCATTATAGGAACCGTTGGAATTGAACGTGATTCCCGATATCCTGCGATTGAATGCGCCGGAGTTGATGTCATAGGCGCCCCAGGCCGGGGTTGTTTCGCCCGAAATCGACGGGATCACCAGATCCCACGTGTTGGCGGCATCGGTCTTCACAAAGGTGCCGGTCAGCACGTGCTCGGCGCCGTAGGAATCATAGACGGTCACATTGAATGTCTTGCTGTCGTTGCCTCCCACGTTATCCAGCGTAAAGTACGTGGGCACGGACAGGGAATCGGAGCCTGCCGCCATGTAGCTCATGGAGGTTATGTTCGCCAGACTGTAGCCGGCTTCACTTGTGAGCACCATCTTGCCGTTGCTGTCCAGTGTGGCGGTCGAGCTGTCGAAGAGCCCGCTTATTCCGTTGAGAATGTCCTGCATGGTCGGGCCGGCGCCCGCGTCGGCGCCCACCCAGGTCACGTCCTGATTGGTGAACGTGGTGCCGTCCTCCTTCACGCCCGAGATACGGAGCGTCCCCGTGGCCCCGACGCCCAGCGCCGTGCCCCACTGGTCCAGGTCCGAAACATAAGTGGACGCACTTGCGACCGAGGCTCCGCCGCCGGTGGTCAGCGCCAGATTGCCCGTGATCTTCTGCGCTGTGGCATCCGAAGCGGAGGCGGTTGAACGCAGGTTGCCGTTGAGGGTCACACTGGTAGTGGCCCGGGCGGGCATGGCCGCATCCCAGGGGATGTGAATACTGCTGTCGCCGGCGGTTTGGAAGCCTTCCGCTTCGCCGTATGCGCCGATCCGCTGCACCTTGTAACCGTTCGCCGGGTCGACCAGCGTATTGCTCGCATCGACCGCAAACGAGCCGATGCGCGTATAGACGTCCTGCTGGCCGTCGCTGAGGACGAAGTACCCCGAACCGTCGATCGCGACGTCCAGGTCCTGGCCCGTCGCGAAGATGTTCCCCTGCGTCATATTCCGCACGATGGAAGCGATGCCCACACCGTTGCCCAGTTGCTGCGGATTCATGCCGCCGAGGGTGCCGCTGGGTCCGCTGGCCTTCTTCACCGTCTGACTCAACAGCTCCGCAAAGGTAATGCTGCTGGACTTGTACCCGACGGTATTGACGTTGGCCAGGTTATTACCGGCGACGTCGAGCATATTCTGGTGGGCTTTGAGACCCGTCACTGCAGCAGATAACGCCGAACCCATGTACTTCTCCTTACCCTATGGCACCACACTTGTTACAAAATTTCCGTTAATGCGTAGACATCGACTGAAAAGGATTTGTCGTCGCTCATGTCGCCGTTGGGGTACTGCACCTTGCCGTCGATATTGAGCATCGCCTTGCCGCTCTTGTGATCAATGCTCACCTTGGTCACCTTGCCCGTCACGGACTGTTCATGTTCGTTACTGTAGAATGTGACGTTTTTGCCCAGAAGCGACTTGGCGTAATCGAACTCCGCAACCAGCATCGCCCCCTGAAAGCTCATGTTAAGTTTGGCCATCGATTCGTTCATCGATTGGATACTCGTGTTCATGTTTTCTGTCAGCTCCAGTTGCGTAAACTGGGCAAGCTGCGCGGCCATCTGCTGATTGTCCATGGGCTCCAGCGGATTCTGGTTCTGCAGTTCCGCCACCATCAGGTTCAGAAAATCAATCTTCTGTTTTGATGAAGAGACCATTTCCATGTTCAACTCCCATACTCAGATAGAACGCAAGACCGCCGCCGGGCATCCATGCACCCCGGCCGCCTTCGTCTTCTCGTTGCAATTGGCGTGCCACCGCAAATGCCGCATGCGGCGGACGGCGGCGTATCTTGTTGCTGAACATGGACTTAACTGCGACAAGCAAAACTAAAATGACATGCGGCCGGCGGATGAGGCACGCATGAGATGGATAATTTTTCCCCACTGCCGGAAGATTACGCTGCATGGTTTACGCCGAGTTGGCCCTTACAAAAACCGAACATCTCCTGCGGCGCATACAAGGAAAGACGGCTGCGCCAGCACGTCCCATAAAAAATTAAAGTTTGCCCGGCGCGTCTGCCGAAAATCTCATCTATGCTTATCTAAAATTCACCTGTGGATCGCAGTGGGAAAGTCAATATGGCAGTAGAGAGGATTCTCGTAGTCGGCAAGGAACAGCGAACGCACGCACTGGCGCGTTCCCACAGCAAGCAATTGTTCGCCGCCGATGATACGCAAGACCTCTGGCAGCTTTTGGATTCGGCGGACCCCCACCTCATTCTTATCGACATGAATACGCCGCACGAGCAATTGTGCGATCTGCTTCGCCGCCGCGCAGACAAAGCGGTGCGTACGCCGGTGGTCGTCATCGACCACGAAGACGCCTGCGTGGAGCCGGAAACGCTGCTCGATCTCGGCGCGTGCGACATTCTCAAGGGCGCAGAGGATTACCCTCGTCTGGCCGAGATCATCGAGCAGCTTTGTAAAGGCACGCCCGACCAGGAGCCGGTCGACCGCAACTTCTTCGCGGAAGAATGTCCTTCCTGCGTTTCCATCGTCGGCAAGAGCGCCGCCACGGCCAAAACTCTTCGCATGGTCCGGCTGGTGGCCGGCAGTTCCTGCAACCCTGTACTCATCGTCGGCGAAACCGGCACCGGCAAGGAACTGGTCGCACGGGCGGTTCATATTCTGCGGCACGGCGCCGAGAAGAAATTCGTTGCGGTGAACTGCGCCGCACTGACCGCCAACCTGCTTGAAAGCGAACTCTTCGGACACGTGAAGGGCTCCTTCACCAGCGCCGACCGGGAAAAGACGGGACTTCTCGAACTCGCCGGGTCCGGCAGCATCTTTCTCGATGAAATCAGCGAAATGCCGCGCGACCTCCAGGCCAAACTGCTGCGGGTCCTTCAGGAAAAAACATTCCGCAAGGTCGGCGGGATCAAAGACATTACGTGCAAAGCGACGATCATCGCTTCGAGCAATCGCAATCTTCTTGAAGAGGTGGACAAGGAGAAATTCAGGAGAGACCTTTACTATCGCCTTTCGATCTGTCCGATTTATCTGGCGCCGCTGCGCCACGAATCCCGCAAAGACGACATCCTTCTCCTGGCGGACTACTTCATTCAGAATACCGACATCTGCCCCGAGAAGAAGGGCAAGATCAGGGGCCTTACAAAGCTGGCGGCCGAAGACCTCACGCGGCATCACTGGCCCGGCAACGTGCGCGAACTGAAGAACGTCATCGAACGCGCCGTCCTCCTCGAAGCCAGCGACAAGATCGGCCTGGCCAATCTCATCATCCATCCGGACGAATGCCACATGGCCTGCGCGCCGCCGGCACTGACACGGATCAAGGACTTTTCTCTGGAACGAGCCGAAAAAGAACTTGTCGCCAAGGCCCTCACCGAGGCCGGGTGGCAGAAGACGCGCGCCGCGGCCCTGCTGGGAATCACCCGCGCGACCCTGTATGCAAAGGTTAAGCAGTACAATATACAGGAACCGCAGCGGCACCAGGATCCCGTGATTGTCTGACAATCGGCCCTGCTGTCGTTTGCGTGCGGAGAGCGGCCCAAAAGAGCCTTTTCAAAAAAAATAACAGCCCACTACATATTGTGTACCCCCTATCCTTCCCAAATGCACGCGCAGCCGTTAATCTGCCGGTAAAACTGGGGCTTCCAGAAAAGCTTTTTTCAACCCTGCCCTGCACCTTTTTGCGTTAAACCGTGCTAAGCGCAACTACCACAAGCAGTTACAAGCAAGTTGATACATTATTAAAGTTCTTTCCGGTGCTCGGACGATATCAGTACTGTAAAGGCCGCCCATGACATGAGCTGAAAATCAGGGCACACTATATGTTGTGGCCCGATAAAAAGCTTCAGGGCAATAACCAACGCCTCATAAGGACTCGAGGTTTACCATACTGGTCGCTGCGGGCTGTCCGTCAGCACCCGGCGCATCGGCAGTCGAAGGATTCGGTTGCCACCGCTGCAAGACGTCAGGTGAGGAAAATGAACACTTCCAATTACGAACAAATCGAACACCGGCACATGCCAAACATCGAACGCTTCCGAAGACCGATCTCCGGCCACGGCGCTGGCGAGGAAGACCAGCTCGACTCGGCCGGCAGCACGCCCCTCGGGCAATTGCTTAAAGTGATAAGCGGTCTGCCGGAGATTCGACGCGACAAAGTCGACCAGGTGCGGCGGCAGATTGGCGACGGACGGTATGATGTCAACGACAACCTCGACGCGGCCCTCGACAAGGTCCTCGAAGAGTTCCTCGCCGACGACTAATTGCGGCAACGGCTTGGACATCGCGGATGCAACGGCGGGCAGGCGGCACGGTCTCGCGTATTTCCCCCAATAGAGCGGATCCGACGGCCGACGAACGTGACAGCTAACAAGATGCGGGCAGCAGGAGCCGGTCAGTCCACATCGCCTTCGAAATCGTAGATGTCGAGGTCCAGGGGCTCGTATCCGGGCTGCTGTGCCCGCTCCGCTTCGGCCTCGTACGCGGCGACGATCGCATCCTGAATGCGTCGACGGCAATCGGCATTGATCGGGTGCGCAATGTCGGCGTGGAGTTTCGTGCGGCCTTTGATGTCCTGACGCGCACGGCCATCCGGAAGCACCCCGCCGCAGCCGTTGCAGTACTTGGCGCGGAGATGATTCTTGCTGCCGCACTTTTCGCAGTGGTCGCTCATTTTGCGCGACGGCATGGCGACAAACAGTCCTCCGGCTCCTTCGATGATTTTGATGTCCCTGATTACGAAACTGTTGTCCAGGGTCATGGAGCAGAAAGCCTTAAGCCGGTCATCCTTGTTGGCTACCATCTTCACTCTGACTTCGCTGATTTGCATTTGTCCGCCTCGTGAAATTGTTACCATCTGTTGTTGTTGACGACTACACTTTCACAACCGAAGCTGTCGCTCAGCATCGACTGACAACATCCAGTATCCGAATCAGCGCTCGTGACCATACAGAACATCGCCGAACCACTGCCGCTTAGCATAACAGGCCCCACGCCCTGCGCCTCCAGGGCCCTTTTTAATCGCAACAATTCAGGGTGCAACTCAAAGCAGCTTGTCTCCAACATATTTGCGCACATTTGAACAACAGAATCAATCCTCTTTTTGCTCAGTCGGCTGTTTATTGTCTCCCTTAATTTGTCGTATTCGCCCTGATGATGTATATAGTTATCGTAAACCTTTTTAGTTTGGACACTTACATCTGGAAGCGCAAGCACCGCCTTGAACGGAAAAAAGTTTTCGACAGCCTCAATTTTCTCGCCGCGCCCGGTGCAAAACGCCAGCGGACCGGTCAGAAAGAAGGGGACATCACTACCGAGGGTGCAGGCAGCGGCGTATATCTGCTCCAGATTTGCCCCGATGTTGGCGAAGCGGTTTAGACCCATCAGTGCGGCGGCGGCATCGCTGCTTCCGCTGCCCAGGCCGCTGCCGGCGGGTATGTTCTTGTGCAGCGTGACCCGAACGCCGATCTCCAGGCCCGCCACGTCCAACAGGGCGCGGCATGCCCGCCAGACCAGATTTTCCCGGCCCTCCGGAACCCAGTACCTGCCCTCGCACACCAGTTCGATGCCCTCGCGGCGGGCGGACTCGAAAAACAACTCGTCATAGTAATCGACCTTGGCCATCAACGTCTCGATTTCGTGATAGCCGTCCGGCCGTTTACCCGCGATCAGCAGGCTCAGGTTTATTTTTGCCGGCGCCCGAACGAGCAGGCCACCCGCCACCTCTTCGAACTGATTCATATCCGCCATCCGTCCGCTCCATCTTCCTGCAATCACCTACGTTAAACGTTGACATTATACGGCATGGCCCTTAATATCTATCAGATATTTCCTTAAAGGGCGCGTTATGAACAAAGCGGACATTAAGATCTTTCCGTGGTGGCATTTGCACCGGCATCTGTACAACTGGGTCATCCACTTTGCGGACACCCGCCACGGGGCGACGGCGCTGTTCGGGCTGAGCTTCGCCGAGTCGAGTTTCTTTCCGGTGCCTCCGGACGTCCTGCTCGCCCCGCTAACCCTGGGGGCTCCGAAAAAATGGTTTCAATTTGCATTGGCCTGCTCGATCGCCTCGGTACTCGGCGGCGCCTTTGGTTACGGGATCGGCACATTTTTATGGGATCAGATTAACCTGTGGGTGTTTGCGAACATGGGCTCCATCGGCTTCACACAGGAGAATTTCGACGCGTTCCAACGGTACTACGACAAGTACGACTTCTGGATAGTCTTTGCGTGCGGCTTCACCCCCCTGCCGTACAAGGTCTGCACCATCTCGGCTGGCGTGGCGGCCATTAATTTCCCGGGCTTCCTCATCGCGTCGGCACTGAGCCGCTCGGCCAGGTTCTTCCTGGTCGCCGGCCTGTTCGGCTGGAAAGGAGAGCGGATTCGGCCTGTCGTTGAAAAATACTTCAACTGGCTCAGCCTGTTGTTCGTAGTGTTGCTTATCGGCGGCTTTGCCGTGATTAAACTGATGCATAAGTAGAATGCAGGAATCCTGTCGGGCGGCACATTGCGGCTGTCGATAGGTCTTGTTAACTTTTGTAAACCGTGCTATTGATGAATGATCCTCAAAAACAGGCTCTCCTCAGGACCGCCAAAGACGCCGTCGCCGCGTCCGTGAACAAGCTGCCGCCGCCTGTTGCGGCGTCGGACGACGCGGACCTTTTACAGAAGCAAGGCTGCTTTGTCACGCTCAAGAACGCCGGCCGACTCCGCGGCTGCATCGGCTTATTCACGTCTGATAAGCCGCTTATCCACCTCGTCGCCGAAATGGCTTCGGCCGCCGCGACACAGGACCCGCGATTCCGCATGAACCGCATCACGCCTGCGGAACTGGCCCGCCTCAACATCGAAATATCCGTCCTGTCGCCCCTGAAGAAAACCGCCGACCCGCTCAGTCTGCGGCTCGGCGTAGACGGCATTTATATAACCCAAGGTTACCAGTCGGGCTGCTACCTTCCGCAGGTCGCCGAGGAAACCGGCTGGAGCAAAGAAGAATTCCTGTCCTCCTGCTGCTCCGACAAAGCGGGCCTGGCGCCGACCGCCTGGAAGGACCCCGACACCGACGTATACCTTTTCAGCGCGGACGCTTTTGACGCCGACTACACCGATATTTAAGCTGTGCGAAACGTAATGATACGACTTGCCGCCGCCATCATGAGCCTTCTTTGCATCACACTCGCCGCCTGTGACGCGCCGGAAAGGAGCGGGGCAGATCTGTCCAGCCCCGAGGGTCTCGCCCGATACCTCCGGCACATACCCGCCGCACGGAGCGTTGAGCCGTGGCAAAACCCCCACGCGCCCGGCATCACCATCACCACCGCCCATTACACGATTCACACCACGCTCACCGACCCGCTCATGCTGCGGCAACTTCCCGCCTTTGTGGAATCGGCGTACGCGGCTTATCAAAGCCAGCTTCCCGAACCCATTGACACACAGACGCGGTTTGTTACGTATCTTTTCGCCGACCGCGCACAGTGGGAGGCGTTCACGGAGGTCTTCGCCGCCCCGAACGCCGAGGCCTACCTGAAAATCGTCCAAGGCGCTTACTGCCTCAATGGGGCCTGCGTTGCGTACAACATCGGGAGGACCCGCACCTTCGCCGCTCTCGGGCACGAAGGCTGGCACCAGTTCAACAGCAAGCATTTCGCCTATCGCCTGCCAAGCTGGCTCGACGAGGGCATCGCCACATTATTCGAGGCCAGCCGTTACGACCAGGGCGTCTTCGAGTTTCTGCCGCGAGGGAATGCGGACCGCCTCGCCTCGCTCAAGATCGCGCTCGCCCGGGGCACTGTCGGCCTTGAGGAACTCATCACACTGAATCCCGGGCAGGTCGTCCATGACGCACAGGCCGCCAAAGGCTTCTACGCACAGGCCTACGCGCTCGTCCGTTTCCTCCGCGAGGCCGACTACGGCAAGCGACTGGCAAACTACCACAACCTGCTGCTCGGCGGCCTGCGGGGCAATTGGCCGCTCGACCCGCAACTGCAGCGCATCGCCGCCGACCGCAACATCCCGCTGACCACTGCATTCAACCGCAATGTGTCTCCGGCGCTTTTTACCTTGTACATCGACGACAATATGGAAAGAATCGAAGCCGAATACCTCGGCTTCTGTCTTAAAATTACGGACTCCCATTAAACAGACGCCGGACTCATGAACCCTATCTCCCACGCAAACAGCTTTATACTCGCATCCGCTTCCCCCAGGCGCAGGCTTCTGCTCGGACAAGCCGGCTACGCCTTCGAAGTCGTCCCCTCCCGTGTCGATGAAGCCAACTATCCCACCGAAGGCATGGATTCCGTCGAACTCGCCCGCCAGCTCGCCCTGGCCAAGGCCCGCGACGTCGCCTGGAGACACCCCGACCGCCTCGTCCTCGGCGCAGATACGGTTGTCGACTTCGACGGCACCACCATCGGCAAACCCGCAGACGCCGCCGACGCCGAACGTATCATACGACTGCTCTTCAGCGGCCCTCACAAAGTCGTCACCGGCATCGCACTCGTCCGTATAGCCGACGATACGGAGATCGTCGAGACCGAAACCACCCGGGTCTATCCCCGCCCCCTCACCGAACAACAGATTGCCGAACACATCCGCCTCGAAGACTGGAAAGGCAAGGCGGGCGCCTACGGCATTCAGGAAGCCGGAGACAAATTCGTCGAACGCATCGACGGTTCCTTCACAAACGTCGTCGGCCTGCCCATGGAACTGACGGAGAATCTCCTCCGCGACCTCAACATCACCCCAAAGCCCTGATGACGCAAAGGCCGATCCGATTGGGTCGGCCCTCTCGTTGCGTCAAGACCGCCGGCAGGCAGACTATTCCGCTTCCAACTCCGCCAGCCGCTCCGCACTCACATCCTCGGTCCGCAGGTCTCCGAAGATCACGCGGTAACTGTCATCCTCTAACCGCCACCGCAAGAGTACCTTCTCCGCATCTGCCGCCGATACTGTCGCCCCATAGTACACAAAGTCCCTGTTCTGCTGCACCATCATCGCGGCAAAAGTCCCCATCATCGTAATTTCCAAAATCTTCTGCATATCCGGCTCCTCGGGCTCCAATCCCGCCTTTAGCCTTTCCGTCGTGTTGGATTTTATAATCTCCCCGAATTCATCCGAAAGCTTCATCACTGACAGTTCCCGGGGATACCGTCCACCGCTCATCTCTGCAAACAACTCTAAGCCCGACACCAATTGCTCGCCATTCTCAAAGCCGGCCATCTTGAGGTTGCCCATCGATTCATAATCCTCCGGAATGACCGCCGTAAATTCGGCCGGATCCACTGCCACGTCCCACACAAAATCTTCGGTGGTCATTTCAATGCGGACGCCGCTCTCCTGGTCGATCTCCATGGTCATCCGTACCGGCCAGCCCGTTTTGACGTCCACCCACAGACGGGCAAGAAGCTCGTCGGACATGCCCCCAACGATCCGCGGATCGTGCGATTCCACCCCCTCCACCGTAATGCCGTTGATCTCCGATCGGCCCAGCTCCGTGTACTCCAGTGAAAGAAACTGATTAATCAATTCTTTCGGGTCGCCATTCCTTTTGCGTGTGTCCTTCAGAAGCTCATCCGTCAGCCTCAGCACCGTATACTTCTTTTCCTCCGGCATGAGAAGGATGATTTCCTGCTTACCGGATTGCACGTACCCCGCCGAAATCAACTTGCCGCCGGTGTAGGATTTCATCCTCATGCCGCAATCATCCGAAATGAGCATCACCATCTCACTTTCGACTTCTGTTCCCTCGGGCATCCCCGGCATGTTCCGCATCGTCATGGTCATGCGATAGCTCACCGCCCTGACCCGCGCCACGCGCTCGGCCACCTCCGCCCAGCTCACACCGCCGGTCTGCTTAAACATCTGATACCCAAAAACCACACCGATCACAATCACCGCCGCTGCCGCCACTTTCGCAAATTTCTTATTCATGACAATTCTCCATAGCCCAACCCGCCGACTGGGCCTCTCAGCTTTTCTCAATTTCAACGTCTGTTCTCTGACAATTCGATCCACCACGGCGCCCTCGATGTCGCATTCGGCATACGCCCCGCCGTCGGCCGCAAGCCGCTCGTGCACCCGCCGCAACCGCTCTGCCTCGCCGCGACACTGGGCACAAACCGCAATGTGCGCCGTGACCGCCTCGGCTTGGCCCGGCTCCAGCAGACCATCCACGTATTCAAACGATTTGTCCTGGAATTCGCTGCAATTCATCTTGGCACCTCACATTCTCCGCTGCCCTCATGCCGCCGCAACTTCTCCCGAAGCACCCCGCACGCCCGCGACAGCGTCTTGGTCACCGTCCCGATGGGAATCTCCAACTGCTCGGCGATCGCCTTGCACGAGAACCCGCCGTAATACCGCAGCAGCACCAGCTCGCGATAGAAATCCGGCAGGTCCCCGATCACCCGCGTCAGCGGATAATCGTACCCCCCCGCCGCGTCCGGCCGGGGCTGCTCCGCCAACTCACTGATCGCCTCCCGCTGCCGCACGTCCTTCCGTTGCTGCTCCTTCGCCACGCGATTGCCGACGCCTAACATCCACGGGAAAAACGAGCCCGGCTTCTTGAGTTTTGAAAGACCGAAATAGCACCGGACTAAAGTCTCCTGCGCAGCCTCTTCGGCCGCCTCCAGCCCGCCTAAGCGACCCACCAGATGCGCTACAAGCACCCGCTGGTAACGCCCGACCAAGTGCCGGAAATCGTCCGGATGCCCGTCAAGGCAGCGATTCACATAGTACGTGTCGCTCGACATAAGCACCTCATAACCACCTCAAAACACCACAAACACCAGAAAAACCGCCAGGGCACCCGACAGCAAAACTCGAATCTTCTGCAATATAGTGCCGCCGCGGCCCCCGTTGCGACAACTATTTGCAAAAAATTTGCGTCCCCGCGCCCCCATACTGTATCATATCCCGATGAGCCCCATGGGCTATATGCCGTCAGGGCGTCCTTCCGCCGATACTTTGCCGTACTGTTGGCACAGTGGGCCCGGCCCCAGGCGATAACGAGATTTCTAAGGAGTTAACCCCATGCTGACGATATTCGCACTGTTTCTGGCGCTTCTGTCCGCTCTTGCATCCGCGGATAATCCGGCATTGTCCCCGTTTGCCGCCGACTGGCGGGACAATCCTGCGGGGCCTGCCAACATGTCCTTCCTGCTCGACGCCCCCGCTGGCAGGGATGGCCCTATCACTGTCCGCGACGGGCACATGGTCACGCCCGACGGCTCGCGGTTTCGCATCTGGGGCGTCAATGTCACGGGCTCGGCGTGCTTTCCTACGAAGGAAGACGCCCCCGCCGTCGCCGACCACCTCGCCCGCTACGCCGTCAATTGCGTACGATTTCACTTCTTGGACAGCAACTGGTCCGCCTCGCTTTTTGTCCGGGGCGCCGACAATACCCGCACGCTCAACGCCGCCCAACTCGACCGCTTCGACTTCTTCGTCGCCGAACTCAAAAAACGCGGCATCTACACCAACATTAATCTCAACGTGGGCCGCAACTACCGACAGGCCGACGGCGTGATCGATTACGACAAAATGGGTCTCGCCAAGGTCCTCAACTACTTCGACGACCGCATCCAGTCCCTCCACCGCGAATACGCACAGCAACTCCTCACCCACCGCAACCCCTATATGCAATCGGAATATCGAAACGAACCAGCCGTCTGCATCGTCGAACTCGTCAATGAAAACTCCCTCGTCGAAGCATGGTTCTCCGACCGTCTCCTCGGCGCCCACACCGGCAGGCCCGCCGGCACATGGCAGGACATCACGCCGCACTACGCCGAGCTGCTCACAAAGAAATACAACGCCTGGCTGAAAGAGAACCTTTCTGACGCCGACCTCCGCCAACTCCACGAACTGACCAACACCAAACCCGGCGACCTTATCCCGCGCCTGACTTATAAACAATTCGCAAAGGCTCCCGAAAAGCAGTTCCACGCCGAGGCCGCCTTCTACATGCATTGCGAAGACGCCTACTTCCAGATGATGTACCGCCACCTCAAAGACGACCTGAAAGTTAATGCCCTCATCGTCGCCAACAGCGACCACAACCACTACCGCAGCGGCTACGCCCTGCTGTCGTCGATGTCGAAGCTCGACGTCGTCGACGGCCATGTTTACTGGCAGCACCCTAACGAAATCATCGATCCCCAGACCGGCAAACGCACCTTCCGCATGCCCAACACGCCGATGGTCAAGGACCCGTTCAACTCGACCGTCGTCCAGCTTTCGCGGTCGGCCGTCGCGGGCAAGCCCTACACCGTCTCTGAAACCAACCACCCCTTCCCTCATCAGTACGCCTGCGAAGGCATCCCCATCCTCGCCGCCTATGCCGCCTTCCACGACTGGGATGGGCTGTTCTTTTACACCTTCGAACACGCCGACCCCGCAGACTGGCTCAAACGCACCCCCGGCCACTTCGACGTGCGCCCCGACCCTGTCAAGATGACCAACCTCGCCGCCTGCGCCCCGCTCTTCCTCCGCGCCGACGTCAAGCCCGCCAATGAGACCCTCGCCCGCTCCTACGCGCCGCACCAGATCATTGAGAGCCTTCGGGCCTCATCCTCGCTGCGACCCTACTTCACGCCCGGCTTCAACAGCGCCCTCGCGCTGACGTACGGAATGCGGATCAATTCCTTCACGCGGCCGACCGGCCCCCTGCCCGAAATGGAACAGAGCAGCCCCGTTGTCTGCGACACTGCCCAACTCGCGTGGCACCACCCGCCGCAAAGCAAAGGCCTCGTCACCGTCGACACCGAGCGAAGCCAGGCCCTCATCGGCTTCGTCAAGGACAACCCCCGGACCCTCGCCAACCTCTCGGCCAAAGTCGAAAATGATTTCTGCTCCATCGTGCTGACGTCTCTCGATGCAAACCCCATCGCGCAATCGAAAAAGCTCCTCCTCGCCGCCACCGCCCGCGCACAAACCACCGACATGAAATACAACGAAGACAAGACCTCGCTGGAAAGCTGGGGCAAACCCCCAATGCAGATCGAACCCGTCACCGGTCACGTTACCCTGATCAACATAGCTGCCGCGCAGTCTGTAAGCATCACCCCTCTCGACCCCACCGGCCGACCCGCAGCCAAACCCGCAGCCGCAACCAAAAAGGCGAGCAGTTACGAGATGCCCCTCGGCGCACAACCCACAACATGGTACCTCATCGAGATCGACAGGTAGTCAGCTTGCGGCAAGCCCTTTGAAGTCCGCCCCCGTGGGCTCCTGGAAGACGCGCAGCCCGAACTCGGGGACCACCGCCAGGATGTGGTCGAAGATATCCGCCTGGATGCCCTCGTAATTGGCCCACGCCTGATCGTTGCTGAACACGTAAATTTCAATCGGCAGGCCCTTGCTGGTCGGCTCCAGGTGCCGCACCAGGAACGTCATGTTCTGATGCACCTTGGGATGCTGCCGCAGGTACGCCGCCACATACGCACGAAACGTCCCCACGTTCGTCAGCCGCCGGCAGTTGACCCTCTCCGACGCGTCGATCTGCTGCTGCGAATTCCAGTCGGCCAGTTCCTTCAGCTTGGCGTCAATATAGCCGCCGATGCACTGAAACCTGCGGAACCGCTCCAGCGCCGCCTCGTCGCAGAAGCGGATGCTCGTCATGTCGATATGCACCGCCCGCTTGATCCGCCGCCCGCCGCTCTCGCTCATCCCACGCCAGTTCCTGAACGAATCACTCACCAGCGCATACGTCGGAATCGTCGCGATCGTCTTGTCCCAGTTCCGCACCTTCACGGTCGTCAGCGAGATATCGATCACGTCGCCGTCGGCCCCATACTTGGGCATCTCGATCCAGTCGCCGATGTGGACCATGTCGTTGCTGGTCAACTGAATGCCGGCCACCAGCCCCAGCAGCGAATCCTTGCAGATTAAGAGCAAGACAGCGGTCATGGCCCCCATGCCGGCCAGGAGCTTCGAAGGGTCCTTCTTCAGGAGAATCGACAGAACCACCACGCCGGCTGCGATGTAAAGCACGATCTTAACGACCTGGACAAACCCCTTGATCGGCATCTT
Source organism: Phycisphaerae bacterium (assembly GCA_014859965.1). Taxonomy (GTDB): domain Bacteria; phylum Planctomycetota; class Phycisphaerae; order Sedimentisphaerales; family Anaerohalosphaeraceae; genus JACZKQ01. Next base: position 25,619 of record JACZKQ010000069.1, read on the forward strand.
TCGTGAACAGTCGAAGGTGTTGTAAATACACACCGCCGAGTTGAGCAGCCCATCGACCACCCACAGCCCGACGGCGACCATATAAAAGCCTGCCGCCGTCTGCACAAAACCGATCGCGCGAGGATATCCCTCAAAAACCAAAGCTGCCGTCAGGTACAGCACCACCGCCGGCGCAATATGCGACAACCGCGTAAACACTCCGCGTTCGACGAGGATATTGTCCCAGTGCGTCCGGCTCCGCTCCGCCATGCGATGAAGCCAAACAAGCAGAACACGCTTAACGACCCAGTTCACCAGCCAGGCCGCCGCCAGAACCCCTACGAACCAAACCAGCCGCACGCCAAAAGCCGCCACCTCTTCGGGCACACCTAACTGGTCAGACCAACTCTTCACCGCCGCGACCACAAAACCCATACTGTCGAAATGCGCTGCCCCGCTCACTTGCCCGCGACCCGCATCTGGAGCGTGTACACCGAATCGCTGGCCGTGATGAAGAGCGTCTTGCGGTCCTTGCCACCGAAGGTCACGTTGGCCGTCCAGTTCTTTGGGACGTCGATCTGCTTGATCTTCTCGCCGGCCGGGTTGAACACGGAGACACCCTTGCCCGTCAGGTACACATTGCCTTCCTCATCGATGGTCATGCCGTCCGAGCCCATCGTACAGAACAGCCGCTTGTTCGAAAGCGCGCCTTGCTTATTGATGTCATAGGCGTAGGTCTTCTTGTCGCCGATGTCGGCGATGTACAGCGTTTTGCCGTCCGGCGTGCCGATGATGCCGTTGGGCTGGACGAGGTCGTCAGCAACCCGCGTCACCGTTTTGTAATCCGGCGTCAGGTAGTACACGCACTGCTTCTGCTCGCTGGGCCCGCGGTTGACCCAGTAGGGCCGCTTGTAGTACGGGTCTGTGAAGAACACCCCGCCCCACGGGGCGACCCACAGGTCGTTGGGCCCGTTGAACAGCTTGCCCTCGAAATTCTTAAGGAGCACCTTGTGCCCGCCCTTCAGATCGATGGCCCACAACTCGTTCTTGTCGTCGGCACAGGCCAGTAAAACGCCTTTTTTGTCGAAGTAAAGCCCATTCGACCGCCCGCAGGGGCTCAGAAATGTCGTCACCTGCCCGTCTGGCGACCACTTTACGATGCGGTCGTTGGGCTGGTCGGTAAAATAGACGTTGCCGTCCTTGTCGACCGCTGGGCCTTCGGTGAATTTGAACCCGTCGGCCGCCAGTTTCAACTCCGCCCCTGCCGCGACAATATCGCTTGTTTTGACGGTTTGGGCGGCGCATCCGGCGGCGCAGACGGCCAGCAGTACTGCGAGAACGGCATTTCTTGACGACATACGAATAGCTCCTTTCTTTCAGCAATATTAGACGTAATTCCCCCCGGCCGGGTGCCATTATAACCGAAAACCGCCCGGAAACAAGTTTTTGCCGCTTGTTTTAGAGATTGGCGCCATTCCGAAATAAGGGCGCACCGCCGGGGGGCGATTCCGTATGGTATGTTGACGTGCGAAAGGTTAATGACAACATTGGGAAGGCACTTCTTATGAGCGGCAAAGAGCGTAATAAACTTCGCAGGTATGTTGGACCATTCGAGACACGGGCAGAACGGCACTGGAAAGCTGTAACGCCTTTCTTCTACAAAAAGCTTGAACAGCGAGAGCGGCTGTTCCATCGCCTCTTTTCGCAAGGGCCCAAGGCGCAAGAGGTTATGGATCGTTGCCGCCGTATCAAAGGTTTGCAATACGACGACGCCGAGGACATTGCTATCACCCTTTGGACCCCGGCTATCGAGTAATGTCGGGTTTACCCGGGATGCGGCTTTGTGTATAATGGGGCTGAGCCGGCCGCAAACTGCGGCCGGCATTTTATCGTTGCGAGGATTGCCCCATGCAAATCGCGTGTTTGGCCGCGTTGACTATACTGGCAAGTACTTTCAGCGCGGACAGTTATGCGCCAACGTCCGACTACGCCGCCCGGGAGATATTGGGCTGGAGGGTGCTGGTCAATAAGCAATTGACCGAGGAACATCCGGAACTGGCCGCAGAGGTGCTGAAACTACTGGAAAACCAGTTGTATCAGATCACGCGCGTGGTGCCGGAAGCGGCGCTGCCACACCTTAAGAAGCATGCCTTTTGGGTTGAATACAAGGACAAAAACTTTCCGTGCATGTGCTATCATCCCTCCGCACAATGGCTTACGAAGAACGGCTACAATCCCGAAAAGGCGACCGGGGTGGAAATCTGCGGGGCGGAGAAGTTTTTATCCTGGACAAAAGACCAGCCCTGGATGGTTTTGCACGAGCTCGCACATGGGTTTCATCATATGGTTGTGGGGCATCGCAATCGGGAGTTGAATCGGGCGTTTTCGGCGGCGAAGGAGAAGGGGATTTACGATTCGGTGCTGCACATTAACGGCCAGAGCCGCAAGGCTTACGCAATGACCAACGTGGAGGAGTACTTTGCCGAGACTGCGGAGGCGTTTTTTGGGACCAATGATTTCTATCCATTTGTGCGCGCGGAGCTAAAGCAAGTGGACCCAGAGGTTTATGCGCTGCACGAGCGATTCTGGCGCAACCCGCCGATGCGTGAGGGGGAGAAACCGGCCGACCCAACGGGAGAAGAAAAGACGGAGTAGCGCAGCCGAGTTACTCCATAATGGTGATCTGTTGCACACAAACAGGTTAAGCAAAGTTCTATGGTGCGTGAATTATGAACCATGTCGAGCGTTTTCGGGCTGTGATGCGATTTCAACCCTTTGACCGGCTGCCGCGATGGGAATGGGCCATGTGGTGGGATGAGACAATCGCCCGCTGGCATGGAGAAGGATTGCCGCAGGATCTGGACTTCAGCAACGTTTTTGGCATCTCGCAATACTTTGGCCTGGATCCGTACATGCAGTTCTGGTTCAGCACCACCCAGGCCACGATCGAGGCAACCCAGCACCATACCGAGGGCGTCGTGGCAAACATGGACGATTATCGCAGGATACGGCCCATGTTGTTTCCGGACCATTCCCAGGCCGTCGAGAGGATGAGGCCATGGGCCAAGCTGCAGCAGGAAGGCAATGCGGTCATCTGGGCGACCTTAGAGGGCTTTTTCTGGTTTCCACGCACATTGATGGATATCGAAAAACTCAGCTACGCCTTTGTCGATCAGCCGGAACTCGTTCATGCGATAAACCGCGATCTGCTTGTGTTTAATCTTGAAATCCTCCGCTTGATCAGCAAGGTCTGTGCGCCTGTGTTTATTACAATTGCCGAGGATGTCAGTTATAATCACGGGCCGATGATCTCGCAGAGGACTTTCGAGGATTTCCTGGCGCCGTACTATCGCAAGCTCCTTGAGGCTATCAAGGAGTTGGGCATAATCACCATCGTCGATACCGACGGCGATGTCACTGCAATGGTGCCCTGGCTGCAAGCGGTTGGCATCGACGGCGTGCTGCCGCTGGAGCGGCAGGCAAACGTCGACGGCAGCCTCTTGCGCGAACAGTTCGGCGACTTGTGCATGGTAGGGCATTTCAATAAACTGGTGATGAAAGAAGGCGAGCAGGCGATGCGGCGCGAATTTGAGCGGCTTGCTCCCCTGATGCAAAGCGGCGGATATATCCCCAGCGTAGACCACCAGACGCCTCCGGAGGTCTCGCTGGAACAATATCGCACCTTTGTGCGGCTCTTGAAGGAGTACACGGGCGCAGGTTTGCGAGAAGAGAAAGGGTGAAGTGTAATGTCGAGAGTCCTGACAGTTGTAACGGTAATGGCCGCCTTGTCGAGCGCGTTGTTCGCGGCGGGTCTTGAAGATGGATTCCACAAGCCGCCGCAGGAGGCGGGTGTTCGCTGCTGGTGGTGGTGGCTTAACAGCAATGTTACGAAGGAAGCGATCACGCGCGACTTGACGGAGATGAAGGCCAAGGGCTTCAGCGGCGCCATGATTTTCGATGCCGGCGGCGCCGAGCAGAGGGGCAACGCCCAGGTGCCGGCCGGCCCGCTGTACGGCAGCGAACCGTGGCGGGCACTTTTCAAGCATGCACTGAAGGAAGCGGAGCGGCTGGAGCTGACTCTGGGCCTTTCGATCCAAAGCGGCTGGAACCTCGGCGGACCAAACGTCACGCCGGACTTCGCGGCCAAACAGTTGACCTGGTCGCAAACTGAAATTGCGGGCCCCGCTGCATACCGGGGCAAACTGCCGACCGGACCCGCCAGAGACGGCTTTTATAAAGATATTGCGGTGCTGGCTTACAGAAACAAGGACCGCAGCCCGGCCAAAGCCCTGTTTGAGATCAAGGCCGGCTCGTCTCAGAAGGATTTTCCGGTTACCAACGTGCTCGATGGAAGCGGCTCCACCTTTTGGGTCAGTGCCGGTGACCAGCCCGGGCAAGGTCCGAGTCCCGACCGGCCGGAATCAATAACCGTAACCTTTGGCGCCGAGACGGAACTCGCGGAGATCCGCATCCAGGGCAGAAAAAGTTATGGGCCCGCTGCCGTACAGGTAGTCTGCAAAGAAACGAATCAAAAGACACAACGATTCAGCCTGGGCGACGGCCAGAATGCGCTGCTGAGATTTCCGACGATGAAGGGCAGAACGTTCGAACTGATTTTCGACGGAGCGTACGATCCGCGTTTTCCCGATGCGCCCCGCAATGTCCAGGTGGCCACCCTTGCGCTTGCGGATTCAGCTTCTCGACCACTCACATTAACGCGGACTGCGCCTATCGAAAATCTCCAGCTCAAATCGGGAACAAGAGAACTCGGAGGATCGGCGCCGGATTGCCGTTTCCTTCTGAACGATTCTCTGTCGACGCCGGGCGAAGAAGACGTGCTTGCTGAAAATGTCATCGACATCTCGGCGAAGATGGATGCCGACGGGACACTGTCCTGGGACGTGCCCGCGGGAAGGTGGACGGTGCTTCGCTTCGGGTTTACGACAACCAATGCGCACGTCTCGACGTACAGCGGCGAATGGAAAGGCCGCGTGCTGGATTACCTCAGCCGCGAGGCGTTCGATCGTTATTGGAACGAAGTCGTGGTCCCTCTCATTGAAGACGCGGGGCCTTTGGCGGGGACGGTCCTCAAGCAGCTTGAGACGGACAGTTGGGAATGCGGGGGGATGAACTGGAGCCCTGACCTTGCCTCCGATTTCAAGAAATACAGGGGCTACGATTTGTTGCCCTATCTGCCGGTCTTTGCCGGCAAGATCGTCCAAAGCCGCGGTGCGAGCAATGCCTTCCTGGCGGATTTCAGGAAGACGTTGGGCGATTGCGTGGCCGACAATCACTACGGCGTCTTCGCCGAGTACGCCCACAAAAGCAACCTGGAGATCCAGCCCGAATCGGGCGGGCCCCATGCCGGGCCGCTCGACGCGATTAAGAACCTGGGCAAGAGCGATATCGTCATGGGCGAATTCTGGGTTCCGAGCCCGCACAGGCCCCAACCCGTCAACCGTTTCTACATGAAGCAGGCCTCTTCTGCGGCACACATCTACGGCAAGAAATACGTGGCAGCCGAGGCCTTCACGAGCATCGGGCCGCATTGGGACGACGTGCTCTGGCAGTCTCAGAAGCCCAGCATGGATCATGAGTTTTGCTCCGGACTCAATATGATTTTCTTCCACACGTTCACATGCTCGCCAAAGGAGATGGACATTCCGGGTCAGGAGTATTTCGCGGGCACGCACGTCAACCCGCAGGTCACCTGGTGGGAGTACGCCGGAACCTTTATCGATTACATTAACCGCTGCCACTTCATGACTCAGCAGGGCAAATTCGTCGCCGACGCGCTGTACTACTACGGCGACCATGTGCCCAACGTTGCAAGACTCAAAGAGGACGACCCCGCCGGCATATTGCCCGGCTATGACTATGACATCACCGACGAGGTCATACTGCGGCGGCTCAAGGTGGCCGACGGGAGGATCGTCGTGCCGGGAGGCGTCAGCTATCGTTTGCTGGTCCTGCCGGATCACCACGTGCTGTCGCTGGATGCACTGGAAAAGGTCAACGAGTTGCTGCACCAGGGGGCGACCGTGCTCGGTCCCAAACCGCAGCGGCTGGTCAGCCTCGTCGGAGGCCCGCAGGCCCAACGGCGTTTCGAAGAGCTCTCCAATCGGCTCTGGAGCAGTCAGGCCGATCGCGGGCAACGGAACGTCGGCCGCGGCCTGCTGATGTGGGGAAAGACCGGCCGCGAGGCTTTGGCGGACTTGGGGGTCACACCTGATTTTACCGTTAAACCCGGCGGCATTGGCGTTATAGATTACATCCATTACACCATTGAAGACGCGGACGTGTACTTCGTCGCCAACCAGTCGCCCGAACCGATTGATGTTTCGTGCAGTTTCAGAATTACCGGCAAGCAGCCCGAACTTTGGGACCCCTTGACCGGTGGAATTCGCGATGCACTTGCGTTTTCGCAGAAAGACGCGCGGACCGACGTTCCGATGCACTTTGCTCCATACGGTTCGACGTTCTTCGTTTTTCGCAAGTCGATTTCGCCGGATTTGCAGGGCGGCAATCAAAAGAACTTTCCCGATCTCCACCTCGTTCAGGAGATCACGGGGCCCTGGCAGGTAAGCTTCAATTCCGAATGGGGAGGGCCCGAGCATACGGTATTCGACGAGCTTACAAGTTGGACGGACATGGACGACGAAGGAATACGTTATTATTCCGGCAAGGCGGCCTACAAGAAAACTTTTGCACTGAAGGGCCCGAAACAGGCGAGACGTTACATGCTGGATCTGGGTGAGGTGGCGGACATCGGCATGAGCAAAGTGCGGCTCAACGGCCGCGACCTTGGCGTGATCTGGACAACACCTTTCCGCGTCGATATTACCGAAGCACTTCAGGAAGGCGCCAACGAACTGACCGTCGAAGTTGTGAACTCCTGGAGAAACCGATTGGTCGGAGACCGCAGTTTGCCAGAATCCCAAAGGTACACACGAACCAACATAACCGTCCGTAAGGAATGGCCGCTGCTCAAGTCGGGGCTTCTGGGCCCGGTGCGAATACTCGAAGTCAAGCTGTAAACAGACCAGCCCGTTGTAACCGGCGCGGCCGCATACGTCTGTAAATAAAAAAACCCCACCAGATGTTCTCCGGATGGGGTTAATAAACGATGTTTGTCTGTGAAGACTATCGGCCTGCTGTCTTCTTCGTGCGCTTCTTACTGGCTTTTGTCTTCTTGCTCTTTCTGCCGGCGAGCTGCATTCCGGTGGGACCTGCCGCGGGACCAGGAGAAGAGGACGGCTTGAACAGGTAACCTTGTTTTCGCCCTGCCGAGTAAAAGCAGTCAAACTTGTGGATGTACTGCTTCACCGTGCCCTCGCTGAGATTTGTCTTTCGGGCAATCTCCGAGACCTGCATGGGCTTTGTGCTGCTCATCACTTTGCAGAGCTGCTCGGGAGCGCTGCCGGGCTTCGGCCGGTCTTCCTTTGCCGGTCCCTTTTCACCGCCTCTTGCCTTTGCTTGTTTCCTGCCCTGCAGGAGGGCGGTAAGCGATTGCAGCTGATCTGACAATTGCGCCTGAGCTTTTTGTACCTTATCCATTTGATCCTGCAACTGCTTCTTCAGAGCTTCGGCCTCTTGGCCCTGCTCGATAAGCTGTTGTACTTCTGAAAAGTCAATTTGCCTGGCCATTCCATATCCCCAAATAGTAATTTAATAATTAATATAAGCAAGCCGTCCTTATTATCGTCAGAAAAAGGGCACGTGTCAATAACTATTATGAGTTTAGTTAATGTATATCTCGCCTGCTCGCAGCAAAAAGCAAAATGCTCGCGCAATGTTAACCGATGAAAATAACAATCTGCCGGCTCGTCGATTAATTCTCCAGAAGGCCCGCCATCTCCGCCTTAAACTGCTTTAATTGCTCCTCCTGTTTGCTGCTGAACGACCCTTGCCGCTGGGCGTACACGTCCATCCACGTCGCCAGCCGAGACAAGTCGTCCTCGGTCAGCATCACCTCGTGGTGCCCCCCGTCGGCCGTCAGAGTGCTCCAAAGCCGGCTTTGCCGGGCTGTGCAGTCGCCCACCACCGACCGGTCCCGCTCAAACGCCGCCTTATGCAGGTCCTTGTCGGCAAACTGCAAAAGGCTGTTATAAGCCTTCGCCGCCGTCAGATCCAGCGCCCGCGCCTTTTCCGGGACACCGGCGGGATTGTGACACCGCACGCACGACGCATCGAGCACCGGCTGCACCAGCGCATCGAACCGCAGCGGCCACGAACCCTCCGGCCCGCGCGTCAGCTTCGACGCCGCCCGGCGCATAGCCGTCGGCGCACCGGAAACCGCCGGCGCCGCATCCCGCGGCTCATGGCACCCCACACACGAAAGCGTCTGCCCCGGCTGCAAATACGTCAGCGACCGCATCGTCTGCACCGCAAGACCCGCCTCATCCAGCGCCTGGAAGAACAGCGGCACCCCCGACGGCACACGGAAATACGCCGACCCGTCTGTGTCGACCGGCACCGTCCCCAGCACAAACTTGCCCGGGTCCTCGGCCGATACGCCCAGGTTCGGCACGTTCATGCGCGGCTGTACCTTCGGCGGCACCCCGATCACACGAAGCCGCTTCACCGACCCTCTTTGCACGCCCTCCAGCCCCCGATACACGTCCTGCACCAGAAGCGCCCCCTCCTGCGGCCCATCCCAGTCAACCTCCGACGGATACACCTGAGGAATAGTTCGAGCCCGCACCGGAATGGGATACATGCTCGAAATCCCCGCGTCCCGGTAGATCAATTCCAGATTGCCGAACACGTCATAAAGGTAAATGCCGGCGGCATTCACAGGGTTTAGTTCGTTGTTGTCCACCCGGTAATGCGGCGGCAGCCGCCTGTCCGACCAAGCCGTCAAAAAATACGCCTCCGACAGCGGCCACGGATTCAGGTAGTATGCATCCGGCCAGCCCTCCGCCTCCGGATAGACCACCTCCGGCGTAATCCGCCTCAGCGGCCGCTCGTATTCCGAACCCGCCGAGCGATCCAGCAGCACCAGCGCCCCGCCCATGTTCGAATGATGCGCCGCCGCCGTAAAAACCAGCTTGTTCGACCCCGGAATCGCCCGCGCCTCGAAGATACATTGCGGCTTCGTCGTATAATTGCCATAGACCAGTTGCCCGTTTGTGCCGTCCGGGTTGGTTGACCACAGGCTCATAAAGTGCCCGTTGAACCGGTCGATGTAATCCCACCGCGCATACAGAATCCGCCCGTCGTGCGCCACCGAAGGCGTCCATTCGAAGTTCTCGAACGCCGAGATCGCCCGCAGTCCGCCGCCGTCGCCGTCCATCACGTGCAGCGTATACACAGGCACCGGCCGCACGTTGTCGCCCCCGCATCGGACATAGCTGTCCGGCAGCGTCGCCGCGAGCGTCGCCTCAGCACTCGCCTTGCCGACCTGCAAAAACGTCCCCTTGCGCGTCGACAGGAACACAATCTCCCCGTTAGGCAGGTAACGTGCATCGAAATCGTCATACCGCCCCCGCGTCAGGCGCCGCAGCCCTGTCCCGTCGATGTTCATCTCGTAAAGGTTATAAAACGCATCCTCCGGCAGCCGCTCCTTATCCACCTTCTCCATGTCCGCAACCTGCGGATAGTACCGGCAGTACGCAAAAACAACCCGCTTGCCGTCGTACGATATATCCGGCCGAAGGAAATTCCCCGCCGGCCAATCCGCCGTCAGGCATCGCACCCGCCGATCCGCACTCTTGAAATGCTCCAGAATGTAGATCCCCCCGCCCGGCCGCGACCACCACCCGTAATACTGGTCCGACATGTGCGGAAACATCCCGGGCGCACGCTTGACAAACAGAATGGAGTCAAAATCCAGCAGCGGATTGGCAAACGCAATCTCCCGCGTCGCCGCCCGTGCCGCCAGATAGAGCCCGCGGCCGTCCTGCCCCCCTGCTTTCTCAGCCTGCCGTTGTATCCGCTTTAAGCGTGCCGTCTGCTCGTCCACATCCACCCCGTGATCGGCAAGATCGCCCGCCAGTGCAAGCCCCGTCTTAACCGCCCAGGAAACGGGATATTCGCCATGCTTCAACACATGATTGACCGACCACTGGCTCGTACTGCTCTGCGTAGACGGCTTGTTCAGGGCGATATTCGTCTCACCGCCCTGGGCATAGACCTCCACCTCATCCAGATGCAGATAATCCGTCCCCGGCAGTTGCACCCGCACGTATCGCGCCCGCAACCCATCCAACTCCACCCGCAGCGGCTTGCCGTCGGAATGCCCCAGAAAAACGCCCCCATCATGCTGATAAACGCGTCTGAACACCTGATCGTCGTCGGCCGCCAGCACCATAATCCGTGAATTCCGACCGGCCAATTCCGTGCGATTGTACAGTTCCACGCGCCCTAATGCCGTTGCTTCACGCAGGTCGACCTGCCACCACGGATTTGCCTCCTGCTGCGTGTGAAACCCCCACTTACCGTCGATCACCCCGTCCACACCCCCGGCCGCATCGCTCTCCGGCGTCACATTGCCGCCAACTGCCGGTCCCGGCCCGCGCAGCACCGCCTGACGCAGCCAGTCACCCTCAATCTGCCCTGAAAACCCGTCGCCCGCCGCCACGCCCAGCAAACCCGCCGCCGCGACCAACACAATCAGATACTGTGCCATCAGAATCACTCCCGTATCCATCAATTCCAAAAACAGTCGCCGCCATTGTATCCGATGCAGCCCTGCAGAGCCACTATAATCCCTCCACACGGCGACTTCGATATGTATACTATAGCACATATTTGGTAAATGGCAAATATTTTTAGGAGAATTTTTGCCAAACTGCACAATTTTCGAACATTCCGAGTCTTGCTGGACGGTCATTGCCGGTTGCCGGATTAGGATGGACAAACCCGGTGAATTAATGTATTCTATCGGGTGTCCTTGCCGGAAAAGTGGAGAACGGAGACCCCAATTCCGCGGCGAGGACGCCGCATGGATGAAATCTGCTAAAATCTTATCTTGTCTGGAGAGGAAGGGAACAAACTATGCAAAACAGGATTTCACTTGCCGTATTGCTGACGCTTGCACTGGTTGCCTCACAATTCGCCGGTTTCGTGCACGCCCAGCCTTTTAACGCACAAAACATCCCCCTGCCCGAGCATCCCCGGCCGGACTTCTTCCGCGCCGATTGGATCAATCTCAACGGTCCCTGGCAGTTCCGCTTCGACAAAGAAGACGTCGGCCGCGAGGAGTCCTGGTTCAAAAGCAAAAGCGGTTTTCCCGAAACCATCATGGTCCCGTTTCCGTGGGGCTCCAAACTCTCCGGCGTCGGCGACAACGCCGACATCGCATGGTACCGCCGCTCCGTCGTCATACCGCCGATGTGGCAGGGCGCCCGCGTCTTTATCGTCATAGGCGCAAGCGACTGGACCACCACGGCGTGGCTCGACGGCAACCTCCTCGGAACCTACCGCGGCGGCTACACCCCGTTCGAATTTGACCTTACCAATCACATCGCCCCCGGGCGCCATCAGAACCTCGTCATCCGCGTCGACGACACGCCTCACAAGTTCAAGCTCGAAGGTAAGCAGGGCTATGGCGCCGCTCGCGGCATCTGGCAAACCGTCTATCTCGAAGCCCGGCCCCAGTATGCGTTGGACACCGTCCACTTCCTGCCCGACATCGACGAAGGCAAGGTCGTCGTCAAGGCCGCCTTCAACAAGCCGCTTCGCGCAGACGCCCAGTTGCAGATCCGTTTCCGCAACAGCGAACTCGCCGGACCCGTCCTTACTCAGCCCCTCAACAAAGGCGCCGCTAACGTCCAATTCGATCTTCGGATTCCCAACCAGAGGCTCTGGACGCTCGACGACCCCTTCCTCTATGATGTCGACGCCATGCTCGTGACGCCCGAGGGTACGGACACGGTCACCACCTATTTCGGCATGAGAAAGATCGGCGTCGGCAATCTCCCCGGCACCGATTATCCCTATGTCACACTCAACAACAAACCGATCTATCTTCAGATGAGCCTCGATCAGGCCTATCATCCGGACGGCTTCTACACCTGGCCCACCGACGCCTTCATGCGCGACGAAATCCTCCGCTCCCGCCGCCTCGGACTCAACGCACAGCGCATCCATGTCAAAATCGACCTGCCGCGAAAGCTCTACTGGGCCGACCGCCTCGGCATGCTCATCATGGCCGACGTCCCCAACAGTTGGGGCCAGCCCGACGAAGAAATGCAGGCAGAAACCGAAGTCGCCCTCAGGGGAATGATCCGCCGCGACTTTAATCACCCGTCGATCTTCTCGTGGGTGATCTTCAACGAAACGTGGGGCCTCAAGACCCGCGACAAGGGCTTCACCCCCGAAACCCAGAAATGGGTCGTCCTCATGTACCACCTTGCCAAGCAGCTTGACCCCACCCGGCTCGTTGAGGACAATTCCCCCTGCAACAACGACCACGTCGCCACCGACCTCAACACGTGGCATGCCTATCTGCCAGGCTATAAATGGGCCGAACACCTGAGCCAGATCGTCCGCGACACGCACGCCGGCTCCGAGTGGAACTTCATCGGCGGCCGGGAACAGGGTCTCCAGCCCAATCTCAACAGCGAATGCGGAAACGTCTGGGGCTACGAAGGCAGCACCGGCGACGTCGACTATTCGTGGGACTACCACCGCATGATGAATGAGTTCCGCCGACATCCCAAAATCGCGGGCTGGCTCTATACCGAGCACCACGATGTCATCAATGAATGGAACGGCTACTATCGCTTCGACCGCTCCAACAAATTCACCGGTCTTGAGGAACTGCTCGACGGCATGAGCCTCCGCGATCTGCACAGCCCCTTTTATATCTCCACCGGCCAGGACATCAGCCGCGACGCCAAACCCGGCGAGATCGTCAAGGTCCCGCTGACGGCGAGCTTCATGACCGACGCGCCCGTCGGACCCGAACTGATCCTCCGCACCGTCCTCTACGGCTGGGACCGCCTCGGACAGCGCGAAGCCTGGGACGCCAAAACACGGCGCATCGCCTATACGCCATGGATGCAGAAAGAACTGGAGCCTCTCGAAATCAAGATGCCCGACAAGACTGCCGTCGCGGTCCTGGGCCTCGTCCTCACCGACAGCGCCGGCGCCGTGCTGCACCGCAACCTCACCACCTTTGTCGTAACCCAGGGCCCCGCCCCCGCCGATGAGACCATTACCGCCGGCGGCAATCAGGTCCGCCTGCTGCGCTTTGCGCCGGCCGATTTCACCGAGGCGAAATGGTCCATGAAGCAAACCAACGTCCTGGACGGCCTCAAGGTCAACGGCATGGGCTTCGGCTGGTTCGAATATTCCATCCCCTGGCCCAAAGACCTCAAGCCGGAAGATATCCTGGAAGCCACCATTCGCTTCGAAGCCTCCGCCAAACAGCTCTTCGGCAAAGACATGGACGCCGCCGCCCGCCAGGAAGGCGACTTCATGCGCGGCAAGGGCACGCACGATCCAAGCCTCAACCAGAACGCCTATCCCATGACGGACGAAACCGTGTTCCCCTCGCAGGTTCGCATCCGCATCGCCGACACGGCCGTCGCACTCCTCGACCTTCCCGACGACCCCGCAGACCATCGCGGCATACTTTCATGGCACAACCAGCTCAAGGACGGCAAACTCAGGGAGGCAGGCTCTTACGGCTGGCTCGTCACCGCCCACATCTCACCCGAAGCACTGCAAAAAGCCGCCAAAGCCGGCGCCATCAAGGTCCGCCTCGAAGTGGACGACAGTCTCCCGAACGGGCTGGCCCTCTACGGCGAACGCTTCGGACGCTACCCGCTCGACCCGACACTGGCCTTTGTCATGAAAAACAAGTAAGCAACAAACAGCATAAGCATTTGCACCCGTGCCGTTCGCAATGGCGGCACGGGCACCTTAGCTGTGTTCTGCGCGGCATGGGCATACTCCCCAGCCTCTTTCCGCTTGGACTCTACCGCCGGCCGTTCTGCCGCCACAGTCGCCTCGTCGGACCTCTTTTCTTCACAGTCACCTTGTGAGATTTGTGTGCGATTTCACCTGCGGCGCAGGAGCAAAATATGCCAATCTCAAGACATAGGCCTTGCCAATCGCGGCCGGTCCGCTACAATATCCAATCAGGCAGCATGCCTCCGGGGAGTTACGAAATCAACTGAACGTGTGTCCTTATCAGCAGGGGTTGCGGGCCGAATGCGAACGTGACAATGCAAGGGACATGCCCTCAAGTATGCCGTGAGCGGTATTGTCCGCTTTGGGGGGTGCGTGCGCGATTACGAGGTGAATTGCAAACCAGGAGTGATAATGAAAATGCTGAAGTTCTCGCTGACCCTGCTCTTACTGATCGCCGCCAACCTGCACGCCGCCGACGAACAGGTTGACCTCGCCAAAGAAAACGCCGACCTCAAGCAGCGCGTCGGCCGGCTCGAGCAGGAACTCGCCGAACTCAAGAACATCGTCCTGTCCCAAACGCGTCAAGCCCCGCCGCCCGCCGAAACGACAACCCCGACTCCGGTCGCAACCGACACACCCGCGCCGCGCATCGGCGAGCCGAGACTCACCGACGACCAGTTGGAAAAAATCGCCGCCATGGTCGAAAAACGCGACCACAAAGAACCCGGCCCGCTCGCCGGCTTCGACTTCATCCCCTACGGATTCATTAAACTCGACGCCTCCTACGACTCAGCCGCCGTGAACACCGGCAACTTCGCCACCTGGGTCCTCCCCCAGCCGCGCGGCAAAGACGACGAGTTCAACATGACCGCCAAGAACACCCGCCTCGGGCTGCGGATCAACAGCCGCGAAAAAGGCGACATCCTCGCATCCGGCCTCGTCGAAGTCGATTTCTTCGGCACCGACAACGGCGGCGAAAACAGGCCCGGCATCCTCGTCCGTCACGCCTACGCCAAACTCGACTGGCCCGACGCCCGCTTCAGCATCCTCGCCGGCCAGTACTGGGACGTCATCAGCCCTCTCAACCCGAACACGCTCAACTACACCGTCCAGTGGTACGCCGGCAACATCGGCTACCGCCGCCCCCAGATCCGCGCCACCAAGATCTATGCCCTCAGCGACGCAGTCGACCTCATGCTCGAAGGCGCCGTTACCCGCAACATCGGCTCCGCCCCCGGCGGTCTCAATCCCGACACCGGCGCCGACTCCGGCATACCCGCCTTCCAGGGCCGCGTCAGCTCCACCTTCCCCCTCTTCGGCGCAAAGCCCACCACGGTCGGCTTCTCAGGCCACTGGGGCAAAGAGGAATTTGACACCCTTGCCGGCGATAAGGAATTCGACAGTTGGTCGCTCAACGTCGATTTCAGCCAGCCCGTCAACAAGTGGCTCGCCTTCCAGGGCGAACTATTTACCGGCGAAAATCTCTCCCCCTACTTCGGCGGCATCAACCAGGGAGTCAACATCGTTCGCAACCGCGAAATCGCAAGCCGCGGCGGATGGGTCGCCGCACGCCTGACGCCCTGGGACAAGTGGGCCTTCAACGTCGGCGTCAGCATCGAAGACGTCGACAACGACGATCTCGTCGGCATCGTCGGAGACAAGCGCGAGTACAACCGCGCCGTCTTCGGCAACGTCATATACTCCATCAACAAGAGCACCGACGTGGGCTTCGAACTGTCCCACTGGCGAACCGATTACCAGGACCAGCGCGACGCAGAAAGCCTCCGCGCCCAAACGTCGCTCATCTACAAATTCTAACGCCCGCGTCTCGCATTGCCCTCTGCCGGCCGTGACACGAACCGCGCCATACGGCACGGCCAATCGCGACGCGTCCTCGCCGCTCATTCGCTCCAGGGCTGCGCTAACCAGTCACCCGCAGTCGACACCGCAGGCCGCTCCCAAACCCGGCACAAAGGCTCCCTGCCCCGCACCCATCCCTCGCCCGGCGACGCCACACCGTACCGCCGCGCCCGCGTCTTTTCGTTCACGTACTCATACAGAAGCGCCCCCATCTCGCCGCCGGTCTCCGCCGCCGCGGCCATCCCGAAAAACACGGGTCGCGCTCCCGCCGCCGCCCCGCGCGTCGCCAGCCGTCCGCCGCCGTCCGCCTTCACCGCATACACCGCAACCATATCCTCCCGCGCACGTCCCGGCCGCATCGCATAAAACGCAGGCTCACCCCGCGCGCCAAACGAGCGTCCCATGCCATACCGCGCCGCACCCTCCCCCGCCGTCGTCTCGTACACCGCCTCCGGCAGATAAACCCGCACGTCACCCAGGTCCACCCGATACATCACCTGGTTGTAATCATAGCGCGGCGTCGCCTCCGGCTCGGTCCCCGAAAAGGTGTGCGTATACGTCCCCTCGAAATAAATCAGCCGCCCGCCGTCCGCATCGAAATAAGGATGGTGCTTGGGGTTATAAAACGAGTAGCGATTATGCGTCACCACCTGCCGCGCATACCCCCACGGCCCAATCGGCGTCTCCGCCTCCGCATACCAAACCTCCCCCAGAAACGACGCCTCTCCGCCGAACTGCACCGTGATCATGACCCACTTGCCGCGATACGCATTCCAGTAAACCGACCCGCTCTGCGGCGTCACGGCTTTGCCCGTCTCCACATCGTACAGCAGGCAATGGGCGTCCTTTTCCTTGCGCAGCGCCGCGATCAGCTCATGCCGACTCAGCCCGCTGCCCGCCAGCAGCGCACCGCTCGAAACCCACCGCAACCCCTTGCCCTTGTCCTGCGCAATCTCCAGCGCCGTAAGAATCTCATACTGCTTCGGATCGATCGCGCTCTCGTACGCCGCCTTCACGCGCATCCGCACCCCCAACTGAAACGGCGTCGGAAAATAGTAATACCGCTCACCGCCCACCTCGACCCCGAACGGATGCCCCGAGTCGGCGAACAGCAAAAACTCCGGCCCGTCGCGCACAACCGTCACGAACTGCTCCTTCTCGTCGTCGTACACCATCATCCCGCGCTCGCTCGCCTCCCCCAGGCTCTTCATCCGCGCATACTTGGCGACCATCCGCCGCTTGCCCGCCGCGTCGTTCACCGCGAACACCCCGTCCAGCCAGATCATCCCCGGCTCGTCCATCGGCGCCATCTTCCGGCTGAACCCCGAGGCGTCCAAGAAGTACCGCAAGTCCACCCCGACGGCCGGGTCTAATCCGCCCGCCCCCGGCA
>JACZKQ010000070.1 GCA_014859965.1 Phycisphaerae bacterium
CCCATCTGGATCAACGATCCAAAACAATGTCCAATCCCAAAATGTCCCCTCCCTTGCCAAGCCAAGCCCGGCCGTCCCGCCCCAAACCTCAAACAGCATCCCTTTCCTTGTGCTCTCTCAGCAGGGTGCCCAGGAGAACTAAAACATCTTCATACGTGTGCGGCCTTGCCATCACCATTTCGTATATCTGGTCGGTGGTAAGAATCTGCCTTCTTATGATGATTCCATTACTTTTTACTTCTCGAAGCCCTCTGCTCCATATCTCTCCGAATCGCTTTGCATAACTTTCCTCCATCCCTCTCCCCAGGTCCTGATCCTTTGTCCAGTCCCGAAACGCCTCATTGAAATCCACGCGTTTCTTGCGCACTTTGCCAAGATCCCAGACAAACGTCTTGATCACACCCATCTGCATTGCTGTCCGATCATCGCACAACGCCCGCATCGCCGCATATTTCATAAAGCAGACTTCATCGTAGTGCCTGCCGCATATCTGCTCAATGGTTATCCGATGCACATGGTAGTCCGGAATCCGCAAATTCAGAACCTTGACCTTCCGCTGCTCCGGCGACAAAATCTCCTCAAAAATACAATACTCGCACCCGCCGCACCGCTGAATCAAATCGTCACCAGACCCGTCAATATCCGCCTTCATCGCCTCACCTGCATTCCAAGCAATCCAGCCCCCCATTCCATCCAGTTCTTCCACGACGCTTTGCCATCGCGCCGCCCATTCGCTCTCGCTTCGCGAACGTCACCTTACATCGTAATTAAAAACTTGAAAATAGCAAATAGTAACGCCCTTGCGCACCATTCGCTTTAATGGCTCATCTGCAAAGTCTGTAAATTACAACCGCACCGGCCATCTTTGCCAAGGCACCGCTCCCGCAACCGTAACATGCCTCCGCAGCTCGCGATCCATACGCCTTCGTGCCTTTACCGAACTGCAAGGCAGTATATTGCAGCGCCACTTGCAACCAGAACTAAGGGACTTAAGGCTGAATACACTATTATGAGTACACAAAACCGCAAGGGTTTCTTTCGAAATGGTACCCTCCAGTCATCTGTTAATTCGAAAATGCCGTTCCTCAAAGCATCGACGACCTGCCAGGCAAGCGCGATTCCAGACCATGCCATCAGGATTGTTATCGCCCAGGCAGCAATAGAGATCACACACTTCACCATTCTATCGACCACCCACTGGAATACAAACTGTCTCACCGGCCACCACGGCTCCTGATAGCCTCGCCCGTCTGCTGATCGACAAAAAGCCAGGGACCCGCTTAATGTTGCAGCAGGTCAACACATGCAAGAATCTGATATCCCGGCTCACCTTTGGCTCTCCAATCAGCTAATCCTTGCGCTCGCAGACCCGTCGCGCTGTCTCCAATACCCTCCGCACGTACCACCCTTACACACTATTCGCTTTGATCTGCGCTCATCTGCGAAATCTGCGATCATAGCCGCACTGGCCACTTCTGCCAAGGCACCGCCCCCGCCGCCGTAACATGCCTCCGCAGCGCCGCGAACAACTCCCGATACATAGCATGGTTCCTCGGCAGCGGCTTCGCCTCCAAAGGATCATCCTTCAAATTATACAACTCCATCGCCTCATAAGGCGAATTCTGCAAAAGCTTCCAATCCCCGCGCCGCACCGCATAGTACGCGCGCCCGCCGTACTGTCCGCCCTCGCGCCGCACCCAGAACACCGTCCGCTCCTTTAAGCGCCGCTCGCGCCCTAACAGCACCGGCAGAATACTCCGCCCGTCAATCTCATGCTCGAACGTCGCCCCCGCCGCCTCGCACATCGTCGGGTACAGGTCCATCGTCATCGCAAAGCACTCGTCATTGCGCCCGCCGGCCGCAATCCGCCCCGGCCACACCGCACAGAACGGCGCCTTGATCCCACCCTCGTACATGTCCTGCTTGCCCGCCCTAAGCGCCCCGTTGGTCCCGCCCACATTGATCTGCCCGCCGTTGTCCGATGCGAAGATCACTAACGTATTATCCGCCGCGCCGCACGCCTTCAGCGCCGCGACCACCTTGCCGATCCCGTCGTCCAGATGCTCGATCAGCGCAACCAGCTTCGCCCGCCGCTCACTGATCCCCTTCTCCCGCTCTCCCACCTTCTCCACCCACTCCTTCGGCGGCTGAATCGGCGTATGCGGCGCATTGTAAGCCAGGTACAAAAAGAACGGCTGCTTCGCCCCGGCCCGCTCGCCGATGTAGTCAATAGCCCACTGCGTAAACAAATCCGTCGCATGCCCCTCCGGATCGATTTCCTTGTCATTGAGCCGCATAAAGTTAAACCCGTCCCGCCGATGATGGTAGTAGTCGTCCATCATATCGCCAAGAAACCCATGGAAGTGGTCGAACCCGTGCTCGTTCGGCGTGTTCGGCGATTCCAGTCCGAGGTGCCACTTGCCCACAATCCCCGTATGATACCCCGCCCTCTTCAGCACCTTGGGCAGCAGCACCGCATGCTCCGACAAATACCCCCAGTTGTTCTCGATATGCGTGCGGACCACACCCGGCACGCCCACCATATCCGGGTACCGGCCGCTCAACAGCGCCGCCCGCGTGGGCGAACACACGGGACAGTTCGCATAAAAATTATCGATCCGCAGACCGGCAGACATCAGCGCATCAATATGCGGGCTCTTGAGGTCCTTGGCCCCGTAGCTCGACAGATCGCCATAGCCCAGATCATCGACAAGGATCATCACAATATTGGGTTTGGCAGCGGGCTCGGCCGCGAGCGTCTCAACCGCCTCGAACAGACCCGGCGCAGCGGACAAAGCCGCTCCAAATGCAAACTTCTTCAGGAAATCACGTCGTCTCATCATCTCCTCATTTCTGGTCTTGCAGCGGTTGTTTTCTGCGGCTGCGCCTTCTTGTTTAACTCGCCCCAGGGCACAACAAAGCTTCGTTCGGCCCAGCTATTATACATTCCTTCGAGTTCCCGTGCAATTTCTGGAAATTTCGTCGACAAATCGTTCATTTCCGTTCGATTTTCCCGCAAATTATACAACTCCCACCCGCCCGGATACCGCGAAACCAGTTTCCAGTCCCCTTTCCGCACCGCCCGGTTGCCCTCATGCTCCCAGAACAGCCCCTCCGGCCGATCGATCGCCTTGCCCTCAAACGCCGGCCGAAGCGACCGTCCCTGCATCGAAATAATCGTATGTCCTTTGTGCTCCGAAGGATACGTCGCACCCGCCACATCGACGCTCGTCGCCATAATGTCGATCAGATGCCCCGGCTGCCCCCGCAGTTCGCCCTTCGCCTGAATGCCCGCAGGCCAGTGTACGACCAACGGCGTGCTGATCCCGCCCTCGTGAACCCAGTGTTTATAAAGCCGAAAAGGCGTATTGCTCGCATTGGCCCACCCCTTCCCGTAGGCAATATAGGTATCCGCCGGGCCCGGCATCACCCCCTTACCCGTCCGCACCGGCCGCCCATCCCGCGTCACATCCGGCTGCATCTTCAACTGCAACTCATTGTCCGCCATAGGCTTAAGCACCACCGGCTCGGCCGGATCCGGCTTGACCGGACCATTGCTGCCATACTCCTCCGCGCAGCCGCCGTTGTCCTGCAGATAGAAGACCAGCGTGTTCTCCAGTTCGCCCTTCTCCTCCAGACTCTTCACGATCCGCCCGATCCCCTGATCCATACTATCCACCATCGCCGCATAGACCTCCATGCGCCGCTGCTGCCACTCCGGCAAAGGTTCCTCCTCCCAGGCCGGAACCCCTTCATCCCGCGGCGTGATCTCCCATGCGGGATCAATCAAACCCAACTTTTTCATGCGCGCATACCGCTCTTTTCGCAGCGAATCCCATCCCTTGGCATATTTGCCTTTATATTTGGCAATGTCCTTCTCCCGGGCATGCATAGGCCAATGCGCGGCCGTAAACGCCACATACATAAAAAACGGATGGCCGCCCTCATGCTCCTGGATGAATCTCGATGCATAATCTGAAATGGCGTCCGTGTAGTAAAAATCCTTCCACGGCGGAATCAATTCGTTGTCCAGCGTCAAAGAATTCGGGTCGAAAAAGCTGCCCGCCCCGTGAATCGTACCGAAAAACCGATCGAACCCCCGCTGACACGGCCAGTTATGTTTCGACGTACCGGCGCGGACGTTCGGCGTCACATGCCACTTGCCCGCCATATAAGTGCTGTACCCAGAGAGCTTTAGCACCTCAGCAATGGTCACGCACCGGTTGCTCAGATCGCCGCGATACCCCTCATGGCCGTAATCGCCCGTCATGTGGCCAATGCCGGCCTGATGCTGATAAAGCCCGCTCATAAGCGAAGCCCGCGTCGGGCAGCACCGCGCCGTATTGTAAAACTGAGTAAACCGCAGGCCGTTACCCGCCAGCTTGTCCAGGTTCGGCGTATCAATCTCTCCGCCATAGCAGCCCGAATCGGAATACCCCATATCGTCGGACATAATCAAAACAATGTTCGGCTGTCGAGGTTTCCCGCCCCCAGCCAAACTCTTGGCACACCCGCCAAAGACCGCCGCCGCCGAAAACCCAGCAATCTTAAGAAACGCTCTCCGATCAAAGTTCACTGCATCCATAATTGTTCTCCCATACCCTGGTTGTGCGGCTTGTGTGGCCTGCTCTGTCATATTCTTCTCCTTCTCAGAGGTGTCTGCGGGTTTACTCATTGTGTCCTCGCGAAAAGAGCGTCCGGCCCCAACAGTATCCGCACGCTTATTGCTGATGCGGTTCACGCTGACAGTATAGCCGGACGGACGGCGTTTTAAAAGGGCCGGTTGGGCATGTTTTCCAGTAAGTGCTCAGCATCGACGCCGGGACCGAGGCTCCTTTAGCTTACCCGGCGGAGTTGACGGAGTGGGTCTGGTGCGGTATAAAGTCAGAAAACAGTCATGGCCCGGAAGTACGATTTGTGTGGATTCTGCTCCGCGCTTGGACTTTGGGCGGGGATTGGTGAATACATATGTACATTCCTGGCGCCAAGGAGTGTCAGGTCCCGGCCATCTTCGGATGACCGGGTTTTGTAGGGTCAGCGGAGGGCATACACCTAATTGTTGTTTAACGCATGAACCAGACGACCGTAATACTGTGCATAGCGCTGCTCCTCGTGTCTTGCGACAGACGTCCTTCCAAGGAGGCTGTTCCTGTGGACCCATCTGACATTCTGTTCACGACCCCTACGCTGAACGACGCTCTTCCATCTACCTCAAATGTGCCCGCAAGCGAGGACTGCTATGCGATGCATGAAGACGACTGGAGGCAGTTCGAGTTCGTCTCCTCGCGCTTCTCAACGCAGGTTGCGGCCGAGACCGTGGCCATCGATCGAATCTGGCGAGAGCAGAGTGTGCCCGTGGGCGAGTACCAGGCATTCCGAGAGTGCCACATTCGCAAGGCGATCCCCCAACCCCTGAACATTCCATTCTCCTCCTCGGAGTTGGAGACGCTCTTCGGCACAGAAACACGCGGGATTACGATCGTTGGCTACGGGTCCGAGTTGGCGGATGTTTATGCCGTTCATCTGGACGGCGTCATTGTCTACGCACAGATTGCGCAAGGCAAGCTGACCGCGCTTGGGCTGGAGCCGACCGGACCGTTTGTCCTGCAGGGCGATGCTGCTGCTCGGATGGAGCAGTTCCTCTCCAAGCATGATGTCATGCTGGTTCACTGGCGCAGTCGGACAGTCTTCAGTACTCCCGCTGAGGCAATGCAGTACCTTATGGGCAAACGGAGCTAACCAGAGGTTTCAACGCATCACCGGCATCCGGTGTTCCGCATGTTAAACTGAGTTCAATGGGCCAGAGAAATGCAGCGATACAAGAAGCTACGAGTCATGGCGGACTATGGGAGTTCCGGCATCTGGGCGTGTGTGCCAGTGGGCCCGTTCCGCCATGGAATGCTTGAGCACAGTTCCTTGTCGCTGCCGAAGGAACTTTCCGGCGCCATTGACAGATGGATCGAAGAGTACTGGAAGGTGCTCGATGCTCCAGAGCAATTCGACCAGGCAGCGTTCGTAGCGGAGGGTCGCCGTCTGGCAGTTGAACTCAAACAGTTCGTCGGGCCAGAGATTTCTGTTGAGTACGATCCTGAGGTCGGCGAACCGGAGGATATACTCGGAGAATAGTAGGCGCAACGAAGGGGAGCCTAAGAAGTGCTTGGTGCCTCGTGGGTTATACTGTAAGAGAATACTGTCATCCTGAAGGACATCTGAGATGAATGAGTCTGCATTGCCACGCATGAACATGTATTTGTCTGCAATTGTGATTGCGGTGATTGGCGGCGTTTGCGCCGCGGAGTCCGCGTCCACGCCAACATCCAAAGCCGAGCCTCTGGCGGTATCTACTTTTCACTGCCTCAGCGTGTACTGGTCGCCGGAGCAGGGAGGCGCGGGCAAGCAGGTGTCCGTGAAATACCGCCAGAGCGGACAGGACAGGTGGCGCGACGGCCTGTCCATGCGTTACAATCCCGTGGAGAGCCCGGAATGCAAGGCGGACTACCGAGGCAGCATCGTCAATCTGAATCCCGGGACCTTGTATGAGGTAGCCCTCCAACTCGACGGGACCGAGGTGCAAACCGTCTTTAAGGCCGCGACCTGGAAGGAGGAGTTTCCGGTCGCTTCGGTCGTCCGAGGTGAAAACCGAAACAGCACACTCAACGTCACTCAATCGGGGACGCCGCAAGGCTACGTGCTCTACGACGGCGCCGGCTGCACGATCGACACCGAGAACACCGAAGACCTGGGCATCGCCGTACGCGCCAGCTATGTCATTCTCCGCGGGTTCACCATCAAGAACGTAAGGGAACACGGGATTCGACTCTTCAGCGGCCGCCACATAGTCATCGAAGACTGCGACATCAGCAAGTGGGGCAGCGAAGACGAGAAGGGCTGGGGCAAGGATTATCAGGCCGCGGTCTTCAGCAATCAGAGGGACCTCCGGGCCGTCGTTATCCAGCGATGCAAGCTGCACCATCCTACGTGGGACACCAACAGTTGGGCCGAGAAGCACGGCGCATCGACGCATCCTGCAGGGCCGCAGACCGTGGTCTTCTGGGAGTCCGAAGGCAATCATGTCATTCGCTACAATGAGTGCTGGTCCGACCCGGACCATTACTTCAACGATGGGATGGGCGCCGGATACAACGGCGGCTACCGTGGTTTTCCGGGGGCAGACAGCGACATTTACTGCAACTATGTTGCCAACTGCTGGGACGACGGCATCGAGGCCGAAGGCGGCGACCAGAACGTGCGTATATGGAACAACTACGTGGAGGATGTGCTGATCCCCATAGCCAACGCCGCGGCGTCGATCGGCCCGCTCTACGTGTGGCGCAACGTCTCGGGACGCAGCTACAGCCCGCCGGGCAGCAGTTGGGACATGACCCACGGGCCTTTCCTGAAGATGGGCTACGCAGGCGGCGAGCAGTGGATGACGGGCCACATGTACATCTTCAACAATACGGTATTCCAGGCAAACGACGAGGGCGCCGGCGGACTCGGCGGTTCTTCAAGGGTCATCAAGCATTGCATCAGCCGCAACAACATCCTCCACGTGAGGGGCTCCGACAGCCACAGTATCAGCACCGGCAAGGGCTTCGACAACGACTTCGATTACGATCTGGTGTCTGCCCGCTATCCCCAGGGCCAGGAGCAGCACGGCCTTTCCGGCAAGCCGACCTACGCGCCGGGTGCAGGATTCGACTTCGAAACCAGGCTGAGCAGCTTCCAGCTCGCGCCGCAAAGCCCCGGATACGACCAAGGGACAGTGATCCCCAATTTCTGCGATATCTTCACCGGCAGCGCCCCCGACATTGGAGCCCATGAGGCCGGCACAGGGCCAATGACATTCGGCGTGAAAGCCCGGTTCGTTCCGCCTGGAGAGAAAGCCAAAGAGACAGACTCCCATTGAGAGCGAAAGAGTACGGTTTCTTATTCCTCTTTGAAGGCTTCGGCATAGGCTTGGGGGCCGCCGACCACAGGGAGAGTGAGATGCGTTCCGTTGAGATCGACCGTCAGTTCGGCGCCCGGGTCGGGGCGGAGGGTGTGATCGCGGTCGCTTGAGAAGATCATCAGGGCGATCTGCTGGCCGGCGGGGATGACCTGATCATCCGGCTGGAGATCAAACGCCACCCGATAGGCCTTGCCGGGCTCAAGCGGCTTGCTTTTTTCAATCGACCGCCGATTCTGCGGGTCGGCCCAGCCTCGCGTGATGATGTTGTCGGTGATCTTTGCATCCCTGCCGGTGTTCCACGGAAGCGAAACCAGCCAGACCGACAGATTTGCGGCCGGCTTGCTGGAGGCCAGCTTGATCGAAACGTGCGCGACGCCGGAAATATGCACGGGGCGTTTTAACTCGGGCGTTAAGTAGATCAGACGATGATGGGTCCACTCTGCCTGAGCCAGCGCCTCACCGCCGAAGGAGAAATTATCCACGAGCGTCTCTGTGACTTTTTCGGTCGTCCTTTTTGTGGACAGTCCGCCTTGCTCAGGTGCACCCGGCGTGAGAAACAACTTCACCGGTTTCGCGTCGGGGTTCGGATAGTCTTTATACGCAGTCGGATTTGAACGGTCCTCGTTTTCCCGCACGATCCACGCCCGGTCTTCCGTGTCGACGCCGTTCAGCTCGCCGTGCAGATAGCGAGTAAACCACCTGTTCATCATCTTCATCGGAGGCGGGCCGCCGTGGCCGCCCTGGTGGTAATAGATGCGAAGGGGAAGGGCCTTTGCCTTGAGCGCCTCAGTGATGCGAAAGCTGTGCTCCGGCATGACGTTCCAGTCATTGAACCCGTGCGACATGAGTACGGCCGCGCGCACGTTGTCCAGGTGATTCAAATAATCGCGGCCCGCCCAGAAGTCATTGTAATCGCCCGTGGCGCGGTCGAGGTTGGCGAGCATCTGCTTGTCGCGAATTTCGCAGTCGCAGTACGAGCGCCTCTCTTCGTCGCCGCTGTTGATAAAATCATACAGGACGTCGATGTCCTCTCCCAGAAACCCGCCGGGCGACCGCACCAGCCCGTTCGAGCGGTAGTAGTGATAGTACGACGTATTCGGCGCCACCGGGATAATCGCTTCGAGCCCCTGAACGCCCGTGGTTGCGGCAGCCAGCGCAAGCGTGCCGTTGTACGACGTGCCCGTCATCCCCACGCGACCCGTCGACCAGTAGGCGACGACCTCGTCAGCTCCGCCCGGTGTCGTGTATCCCTTGGCGCGGCCGTTCAGCCAGTCGATCACCGCCTTGGGCGCCAGCGACTCATTCGCGCCGCCGACGGTCGGACAACCCTGTGACAAGCCCGTCCCCGGCGACGACGAATGCACCACGGCAAAGCCGCGCGGCACCCAGTCTTTCACCAGCGATTTGGAGATGATGGGGCGCTCGCCGGTGCGCTTGACCGGCTCGGCCTCCTTGCGCTTGGCGGGCTCTGCCCCCAGTTCCTGCCGCATCTCCCACATGTAGTCGTGCACGGGACCGGCCGTCCCCGCGTAATACGGGCTGGTCTCGTAGATCACGTGGACTCTGAGGCCTTCGGTATCGGTCTGGCGAGGCCGCGTGACGTCGACGTGCACACGATCCAACCTGCCGTCGCCGTCCGAATCGAACTCCGTCTCCACCCACAGGTCATGCCGCAGCCACATGTCCGGGTCCTCGAACCGCTTGACGATCTGCGTCTCACCCTCCTTGATCACCGGAACCGCGGGCTCGTTTTTCTCCTGCGCCCGCACGAGAGGCGCACAAACCGATACAAGAACAGCAGCTGCAAGAAGCCACTCACATCGCAGGTTCTTTTCCAATCTCACCATCCGCCACCTCTCCACTTGAGTTACCGTATGGCGGCGCAGATTGAACCGTCCACGCCGGCCAGGCCCCCAAATATCCTCAGCTATTATAGTGCCGG
Organism: Phycisphaerae bacterium; assembly: GCA_014859965.1. GTDB lineage: Bacteria > Planctomycetota > Phycisphaerae > Sedimentisphaerales > Anaerohalosphaeraceae > JACZKQ01. The sequence continues at coordinate 9,894 of JACZKQ010000070.1, forward strand.
ACACACCATAAATCAAGAAGCAAAAACGATCGCCGAGGGCGGGCGCATCCTCCGGATGTCAGCATTTCAAACCCAACCTGCGCGACAATGGAGAGCAAAACCGGTTGGGCAGAGGCCAAAATCAGGAGCATCTGTTCGCCGGGGGGGGATTTTGGCATCTGGGGCCCCGACTGGTTTTGCTCGGTCCTGGCGGCCCCGCCTGCCCAGCGCGTTACGAGGAGAATGCGTTTGCCCTGAAGGACCGCCGAACCCGCTTCAGGGTTACCGTGCCGACGGTCAAAGGCTTCCAGCCCCCTCGCCCAGCCCTGGTCGTCAGGATGAGCACGAGATTCGGCACGTGGGGTTTGCGGCCGATCTATGAAACCGTACGGCCGAGCAGCCTTGTCTCCCAATAGCGCAGGTGCTCTTCCGGCGTACAGTCCGGCGACAGCCCTTTCTGCTTCATATCCCGCACCCGGATCTCTTCCCGCTCCTTGTACAACGGCTCAAGCACGCTCGCCGGCTCCGGAATCTGCCCCTGGTCTTTTGTCTCGACAATCCACTGGTCCAGAATGGCCCGAAGTTCGATCAGCCGCATGCGATACTTGGGATCGCCGGCCAGATTACGAATCTCATGAGGGTCCTTGACAAGGTCGTACAGTTCCTCGGCCGGGCGCCGCGGCGCCATCCATCGGGCCTGTGCCTCCGTCAGTTCGCCGCGCTTATGCATGACCTCCAACAACGTCACGATCGGATACTGCCGCGTCTTGTACGCGTTGAATTGCGTATACGGCCGCTCCGGCATGAAATTGCGAATGTATTTGAATCGCTTCGTCCGCACGCACCGTATGCAGTCCACCGTTTCGTCGCACCGATCCCGCGCGGCGACGATATAGCTCCGCTTCTTCGCGTCCTCACCGAGCATCACCTGCCCCTCCATGTGCGCCGGCGGCTCGATGCCCGCCAGTTTCAACAGGGTCGCCGAAACGTCAATCATGCTGACCATGTCCTCACAAACCTGGCCGCCCTTAAGCGTCCCCGGCCAACGCACGATCAGCGGGACGTGAATGCCGCCTTCATAAAGCCACTGCTTGCCGCGAACGTGGCATCGCCCGTTGTCCCCGATGAAGAACACGACGGTGTTGTCGGCGATGCCCTCGGCCTCCAGCCGCTTCAGAATGTCACCGACCTGCCGGTCCATCAACTGAATCGATTCGAGGTAATCCGCCCAGTCGCGCCGCGTCAGCGGATGGTCGGGATAGTACGGCGGAATGTCGACCTTGCCCGGATCGATGGGACTCTGCTTGTCGCGGCTGAAGTTGCGGTGCGTCACCGCCAGCGTAATCTGTGCAAAGAACGGCTGCCCTTCCCTGCGTTCCTTCCAGTCCTTGCCGTCAAAGGGCGCCCCCACGGGTGTGAAATTATAGTCGGTTTTGCCGTTATTGGCGGTGAAATATCCCGCCTCGCGCAGGTAGTCGGTGATGAGTCGCACCGGCGCAGGCAGGGTGTAACCGTCGGCACGATGGCTGCGGTGATTGTGTGCGCCGACAGACGTCTGGTACATACCCGTGATCATCGCCGAACGGCTCGCCGAACACACCGGCCCCGTAACAAACGCGTTCGCATAACGAATCCCCTCGGCGGCCATACGGTCGAGGTTCGGCGTTTTCACCTCCGGAGTGCCGTAACAGCCCATATCCGGGCACATATCCTCCGCCAGGATCCACACCATATTGGGCCGCCGCCCGTAGAGCCCTGCGGCCGACGCTCCACTCACTTGCGCACCCAACGACCACGCGGCCGCACCTAACCCTGCAACCTTCAAGAACTCCCGGCGATTTAACGGATTACTCATAATCATCACCCTTTCGGCAAAGCGGCCTTGCAGCCTTTCTCCAGCAGTCTTCTGATTCCATCACAAATCGCCGCGTTCTCGGTAACTCGGCATGTTCACATTTGCGGATCGACGGCTTGGTCGTGCCCCATCCGCGCCACTGACGCGCCGTCGCCATGCAAGCCCAGTCCGGCCTTTCTCACCAAAAATCACCGTGCCCGTCGCAGTCCGCTCAATCAGTGACTCACCGGTTCACCCAGGAAATCCTCAAAATCGGCGAGCTTCTCCTTCAGCAGATCGTACGTCTTCGCCTCGACGTTCAGCCGAAGCAGCGGCTCGGTATTGCTCGGCCGGACATTGAACCACCAGTCCCGGAATTGAACGGTAATGCCGTCCAGATCGTCGATCTGTCCGCCGCTGTATTTCCGCGACAACTGCTGCATCGCAAGCGCCTTATCCTCAATCTCGAAATTGAGTTCGCCGCTGTCCGCATAGCGCCGCAGCGGCCGGATCAGTTCGCTCAGCGGCTTGTCCGCTTCGCTGAGGATGTTAAGAATATGAACCAGCGTGATCATCCCCGAATCCGCATAGTAATTGTCGCGATAATAAAAATGTCCGCTTAATTCGCCGCCGAACACCGCGTGACTGTCGCGCATGGTCTTCTTCATATAGGCATGGCCCACCCGCTCGCGCCGCGGAATGCCGCCATGCTTGAGAATCTCTTCGTTCACCACGTGGCTGCTCCGGAGGTCGTACACAATCGCCGAGTTCGGATTGTCGCGCAGGAAATACGGCACCATCAGCGCCGTCGCCAGGTCGCACGTAATGTTCCGGGCCTTTTCGTCCACCATCATCAACCGGTCCGCGTCGCCGTCAAAACAGACCCCGAGATCCGCTCCCTGGGCGAGCACCACTTCCTTGAGGTCCGCCAGGTTCGCCTCCACCAGGGGGTTCGGATCGTGTGCGAACCAGCCTTCGTGGCGAAGATTCAATCCGATTATTTCGATGGGCAGTTCCGAAAAGATCGCCGGCGCCATCTTGCCGGCCATGCCGTTGGATGCGTCGATGACGATCTTCAGCGGCTTAAGCCTCGGGTTGAGAAACTGAAGCACATGCTGCCGGTAATCGTCCGTCAGATCGCATTTCTCCACCCCGCCGTCCACCCGGCCGTGCGTGTGCAGCAGCGACAATGCAATGTGCTTGATTTCCTTGAGCCCCGTATCGATACCGATCGGCTTGGCCAGTATGCCCGAGACCTTGAACCCGTTGTACTGCGCCGGGTTGTGCGAAGCCGTCACCTGCACGCCGCCGCACGTGCCCAGGTGGTTAATCGCAAAGTAAATCTGCGGCGTGTCGATCATGCCCAGGTCGATGACATTGGCGCCCGCCGCGTTCATCCCCTGCATAAGCGCCTTGGCTAACGACGGACTGTGCTTGCGCATGTCGTGCCCAACGCACACCGACTGCGCGTTGGCCTGGCCCCGCTCGTATCCCCGCAGCAGCGACCGCAGAAACTGCGCCGCACCGTGCCCGATCTTCCACGCAGCCGTCTCGTCCAGTTGGTCCGGATAAACACCCCGAATATCGTACGCCTTGAAAATAGAAGGATCCATGTCGCACTCCAAAAAACTGTTATTCATGCCGCTGAATACAACCCCCAATTCTAAGCCGCTGCCGCCCGCATGTCAACAAAACACACGAAAACCCCTCCTTTTCCCGCCGACTGCGTTTGCCGCCTCGCCTCGCGGAGATTCGCATTTTGCACTTGTCCGGGTTTCACAGTCGGGTATACTTTCAATATCGGCATACGGTTGCTGCATTGCGGGTTGAGCCGGGAAAAAAATGTAATGTCGTTTTGAGGTCCGCATGAAAACAGCCAGCGTTCCCGCTGCATTCAGAAAACACTTAAAGCGGCAGTTGCCTCTGCTCGAGCACGACGGCCTGATCACGCCCGACCAGGCACAGGCCATCGCCTCCCGCTACCGACTGAGCGGACTGGCTTCCGAGTCGACCCGCACCCTCGTCATGGTCATCTACACCATCGGCGCGTTCCTGATCGGCATCGGCGTCATCAGCTTCGTCGCCGCCCATTGGACCGCCATTCCGCGCATGCTGAAGGTCTCCCTCATCTTCGCCGCCATGCTCGGCGCGCACGGCGCAGGCTTCTACCTCTGGAAAGTCTCCCGCAAGAGCCCCTCGCTGGGCCATGCCCTCATCCTCCTCGGCACGCTCATCTACGGAGCCAACATCGGCCTGATGGCCCAGATTTTTCACATCGAAGGACGGTGGAACGGCCTTTTCCTGCCTTGGGCCTTCGGCGCCTTGATCATGGGTTACGCCGTATGCAGCACGCCCGGCGTCGTCATCGCCATCGTCACCTCGGTCATCTGGTTTCTCGGCGGCGCCGGCTATGGTGGACAGGTCTGCTGGTACTATCCGTTTGCCGCTGCCGCCCTCTTCCTGCCGTATTGCCACTGGCGCAAATCCCAGTTCGCCTTTACCGCAGCACTGCTCGCCATCGGCATCGCTGTCCTGGTGTGCAGCGCCGGCAGAAACCGCGGCGACCTGATCGGTTCGGCCTTCGTAGTCCTCGGCCTCCTCTACACCTGCTGGGGTCTGATCGCCTGCTCCGGGCGATTCACGTCCTTTGGGCCGCCTGCCGTTTTCCTCGGTTTTCTGTCCACAACAATCGCAGTCTATCTGGCAGGTTTTCAGGGTATTGCCGAAGAATGGCTGTACGCCGCGGACATCCCAGGCCGCATCGGCTTCACCGAAGGCGCCCCCCTGCTGGCGGCGCTGGTGACCGGCATCGTGCTGATGGTCCCCGCCGCGCTGCGAGTAAGAAGCCGCCCCGGGGCCGTGCAAATCCTCGGCGCCGTTGTCGCCGCCTTCGGCCTCTTTGTCATCGGCAGTTTCACCGCATCCCAGCTCATCTTCGCGGTGCTCGCCAACATCGCCCTGTTCGTGCTGGCCGCAGCACTCGTCGGGACAGCCCGCGACCTCGAAGACCGCAGGCTGTTCTGGTCCGGCGTGGTGCTGGTCGCGCTCATGGTCGTTAGCCGTACGCTGGAATACGAGACCGGCCTGCTCATCAAGGCGCTCGTCTTCACTGTCGGCGGTATCGCCGTTATCGCCTCCGGTGTCATGTTCGAAAGATTCCTCAGGACAAGGAGGATTGCCCATGAATAGGCAGATTGCCCTGTTTGCCCTCGCCGTCGCCGTTCAGGCCGCCATTCTCGCCGCCGTACCGGCCCGGCAGGTCTACACCCGCCTCACCGGCCGAACCCTCCTCATCAGGACCGCCCCCGTCGATCCCTACAATTTCCTCAGCGGCTACCACGTGATCCTCAATTACGAAATCGCAACTCCCGCCGACCCGTCGTGGGCTCAAAAGCCGGGCCGGACCGCCTACGTCGTCCTCAAACCCGCCGCCGACGGCGCCTGGTCTGCTGAAAGCGTCCATACCGAACGCCCCAAAGACCTCGCTGAGGACGCCGTTCTCATCAAGGGCAGACAACAGCGCCGAGGCAGCATCACTTACGGCATCGAATCCTACTACATCCCCGAAAACGACCGCGACCGGATCGAACGCGACCTCCGCAACAACGCCGGAAAAGCACGCGCCGAGATTAAGGTTGACGCCTTTGGAAATGCCGCTCTGGTGCGCATCCTCATCGAGGACCGCATCTACGAATACTAACTCCACCGGTTCAGTCTGCGCCGCTACGGCTGCGAATCGATCCGGACACTGACGTTCTCGCGATACGCCCCCGGTCCCGCCTGACGCGGCCGTCTGCCCATGCGCAGCGCCGCGATCAATAACCGTACCCCCCATGACATCACCACCAAACCCGCCACAAAAAACAGCCCCGCCACAATGAATATGAACACGTCCCGCAGCAGAATGGTCAGCAGCCCGAACCCCATCAGGACCAGCCCACCCACGAACACCCACAGGGCCAGGCTCCGGGTCGCCTGCGAGAGTTGACTCGAATAGAACCTGAAAACCATGATCGCTTCCTTTCTTCGCAGCCCCGCACATACAGAAAAGCCGCCGCAACCGCCCCTCAAATCAACCGGTGCCGCACCCCTGACACGAAAAGGGCCCCGCCGAAGCGGGGCCCGTCGCAAACATTCTTACATGCCCATTCCGCCGCCCGGAGGCATTGCCGGAGCCGCCTTCTTCTCGGGAATTTCGCTGACAATCGCATCCGTCGTCAGCAGCAGCGACGCAATCGACGCGCCGTTCTGCAGCGCCGTCCGCTCGACCTTCGTCGGAACGATCACGCCGAACTTGATCATGTCGCCGTATTCCTTGCGCATCGCGTCGTAACCGAAATTCCGCTCGCTCGATTCCATGACCTTCTGCGCCACGATGGAGCCGTCGAGTCCCGCGTTCGTCGCGATCTGCTTGATCGGGGCGACAACCGCGCGACGCACGATATCCACGCCGATCTTCTCGTCGCCGACGCACTTGACCTTATCAAGCACCTTCAGCGCCTTGAGCATCGACACGCCGCCGCCCGGAAGAATACCTTCCTCGACCGCCGCACGACAAGCATGAAGCGCATCCTCGACGCGCGACTTCTTCTCTTTCACTTCCGCCTCGGTCGCCGCGCCCACCTTCACAAGGGCCACGCCGCCGGCCAGCTTCGCCAGCCGCTCCTGCAGCTTCTCGATGTCGTAATCACTGGTCGAAATCTCAATCTCGTTCTTGATCTGCTCGATCCGGCCCTTGATCGCCGCCGTGTCGCCGGCGCCTTCGATAATCGTCGTGCTGTCCTTGTCGATGGTGATCGTCTTGGCCTGACCCAACTGACTCAGTTCGAGGTTCTCCAACTGAATGCCGAGATCCTCGAAAATCGCCTGCCCGCCCGTCAAAAGGGCGATATCCTGCAGCAGCGCCTTGCGCCGATCGCCGAATCCGGGCGCCTTCACCGCGGCCACCTGAAGCACGCCGCGCAGCTTGTTGACCACCAGGGTCGCCAGCGCCTCGCCTTCGATGTCTTCGGCGATGAGCAGCATGGGACGACCCTTCTTGGCCACCTTCTCCAAAACCGGAACCAGCGACTTCACCGAGCTGATCTTCTTCTCATAAACCAGGATGTACGGCTTGTCCAATACCACCGTCATGTCCTGCGGATGATTCACGAAATGCGGGCTCAGATAACCCTTGTCGAACTGCATCCCCTCTACCAGTTCCACGACCGTCTCCAGCGACTGGCCTTCTTCGACCGTAATCACGCCGTCCTTGCCGACCTTGTCCATCGCTTGGGCTAAGGTCTTGCCGATCTCGGCGTCCTGGTTCGCAGAACACGTCGCAACCTGCTCGATCTGCTTGCTCGAATCCACCGCAATGGCCATGTTCGCCAGTTCGTCAACGATGGCGGCCACCGCCTTATCGATGCCGCGCTTGACCTGCATTGCATTGGCGCCCGCGGTGATGTTTTTGAGCCCTTCGTCGAAAATCGCTTCGGCCATAATCGTCGCCGTCGTGGTCCCGTCGCCCGCCACGCTGGACGTCTTCGAAGCCACTTCCTTGACCATCTGGGCGCCCATGTTCTCGTAAGCGTCTTCCAGTTCGATCTCTTTGGCCACGGTCACGCCGTCCTTGGTGACGGTCGGCGACCCGTACGACTTCTCTAAAATCACGTTCCGGCCGCACGGGCCCAGCGTGATCTTCACCGCCGCGGCTAACTTCTTGACCCCCTGGCGAATCGCCGCGCGGGCTTCGCTATCAAAGGCTATCTTTTTCGCTGCCATGTCTGTCTCCTGTATGATTCTCTGTTACCGCGGCAAACACGCCGCTTCATCTGCACTTATGCCTGATCCTCGATTATCGCCATGATATCCGACTCGCTCATGATGAGGTACTCTTTGCCTTCGAGCTTGACTTCGGTTCCCGCATAGCTTGAAAACAGCACTCCGTCGCCCTTCTTGACCTGCATCTTGCCCAGGCTGCCGTCATCGAGTATTCTGCCCTCGCCGACACTCACCACTTTGCCCCGCTGCGGCTTTTCCTTTGCCGAATCCGGCAGCACAATGCCGCCCGCCGTTACCGATTCAGCCTCCACGCGCTGGACAATCACTCGGTCAGCCAATGGTCGAATCTTCATCTTCTCATGCTCCTTTCAACAACAAGTAAATCGCTATTCCTTTGTTTACAGTTCAAACTGCTCTATCCTGTCGGCCTTCCGCCGCGCCGCCGGCCCGTCAGGCCCGCGACCACTGTCGCCGTCCGCCGCGCTACGCACTGAATACGTCGCTGTTGTACTGCTTAATGAACAGCTTATTCAACTGCTCCTGCAAAACCTGCATGTCCACCGGCTTGGCGATCACACTGAACACGTTCAGCTCCAGCGCCTCGCCCAGCAGCGGCCGCTCCCACCGCGAAGACACCGTAATACACGGCAAAAACGGCTCATAACCCCGGATCGCCCGGACCATGCTCAAACCGCCCGGCCCACCGGAATCCATGTCAAGCAGCGCCAGTTGAACATGGCTTCGCTCCAGAATATCAACCGCCTCGCCCGCACTGCCCGCCACCATCGACCGGATGCCCCTCGGAACAAACAACTGCTCCACGGCCCGCGACCACTCCGCGTCCGAACGGCCTAACAACACATTGATCTGATTGGGCGCCATAATTTACAGGCCATAACTGCTTTTTTGTCAACGCTGCCGACGAAAGTCGACAGCCGGATTCACCTTGACGCACTACTCATTGCAAATCATGTGCCACGGACGCAGGTTCCGATAACGAAAAGCGTAAGACCCTGCAAACAAAAGACTTGCATCAATGACCGCGACCGCCGCCGCCCCCCGACCCGGCCCGGCCAAACCTTGCCAATCTGCCACCCTGACAGCCTGAAGAACGCAAATCACCCCAGGATGGCAGATGCGGCGCAGCCCGACTGTCAGTTCCGCCTTGACCACGAACCGCCCAACCCGACAACCCGTATAGTTAAACTGTTCGACGCGGGCTTGACCCGCCGAAGCTGCGAAAGGACAAGGAATGGCCAAGATCACGATCGCATTAGTCGTAATCGCCGCCGCCGGGCTCGCTCCAGGAAGCTGCGACCTCCGGCCCGCTCCACAATACGCTGGCAAACAGAAGACAACCGCAAACGACAGCGGCACACACGAGGAGGCCCCAATGGCTGATACACAAAGACCGGAAAAAATACGGAAATCCGACTCCGAATGGCGGAAAGAACTCACCCCCGAACAGTACCGGATTCTCCGCCAGAAGGGCACCGAACGGGCCTTCACCGGCGAATATGACGAGTTCTTCGAGGATGGCAAGTACCTTTGTGCCGCCTGCGGCAACGAGTTGTTCGGCTCCGACGCCAAGTACAACTCCGGCTGCGGCTGGCCCGCTTTCTCCCAGCCCGCCGAACAGGATGGCGTCGCGTACAGCAAAGACACCACCCACGGCATGACGCGAATCGAAGTCACATGCAGCCGCTGCGGAGGACACCTCGGACACGTCTTCAACGACGGCCCACAGCCCACCGGCCAAAGATACTGCATAAACTCCGCCGCCCTGAACTTCAAAAAGCAAGAGAAGAAGGAGTAGATTGGTTGCTGTCGAGATTCTCAGCAAGTGAGGCAACTACTTACGAACTAATACACTTTTTGTCAGACCGAAGGCCTGTGGTCGGTACCTGATGCCGGGCCTGGTCATATGTACCATTGCCATGAAACGTCAGGCAGTGCACATCCGCCTCATGCAAATGCCCTGATCTCAGTGAGAAGCACCGAATAATTCGTTCAGCCCCCCGCCAGTGCAAATGCAAACGCGCGAACAATATGGCGTGACGTGCTGCATGATCGCCCCTTCGTCTTTCTTGCCGGCAGTGCTCTACTTGTCTTCCGGCTTCATTCATTGAGCCGCAGCTCTTCGGACAACACCGCTCTCACGTCATTGCGGGTCCTTAGCGCCAGCCCGACAGCGAATTCGGCTTCCTTTCGGTCGATAGGCTCCCAATCGCCTGGATAGCGGGCTTCCACCGCGTAACGGTTCAATACAGCCAATTCTTCCACGTCCAAAAGGCGGCGGTGCTGTTCCGCGAGAAGGTCGTACAGCCTCACCAAATCGTGTGTCCGGCCAAAAGGCGTATTGTGCGAAAGTAACAAGGCTTTGAGATACTTTTCCACGCACTGTTGGGCGTGAAAACAGACGCTGCTGAACGGACACGCCTCCTCGAGCGTCAGTATATGCTCTGCGGTTCGCAGGTCCTCATCAGCCTTGCCCACCCACTGCCGAAGGAGTTGCAGATGTTCAGGCGGCTCGTTCATAGAGGATTTTTCCTTCGCGGACGGCCGGGTAGATGACGTGGCCTGCTACGTTGCGGTATTTCTCGAACTCCTGCGGCGTCACCACGATCACATCGAGCCCCAGCCTGCGGTTGCACAAGGCCACGTCGATCTCCGTCGCCTTTTGGCGTTTCGATCCCTCTACCTCCATGACCACGATCAAGTCCACGTCGCTGTCGGTTGTGAACCCGCCGCGCGCGTATGAGCCAAAGAGAATGATCTTCAGTGGATCGAACCGGCGGACGATCTCCTCCTTCATGCGATCGATCTCCGCCAGGGCGTCCTGCGGTTTGACGTTTTCCATAATAGCTCCTCAAGTCAGACTGCCTGCATATTGTAGAGGGCTGTCCGGATTTGTCAATCGCGGGTTCTAACCCGGCAAAATGCGCCCTGCTTCTGTATCGGCGGTTTGCTCGGCGTAGTCACGGAGATAATTGCGATGCGCCGCCCCCGTCGCACAGCTCATCGCATCCGCAAACTGCGGGGCCACTCCACATTCCACGCCCCCAATCACATCCCCTGCAAAACCGTCTCGACCGGCGGAGCAAAGTACAGCCCGAACTCCGCCAGCGTAGGACACACGCGGCTCTGCATAATCTTGATCCGCACCTTGCGCGTCGTCACCGGCTCAAACTGCAGCAGACGCTTATAGCCGACAGTCGTGCCGCGCGCAAATTCCTGCCACTGCCCGCCGTACCATGCTTCCAGCGCGAACTCCTCGACCCGCTGCCCTGCCTTGATATACTCGCTGAGCGACGCCACGTTGAACGTCTGGTCGGACTGCATATCGATTTCCAGAATCGCCAGCGTTTGCCCCTCCGCCGTCGTCCAGTACGTTTCCATATCGCCGTCGACGATCATGTCGGGCCCGTACAGCTTCTCATCTGAAAACGCCCTGGTCCCCTTGCGATAAGCCGAACATCGCGCCTCGGCCCCCGCCGCGAGGTTCTTCGCAAACGTCGCATCGAGCACCCTGCCGAATTCCCGCAGTCGCCGGGCGTCGTTCTCATGGATCAGCCCGCGCCGGTCCGGCGGAACGTTCAGCAGCAGCACTGAGTTTCGCCCCACAGAACTGTAGTAGATATCCAGCAGCGTATCGAGGCTCTTGACCTTGTCGTCTTCGCTGGCATGATAAAACCACCCCGGCCGGATCGACACATCCGTCTCGGCGGGCAGCCACACCAGCCGCCCCGGCCCCATCAGCTTCGTACGACTGCCCAGGTCCGCCTTCTGCGGGTCCTCCATCATGAACTCGGCAAACGTCTTCTCCAAGCGCACCACGCTCCACTCCGTTTCCCGCGCATAGCCCGCCTCGTTGCCGACCCACCGCACGTCCGGCCCGTTGAAGATCACCGCATGCGGCGCGTACCGGCGAACCACCTCGTAATAAGCCTCCCAGTCGTACACCTGCCGCTTGCCGTTGGGCCCCTCGCCGCAGGCCCCGTCGAACCACACTTCGTGAATCTCCCCGTATTTCGTAAGCAGTTCCTTGAGCTGGTTCATGAAGTACTGATTATACGCGGGCGAATCCCCATACGTCGGCTCATGCCGGTCCCACGGCGAAAGATACACGCCGAACTTCATCCCCGCCTTCCGGCACGCATCCGACAGTTCCCTGACCACGTCCCCTTTGCCGTTCTTCCACGGGCTGTTCTTCACCGAATGCTCGGTGTACTTGCTCGGCCAAAGACAGAACCCGTCATGATGCTTCGCCGTCAGAATAATCAGCTCCATGCCCGCGTCCTTGCACACGCGCACCCACTGATTGCAGTCCAGCGCGCTAGGATTGAAGATCGCCGGATCCTCTTTGCCCGTACCCCACTCCATATCCGTAAACGTATTGACGGTGAAATGAACGAAGCCGATCAGCTCGCGCTGCTGCCAGGCCAACTGCCGAGGGCTCGGCGTCACGTGCGCAGCCTTGTAAATAACGCTGTGCGCCGTGTCCCCCGACTTCACTTCCCGCAGTTCGAACCCCTGCTCTGCGGCCAGACACGAACACAGCAAAACCATCAGCGAAACCAGGCCAAGTCCCCGAACCGACCGAGCCATGACCCCCAACAACAGACTTCCCATGCCGTCTACACCTTTCTTAGCCCTGCGAATGAAAACTTGCCTGGAAGCGCCGGGACCGCATCCGGCCCCTTCGCACGCAATCGTACCACACGCGGCCATGACATTCAAGCCAATGCTCGGCGGGGGCAGGGCGGGCGCATTCTCCGGATGTTCCGCATCCCAAACCCAACATGCGGCGACAATGGAGAGCAAAACCCGTTGGGCAGAGGTTAAAATCAGGAGCATCTGTTCGCCGGGGGGGGATTTTGGCCTCTGCTCTGAAAAGAATCACGCGGCGGACTCCATGCGTGTCGCGGTTACCTTGTAGCCCAAGCTTTCCAAACGCCGGATGTGATGCTTGACCGCCGAGTCG
>JACZKQ010000071.1 GCA_014859965.1 Phycisphaerae bacterium
AGGACCGAGCAAAACCGGTCGGGGCCCCAGAGGCCAAAATCCCCCCCCGGCGAACAGATGCTCCTGATTTTGGCCTCTGCCCAACCGGTTTTGCTCTCCATTGTCGCCGCAGGTTGGGTTTGGGTTGCGACATCCGGAGAATGCGACAGCCTGGGCTCGGGCGGCGGTGTATTCGGGCGTTGCTGCTTTTCTTCTTTTCGTGTTCTCGGGGGCAAACTCGTTTTTGCGGCTGCGATGCGGGTTAAGCGGCGTTGGCCGGGCCCGGAGGGCGGTGCAGAAAAACTTGTGTGGTCAGGCGTCGGGTTTGTGTCGATTGCAGCCTCGTGCAGCAACTTAAAGGCGGAGAGAAAACAGGTAAGAAACCAAAGAAAGGTGAATTATGGAACTGACAACAGACAAGTACAAGGATTGCATCGAAGCATGCAACGCCTGCGCCGTCGCATGTGAATACTGCGCCACCGCGTGCCTGCAGGGGGAAAATGTGCAAATGCTGGTCCGCTGCATTGCCATGAACCGCGACTGCGCGAAACTCTGCTACACCGCATCGGGTTTCATGGCGGCAGGGTCGGAATTCAGCGAGGATATCTGCGCCACCTGTTCGGATATCTGCCAGGCGTGCGCCGACGAATGCCGCCAGCACAAGCACGATCATTGCCAGCAGTGCGCCGACGTGTGCGAACGGTGCGCCAAAGAATGCGAAAAGATGGCCACTGCCGACATCGTGTGACGGGGCCGCACGCGAGAAAAAGAGGAGGAATAGCACTATACCGCGTTTTGGGCCTTGCGCAGGGCACATGCTCGATCAGGTGTCTCGGCGCAAGCGTGGTTTTGGGTGCTTTGTGCGGATGCCCCCGCGGCGCTGAGGCCGCGGGGGAACCGCTTGTTCTATTTACTTCGTTTCTGGTTTGGCTTTTTCGGTTGGGGGCAGTTTGCCTTCCGGGACGGCCAGCTCGGGGTTACGCTGCCTTTCGAGGCGCTGCATGCGCTCCTGCGTCATCTTTTCCATTTGTTCGCGGGCCTGCTTCATTCGCTCTTCGGAGGCCTTCAACTCGGCGGCGAGTTCCGCTTCCTTGCGTTCGAGGATCTTGTCGATGTATGCGACGGTTTTCTTTGCTTTCTCGTCCTGCGCGACCTTTCTTATGGCCTTGAGTTCGGCGGCGTACAGCTCGAATTGGCGCTGCTTGTTGGTGGTCTGCTCCTGCATCATTCTGAGCTGCTGCTGCTGCATGGTGGATGGGTTCGCCTGGGGCGGCGTGCCCGGCATCCCTCGCGTGGGCGCGGGCTGACGGATTTGGCGGGTGTCGGCCGGTTTGGCGCGCTCGGTGCGTGGGGGGGCGGTCTGCTCACCGGCGGTCTTGCCCGCGGTTACTTTGGCTGCGTCGTTGACTTTTGCTTCCTGAGCCCACAGAACACCTGCCGCCAGAGCCACGGTTGACGCCAGAGCAAATACACCGATCATTCTTTTCATGTTTTTGTCTCCATAACACTTTGGTTGATGACTACTTGTTTTTTTTATCGACCGAAAAGCAAAAAACCGTTGAGTATTCCGCGACCCAGGGCGTTTCCTGGCTGAAGCTGCCAAGGGGCTTTACGCCGTCATTAGCGGCAGGGCTGCCGATTGGCACCGTTTTTTGAGCCGTGTGGAGCACAGATTCGTATCAGTAATATGGATGGAAACGACCGGGGGTTCGAAAAATGGCTGCTAAGAGGACGATTTTTTGGGACGTGGACACCCAGTACGACTTTCTGATGCCGGACGGGCGGCTCTATGTGCCGGGTGCGGAAGAGGTCATCGAGACGATCAGCGGGGTGAGGCGGTTTGCGCTGGAGGAGGGCTTTTCGATGGTTGCTTCGGTGGATTGGCACACGATGGCCGATTCGGAGGTTTCTGAGGAGCCGGATTATCGGACGACTTTCCCGGCGCACTGCATGGCGGGGTCGCCGGGGGCCCAGCGCGTCGGGTATTTGGGGGAGCGGCCGATGCGGTATGTTCCGGTGGAGATGATCACGGTGCGGGAACTGGCGGGTTATTTCGCGGAGGAGCCGTTTCATGTGGTGATCCGGACGAACTCTGTTGACGTGTTCGACAATCCCAACACGCTCGCGGTGCTTGAGATCGTTCGGCCGGAGGATGTGGTGGTGTTCGGCGTCGCACTGGACGTGTGCGTGCGGAATACGGTGGTGGGTTTGCTGAAGTGGGGCAAGTGCCGGATTCATGTGGTCAAGAACGCGGTGCGGGGACTGAACCTGATCCCGGATGCACAGATGTTCGAGCAATTCGCCGAGCACAGGGTGCATCTTGTTTACAGTGATGAACTGGCGGAGATATGTGGCTGCTGAGACAGACGCCGGGGCTGATGACCGACTTGTATGAGCTGACGATGGGGCAGGTTTATTTCGACAAGCAGCTCGACGGGACGGCGTGTTTTGAGGTGACGGTGCGGCATCTGCCGCCGCGGTGGGGTTTCTTTGTGATGGCGGGGCTGGAGGAACTGGCGGCATATCTGGAGGCGTTTCGATTCGATGAGGAGGATGTCGCGTGGCTGCGGGGGACGGGGCGGTTTTCGGAGGTATTTCTTGGATATCTCGGAGGGTTGAGACTCGACGTGGATGTGCGGGCGATGCCGGAGGGGACGGTATTCTTTGCGGGTGAGCCGGTGGTGGAGGTGCGCGGGCCGCTGATCGCTGCGCAGTTGCTGGAGAGCTATGTGCTGAACGTGCTGGGGTTTTCGATTATCGAGGCGTCGCTGGCGGCGCGGGTGCGGATTGCGGCGGCCGGTAAGGCGATCGTGGATTTCGGGCTGCGGCGGACGCAGGGCCCGGTGGCGGCGCTGCGTGCGGCGCGCGGGGGGATGATGGCGGGGTTTGCGGCCACGAGCAACGTGTTTGCGGCGCGGGCGCTGGGCTTTACGGCGTCGGGCACGATGGCGCATTCGTATGTGGAGGCGCACGAGAGCGAGCGGGAGGCGTTTGCGGATTTCGCCGAGGCGCACGGGGAGGATGCGGTTTTGCTGGTCGATACGTACGAGCCCTTTGAGGGGATACGGACGGGGGCCGACGTGGCGGGGGGGTACCTCAGGAAGCACGGTCTGCGGATTAAAGGCATTCGTCTGGACAGCGGGGACCTTGCCGAGCAGGCGCGTTTTGCGCGGCGGCTGTTCGACGAGCGCGGGCTGGGGTTTATGGAGATATTCGCAAGCGGCGGGCTGGATGAGTATCGGGTTGCGGAGTTGGTGGAGACGTGTCCGGAGATCGACGGCTACGGGATCGGGACGCGGTTTGGGGTGAGCCGGGAGGCGCCGGACGTGGACATTGCTTACAAGCTTGTTCGGTACGGGGAGAGGAATGTTTTTAAGACGTCGCCGGGCAAGGTGACGCGGCCGGGGAGGAAGAGCGTGGTGCGGATTACGGAGGGCGGGCGGTATGTGAAGGACGTTGTTTGTCCGATGCGGAGGGAGGTTGGCGCTGGAGATTTGCTTGTGCCGTTTGGGGGTGCGGAGGAGATGGGGGTGATTCAGGAACGTTTGCAGGATGAATTGAGCAAGTTATCAAGCGATGTGAAACGGCTGGAAGGGGCGCAAGCCTATCCGGTCGAATTTGTTGAAGGAGAATAATCATGGATACGTATGTGGATGGATTTGTGATACCGGTGCCGAAGGACAGGATGCATGAGTACCGGCGGATGGCCGAGCGGGCCGGCGAGATATGGATGGAGCACGGGGCGCTGGAATACCGGGAGTGCGTGGGCGACGACCTGGAGCCGAAGGATTTCCGCGGCTTCAGGGAGGCGGCCGGGGCACGCGAGGACGAGACGGTGGTGTTCTCCTGGATCATGTACGAGTCGCGCGAGCACCGCGACAAGGTCAACGCCGAGGTGATGGCCGACCCGCGCATGACTGAGATGATGAAGGAGACGAGCGAGCCCTTCGAGTGCGGCCGAATGGCCTACGGCGGTTTCAGGACGATCGTTCAACTGACGCGAGAACCCGCGCAATGGCCGAACCTTGAAAAACCGGCTGAATCCGGGGTGCGTTAACATCAGAGGGCGCCAAGCGCTTCGATTCTTTGCGCGCTGAAGGCCAACGCTAACGGAACAGGCGCTTGGTGCCTTCAATCAGGCAGGCATACCTTTTTGGCGACAACGGAAGCCTAAAACTGTTTGCTGGCCTCTGCCCAACCGGTTTTGCTACCATTTTCGCCGCATGTTGGGTTTGGGATGCCGGACATCCGGAGAATGCGCCTGCCTTGGGCTTGCGGGTGTGGTCCTTGACCTGAGAGGGAAATCTAATAAGTGTGTAAACTCTTATATATTTACATAATAATGCAGACTTTCAAGCGAAGTCTGCGAAACTGTGGCGGAATCGCAGACTTGGTAGACTTGACAGACTTTTACGCATAGACAGGGACGAACGCATTCTCCTGACAGCTCGCTGGGCAGGGCGGCGGCGCCAGGGCCGAGCAAAACCGGTCGGGGCCTCAGAGGCCAAAATTCCCCCCCCCGGCGAACAGATGCTCCTGATTCTGGCCTCTGCCCAACGGGTTTTGCTCTCCATGGTCGCCGCAGGTTGGGTTTGGGATGCGACCCGGAGAATGCGCCTGCCTTGGCCACTTCTTCTTTGCTATTGCGAATACTTTGAGCAAAAGCTATCTTTATAGACTGCGGCCTTAGGAGAAGGCTGCCGGACGGAACCCTTTGGAAAGGCCTGGGTTAGGGGATTGCAGGCCGGTCAGTTGAAAAAAAGCCGATTTTCGAAAAAAAACGCGATATTTGTTTGGCATATATCAAAACATGTGCTATAATATAGTGAGAGTGAGGTTTCCGGCGGCTTCTTAGCTGTTCATCGCTGGCCGACAACAAAGACTCAATTGTTACCGGATAGGCGGAGTCGCTTATAGTGGCGGCTCAATGAGTTTGAGAGTGAAGGGGTTCTGAGGATGAGCGTGATGCAGCGGATGTGGGGAGCAGTTTGGGTGGCTTGTCTGGCGGGGTATGCGGCGGGCTTTAACGGGCACGTGGCAAGCGAGGGGGCGGTGACTGTGACCATCTCGCCGGTGGAGGATGTTACGGCGTTCGATGTGCCGCGGCGGGTGGACGTGACAGTGGAGAACAAGGGCGCGGCGGCGGTGACGGTCGCGCTGCGGATGGGGGGACTGGTCGACGAGTGGCGGGCGGTGGGGGCGACGGACAGGCAGGTCGTCGTCGCGGGCGGGTCGCGGGAGGCGGCGGCGTTCGAGATTGCCTGCGGGCAGGGGGCGCCCTCGGCGCTGTGGCCCGTGCACGTGTGGGCGGATTTTGAGCTGGACGGGCAGGCGCGATCCGTGCATTGCGTGCAGGTGTTCAAGTCGGCATTTGTGCCGGTGCAGGCCGAAGCTCCGTCTGATCCGGCGGCGGCGGTTGTGCCGGCACGCGGGGCGCTGTCGCTGCTGTCCGTCGATACGCATCGCGTCGTGTGGCAGTTTTTCGACGAGGCGCCGGTTGCCATGCCGGTCGGCTGGCAGGGGTCGGAGGAGCGGTCGCGGACGTCGTTCGGCATTGGCGACGAGTTTCGCGGTGCACGCAGACGGGCGCTTCAGATTCATCCGCCGTGGTACGGCAAGGCGGGGACGGTCTTCGTGGAATACCGCGTGACTCTTCCGGAGACCAGGCCGATTGCACTGCGGTTCGCCAATGCGATTCGGGACAGCGGCCCGCAGGAGCCGGCGTCGGACGGCGTGACGTTTCGCGTGTGGGTTGGCGATGAGAAGCGTTTCGACCGGCACACAGACAGCAAGACGTGGCTCGACGGCGAGGCGGACCTGAGTGACTACGCGGGCAAGACGGTTCTGCTTCGGCTGGAAAGCCATCCGGGGCCGAAGAAGAATACGACCTGCGATTCGTGCTTCTGGGGAGATCCGGTCATCATGGCCGGCGACCCGCCTAAACGGTTGACCGCGGAGCAAAAGGTCCAGCTTGGTCGGCAGGCAGGGCGGCTGGTCAGCGGCAAGCCGCATTTGTACATGTCCGACAGCCCGGAAGTCGTGGTCGGCGGCAAGGCGTCGCTCTTTCCGTTGGCGGACGGATGTATCGCGGCCGTGCTGCCGGGGCCCAACGGCATCTTCGACGCTGCTATCGCGTTCGGCAAGGGCGACAAGTGCGTTGTCTTTGACGGTGTCAACGCGGCCGTTCTGGGCAGCCGCATCGGCGCCGATTCGGAGGTGCTGCTCGAGAGCATCGAAATGGGGCAGGACGGCAAAATGATGCATCGCCTGTCGCACGGCGGCGAACAATTCGATTTGACGGCGATACTGTATGCAGAACACGGCGGTCTTCGCATTCGCTTTGAATGCCCGCAGCGGATCACGGATCTGGCCATCGGCCGGGCTGACCAGAAGGCGCCGCGGGTTTACTATGGACACGGCTACTGCATCGAAGAGCCTAAGGCCTTTCGCGCCGGGTTCGGCGGGCACAATCTTTCGACGAGTCACGTGGGGTTTGACTTTGCCGGCGGCGTTTCGCTGCTCATGGCGACGGACAATCCGCCGGATGCGCTGGAGGTTTCGCCGGACGAGCATGTCTACGCTTTGCACACGCACATGAATGCGACGCTGACGTTTGTTCCAGGTCTGAGCGGGGCGTTTGATTGTGCCGTCAAGTACCGCGACTTATACGACAAGAAACCGTCGCCCGGTTTTAAGAACAAGGCGGGGCGGTTTGTGTTCGACATCTGGGGCGGCGGCTATGCTTACATCGCCGAGACGATGCAGCGCATGATCGACTACGGGCTGACCGACTCGCTCCTGACGGTGCATAACTGGCAGCGGTGGGGATACGATTACCGCCTGCCGGATATCTATCCGCCGAATCCCCGCTACGGGACCATCGGGGACATGCGGAAGATCGGCGAGTTGTGCCGGCCGCACGCGATTCCCTGGGGTCTGCACGACAACTACATCGATTTCTATCCGGACGCCGAGGGTTACAGCTATGATCATATCTGCTTCACCGAACGCGGCGAGCCGGTCAAGGCGTGGATCAATGAGGACCGCGACGCACAAAGCTACCGCTGGCGGCCGGACCGTTTCATGCCGTTCCTTCAGCGCAACCTCAAGCTCATCAAGGAGGGTCTCGCCCCTACGCATTACTTCATCGACGTGTTTACGTCGATCGAGCTGTTTGATTTTTACGACAAGGCGGGCGACTTTCACTCCATGCTGGAGACGCGGCGCTGCTGGGGCGAGAGCTTCCGGTGGATCCAGGATTACCTCGGCGGGGCGGTGACGACCAGCGAGGCGGGGCACGACCAGCTTACCGGTTATCTCGACGGGGCGGATTGCCAGCACCTGACGCTCACACCGCAGAGCCGCGAGTTCTGCATTCGGCTGGAATGCGGCGACTGGCAGCGGGTTCCGTGGTTCGACGCGGTGCTGCACGACAAGTTCAGCCTGCACGGGGTGGGCTATCCGTCGCGTTACGTGCTCACCGAGCCGGACGACCATGGCGGCGTGCTCGAAAGCGACGACTATATCAGCGCCGAGGTGCTGACCGGACATGCGATGATGATCGACAATCGCGGCTTCGGGCGGGGGGCCGTGCGGAAGTACTGGCTGGCTCAGGATTTCCTGCGAAGCATTGCGACGGACACAATCCGCTCGGTGCAGTTCGCCGATGACGACATCCACCGGCAGATCGTCACCTGGAGCGGCGGCGCAAGGGTTTATGTCAATCGCGGCAAGGACGACTGGAATATCGCGGGCAAGACGCTGCCTCAGTACGGGTATTTCGCGGCAAACGGCGAAATCGCATCGAGCATCGAGCGCATCGACGGCATCATCGTCGAGCAGTCGCAAGGGCCGTCGGGACGCTACTTCAACGGGCGCGGTTTCGACGCCGGCGACCGCCTCGGATTGAGGCCTCGGATCGACCGTGCCGAATACCTCGGCGGCCGCGGGTTTCGGCTGGTTGTGGATTGGGATGTAGTGCGCCCGGCTTCGAAGGCCCTTTCGGTTTTCCTGCACTTTTCCCGCGAGGAATCGTCCCGACGCGACAAGATCGCCTTCCAGGGCGACCTGAATCCCGCCCTGCCGATGACCGCGTGGAAGGACCGCATTACCACCGGCGCAGATCGCACCATCGCAGTCCCCGCCGACTGCCCGCCCGGCAGTTACGAAATAGGCATCGGCGTTTGGGACCCGTCGACGGGCAAACGGTACCCTCTCATCGGCGACGATGACGGCAGCACGCGGTACATCCTCGGCACGCTGGTCGTCGAGGGCGATGACGACCGCATCACGAATGTCAAAGTAATCGCGCACTCGCCGAAGCCGGCGCCGCCGTCGCGACGCAATGCGAATAACATTGCTGTCGATTTCGGGCCGGTTGTAACGGCGGGCGCGGTGCGCTGCGTCCTGAAGGAGGACTCGCTGATCGTGACGCCGCTGCCGGAAATGGACGCCTTCGACGTGGCGGTGCGGACCGCCCAATGGACGGACGGCCGGGGAATGAAGCCGAAGGGCGTCGTCGTCATTGATGCCGCGGGTGCGGATACGCGAGGCGTGCGTTTCGATGTAAAAGGTGACGCGGCAACATTTCAAACCCGCAAGGGCGAATTCGGTTACAGACTGACTCTGTCGGACAGGTAAAATTAACATTTCAGGAGGTGAATATGTATTCAGGCAGGCTGATCGCATCGACCGCACTAACGGCCGTCATGGTTTTCGCGGCGGCGGCGCACGGCGCCGACAAGTTCAAGGTGGAGCCGGTCGTTGCCGCAAAGGCGGCGCCGTTCTCGGTCGCCGATGTGCGGCTGCTGGATGGGCCGTTCAAGCGGGCGATGGATGCAAACGGGGAATGGCTCATGCAGCTTGAGGCGGACCGGCTGTTGGCGTGGTTTCGCAAGGATGCGGGCCTGACGCCGAAGGCCGCGGTCTACGGCGGCTGGGAGAGCATGGGCGTCGCAGGGCATTCGCTGGGGCATTATCTCACGGCGTGTGCGTACATGTATGCGGCGACGGGCGATGTGCGCTTTCGCGAGCGCGTCAACTACATCGTCGACGAGCTTGCCTTGTGCCAGGATGCGCATGGCGACGGCTACGTGGGCGCGATGCCTGAGGGGCGGCGGGTTTTCGACGAGGTGGCCCGCGGCGACATCCGCTCCAAGGGTTTCGATCTGAACGGCCTGTGGGTGCCGTGGTATACGACACACAAGGTCATGGCGGGCCTGCGCGACGTCTATCTGCTGTGCGATAACGCCAAGGCCAAAGACGTGCTCGTCAAGCTGGCGGACTACGCGTGGAAGATCATGGGCGGGCTTAATGACGAGCAGGTCCAGAAAATGCTCCTGTGCGAGCACGGCGGTATGAACGAACTGGCGGCCGACGTGTATGCCCTGACCGGCGACAGGAAGTATCTGTCTTTAGCGGAGCGGTTTAATCACAAGCAGGTGCTCGATCCGCTCAGCCGCGGTGAGGACCGGCTCAGCGGCTTTCACGCCAACACGCAGGTGCCCAAGCTCATCGGCTGTGCACGGCAGCACGAGTTGACCGGCGAGCCGTATCACAAGCACGCGGCGGAATTCTTCTGGCGGACGGTCGTCGATAATCATACGTATGTTATCGGCGGCAACAGCAACGGCGAGTACTTCGGCCAGCCCGGCAAACTGAACGACCGGCTCAGCGATCACACCTGCGAGACGTGCAATACCTACAATATGTTGAAGCTCACGCGGTCGCTCTACTCGTGGCAGGCGGACCCGCAGTACATCGACTATTATGAGCGGGCGCTGTACAACCATATCCTCGCCTCGCAGGACCCGGAGACGGGCCGCGTCTGCTATTTCGTTTCGCTCAAGCAGGGCACGAAGAAAGAGGAGAACCGCGGCTATTCGACGCTCGCCGATTCGTTCTGGTGCTGTACGGGCACGGGCATGGAGAACCCCGCCAGGTACGGCGAGACGATTTACTTCCATAGCGGAAACGATCTTTATGTCAATCTGTTCATTGCGTCCAAGGTGGACTGGCGGCAGAAGGGTCTGACGATTACTCAGCAGACGGCGTTTCCGGAAGCGGACACGAGTCGCTTCGTCCTGCGGTGCGACAAGCCGGTCGACGCGGCGATCTGTCTTCGGTATCCGGCCTGGGCGGGAAAGAAAACACAAGTGCGGGTTAACGGCGCGGTGATGCCGCTTGAGGCGCAGCCGGGGCAGTATATCCGCATCGCCCGCACGTGGAAGAGCGGCGACGTGGTCGAGATGCGATTCGATATGGCTCTTTACATCGAGGCGATGCCGGACAACGCCGACCGCATTGCGGTTCTTTATGGGCCGATGGTGCTGGCCGGCGACTTCGGCGATACACTTCCTGCGCCGTGGATTCCCGTGTTGATGACCGACAATGCAAATGCGGCGGACTGGCTCAGGCCGGTGACGGGTAAGAACAACACGTTTAGAACCGCCGACGTTGGGCGGCCGCAGGATGTGACTTTCGTGCCGTTCTACAGTCTGCATCACAGGTACTACTCCGTTTATTTCGACCGCTTCACCGAAGCCCAGTGGCAAAGCCGCAAGGGTGAGTACGAGCGGCAGATTCGGCTTAAGAAGGAGCTGGAGGCCATTACGGTCGACTACCTTCAGCCAGGCGAGATGCAGCCGGAGCGCGATCACAATCTCGATGGCGAACGCACTCGGACGGGCGCCCATAACGGGCGGAAGTGGCGCGATGCGTGGGACGGCGGGTATTTCGCCTTCGATATGAAGGTGTCGGGCGATGCGCCGGTGGATTTGGTGTGCACGTACTGGGGCGGCGACGGCGGCGCACGGACGTTTGATATTATTGTGGACGACAAGATTTTGGCGACGCAGACGCTCAGCAATAAAAAGCCCGGCGAGTTCTATGACGAACGTTATGCACTGCCGGCCGATCTGACTGGAGGCAAGAGCAAGGTCCGTGTGAAACTGCAAGCGCATCCGGACAACATGGCCGGCGGGCTGTTCGGCTGCCGCGTCGTTCGGCGTGTGAAATAAAAGTTGCCGAGCTGCACCGTGCAGGGACCGCGTGAAACCTTATGAAGCGAACTGCAGAGCAGGCTCGGATTCTGCCCTTGCCGGTGTATGTGGGTAATCGGCCGGCAGGGGCAGTGCGACGAAGAAGTTGGAGCCTTTGTCTTTTTCGGACATGAGCCAGATTCGGCCGGCGTTGCGTTCGACCATTCGTTTCACCACGGACAGGCCGATGCCTTCGCCGCCGCCTGTTTTCCCGTCGATGCGGTAGAAAATATCAAAGACTTTTTGTTCGTAATCCGGGGCGATGCCGATGCCATTGTCGCTGACCCAATAGAGGGCGTGGTCGTTCTCGACCATGCCTTCGACGCAAATGACGCCGGGCCGGTCGGGGTCAAGATACTTGATGGCGTTGTCTATCAGGTTGGTGAAAACCTGGGTAACGTGCGTGCGGTCGGCAAAACAAGGGGGCAGATCCGTGACATCGATTGTTGCCCCGGTGTTCTTGAATTTGATCCGGATGCTGGCGACGACGTGCTGGACGAGGCGGTTCATGTCGAGGGGTTCTGGCTTGGGGACAACGAGGCCGGCACGCGCGACCTTGACGAGTGATTCGACAAGATTGTGCATGGCGTCTGCGCTGATGCTGATGAAGGCGACGGCTTCAGGCATGTTCTGATCGAGGATTTCGTTCAGTTTCGTTCTGACGTCGGGCGGCGCATCGACGACCGACAGAAGCTTGCGGATGGCTGTGCAGTCGACGTCGATAGCGTCGTTAAAACCGCGGATGTTGAGCAGGGGGGCGCGAAGGTCGTGCGAAACGATACTGATGATGCCCTCGAGTTCTTTTTTCTGGCTTTCCAGGATGTTCTTGAGTTCGAGCAATTCCTCCTGCGAGCGGCGGAAGACGTCCACGTTGACGGCGACGCCGAACCATCGGGCGATTCGGCCGGCGGCGTCACGGATGGGCCGCCCGCGGACCTTGAACCATTCGTATCGGCCGTCATGGCGGCGGACCCGGTACTCAATTTCGTAGTCGATATGCTCCTTTACGGCCGCACGCCAGACAGCCAGCGCGCGTTGACGGTCGTCAGGGTGCAGCAGCTTGCTCCAGCCTTCGCCCATCTGTTCTTCCTGGGGGACACCGGTGTAGTCGGTCCACTGGCGGCTCTGGTAGTCACAGTAGCCGTCCGGGCGCGTGGTGAAGACCATGCCGGGAATGGATTCGAGTGTTTCGCGAAAGAATAGCTCGCTGTCGCTGATCTCGCGGGTTTTTGCTTTGGCGGCATCGAGGGCGTTGTGGAGTTTCTGGGCCATCCAGCCGGCGAGCACGGCAGCGCCGGTAATCCAGGCGACTTCGGTAATGGTCCGCCAGTCCGGCACAGGCTCAAAGAGAAATGCGGAGGCGACGGCGCCAAAGATGGCCGTTACGATGGCGGGATTACGGCCGGCTAACAGGGCGACGACCAGTATGGCAGGAAAGATGGTTACATATTGGGTATAGGGCCCCATGAGAGGTCCCAAGGCGTACCGCAGGAGTATTGCTGCGGGCACGGCGATCAGTGCTATGCCGTAACGGACTGCAGGGCGCACCGTATGAAAACTGGACAAGTTCAACTATATTCCCCCTATATGGAACTGCCGTGCACACTCAGACTAAGCAGTTGGTAAACGTTTAAGTAAACAAGTATTATAGGCAGGGGACGGTTGGCGTGTTCGGGGTGAAAAAGTTGCGAGCGCGAAGGTTTTTTATCCGTATGAGTCGTGGAGTTTGCGCGTTCGAGGCGCAATGCGCGGCCCAACGGACGGCCGAGCGCGTCTAAGCGATCACCGGCCGGGCGTGCGAGGCGGCGGCAAGGGCGCCCTTATGCTCATAAGAGCGGGGTTTTGCCGGGCATGGCGACCGGGGGCATAGGAAGCGGGCCGAGTTCGTATTTTTCGGGCCGGAGGTCCAGCTTGCTTGCTTTGAGGGCCCAGTCCCATTTGAGGGCACGGCCGGTATAGGCAGACATACGTCCCATGATGGCGGTCAGCGAGCTTTCGGCGATCTGCCTGGCTTCGTTGAGCTTCTTGCCGTTGAGTATGGCGTCGATCTGGTCGGCGTGCTGCTGTATGCAGGGGTCGTTTTGCGGGCCATCGTACTTCCACGGGCTGGCGCCTTTGATAATGCAGTTGGCGAAGTCCATGTAGACCGTGCCTTTGGTTCCGGCGAAGTTCAGGTCGTTGCGGAAGCTGACGCCGTCGATCTGGCTGCCCATGTATTCGATACGGACGCCGTTGGGATACTCGTATTCGGCGGTCACGTGGTCATAGACGTCGCCGTACTCGGGGCCGGTGCGGACCTGTCGGCCGCCCATCGCGAGCACTTTCTCGGGGGGCGAGCCCATGACCCAGTTGAGGAGGTCGAGGTTATGGACGTGCATTTCGGCAATAAAGTCGCCCGAAAGCCACGTGACGAACAGCCAGCGGCGGAGCTGCCATTCCATGTCCGACCAGGCTGCCTGGCGGGGTTTGGGGCCCCAGCCCAACATGCCGTCGCCGATGCGGACGCACTGGCCGCCGAGGATGTCGCCGAGGGCGCCGTCGCGGAGGCGTTTGACGCCTTCGACGAGATGGTTGATGCGGCGCATCTGGGTGCCGGCGACGAGGGTCACCCCTTTACGGTCGGCCAGTTCGCCGGATTCGATCACCGAGCGGATGCCGACGGGGTCGACGGCGACCGGCTTTTCCATGAAGACGTGGACGCCCGCCTCAACGGCGGCGCGGAGATGTTCGGGGCGGAAATGGGGCGGCGCCGTCAGGATGACGACGTCGACGCCGGCGGCGAGGACTTTTTTGTATGCATCGAAACCGGTAAAGCAGGTTTCGTCGGTCACCTTCACCTGTTGGGCGAAGCTTGCCTGGAGGCCTTTGCGGGTGGCCGCGAGGCGGTCGCCGAACATGTCGCCCATGGCAACGAGGTCGACGTTTTGGCCGGCGGTGAGGAATTTGCCGCCGTCGTGGTGGCCTCGGCCGCCGCAGCCAATGAGCCCAAGGCGGAGTCTATCAGACCCGGCGGCATAGGCCCTGTTCATGCCCGCCAGGGCGGCAGCCGACACGGCGGCGGAAGCGGAAGCCTTCATGAAGCTGCGTCGAGACAACGTTGTGGCTTGGTTTGACGGTTTCTGCATGAAAGCACCCTTTCAAAATTCAGAAGGCTTTGTCGTTGTTTGCCATCGCAGGTGGATAAGCTCCTCCTTGCGGACAGCCGGGCGCCCGCCGCGGCACCCGTAAACGACTATCATAGCGGACGAGCAGGCGGGCTGTCAATGCCATGGGGGCGTGATTATCGGTCAAGGACATCTTTGTGGAGCGAAACGTGCCAATTGTTCGAAAAGTGCTCTTTGGGCGTTAAGTTGGGCAAAACAGGTGTCGAAATATGGACGTGGGAATCCTCCGATGGACCGTCGAAACATTGGTAAATGAAGGTATCGCCATGCAGAAAAGCCAGTTATTGGATTTGAGTGACCTGAAAGTCTCGTATGTGGACGTGCTTTTTGTCACGAATCAGGAGAGTATTCCGGATTCGGTCAGTACGCGACTGAGCCACGAAGAGATCATCTGGGACAAGATCGACGTTGCGGAGTTTGTTTGCGACGGCGACATGTGGCGCGCGTTCGGGACGGTGATTCTCGATACGTCGGAGGTGAACGCCGGCCAACACGAAGACCTGTGGCGCACCCTGAAAAAGCTGGAGCAGGCCAACATCGCGGTCATTCTGCTCAACGATCACATCAACTTCCCCTTTAACCGGTTCAAACTGGCGACGACTCTGCGGACAGCGTCCGTGGAGGAGATCGTCGGCCGGGTGGAGGCGAATCTCACGTATCAGCGAAGCCTGGGCATCGGCGGCACCATCGTAAGGCCGTCGGTCTCGGTGACAAACGACACGACGGAACAATTGAAGATGGCCGGTCACGTGCAGCGTAATTTTCTGCCGCGGCGGCTGCCGAACCTGAAGAACGTGCGCTGGGCGACGCTGTTTGAGCCGGCCGACTGGGTTTCGGGCGATATCTACGACATTGCACGTCTCGATGAGCAGCACATCGGATTTTACATTGCCGACGCGGTAGGGCATTCCATGCCGGCGGCGCTCTTGACAATGTTCCTCAAGCAGGCGCTGAAGATGCGCGAAACAACGGGCAATGACTACCGCATTTTCGGCCCGCTGGAGGTCATCCGCAACCTGAATCAGGCGATGTCGGATCAGCATCTGGCCGGCTGCCTGTTTGCCACATGCTGCTACTGCCTGTTAAACGTGCGGACACTCCAACTGACGTATACGCGTGCGGGGCATCCGTACGGGGTGCTCATCCGCAACGGCGAAGCGACACAGTTGGAGAGCCGCGGCGGGCTGTTGGGGGTGTTCGAGCACACCGAGTTCGATCAGCAGACGGTTCAACTGGAGCAGGGAGATAAGGTATTTCTCTATTCTGACGGATGCGAGCCGCTGGTCGGCAAACACGGAGAAGACAGTGAATTCAGTTTTTCACCGGAATTTACCGCGATCCTGAATCTGCCGATCGAAAAGATGACCGAGGCGTTCGACAACATCGTGAGCAAGCGGACGCTTCCGCCGGCTGAGGTGGACGACGTAACGGTGATCGGGCTGGAAATCCTGTAATATCGGTCTTTTCGATATTTTCTTCATCATTGCGCCGCCACACGCCTGCTGTCGGTGAGGCACGGCCGACATCGGCCGGACATACCGATTGACTTGTCACGGGCCTTGCCCTAAGATGAGGAACTTCTTGGGATTTCCAGAGGCTATACGGAGACAAAATGGCGGGTTTGACTTTTCTGGTGACATTCTTGGTGCTCATGACGCTTGTGGCGGTCGTCCCCAAGGTGTTGCAGCGGCTTCATATCCCTTCGGTGGTCGCCATGCTGCTTGTGGGAATAGTCATCGGCCCCAATGCGTTTGATTTGATTCGCCAACTCAATCACTTCCTGGGGCGCGGCTATCCGACGGAGCAGATATATGTTGTGCTGGAAGCCATGGGGCTTCTTGGACTCGTGTTCCTCATGGCGCTTGCGGGTATGGAAGTGAATCTGCGGATACTGGCGAGCGAGAAGCGGGCCGTTGGGTGGCTGAGTGTGCTTACCTTCACGCTGCCCGCCGCGGCGGGATACGCCGTGTACGCGGTTTTTGAACCCGGCGACGCGATCGGCAAACTGGTATACGCTTCGCTGTTCGCCTCGCATTCGGTGGGTATCGTGTTTCCCGTCATACGTGAATTGAAGGTGATGCGGACGCGCTTCGGTGTGGCCGTGCTGGCCTCGACCGTCATCACGGATGTCGCAAGTCTCATCCTGCTGGCTATTTGTATTCAGTTGAAAAGGCATGCCATTCCGTCCCGCGTTGCGGGAAGTATTTCGATATTCGATCACATCGATCCGCAGGTTCTCGGGGGGTGGTTTCCGGTGCTGTTCGTGGCGGCTATTCTCACGTATATCGCTCTGGCGATGTGGCTTGTTCCGGCGGTGGCGCGGCATGTATTCAAGCGGCTGCACCCGGATGACGATGCGCGAATCACGTTCTTCCTTGCAGGGGTTCTGGTGGTCATTTTCTTCGGGGAATTGATCGGCGTCAGTTTGATTGTCGGCGCGTTTGTGGCGGGAATGGCCTTGGTGCGCGTAAGGGCATTTCATGCCCATGAGAGCATCCTGCACAAGAAGATCGAAGGCATCGGCTACGGGTTCATCATCCCGTTTCTTTTCCTGACCATCGGCATGAAGACGGACCTCGGGATTGTGTTTGCCGCCTGGGAGAACGCGATCATCGTGAGCGTCACATTTGTGGGGCTTGTCGTGAGCAAGGTTGTGTCGGGGTGGCTTGCGATGCGGATTTCAGGTTTCGGCAACAAGAAGGGTCTTTGCGCCGGGCTGATGACGGTGCCCCAGTTGACGGCGACGCTCGCTGCGGCAGCGGTTGCGCTCCAACTCGAAATGATCCGTCCGGAGTTTTTTAATGCGATTGTTTTTCTCTCCATCGGCACCACGATACCGGTTCCGTCACTCACCAGGCTTCTGATAATCAAGGGCAAGATTAAGTTCGACGCGATTGAGGACCAGCTAACGGGCCTAATGCCCGAAGGCGAGCCCGACGAATCTCTCGTGTGAGGCCAACTGAAGCAAGCCGCACTCTGTACCCGCGGGCAAATAACCGCCCTTTCAACAAGCAGCAGGGCAAACGCATTCTCCTCATAACTCGCTGGGCAGGGCGCCGCCAGGACCGAGCAAAACCGGCTGGGGCCCCAGAGGCCAAAATCCCCCCCCCCCCGGCGAACAGATGCTCCTGATTTTGGCCTCTGCCCACCCGGTTTTGCTCTCCATTGTCGCCGCAGGTTGGGTTTGGAATGCGGACATCCGGAGAATGCGCCTGCCTTTCAACAAGCAGTTGAAATACAGCAGACCAAACAGTAAGATGGTGTGCTGGAGGTTTCACGAGCACTATGAGTGAAGACTGGCGGGAATTGCGGTCATGCATATTGCCAACTTAGCTGTGACACGGCCCCGGTGGAGTGAAGAACTGGCTCTGTATGCTCTTGCAGGCCTGATCGGTCTGCTGACGGGAGCCGTGGCGGTGGGCTTTGACAAACTCGTCGATCTGGTCGATGCCGCCGCTTATGGCGGAAAGGGCATGGCAGGCTTGTATCAGGAGCGGTATGTACTGCTGTTCCTGCTGCCGACTGCCGGGGCCCTTCTCGTGGGCCTTATAGCCCGCTACTATTCCCACGAGGCCATCGGACACGGCGTGCCCGAGGTCATGGACGCCATCGTCCGCCGCAACTGCAAGATCAAATTCCATGTTGCACTAGCGAGAATGGTGACGGCGGCCCTCACAGTCGGCTCCGGCGGCTCTGCGGACACCGAGGGGCCCATTATCCAGATCGGCGCCGCGATCGCCTCGTCAACGGGAACCCTGTTTCGCGCGGTGCGGCACAACATGCCTGTCCTGCTTGGCTGCGGTGCGGCCGCGGGCATAGCCGCAATCTTCAATGCACCGATCGCCGGCGTCCTCTTCGCCCTGGAGGTGTTTCTCAGGGACATCAACTTCAAAACCCTATCGCCCGTCCTCCTGGCCTCGGTCATGAGCAGAGTCGTCGCCGCTGCTCTGCTCGGAAAGAACAGCGCACTCTTCCCCCTCAGCAATCCTGCCGTCTACAGCTTTCACTGGACCGAGTTGGGCAACTACATCGTCCTGGGACTGCTGTGTGCGGCCGTCGCCGTCCTTTTTGTCCGGATGCTCTACGCCATTGAGGATTTCTTCGAACACCTCAAAATCCCTTACGTCCTCAAACCTGTTATCGGAGGCGTTGCGCTGGGAGGGGTGGGTTTGTTGACGGTTCTGGCCATTCGCGGGGCGGTGCGGGGTGAGCCGCTCGTCTTCGGAAACGGATATTCCTTTATCGGGTTGTGCATTGGAACCGACTCGGCCCACAGATTCGAAGATTTCGACCTGCGCATCGGCATGCTCGCCTTTCTTGTCATGGCCAAAATTCTTGCAACTTCTCTGACGCTGGGCAGCGGAGGCTCCGGCGGGGTGATCGCGCCCTCATTATTTTTGGGAGCGGCGACGGGTTACGCTTTCGCGCTGCTCCTTCGGCGTTGGGCGGTGTTTTCCGACGTCAGCGCCTCCACCTACAGCCTTGTGGGAATGGCCTCAGT
Organism: Phycisphaerae bacterium; assembly: GCA_014859965.1. Lineage (GTDB taxonomy): Bacteria > Planctomycetota > Phycisphaerae > Sedimentisphaerales > Anaerohalosphaeraceae > JACZKQ01. Next base: position 18,684 of record JACZKQ010000071.1, read on the forward strand.
CGTCGCAGCAATCACCCACGCACCTATGGCCGCCATCATCATGCTCTTCGAGATCACGCACAACTACGCCATTATTCTGCCCGTCATTTTCTCAGTTACCCTGGCCCTGCTGATGGGCCAGAGGTTTTACGGCGACTCGATGGAAAGCGCCAAATTGCGCCGGCTCGGCATTCAATTCGGCATGCACGCTCAGACCGCCGTCCTGCGGCGCATCGCAGTGCGCCGGATCATGCAGCCCCGCGTGGTCACTGTTTTCAGCGACATGCCGCTGAAGGAGATCATCCTCATGACCGCCGATGAGGACGTGTCCGACTTCGTCGTTGTAGACAGGCAGGGTAATTACCGGGGTCTGATGTGCGAAAAGGATATGAGGAACATGCTGGTGCATCCTGAGGTTATCCCGCTGATCGTGGGCGACGACATGGCCCGCCTGGACGTGCCGGTCGTGCGGGTGGATGACACACTCGACAAGGTGCTCGAGTTGTTCAGCCATCTGGAGGTCAACAGTCTGCCGGTCAATGGCGGTTCGGACGGCGACGGCTTCGTCGGCATGATCACGCGCGAGGAACTGATGCGGTCCTATATGGAGGAACTGCACAAGAGCGATTGACGGCCGGCCGCAAACACGGCGGTGCAGCAAGCCTGCGCCTCTTCCAAAAAAACACTGTCGCCTTGGTGTAACTTTCGGCCGATACACGCCACTGTCCTTATGATGCTCAGCAAAACATGGAAAACTGCTTTTTCGGGAGGAAAACACAATGAGGACAGAGCAGATGCCGCGACGGTCAACTGCAAGGATGTGCGGCTGCAAGGGATTGCTTTTCGGGGCGGCCTGCCTGCCGCTGCTTTTTTCGGCGGCTCACGCGCAGAAAGGGATGGGCGACCGGGAGGGCGTCGTGCGGCAAGGTTTGCGGCCGGCCCTGGCGACGCTGTCAGGCAAGATCGTATCCGTCGAGACGCACCCTTGTGAGAAGACGACAGGTCCTTCGCCGGCGGGTACACACGTGATTGTCGCGGGGGTCGGGGGCGTTGAGTACAACGTGCATCTGGGCCCGGCGGCGGCCGTCGAGGCAATTGCCGAGCAGTTGCGGGCGGGCAGCCGGATCGAGGCAGCCGCATTTCGCACGGTGAAACTGCCCAATAATCACTATGTGGCGGTTACGTTGCGGCTGCAAGACAGCAAGGGTGTCTTCCATCTTCGCGATGCGAATCTCCGGCCGTTCTGGTCGGAGCGAAGCCGCCTCGAAGCCCGTAACAAACAAAAATGTGGCCGTGGCCGAGGTTGTGCCGTCCGGTCGCAATGGCTGCCGGCCCAACGTTGTGCTCCTGGCCGCGGCCTGCGCGGGGGCCTCGCGCGTCGCGGCTTCCGATAGACCGAACCCACAGCACGCGAGACAGCGTTGCCGGATCAACCATTTGACGCCATCCGGCAGCGCTGCTCCACAAATGCGTGACAATTCTCGTGACCGGCTGCGGACGAACGCCCCAACAAAACGGTTCGGCCGGCGCTGCGCGCGCATATATCGGCCTTGTGCAATTTGCCGCAGGCCGCATTTCTGCATGTTATCCCGTGTACGCTTAAATAAAGTTTACACGCCGACGTGAAATTCCGATGGGTTGTTGTGCACCACGGGGTGCAGAATCAAACGTAAACCGTTGAACATGGGGGCATAATCATGGCATTATTACCTGTCAAGAAGCACGAACGTGCGGGCGGTGAATTGTCACGCTTTCATGAAGAGATGGATGACCTGATCAGCAGTTTCTTCCAGCCGTGGGAATCGCCTTTATGGCGGACGGGGCGGTGGCCGGTGATCGACATTGCGGAAAAGGAGGATCACTTCCTGGTGCGGGCGGAGGTCCCCGGCTGCAAGGCCGAAGACATTGACATCTCCGTGCGAGGTAATGTCCTGACGATCAGCGGCGAGAAAAAAGAGGAAGCGGAGACCAGGGAAAAGGGCTACTATCATGCCGAGCGGGTGTTCGGTACGTTTCGACGCGACTTGAACCTGTCGACCGAAGTGGATCCTGAAAAGATCAACGCCACGTGCAAGGAAGGCGTGCTGGAGATCCAGGTTCCCAAGAGCGAAAAGGCCAAGCCTGTCAAGATAAAGGTAAAAGGGGAGTAATGCGGCGTATGCGAGTGGATATGCCGCCGGGGAGAGACCGGAGGGGAAGGATCGACCGACCGTCGCCGGGTCGTGCAAACGCGCGGCCCGACGACGGCTCGGCGATTTCTACGGGACAATACGATGGGCGAACGGAAAGCTATTCGATGGCGGGCGTGGACTGGTCTCGGCGTGGCGGTCGGCCTACTTGTCGTCGCGGCAGCCGTGGTGAAATACGGCATTGCGCCGGCAGTGATCCGCGACCGGATTGAAAAGGCCGCGGCGCGCAGATGGTCGGGTGCGGTCACGCTCGGGCGTGTTAATTACCGCTATTTTGGGCCGACCCGTATCGAGGGTGTGGTGCTTACGGATCAGCAGGGCCGCCGCTGGGCCCAAGCGGACGTTGTTGATGTGCTGGTTCGTGGGCGCCCGGCATTGAGTTCTCAGCCGACCCACGTCGTTGCCCACCACGTACGAATCGATGCACATCTGGATCATGGCAGTTTGACGCCGCCGCTGGAAAACGCCCCCCGCGCCGCGGAATCCGAACATATGAAAGACGTCACGATACGGCATTTGCAGGCCGCGGTAACGGACGGCAATCGGTCGGTAATGATCTCCGATGGATCGGCGGTTGCGGTCCGGTTCAGTCCTACGCATTATCATGTACTACTGACCGAGAAGACCAGGGCCGTGTGGCGCAAATTGTCCGTCGGAGGATCCGTGCAGCGGGCGAGCGGCCACTGCGATCTGCACGTTGAGGCGGACCGCACGTTTACGCCCGAGGAAGGGGCGTTCTTAATCGGCCTGCTGGACGGTCCGGCGGAATGGAAAGCCGGCGGCCGGCTGGAAGTCAACGCGACCGTTTCGGGTCTGGCGGGCCACCCGGCCCAACTGAAGGCGGAAGGCATGGCGCGGCTAACGAACGGCTCGGTGCATGCGGGGCATCGCGCCATTGTCAGCGACCTGCGCATGTTGCTTCGGGCCGCCGACGGCCGCATTGATGCGGAAGATATCGCGTGTTCAATTTACCAGGGACGCGCTGCCGGCCGGCTTTTCGCCGCAACGGATGCCGAGGGACGGACCGCTCTGGGCGGCGTATTGAAAGTCGGGGGCGTTGCGATGCAGGAACTGGCCGTTGAGATGGGCGCCGCCGACAAGGGCCTTCAGGGGACGGCGTCGGGACGGCTGGAATTTACACTGGACGACGCATCTATTGAGGGCTTGCGTGGCAAAGGGGTGCTCCTTTTCGACAAAACGTCGCTGCGTATGTTTCCCTTGAACCAGAAGATACTGCAGGCCATGGGGTTCGATACCGTCGACCCGCTTCAGGCGTCAGATGTGGCGTGCACCTTCAGTTTGTCCGGGCCTTGCGCAACCCTTGCGGGTGCACGGTTCGTCAGTGCCGCGGGGGCAATCGAAACGCAGCCGGGGGGGATCATGAACGCCGAGACGGGTGAAGTGGACTTGCATGTCATAGCCGCACCGGCCGGCGTGGTTGGCGATGCGACGCGGCAGATACCTGCTGCGCTCGGCCCGAACGAGGATATGTTGCGGCTGCACGTCAAAGGCTTTTACTGGGATCCGCCGTCCAGGCTGATTACCAGGACGCCCATCGGAGAGGTATCGGAGGCTACGATGGATTTCATACGAGGCGCGATCGGCGGCCGGCAGACGGATGCGGTCAGCCGCCCCCTGGTTCCGCCAGGGGCGCCGGCTTTGCAGTGAGCAGCCGGCGGAGCTGCGCCAAATGGTCAGTCATCTGCGGGGATATTCAGGTCGGCTAACGTTTTGCGCATCCAGGCCAGCGATTTTTCGATCATGGGGCCGCCCTGGCCTTCGCATTCCATACTGAGGACGCCGTCGTAGCCGCTGTCGCGCAGCAGGGCGAGGCACTTGCGGATGTTGTCGGCGTTGACGCCGTCGCCGAGTGCGCAGTGGCTGACGGCGATGCCGGTCTGGCCGCCGCGGACCTTGGCGGCGAGCGATTCGGAGACGTCCTTGACGTGGACGTGGGCGACGCGGTCGATGAAGCGTTCGAGGAAGGCGACGGGGTCCTGGCCGGCGATGTAGGTGTTGCCGGTGTCCATGTTGAGCCGCAGCGAGGCGCTGTCGCAGAAGTTGAGCATGTGGTCCATCATGTCGGGGCGGGTGGTGAAATAGCCGTGCGGCTCGATGTTGACGACGATCTCGTGGGCCTCGGCGACTTCGACGATCTGTTCGTAGCTGCGCTTCATCATGGCCATGGCTTCTTCGTCGGTGAGGCCTTCGGGCTGGTGCATGCCGTCGGTGGTGTCGACGCAGGGGCAGCCGATGAGGTGGGCCCATTGAATAGCCTTGAGGACGTAGGGCACGCCGCGGAGGGGACCGTCTTTGCCGCTCAAGGGATAGGCGGCGTCGACCTGGGAGAACTGCACACCGTAACCGTTCATCCTTCGCTGCAAGAGCATGGGGTCTTCATACAAAGCGACGTGCGGCTGATAGCCCAGGCCGTGGATCCAGCTTACGCCGTCGATCAGGCCGCACTCGATGTAGCTGACGTTATTGTCTTTGGCCCACTTCAGGCAAGCCTCAAAATTGAAGTAAGCCGAATTGAACGCATCCGTATGAAAGCCGATTTTCATCTTGCTACCTTTCAAAGGCTTGGTGGGCAAGCTCAGTCGTGCCGGTTTTTCCTTGCATTATTCCTGTGTAATTGACAGGCGCGCGGCCCAGGCAGTGCCGCGACGGAAGAGTTGGGCTACGGGCGGGTTGGCGAGTGCGGGGGCGTCGTGGCCCAGGACGCTGTGGAAGACGCGGCCTTTGCCGTACCTGAAGGTGAAGGCCATGGGGTAGTCTTTGCCGTCGACTTTGGATTTTGCGGTGGCTAACATGCGGACCTTGCGGTCGCCGGCCAGGCATGTGTAGAGTTCGTCGGTGGTCTCAAACGCCTTCATGCCCCTGGTGATCGGGTGTTTGGCGTCGACGATGTCTACGGTGTACTTGCCGAAGGGGTCATGGGCGCGGAGTTTGGGGTCCCAGGCTCGGCCGGCGAGGTTTTTGAATTCGGGCCAGTCCTGAAATGCGCCGCAGGCGAAGTGGACAAGCACCAGCCCCTTGCCGCCTTCGACGAAGGCCTTCAGGTTGGCGCGGGCCTTTTCGCCGGGGTCGGGCTGTTCCCAGTTCATGAAGTGCAGGACGACGGCGTCGTACTGGTTCAGTTCGGGAGAGGCAAGGAATTTGGGATCTTCGGTGACATCGACGGCGAGGCGTTTGTCTTTGGCGATGGCTTCTTTGAGGACCGGCGTCGTCAGCTTCCATTTGTGGCCGGGATAGTCGATGCCGGTGATGACGACGATTCGTTTCTGGTTCTCGCCTTGCGTCGGCTGATCAGCGGCGGTGCAACTGCCGGTGAATGCAGAGGCGAGCCATGCCCCGGCAAGAACGCCTGCCGACCCGTTGAGGAATTTTCGACGTGAGAGAGGGCGACTTTTGATGTGTGCGCGATTCAAGACTGTTCTCCTTCCTAATCCGGTCCCGTTTGGTGCTGGCACTCTATTGGCGACACTATAGCACGGCCGTGGATGGATTGCAAGCGGCCGCGCAGGCGGCGGCCAATGCCACGAAGCCCAGCATCGCACAATACAGCAGAAAAACACGTTGCAGGATGCCCATGCATGTCTTACAGCGGGGCGGCGATGGCCTTCAGGTTTTTCATGCCTTCGGTTGCCAACTGCTCGCCATTCTCCGCGAACTTTCGCCAGATGGCGCACGTGCGGTTGATCTCCTCGAAGTTGGGATCGAACGACTCGATGGTCAGCGGCCCTGTGTAGCCGGCCTTTTTGACCGCCCCGAAGAATTCAGCCCAGGGAATGAGGCCGGTTCCGGGTATGCCGCGGGTGTTCTCGCAGACGTGGCAGTAGAACAGCCGCTCACCGCAGGCGGCGACGGCTTCGGCGATATTCGTCTCTTCGCGGATCATGTGGAATGTATCGAGGTGAACCCCGACGTTGTCCATGCCGGTTGCCTTCGCCATCGCCAGTGCGTCCTCTGCGATGTTGATGAAAAACGTTTCGAAGCGGTTGATCGGCTCAAGAGCGATACGGACCTTGCCGTTCTGTTTGGCATGTTCGGCGGCTTTGCGGATGGTTTCGGCGGCCCATTTCCACTCGTCGTTGGTGCGAGCCTTCCCCGTGATGTAGCCCCAGGCTGCGTAGTTGGGCCCCCCCACAACAGGCGACCCAATGCCCATGTTGATGTCGATCATCTGCTTTAAAAAATCGACAGCCTTGGCCCGGCAGGCGGCATCGGGGCTGATGGGGTTGCGGTCATTGCCCGCGACGCTGATAGTCGTCAGCCCAATGCCCGCGTCATCGGCGGCCTTGCGCACCTCGTCCACCGGAAAATCGAACGGGTCGGCCACGCAAATCTCAAACACCTCGAAGCCGGCCTTCTTGACCTTTGTGAACAGGCCGACGTCGCCGGCGCCAAAACGTTCGGTCCACAAGAGTGAACTGACTCCCATCTTCAACTGCATGTGTCGTCTCCTTTTAATCCATTGCGTTCATTCCCGGCCGCGCCGATGTGCGTACCAGCGGTCAAATCGCTTGATCCATCATATGTGTCCGCCCTGGCCTCGGATTGCAAATATAAGTATAGCATGCCATCCTGCCTTTTCAAGCAGTACTCTATTCTCGCACATAAGATCCTTACGTATAGGTGCTTACGGCATTTCTGCAGGGGCGGTGTGCAACAGAAATCATGTGTTTGCCTGCATGCACAATAAAAATCTGGAAAAATGTGTTGACCAAGAGGCCGCCATGGGTTATATTATCATTCCGATTGAGTTAGTGTACATGGTGGACATGCGATTTTCGAAAAAGTGTCAATATGCTTTGCGGGCCGTTTTTGAACTGGCCTGCCGTCAGGACGGTCAGCCGGCCAAGATACAGGATATCGGCAGGGCCCAAGGGATTTCGCCGCGATTTCTGGAGGTGATTCTCAATGAACTGCGTCATGCCGGAATTGTGGAGTCGCGCAGGGGCAATGAGGGCGGTTATCTGTTGGCCGGACCGGCTGAAAGCATCACAGTCGGCGAAGTCATCCGGTGTGTGCAGGGGCCGATTGCTGTTGCCGGCCAACAGCGAGACGGAGACGGCGGCATTTTCGGCGACGAGGCTTTTGAGGGACTTTGGTACGAAATCGACAAGGCCGTGAGCGATGTTTGCGACGGCCGGACCTTTGCGGAAATGGTCGAATCGGCTCGGCAGAAACGGCGGCAGATGGCGCCGAATTATGTGATTTAGTCCGCAAAATTTTTTCGGCCCATATCCTTGCAAAATAATAGGAATACTTCTCTTGAGGATGGCAGACGTGGAGTCTCATTTAAGAAGCATCGCCAAGGCGCTCAGCTATCGGTTCGTAGGGACGGTAGCGACATTTTTTGTGGCGCTGATCGTAACGCGGAAGATGGATCTGGCGCTCCAGATAGGGATTGCCGAGCCGGTTATCAAATTAGCGGTCTTTTATGGGCATGAGCGTCTGTGGGGCGTAATCAAGTTCGGCCGGAAAACGCCTCCGGATTATGAGATTTGAAAAGCGGTCGCGGATAGACACTGCCGGAGATGAATATGAGGCACCGGATACAGGCACTACAAATAGAGATGCAGGACGATACGGCGGAAGAACTGCTGGCAAAGACCGGGCAATTCTTCGGCGGGCGAATCGCGCTGGCGTCGAGCTTTGGGGCGGAGGACCAGGTGCTGACAGATATGCTTTGCCGGTTGTCGCCTGCAACTGTGGTCTTCACATTAGACACGGGGAGGCTGCCCGAGGAGACATACGATCTGATGGAGCGGACGCGCCGGCGGTACGACATCGGGATCGAGGTGCTTTTCCCGGATCATCGCCAGGTCGAGGCTATGGTCGGCGAGCACGGCTGCAACCTGTTCTACGAGAGCATTGAAAACCGCAAGCGGTGCTGCCGGGTCCGCAAGATTGAGCCGCTCAGGCGACGGTTGGCCTCGCTGGAGGCGTGGTTCTGCGGGCTCCGGGAGCAGCAATCGCCGACGCGGGAGGGGTTGAAGCGAATTGACTGGGATGAGGCTTTCGGGCTCGTCAAGGTGTGTCCGTTGGCGGATTGGCCGACGGAAGCGGTATGGGACTATATCCGACGATATGATGTTCCTTATAACGCGCTGCACGATAGAAGCTATCCCAGTATCGGCTGTGCCCCATGCACGCGGGCGGTCCGTGCGGGTGAGGATATCCGCTCTGGCCGCTGGTGGTGGGAAACGCCCGAACATAAAGAGTGCGGGCTTCATCTTCACCCGGAGGATAAGAACGCCAGGAAGGAAGGGCAGGTGTGATGGATCAACTGGAGACAATTGAATCGCAGAGCATATTTATTCTGCGCGAAGCGTACCGCAGTTTCAAGAGCCTGGTGATGCTGTGGTCGATCGGCAAGGACAGCACGGTGCTGCTGTGGCTGGCGCGCAAAGCGTTCTTCGGGCACGTTCCGTTTCCGCTCATGCATATCGATACGAGCTACAAGGTTCCCGATATGATTGCGTACCGGGACCGATTCGCCAGGGAGTGGAAGCTGAATATGATCGTGGGCAGGAATGAAAAGGCCCTGGCGGCAAACGACACCTTTCCGGACGGACGGGCGACGCGGCTGGAGTGCTGTGCGAGCCTGAAGAGCGAGGCGCTCAAGCACACACTCAGCGGGGAGTGGCCTCGGTGGGTATTAAATCATGAGACCGGTCGATATGTGCGGCAGACGGGCGGTGAGGCGTTTACCGGCGTCATCGTTGGGGCGCGGGCCGACGAGGAAGGTTCGCGCAGCAAGGAGCGTTATTTTTCGCCGCGCGACGAGCACAGTGACTGGGATGTGGGCGATCAGCCGCCGGAGTTGTGGAACCAGTTTAAGACGGATTTTGCACCGGGAACGCACGTGCGAATTCATCCGCTGCTCGATTGGACGGAGCTGAATATCTGGGAGTACATCGACCGCGAGGGCATCCCGATCATCGACCTGTATTTTGACCGCGGCGACGGCACGCGGTACCGCTCGCTGGGCTGTTTCCCATGCACGTCGCCGGTGCAGTCGACGGCAGCAAACGTGCCTGAGATCATTGAGGAACTTCGGGGCGGAAAATTCGCAAATATTGCCGAACGCTCCGGCAGGGAACAGGACAAGGAAGACGGAAACGGGCTGGAGGCGCTGCGGCGCGAGGGCTACATGTAGAACAAGGCACGCTTTGTCCGTGCGAGGTGAGATCATTGCGTATGAACAATGAGAGACGACAATCCGACACCGCCAGGGCCGCTATGGAGCAGATGAACATTGTGGTCATTGGGCACGTCGATCACGGCAAGAGCACGGTCATAGGGCGGCTGCTGGCGGACACCGGTTCGCTGCCGGAGGGCAAACTGGACGCCGTCCGAGCCAACTGCGCTTACAATGCACGGCCGTTCGAGTACGCGTTTCTGCTTGACGCCCTCAAGGATGAGCAGGCCCAGGGCATCACGATCGATTCGGCAAGGTGTTTCTTCCGCTCGTCCAAGCGCGAATACATCATAATCGACGCCCCCGGCCACATCGAGTTTCTTAAGAACATGATTTCGGGCGCCGCGCGTGCCGAGGCCGCGCTCCTTGTGATCGACGCCAAGGAAGGCGTGCGCGAAAATTCGCGGCGGCACGGCTACCTGCTGAGCATGTTAGGCATTCGCCAGGCGGCCGTATGCGTCAACAAAATGGACCTCGTGGACTACTCGCAGGAGGTTTTTGAGGCGATCCGCACGGAGTACAGTGCATTTCTGGCGCGGGTGGGCATCGTTCCAGCCGCCTTTGTGCCTATCAGCGCCCGGGATGGAGAGAACATCTGCGCAAACTCCGCACGCATGGCATGGTTTGATGGACCGTCGGCTTTGGAAGTGGTGGACAGTTTCGCAAAGGAGCCCTCGCGGACCGACAAGCCGCTGCGATTCCCCCTGCAGGACATCTATAAGTTTACCGAGTCCGGCGACGATCGCCGGATCATCGCCGGGCGGATCGAAACCGGGACGGTCTCGGTGGGTGACGAAGTGATCTTTTTGCCGTCGGGTAAGCGTTCGCGGATCGCCAGTATCGAAGGATTTAACGTGCCGTCGCGGTCGCGGGCGTCGGCGGGCGAGTCGACCGGCTTCACCCTGGAAGAACAGATCTACATCCGACCGGGCGAACTGATGTGCAGGGCCGACGAGCCGGCGGCCCAGGTGGGCACGCACCTGAAGGTCAACCTGTTCTGGATGGGCCGCCAGCCCATGATCAAGGGCAAGCGCTACAAACTCAAGCTGGGCGGCGCGCGGATACCGGTATGGCTGCGCGAGGTGGTGACGGTGCTGGATGCATCCGAGTTGACGACGGATACGAGCAAGCAGCAGATTGACCGCCACGACGTGGCCGAATGCGTTTTGGAGACATTCAAGCCCATCGCGTTCGACGTGTCGAGCGACATCGCAGCGACGGGGCGGTTCGTGATCATCGACAACTACGAGATCGCCGGCGGGGGCGTGGTGCTGGCGAATGTGCAGGCGGAGACGAACCGTACGCTGGATCGCGTGCACCAGCGCGAGCGAAACTGGGAGCGAAGCCGCATCACGCCGCAGATGCGTGCGGACCGTTATAAGCAGCGTTCGACTCTGGTGCTGCTCTGCGGGCCCGCGCAAATGGGCAAGCAGCGATTAGCCAAAGCACTGGAGGAGGACCTCTTCGCCAGCGGCCGAAGCGTGTACTATCTGGGATTGGTCAACAGCCGTCTGGGCGTTGACGCACATATTGATGACGGCGGTGAACGGGACGAATACCTTCGGCGGCTGGGCGAGATGTCCCATGTGTTCACGGATGCGGGATTGATACTTATTACGACGATCAGCGACCTGGATGACTACGAGTTGGAGATGATCAACCTGCTGAATCGACCCAACGATTGCCGCGTGATCAATGTCGGGCCGAATCGTTTTACGCGGGCGCAGGTGGATTTGCAGGTGGACGATGCGGCCGATCAGAATGGGGCGATAAAGGCGATCAAGGACCTGCTGGTGCAGCAGAAATATCTTGTGGAATACTATCTTTAGGGCTGTCGCGCCCTGCCGGAAAGAGTGAAGAGAACGATGAACGAACAAACGCGGGCAATTCATGATGCGTGGGAGCACCCCGATGCAACGGGCGCAACGGCGACGCCGATTTACCAGACGGCGGCGTATGCACACACAACGGCACAGGAACTGGCCGACGTGTTTGCGGGTCGAGCGCCGGGGTACACCTACACGAGGGTGGGCAACCCGACGACGGCGGCGCTGGAGCGGCGCATGGCCGATCTTGAGGAGGGCGTCGGCGCTGTCGCCACAGCCAGCGGCATGGCGGCGATCACTGCCGTCGCGGTCGCGCTGCTGCGGGCCGGCGACGAGATCGTCGCGGCCAAAGGCGTCTTCGGCGGCACCGTTTCGCTCTTTGAAAAAACGCTGGCCCGGTTCGGTATAACGACGCATTTTGCCGATGTCGCGCATACGGAGGAGTTCGCCGCGGCCGTTTCGCCCAGCACGCGGTTCATCTTCGTCGAGACAATTGGCAATCCCCGAATGGACGTGCCCGACCTCACCGGTATCGCCGCGGTCGCGCAGGCGGCCGGCGTTCCATTCGTCGTCGACAGTACCGCCACGACGCCGATGTTGGCCAGGGCTGGTGCGCATGGAGCCGATATTGTAATCCATTCAACATCGAAATTCATCAACGGGCACGGCACGGCGATCGGCGGCTGCATCGTCGACACGGGACATTTTGACTGGGCGCGCGGGCCGTTCGAGGATGTCCGGCAATGGGGCGAGCGAGCGGGTCCAATGGCCTTTCTGGCCTATCTGCGGAACCTGATCTATCGCGATTTGGGAGGGTGCCCGGCGCCGATGAACTCGTTCCTCATGCTGCAGGGGCTGGAGACGTTGGCGCCGCGGATGGCGATCCATTGCGACAATGCCGCCCGTCTCGCCGAATGGCTTGGCGGACATAAGGCGGTGCAATGGGTCAGCTACCCGGGCCGCGCTGAGAGTCCGTTTTATGAACGGGTAAAGGCGCAATACGGCGGACGCGGCGGCGGCCTGCTGACCTTCGGATTGGGCAGCCGCCAAAACGCCTTTCGATTCATCGACGCGCTGCGGCTGGCGAAAAATGTGGCGAATATCGGCGACGTGCGGACCCTTGTGATCCATCCGGCTTCGACGATCTTTCACGAATTCAACGCCGACGCGCGGGCCGATATGGGCATCGCCGAGGACATGGTGCGGGTTTCTGTGGGGTTGGAGCATACAGACGACATTGTGATGGATTTTCAAGACGCTTTAGAAAAGGCTTTTGAGGTGCAGCGATGAAACTTATAATCAATGGCGAAGAGGTTTCGATAAAAGACGGTCTGAACGTCAATCAGCTCCTTGTGGAGCACAACGTGAAAATGCCGGAAATGGTCTCGGTCGAGTTGAACGGCCAGATATTGAGACGGCACGTGTACGAGACGACACAGTTGAACGAAGGCGATAAGGTGGAGTTTCTCTATTTCATGGGAGGCGGCGGTGGCGCTGAGTGAACAACAGATCGAACGGTACAGCCGGCACATCATCCTGGATCAGGTCGGTGGGATCGGGCAGGAAAAGCTGCTTGCGTCGAAGGTCCTGATCGTGGGCGCCGGCGGGCTGGGCGCTCCGGCGGCGCTGTACCTGGCGGCCACAGGCGTGGGCACGCTGGGGCTGATCGACGACGATAACGTCGACCTGACGAACCTTCAGCGGCAGGTCATTCACCACACCCCGGACGTCGGCACGCCCAAGGTCGACTCGGCGAAGGCCAAGATCGCCGCGATCAATCCGGACGTCCGGGTCAAGACGTACCCGCTTCGCGCAACGGCTGCTAATCTGGCGGCGATCGTGCGCCAGTACGACTTTGTGATCGACGGGACGGACAACTTCGGCTCGAAGTTCCTGATCAACGATGCCTGCTGGTTCGAGAGGAAGCCTTATTCGCATGCAGGCATACTGCGTTTCCACGGCCAACTGATCACCGTGCTGCCGGGCGAGTCGGCTTGCTACCGCTGCATCTTTCATGAACCGCCGCCGCCGTCGGCCGTGCCGTCGTGCTCGCAGGCGGGCGTGCTGGGCGTCCTGGCGGGCGTAATCGGCTCCCTCCAGGCGACCGAGGCAATCAAGTACCTGCTGGGTCTGGGCGATCTGCTGACGAATCGGCTGTTGACGTACGATGCCCTGACGATGGATTTTCGCGCGGTCAAGCTGAACCGTAACCCCGACTGCGCCCTCTGCGGGCCAGACGCCGCCATTACCGAACTGGCCGACGAACGGCCGCCCGCGTGTGATCTGAAAGGACAGCTATGACCCCGATCGAATTGCCCCTGTTCGTATTCGAGCAAATGGCCGATCAGGCCCGGGCGATTGCGCCCGTGGAGGCGTGCGGCATTCTCGCCGGCGTCGACCGCCGCGTCACCCGGCTCTACGAAATGACAAATGTTGACAACAGCAGCGATCACTTCATGATGAACCCGGCCGAGCAGTTCAGCGTCATCAAGCTGATCCGCGCGGCGGGCCTGAAGATGATCGCCGTCTACCACAGCCACCCGGCGACCCCGGCGCGCCCATCGGAAGAAGACATCCGCCTGGCCCTTCAGCCCGACGTCGCGTGGGTCATTCTGTCGCTGGAGCGGCCCGATGAGCCCTACGCACGCGCGTTTAGCATCGACGGGGACGGTGTTGCGGAAATTCCCCTGACCATCGTGAAAGGATAAGTACATGAGCGTTTCGGCGTCTAAACCCATACTGCGCATCCCGGACAGTGTCCGCCGGGACGTACTTGCGTATCGCGCGCACGTTGAGAAATTCCTGACAGGCGAAACCTCCGCCGTGGCTTTTCGCGCCTACCGCGTGCCCATGGGCATCTACGAACAACGGACGAGCGGCCATTATATGGTCCGCGTGCGCATCGGGGCGGGCCTGGCGACCGGCGGGCAACTCCGCAAGATCGCCCAAATGAGCACGCGATTCGGCAATGGCGTGCTCCACGTGACGACGCGGCAGAATATTCAGATACACGACGTCAAGATCGAGCAAACGCCCGACGTGCTCGAGCAGCTTCTTGAAGCGGGGCTGTCCGCCCGCGGCGGCGGCGGAAACACCGTGCGAAACGTCTCGGCCTGCCCGGGCTCGGGCTTCTGCCCCAACGAACGCTTTGAGGTCGCCCCGTATGCAATCGCCTGCGCCGAACACCTGCTCGACGACAGCGCGTCCTTCAACCTGCCCCGCAAATTCAAGATCGCCTTCTCGGGCTGCCCGAGCGACTGCGCCCTGGCCTCCGTCGCCGACGTCGGCTTTTTCGCGGTGGAACGGGACGGATGCAAAGGCTTTGCTGTCTATGCCGGTGGTGGCCTGGGTCCTAATGCGGCCGTGGGGGTAAAGATCGAAGACTTCATCAACGGTGACGAGGTCTTTACCGTCGCCGAAGCGGTCAAGCATATCTTCGACGCGCACGGCGATCGTGCCAACAGGCATAAGGCCCGGCTTCGCTACGTTCTCAAACGCCTCGGCGAAAAAGAGTTCGTCGAACTTTATCGCAGGCAGAAGCAAAGGCTCATTGAAGGGGGCTTGGCATCCATCGCCTCCGTTCGCGATATCTTCGAGCCTTTCCATAGAGTGCTGCCCGCAAGTCACGCCGCCTCGGTGCCGCTTCCGCCCGGCGTAATTGCCGAAAAGACACCCGGCCTTTACACGCTTCCGGTCACGCTGAATCTCGGCGATCTTGCCGCCAACGAGATGCTTGCCGTCGCCGATCTCGCGGAGAAGTACGGCTGCGGTCTCATCCGTACGACGCAGCTTCAAAATCTGCTGATCAGCGGCATCGGCGCGGGCGACATTTCAGCGGCTGCCGATGAACTCCGCTGGAAGGTGCAAAGTCTTGCCTCACAAAACCCGCAGATCGTCGCCTGTACCGGTGCGGCTACCTGCAAATTGGGGCTGTGCCTGTCGCGCGGCCTGGCGACCGCCATCGCCGACGCGACCCGTGACCTTCCTGCGGTGAACGGGCCGGCCGCGACTATTCGCATCAGCGGCTGCCCGAACTCTTGTGGGCATCACAGCGTCGCCGCCATTGGCTTTCAGGGCAAGGCAAAGCGTGTCAACGGTCGCCTCATGCCCTGCTACGACGTCATGACCGGAGCGAACATTAGCATGGGCGAGGCCAGCCTGGCCGATAGAATCGGCACCGTGCCGGCCAAGTGCATCCCCGGCATGATGGGGCAGGTTATGGCGAAAGGCTCGGTTGATTTCAACCTGCTTAGGAGGCTCATCGACGAATACGGCGATTTCTCTGTCGAATTCCCCGAGGACTATTTTCGCGATTTCGGCTCCTACGAACCGTTCTCTCTGGCCGGCCGGGGCCCCGGCGAATGCGGGGCGGGCGTCATGGACGTGATCGTCCTCGACCTGGACGAGGCAAAGAGTGCAGCCGCTCAGGCCGCTCGACTGCCAGCCGGCAAGGATCGCGACGATACGATCTACCGGGCCGTGCTGAGCGCCGCGCGGGCACTGCTGGTAACGTTCGGCCTGGAACCTAAGAAGGACCGCGAGATCTTCGCGGAGTTCGCCGCGCACCTGATTGACCCCGGCTGGGTCGTTCCGGAAACAAAGGACCTGCTGAACAGGGCGGTAGACTACCGCATGGGCGACATCGATTCTCTTGACGATCTCCTGCCGCAAGTCGACAAACTCGTCGAACGAATCGACACTTTGTTCAAATCGCTCGACGCCGCCCTAAAGTTCAGGGCCGAACCCGTTGCTGCCCCCGCCGCGGCTAACAGCTCGCACAGCGTCCGTCGCATCGATCTCCGGGGCGTCGCATGCCCCCTGAACTTCGTCAAAGCCAAGCTCGAACTGGAAAAGGTCGCCATCGGCGACGTGTTGGAGGTGCTCCTTGACGGCGGCGAACCCATAAACAACGTTCCGGCCAGTTTCGCCAGCCAGGGTCAGGAGGTCCTGGCGACCGAGCCGGCTGGCGACCACTTTCGGCTGACAATTCGTCGCAGCAAGTGAGCGGGCGGCTGCAGAGTCAGATGCGGCAAAAAATTTGCTTTTAGATGGCAGAGTGCTACAATAAAGCCTGTTGAGGAAAGATCGATTATTACCTGTTTTTCCGAAGGAGGCCGAAATGAAGTGCATGCAATCCATTGTCGCAGTGTTCCTGTTGTCCATTCTCAGTTTTGGCGTCGGCGGCTGTAAAGAATCGCAATCGTCGTACAATGGTCTGGACATGGGCCTGGGGCGGCTGCACATGTTATCCGACGCCCAGACCCGCTCCATCAGCCCGGAGAATTTCACTGGCGAAAAAGGCAAAGGGGGCATGGCCGCCGAAGGCACCGGCAAACACGCCGCACGCGAACTCGGCCAGGGCTGGAAGGTCTCGCCGTCGATTGTCGTAAAGGCCGGCACGACGTTCACCCTCGCCGACATCAAAGGCCCCGGCGCGATCCAGCACATCTGGATGACGCCCACGGGCAACTGGCGACATTCCATCCTCCGCATGTACTGGGATGGCGAACCGGAGCCCTCCGTCGAGACGCCCGTCGGCGACTTCTTCGCCAACGGCTGGGGCAGGTTCGAGCACGTCAATTCGCTGGCCGTCTGCGCCAATCCCGGCAGCGGATTTAACTGCTACTGGACAATGCCTTTCCGCAAGAGCGCCCGAATCACCTTCGAGAACATCGACACGCGCGACATGGTGCTCTACTACCAGATCGACTATACGCTGACCGACGTACCCGCCGCGGCCGCGTACCTGCACGCCCAGTTTCGCCGGACCAACCCGCTGCCCGACATGGCCGACTACACCATCGTCGACGGCATCGCGGGCAAAGGCCACTACGTCGGCACGGTCATGTGCTGGGGCTCCAACTCGCCCGGTTGGTGGGGTGAAGGTGAAATCAAGTTTTTCATGGATGGCGACAAGCAATTCCCCACGATCTGCGGAACCGGCACCGAAGACTACTTCTGCGGCTCCTATGGCTTTGTCAGACCCGGCACCGACGACTACATGCCCTTCAATACCGCCTACGCCGGCATGCCCCACGTCTATGCGCCCGACAGCAACCCGCTCAAGCAGCCCCGCTTCGGCCTCTACCGCTGGCATATCGTCGACCCGATCCGCTTCGACACGGACCTCCGCGTTACGATGCAGTCGCTCGGCTGGCAGTCCGAAGGCCGTTACCTGCACCTCAAAGACGATCTCTCAAGCGTAGCCTTCTGGTACCAGACCGAACCCCATGTACCATTCCCGCTGCTGCCGACAAAAGACGAACTCGCGATCCAGTGGTAGACCACAACTATCGCATTCTCCGGACGTCCGCATCCCAAACACGGATGCCAATGGAGAACCATGCGCTGAAAAAAGTGTGAAAAAATCAACGATCTCGGTGAAACTGTGGAACTGGGCTAATTGTCTGCGCAACCAGGGGAAAACGTGTGGGGCGCGCGGCAGCCGCTGGGCGTGCCCGTACACGTTCATTATGGTCGCAGGGGTACGGTTGAGTTGGGTTTTAAGGCGTGCGGCGGCCACGGGTGTGCTTCGTTGAAGACGTAAAGATCTTCGTAAGGGAGGATGGTTACGAAGGACTCGTCGATTTGGCCGCCGGGGCTGGTGATGCGGCGGAGGCTAAGGTTGAGGTGTTTTGCGATGAACGGGTAGAGGGCGTTGCGTTTGGATAAACCGTAGTCGTGGCCTTCGTTGGGGAAGTGGGCGTTTTGAACATTGGCTTCGGCGTTGAAGAGGCGGTAAATGCTTTGGATGTGGGGGTATTCCACTTCGGGGTTTTTGCTGGTCCAGTCTTTACCGTTGGAGATGAGCAGAAGGGGTTTGGGGGCCAGCAAGGCGGCGATCTCAACATTGTTGGTTTCGTGGTTTTTGCTCTTGTGGATGGGCATGCCGCTTTCGCAGTTGCAGCCGCCGAAGAAGTGGGCCGAGACCATAACGCAAGGGACGCTGACGGCGATGCGGTCGTCGACGGCGGCGAGGAGGAAGGTCTGGGTGCCGCCGCCTGATGCGCCGGTGACGGCGATGCGTTTGGGGTCGACGTCGGGAAGTGAGAGGAGGAAGTCGACGCCGCGGATGCCGGCCCATAGCTGGAGCGTGAGGGCCTGGGGGTGGCTGTGGGGCCAGCCGGCTTTTTGGGAGTCGCCGTAGCCGATCATGTCATAAGCAAAGACGACGGCGCCCATGCGGGCCATTGCGGCGCAGCGGCGCTGCATGTCTTCTCGGAGTCTGCCGTGGTCGGTGGGGCTGGACCAGTGGCCGTGGGGGCTGAGGACGGCGGCGAAGGGGCCTTCGATGCCGCGGGGGCGGTAGAGGTTGCCGGTGACGAAATAGCCGGGCAGGGCTTCGAAGGCGGCGTTGGCGACGCTGTAGCCGTCGAGGTCGCGTTTGGTGTGGATGATGGGGTTGAGGGGGGTTTTGGCGGGGAGCGGGTCGAGGGCGGCGCCTTTGAG
>JACZKQ010000072.1 GCA_014859965.1 Phycisphaerae bacterium
ACCACAGAGGTACGGCCTCGGTCCATCGCGGGCCCTCCGAAGACCAGTATATCCAAACTCGAAGCCCTTTTCATTCTTCCGGGTGTCCCCGCGGGGGACATGATTGACTGGGGCCCCGACCGGTTTTGCTCGGTCCTGGCGCCACCGGTTGCCCAGCGAGTTATGAGGAGAATGCGTTTGCCCTGTGTTCACAAACAGGACTCCCCGGCCGCCGGAGGCGGAATCGCCCCCGCAGCATGAAGACATGATGGAAAACCGGCGTGATGCCCTCCTCTCTAACGCAAAACGGGTGAGAACGGTTGTCCCGCTCTCACCCGTACAGGATGGCATTGTGCCGCCCTAACCGACGCCGCTCAGTCGTCGAGATTCATCTTGCGAAACGCACGGAAGAAAAACCGTTTCCTGCGGGCAAAGATAAAGACCGCCGGAGCCACAAGTGCCACGCTGCCGAGGGCAACATAGTGCCTGCCGGCATACCCCACCGCTGAACTGCCCCAGCCGAGCAGGCCTCGGAAAACAGAGCGTCCACCTTCCTCCTCCGCGCTGTCAGCGTCTTCGCTGGCTTTAGAGGCCGCCGGAGCGGCGGGCAGTACCTCGGCGGTCGGGTTCGCCGCGGCCAACGGCTTCGTGTCAAAAACCACCGCCGGAATCTGTAATTCGCCCTTCATATTCAGATTCTTCATCGGCAGCAGCTCGCTGATAACCACCTCCTTGCCCCCGAAGACGACCGTGTCCGCTTTTGTAAGCTTCTCTGGTTCGGTCTTGCCCTCCGGCTGGGTCGTCGTTTCCGGCCGCGACTCGGGAATAATCTCCGGCCCGACCGACTCAGCCGACCCCTCCGTCGAACCCTCCGCCTTCACCGCTGCTCCCTCCGCCGTCATAGCGGCCGATCCAGCCGAACCAGGCTTCTGAGCGGTTGCCGGAGCCTCAATCTTCTTGACAGGCGCCGGCATTTCCACCTTTTGAGCAGGCGCCGTCACCTCCACCTTCTTAACCGGCGCCGCAGGCTCCGTCTTTTTGACGGGCGTCGTGATCGCCGGCTCTATCTTAACAGCCGATGTTGCCTCTATCCTGGCAGGCGCTGTAATCGCCGGCTCGGCCTTCTTGGCAGGCGATGACGCCTCTATCTTGGCAGGCGCCGGAACTGCCGGCTCGGCTTTCGCCACCGACTTCACCGGCGCCAAAGCCTCCGTCTTGTTCGCCAGCGCCATCGCAAGACTGTTCGGTTCTCCCTCCATCGAAAGCTTCGCGGCAAGTTCCGCCAGTTCCGGGTCGGCGCCGGACTCGATGGGCTGCTGCGCCAGTTGCTGGCAGCCCGCCAACAGCACACACACCAGGGCAAGGCCGCAGTGCATGAGCGAGGAGCGATTGGAATGAGCGGTTGTGTCCATAAGGGACCTCCTGTAGAAAAAAGTTGACCGGGCGGTGCACAACAAAGCGAGCAAATACAAAAACCCCCAATTTGCTGACGCAAGCACGTTGCTTGGCGTCGACAAAGACGATTATCGGGCGAACATTAAGAAAAGGATTAATCTTTTTTGCATGTTTTGCACGCTTCTGAGCAAATTGCCCTGCCCCTTCCGAAAAGCCGAATCTCGAATGTAAATCCTTGTAGAAAAGTAGGTTACAAGGAGGACAGCGAGGCCTGCCGCGCCCGGCTTACCCGGTTCTTACTATAGAAGGCAGCTTTCCCGCCAACCCGATCCGGTCATTCTTCACGATCAGCAGCCCGCCGATCCCGTCGATAGCCATGATACCCGCAAGTGCGGCGTCAATATCCCCCTCCGTCCGCACAAGATTCGCCGCCTGCGTCGCCGCCGCATCCGCCAGCGCGGCGTCTTTTGCCACAACCGTCGCCAGATCGCAGTCCCCCAGACTCATCGAATGCCCCATCCGAGACGACGACGAACACACCGCCACCGGTGTATCCTCCGGCCGCAGCGAAAACGATAAGCGCCCCCCCAGCGGCGTGTCGCCGGTATAAAGCGCCACCCTCGCCGGCCGCACAATCTGCAGGTAGATGTCGCCCCCATTGTCCACAATGACCTCCTCCGCCCCCGCTTCCAGTGCTGCCAGGGCCGCTCGCTGGGCCATCGCCCCCGCAACCGCCGCCATCGGCCCCGTCCCGGCAAGCCGACCCGCCCACGCCATCTGACGCGCGATCTCCGGCGCCTCGCACAGGCAGTCCACCGGCTCCAGCGACTCCCCGAACGCCGCGTGACGCCCGATGTACGCCTCCAACTCCTCCCGCCGACGCACAATCTCCCCCGTCACCGCCTCGAACCGCTCGCAGCAGATCCGAAACGCCGCATCCTTATAAACAAACGCGCGATATACCCGCTTCTGCACCATATCCCCGCTCGCCTTCCCAAACCGCCCCCCATTATACAGAAAACGCCCCTCAAACGACACCCCCGTGCGCATCCCAAAACCTTGGCACGGCGACTTTGGAGAGCAAAACCGTTTGGGCAGAGGCCAAAATTGGGAGCATCTGTTCGCCGAGGGGGGAATTTTGGCATCTGGGGCCCCGAACGGTTTTGCTCGGCCCTGCCGCCTCCTGTGCTGCGAGTCTTGAGGAGCATGCGTTTGGCGTAATGCCTGCGCAATGCTCAAGTTAGCCAGCGCCCGGCCGCATCCCACTGGCGAAAGACCATTACCCGCAAACTGCAAAAACCCCGTGAACAACCAGAATAGAACCCCATGCAGCACCATCTCCATACCGTCACTCCTCTTATCGAACAGCACCCACGCAACACATTCCGCTCACCGCGAATTAATCGTCCCTCTACCCTTGCACGAACTTGCGCGTTTCATGCGAAAAATCCGCTTTTAGCACTGCCCCAAAAACACGTAAACCCTTGCTGAACAAAGAGATAATTTTTTTTATTTTTCCGCCGCGTAGCAAGATAGTGTTAGCGCGTTTCATGCTATCTGGACGGCGGACATCCGCTGATTGGGCGCCTCGGCGGCTCAGCTTGCACCCGCCGCAGTGTGTGTAAAAGTCTGTCAAGTCTGCCAAGTCTGGGATTCTGCCACGGTTTCGCAGACTTCGCCTGAAAGTCTGCATTATTATGTAAATATATAAGAGTTTACACACTTATTAGATTTCCCTCTCAGGGTAGACCTCCTGAACTCCCCCCGGCATGGGCAGCCTGCCCGTGGTCTCTTGCCGTCAGAGCCGAGCAAAACCAACGCACCCAGGAAGCGGCGAACATCAAGGCCCGCCGAAAGGGCTGCGGCGACAAGGGGGTGTGGAGGTATATCTAAGAGGGTTTTCTTATATCTTTACAGTCTTTGCGTTTCTGAGCCCCAAACGCATAGATGCGCAGAACATTGGAGAATCTACGCAGAATCCCATAGACTGCATAGGCGGCATAGATTCACACACACAGCCGAAGGCTCCCGGCAACGAAGTAGTGGCGGCGTTCACCCCCACCCGCGTGCCGCGCCGAGGGCCCGCTCACCGCACGTGCTCTCGTGTCAGTCTCTTGGCAGACGAAGCGGCAGATCGGTCCGGTGGCTTTGTGCAGCTTCTTTCCGTGCCCGATGCTGCACGACCGCCAGGAACAGAAACAGCGCCCATGAGAAACCGTCGACATAGTCAGCAAGCCTCTCCTCGTCAACGAACCTGAAAGGGCGGTTCAAGGCGTGGAGCAGCAAGCCAACCGACAGGGTGGTGAAAAGCCAGAAATAGATCACGATGAACATGTCCGTGATCAGTTCCCGCTTCCTGCGGGCCGCCGCGATCAGCCAGCACTCGACGGTCCAGGGCCACGCAAACAACAGCAAACCCGCCGGCCGCCTCGGCAGGGGGGACAAGATCAGCAGCCAGAAGAAAATCGTCAGCAAAACCGGCATGTGTCGGTTGAGAGCGATGCGGGTAAGCAGTTTTCTCCACTCAATCATCGAAAGGTTCTCCTGTTCGGCCCTTAAGCCGCCGCCGCTGCCTTCCTGTCGTCGCTCCCGCCGGCGCCGCATCCTCCCGCGGCAACCATGCCAACCCACAAATCATACCACAGATTGCCGCCAACACGCAAAAAATGCAAAAAAAGAGAAAATGCCCTTGACAAGCATACATAGCTATGCTATGCATTACGGTGTCACGTATCTAATGGAGCTTTCGCATGGCAGTTTCAAAAGAACTTGTAGCGGCCTCGGCCACCCCGCTGGTGCTTTCCATCCTCTCCGAAGGCGACAGCTACGGCTACGCCATCATAAAGCGGGTCCGCGACCTCTCCCAAAACGGCATGCAATGGACCGACGGCATGCTCTACCCCGTCCTCCACCGCCTCGAAGGCCAGGACCTCATCGAATCGTACGAAGAGGCATCGCCCAGCGGCCGCCGCCGCCGCTACTACCGCATCAAGGATCACGGCAAGCACGTCCTTGCCGAGCAGAAATCGCAGTGGACGCTCGTCCACGCCACACTAACCCGTCTCTGGGAGGCCCGACCATGTTTGACCTGACCAATGCCGTCGAAAACTGGCGTCGCGAACTGTCGCAGAGCGAAGCAATCGCCGCCGCCGACCTCAACGAAATGGAAACCCACCTCCGCGAAGAGATCGAAGGTCTCGCCGGCCGAGGGCTCACCGAGGAGGAGGCGTTTGTCATCGCCGCCCGGCGGCTCGGCAGCGCAGGCGACCTCACCTGCGAGTTCGCCAAGGTCAACGGCGCCTTCATCTGGCAGCGCCGCCTCTTCTGGATGCTCGCCGGCGTCATGCTGTTCATGGTGGCCCATGCGGTCGCCGGCGTCGCCGCCAAAGCGCTCAGTCTCGCAAGCACGTACATCGGCCTGCGCGGCGAACGCGTCGGTCTGCTCGAATCATTTATAAGCACGGCAGTACTGATAATCACGTTTTACGGCGTCTACCGCATCCTCGGGCTAAACCGCAAGACGCACGCCGCAACCGGCCCGATCAAGCGATCAGCATCCACAGCCGCATTGTTGATAACGGCCGCGGTCATTGTTTTCGTCTGCACAGCCGCGACGCGTTTCGTCCCGCTGATACAATTGCGATTCTTGGGCCCCGAAGAGGTGGGACGGATGGCGCTGGGCGCCGCTTACGGCTGGGCGCTCTGGGCCGTCATCGCGCCATTCGCCCTGGCGACCATCCTCATTCTCATGAGCCGCACCAAACGGTGCAAAGTTGCATGAACAACCGATCCTGGGATGAAGGATGTGATCCCGCCATGCGCACGAGGCTACGTGTAGATTTCGAGCAGGACGAGGACGGTTATAATCATTGCCTCGAAGATGGCTATAGTGACCCACCTGTTGAGCTTCAATAACTGATCGAAGGTCAGTTTCCCGAAGTCGCCTTTGTTGAGGATGACTTCCGTGAGCCGGGGGAATGCCCAAGCGAAGATGGCGGCCCCGACGAGGAGGCCCGGGATGCCGGCCAGCAGTGCGTCGATGTAGCCCTTCGCCGCGGCGCCTGATACGGTGCCGGGACAGTACCCGAGCAGGCCGAAGCCGACCCCGAAGATCAGGCCCCCGATGAGAGACGCCCCCCAGGAGCCCCGCTTGATCTGAAGCTCAACGAGTCCCAGGTGCGCCAGCAGGTTGACGCCCGCCATGCCCACGGCGACGGCCGACAGCATGACCTTGAGGACGGTGAAGTCCGTAAGAAGCAGCTGACCGATGAGAATGTCGTACTCGGTCACGCCGCCGCGCTGAAGCAGAAACCCGAATACGAACCCGAATGCCGTGCCGAGCACCAGTTGGGCCGCCTTGTTCTGTTTGACATCATTCATTTCATCCGCTCTCTTACTGCATGACGACATGGAAAAGAAGCATGGCCGTCGCGATGCCGCTTATGAAGAGCGCACCGGTGACGATCCAACTGCTCACGGCGAGCTGAAGGGTGCCGCTGATGCCGTGCCCGCTGGTGCATCCGCGGGCCCACCGCGCGCCGAAGCCCATAATAATGCCGCCGACAAACGCGACGCCCCATCGGAGCAGCCGCGAGTCGCCGCCGCTTTCGAGCCATCGCGCGGGAACCGAGACGATCCTGAAATCGCCGGACAGCCTCGCCGACACGAACGAGCCGAGCATGAGCCCCACAACGAACATCCATCCCCAGTTGATGACCGGCGGGTGTTCGCGATAGTACTCCCTGACCGGGGCCGTTTTGCCGCGAAAGAGCTTTTCCAACATGCCCGACGTTTGTGCGAAGGCCCCGGAAACGCCGATCGCCTCTTTCGAGATGAGTAACGTGAGCATGCTCAGGATGCCGATGCCGGCGCCGACGACGTATGGCGACCATCGCACCTGTCTCCACACGGAAGTCTGCCCGGCGTCCTCGGGCGTCGGCGATGCACCCCGCTGCTGAGCCAGTGCAGTCGCCCCGCACAGAACCAGGACCACAATCGCCGGCAGGATCATCTGTTTCGTTGCTTTCAGCATGGCGCCGCTCCTGTAATTAGTAACCTGTGCGTCAGGCGACGGGACATCCCACCGCTGCGCACGCCTTCATGGAGCCGAAGCAGTTTTCGACGTCTTCAAAGCCCGCCGCCTTGAGCAGTGCCGCCGCGATCAGCGCCCGTTGGCCGCTGCCGCAGAAGGTGACGATCTTGCGGCTCCTGTCGAGTTCGTCCAAGTGCTCCGGCAGGTGCCCCACATAGACGTTATGTGCGTCCGGCAGGTGCTTGCGCCGGTATTCCTCAGGGCTTCGCACGTCAAGCAGCAGAAAGTCTTCGCTGTCTTCAATTTTCTTTGTCAGATCAACCGCGTGGATCGCCGGTATGGTCTGATATGCCTTGCCGCGAACCTCCCAGGCGTGCAGGCCGCCGACGAGGTAGCCGGCGATGTCGTCGTAGCCGATCCTGTACAGGTGGCGCACGGCGGTCTCGACTTCGTCGGTCGAATGGATGACCAGACCGATCGGCCGATCATAAGACAGGAACCAGCCGGCAAAGGCAGGCAGCATGTTCAGCGGCAAGGCGATGCTGCCGGGAATGAGCGCGCCGGCGACCGCCTCGGGGCTGCGGGTGTCGACCACCTGCAAGCCGTTCTGCTGCGCATCGTGCAGTTGCTCCGGCGTCAGCGCCGGCAGGTACTCGGGCCGCTCCTTGCGCGGAGGGCCTTGCTGGTTGAACTTTTCCATCGTCCTGAAATACGGCGGCTGCTCGTGCTCTTCGTTAATCTTGTACTCGACGAATTCACGGCGGTCGGTCTTCTGCAGGACGGGGTTGTTGCGGCGCTCATAACCGAGCGTCGAAAACTCGCGCGCGGCCATCCCCGAACCGCAGACCGAGCCGGCCCCGTGCGCCGGGTAAAGAATCGTCTGATCGCCGAGGGGCAATATCTTCTCGAAAATGCTGTCGTAAAGCAGGCCGGCAACCTCCTTGGCCCGGTCCGGAAAGAAATCCGTCCGTCCCACGTCGCTTATAAAAAGCGCATCGCCGGTAAAAACGCCGACGGCAATATCACCGGACGCAGTGTCGAACAGGGCGATCGAGATGCTCTCGAACGTGTGGCCGGGCGTTTCGAGAATCCGCAGTTCCATGTCGCCGATCCGGAAAGCGTCGCCTTCCTTCACGGGATCGCCGTAAGCGAAGTCAAGCGCGTGCCCATGGTGGATTTGCGCGCCGGTCCTCTCGGCCAGCGGAATCGAGCCTATCACGTAGTCTTCGTTCCGATGCGTCTCGAAGATGTGCGTGATATTGACGGACTCCTCGCGGGCGATTTCGAGATAGACGTCGATGTCTCTCCTCGGGTCAATCACCGCCGCAGCGCCCTGACTGCCGATCATGTACGATAGATGGGCAATGCCTTCCGATTTGATCTTCCGTAAAAACATGTGTCGCCCCCCAAAAGGTTTCCTCGCATGCCCGCACGGCATGCCCGTTCTCCGGCCCCGCATGCAAACCCTGCAAGCATCTATCTATTCGACACGCAAACCGCAGCACATAACTGCGCACCGCGGCGAAAAAAAATACGCCGGGCCGTACGGATGGCGACGAAGAAGCCTCTGTGAGGCTGGTCGTACTGAAAAGCGGGCATTGAGAAAATGGCTTCGATCAGACCGGACTTTTCGTCTGTGCGTTGCCTGCACTAAGAACTGAATTGTGAGTTTTTGAACACACGGAGGCATGGGAAAAGTTACTGATTTTGTTTAATGAAAATCACGAACCGCCGCCGATACGTCTGCATGCTCATGAAGACATGGATGTATGAATCAGCGGCCGCCGTACTTGGTTTTGTACTTGCGGCCTCGGGCTTGGCGGCGTGCATCGCGGAGCGGAATCCTGACGTTCCGCCGACGGATCGGCACGCAGTCGAGCGAAAAAGGAACAATCACCTTCAGATTGCGGCGGTCCCTTTACATCCGCCTTAGGTACATCATCCAAAGCACCTTCACGGAGTCTTCGAGCGATACCTCTTCAATTCAAAACAAAACAAAATAAAACAACAGCAAACAACGGCGCCGCGACTCGGGTAACTCCGAAGCCGCGGCTTTTTTTATGCGCTTAAATCGCAGGGCGGGATCGCCCCGCAAACCTCCCCAACAGAACACGCGTCCGATAACGCTTCGGCCATTGTTCCTGCTGACACGCGAATGCGTGCTTACTCCAAACCCGGCTGCGCCTCGCAGGACACGGTGATATCCTTGAGCACGCCCGCTGCGCTGGTGATGCCGCTCAGGTCTTTGTTCAGCGTCGTCGTCGGCTCGAACTGTTCGGTCCGGCCGAGCAGTTCGGCGCTGCCGGTTCGCCCGGGAATCGCCGTGATGCGTCCCGTGTAGACAATCGAAGGCTGGCCGTTGCTGTGAAGGTCCTTGCGGCCCTCGGAATCGACCTGCGGAAAATGTTCGTTGTTGTCGAAGGACTGATTGACCTCGACAAAGTATTGCCACCGCGTGCCGCGGGGCGCCGTGATGCGGCATTCCAACTCGGCCTGC
The DNA here is from genome assembly GCA_014859965.1 of Phycisphaerae bacterium. Lineage (GTDB taxonomy): Bacteria > Planctomycetota > Phycisphaerae > Sedimentisphaerales > Anaerohalosphaeraceae > JACZKQ01. The sequence goes on from JACZKQ010000072.1 coordinate 8,904, forward strand.
GGCGTCGCACAGGTCACTGCGTCCAGCGCCGGCTGTTTTGGCGACGGATCGCCCTGCGTGCCGGTCTCCCTGTTCCAGCGGCTCACCCAGTACGGCAGCGACACCGGCCGCGTGGTTTCGCCGCCCCAGTTGCCTTTAGCGGTCTTGCCGGTGACGCACACGGTGCGGATCTCCTCGCCCGCCGTATCCTCAAGCCAGACAGCTACTTGCGGCCGCCGCTGGCCCTTGACCGCATCGCAGACCGACTCGTCCACCGTAATCGAAAACCGCAGAACCACCGGCTCCTTCGCCGCCGACCGGCTCAACGGAAGGCACCCGACGATGCCGGCAAACACAAACACAGCGAAGAGTATGCAGAAAATGGAAGCAAGCCTGGCGGTTTTCATCACGTAACCTCCGTCACATCAGTTGTTTAGAAAGTGTCGCGGGCGTTCTGTTGTGCGGGCGGCAGGGCGGCTTTTTCAGGCGAAAATCGCCGAACCGATCCGCAGAATGGTCGCGCCTTCCTCGATGGCGATCTCGTAATCCTGGCTCATGCCCATACTGAGCTGGCTAAACTCCGGCCCGACGAGCTTTTCGCCTTTGATTTCCTCGAACAATTCCCTCGCCCGAATGAAGCACGCCCGGACGATTTCCTTGTTCAAGGTCAGCGGGGCCATCGTCATAAGTCCAACGAGACGCATGTTTTTCATCGTGGTGATCTGCTCGGCCAGGTGCGTCGCCGCACCGACCGGAACGCCGTATTTCTGCGGCTCATCGCTGCAGTTGACCTGCAAGAGAACGTCGGGACGCTTGCCGAGTTTGGCGGCGATCTGGTCGATTTCCTCGGCGAGCCGAAGGGTGTCGACCGAATGGATGAAATCGCATATCTGCAGTGCCTGCTTGACTTTATTGCGCTGGAGATGGCCGATCATGTGCCAGACGAGCTTCGTGGGGACCTTTGGATTGTCCTTGTTTTCAGCGATGAAGGCGTCCATTTCAGCGGCGATCTGCTTGAGGTGCTGGACGCGATTTTCGCCCAAATCCGTGCAGCCGACGCGTATAACTTCTTTGGTGGCCTCGGTTGCGGCGGTTTTGGTTACGATGATGATTTTGACGTCGTCGGGGTCTCGGCCGACGCGGGCGCAGGCGTTTTTAACGTTTTTTTTGACCGCTTTGAGCCTGTCCGAGATTTTTGAGGTACAACCCATCATCGCTTTAATGCATCCCTGCTTTGTGGTTTGTTGCAGCGTCATTTTTCGCCTGAAAAAGAGGATACCATCGGTTGGGCGGGATTGCCAGAAAAAATTTGCGGCGGCGGTCGGAAGAGGGGAGCGGGGCGCGTAATAGCAGATGCTGGGAGTTGGCTTTGGCGGGGTGTTCCGGGTGTTGTGGGTATTTCCCACCTGCTGAAAAACATACAAAAACATGCAAAAACAGGCCGCGGGAGGGGCGGAAATGACGCAAAAGTGCACATTTGGGGCGTGTTTTCGTTCAAAAAGCGCGCAAACCGACGAAAAAAGCGCAAAAAATCGCGCGTTTTAATTCCCACCGGGAAATTAGGGTATGTCCAGTGTTGCTTTATTTTGCGAAAAAGTCTGTAATACATCGGCCGCCTGAGCGACTGACAGGCGGCTGTTCTGTTTGCGATTTGGAGTACGTGTTTGGCGTGAATTGACGCGGGAGGCAATTGCTGTGAATAAGGCCGGGGTTACTTTTGTGCTGCTTGCGAGCGCTGCGCTGATCGGCGGGTGCGGCAAGCGCGATGCGGATGCGACTGCGCTGTACAATGAGGTGTTCTCGGATGTTTACAAGGAGTTCGGTGCGGCGGCTTTGTGTGCGGCCGGGACGATTGCCGTTGAGGATCAGAAGCAGGGCGGAAGCTGGAACGCCAAGACGCTGCGCGGGAATATGCATCACAGCGGGATTTTGAAGGTGACGGGCGGCGCGGGGCATTGCGGAGAGGTGCTGAAGCGGGCGGAGGCTTTTGTTGCGTCGAAGACGGGCATGTACAGCATCGAGGGCGATGCGCCTGCGTCGGTCGACGGCACGCAGAAGCATGTGTACACGGTGTGGATGTATAATTTGAACAACCGGCACGGCGAACTTCGGATGTGGCTGTTTCCGTATCCGGACAGCGATCGCGTGGGGTTTGCGGTGCATCACTACGAGGAGAATCTGAGATAGCTTTTGGCAATGCGCAATAACATATTAAACAGGTTGTCTCGGGCTGCTATCGCGCTTTGGCATAGCCGCAGTGCGAGCAGGACTTGCCGTTCCATTTGAATGCGAATTTACACTTCGGGCACGCGCCCGTGTTCACGGCACGGGGTTTCTCATCTGTGACTGCTGTCGGCTCGGCACTGTGCATCCTGTTTTCTACTGCCGTGATCTGCTCGGCGATATATACTTTGCCTGCGATATCTTTGGCGTACTCACTGGAATTGGTGCGAACCTCATGAGCAAATCTTTGCCACGCGGAGGTGATCCTTCTGAGGCATGCATTATCTGAGGGCGCTTCTCTCCACTTGCCGGCCCACATGCACAGCTCACTTAAGTCGGCTGAATACCTGCCCAAGCCCCAGACTTTCAGGCAGAAGTATCCAAGCACAGCACAGGAATAAATATAATCACTTTTGGTCATTGCATCCTCCTGTTTAAGCAACCCGGCTTCTTGCCAGTTGTTAAGAGCATCGACAGCCATACCGATCTCATACAGCAGCAGAATTGGGGCACATTCCACGAATGTGGGAGGATCCTGCGGGCTGACCGGATGCTGTGTTGTCACGGGCTTAGACAACGTGCGCGGTAAAGCCTTTTGGAGCAGGGCGTACTCCATTGCAGGCATGAGGTTATCATTCGAAAAGCTGGAAAAGAAACCGCGTTTGGCATCCGGCTCAAACCATTGAAGATCATCAACCCTTGCGAGTATTTTTGAAGTTGCGGCAGAATCCCCGAGCACTTGAGAAACAAAGTGGTCACAGGGTGCTGGAGCGAACTGCTCACCCGACACTTCACAAACACACTCGACGGTGAGTTTCTTCAGATAACCGGTTCTTAGAACGATTGTGAGGGTGAGGGTGTTCTCCGGGACGGACAATGCGTACCGCACATCATCCAACGTAACCCGCTTGGTCGTTAGCACCTCAAAGAAGTACTGATCGTCTTGCCTGATGCTTAGCAGCAGCTCCGATTCAGAAAGGAATAGATGACCCTTGTCCGCTTTGGCCACTGCAATTGATTCCGGGCTTACAGTATTCTTCCATGGGCAGTTTTCAGATGACAAGACAGTACTTAATATGGAGTTTTTCTTGGCACCGTCGCTCATGATGGTGTAGTTCCTGGCGAAACTGACTGCGCGATTGGAGTCCGTTTTTATCCGATGCGGGTTCTTGACTCTCGACATGTAGAAGCGGATCGTCCGCCAGATCACTGCCCCAAGCGTCACTGCTCCAAAGAAATTGAACACGTAGGGGGCTATCAGCCCGTTATCCGCGTAGACGAGCCACACTTCCCAGATTGCAGCAAGCGGGGCGCTGATTACAGAGAAGCATCCGGCGGCGGTTACGACCAGCCAGAACAAGGCCAGTGGCGCAAAGTTGCTTGTGTATTGAATGGCATGCTTGCCCAGAAGGCCGATGCCAGTCGCCCCCGCAACTCCTATCAGGGGGGTCCACAACAGAAAGAAGGCGAGGAGGTACTTGAAGTTGCCGCTGAGGAAGTATTCCGCCGGTATGATGTCAAACGGGAACTGCGGATCGGCCTGCGGACTCCCTGTATCGTCGTTTGCGGCCCCAACCGTATTGGCGTCGTGAACCGTGGCGGGCTTGTTCGTGTGCACGTCGGGGCCGAACAGCTTGTCTGTAAGTGTGATCACCCGTTCATCGTGGGCATCCAACTCGACGGCCGTTCGAAGGCTTGCCTTGGCGCTGTCCATGTCCCCCATATCGTAAAGCAGCGTCGTGAGGCGAATCAAGTGCGCCAGCGTTGCTTGCTTACGGTCCTCTTCGCTGCTATTCCTCACAAGAGGAACGAAGGTCTGCATTGCGGTTTCCAGCACACTCCAGTTGCGGTTGAGTGCGGCCTGTTTACCGAAAAAGCTGAAGCTGTGTGCCTCTTCAGAGGCCATAAAGCTGAACATCCGGTTGTATTCGCCTTGAATATCGCCCTCAATTATAACGGCATCCCACTGGTTCAGTTTGTCTTCACGTATTCTGAGGCTGGGCACCAAGTCTCTGGCCGCCCGTGCATTCGTGCGAAGATCATTAAGACTGCTCGTGCCGCCAGCGCCCGAGATGATCCGCCACTTGAGTCCGTCAGGACCACTGAAAAGAACTTTGCCTCGCGGGTCGCCGGAGTACTCGTCTGTGACACGCCAACGCGGGGGCAGTATTACCTCGAAGTATCCGCGAGGGTCGCGGTACACCTGGTACTGCTCGCCGGACAGACGAGATACGTGGTCCGGCTCGTCACCCGAAGCAGCGAAGCCTGAACCGGAGATTACCAGGATGAGCAAACACGCCATCATACGACAGCAGGGGAATGTGACTATCATTTTGAGCCTCCGCAGATAGAAATACTTGCACCAAGGCGAATTCAGGATCGCCTGGGTTTTCAGATTCGGGATGACACCGCGATTATGCGCCATCGCCGATCCAGTATTCAGGGGGTTATTATATGATAGACCCAGATGCCGGTCAATATTTCAGGGCGGGCGGTCCGTGTCCCTGACTGGCTATGGCTTTTCACATCCGTCTGCGCAACTCGGCCCAGGTTGTTTTACTCGAAGTCGGCGGTAGGGCGGGCGCGGGGGAGGAGCGTCTGGGCGGCCCGCAGTTCGAAGGCGTCAGAGGGCTTCGTCCTGGCGCATTTTGCAGACGTTGCGGCGGCGCTTGGCCGTCATACCGCTCGCCTTGGTCGAGCGTTCCGCGGCACGGGCATCTCTTCCGGCGTAAGCGTAAGAATGGTACTTACGCGTGTCAATTCTTCGGCAGTCAACTTCTCTTCCAAGACTTTCCAGAGGTCTCGTTGCCGTTGGATCTGTTCTGTTCCCTGGAAAGGGCCCCAAACGAGAAAACCAGAGATTCTATTGGCCCCCGCTTTTTCCGGTTGAAAGGTTGCGCCGGCAAATTGTGTCTCCAGGACGTCTTTGAGTTTCTTCTTTAACGAGACCATGCTTTGGCTCCTATAGTTACCAAATCCCACGCGGCGTTAACAATTCTTCGGCTGTTTTCCTTCACAAAATCGCCCTTGATCTTCAAGTTGAGCTTTTTCTTCTTAAGGTATCTACGCAGAGATTCTTCTGAGCGATAACGATGGTCGTTTTGCCACCGTGAGACCACATCGCCAATCGCGGCACCGATTCTCTCTCGCTGACTATCGGGGACAATGTCGCCGAAGCCCGACTTTTTGAAAATCTCCATCAGATCATGCCGTTCGTCGAATGTCTTGCTGACCCGGCTGCGGTAAGCACGCAAAAGACATTCAACCGCTAATCCGGCCACGTAGTGGGCAAGGACATAGAAGCGGATGTCGTACAGTCTTCTTGCTGAATCGACATGTTCCCTGGCGGCGGCCAGGTAGTCCGATGCATTGAAACTCATGGTCTCACCTTTACTCGAATGCGGGGCGGGGCGCTTACGTCTGTAGTTGGACATATGAAGTCCCTGCAGGCCTGGGCGGAGGCGTGGCGGTCTTCGAACGCGCGTTTTTCTTTGGTTTCGCCGCAGTAGACGACGCGCGTGTCGACGAGGGCGGATGGTTTGCCCGTTTGGAGCTTTGCGGATGGGTCTTTCTTTTTTGCGACCATGCAGATATTCTAGTGGAAAGCGGAGGGGAAGCAAGGGGTTTGTGCACGAAATTGGAAATGTTGAGTGTGGCTGGGGATCGAGCAGGGGGTAAGGTGTGTGCGGGATGGCATGGGCGCACGGGTTTGTCTTGGGGGTTGAGATCGCTTCGCTTTGCGTGCAATGACAATGGGGCGGGCCGGGCGTGGACAGTGGACGACTTGGACATGCGTGGGCGATGTGGACACGCGTGGACGATGTGGCGGTG
>JACZKQ010000007.1 GCA_014859965.1 Phycisphaerae bacterium
GTATGGGATGCGCAGAGGGGCTGATGGGGGTGGACGTTGGACTACGTGGACACGCGTGGACTACGTGGACACGCGTGGACTACGTGGACGACTTGGACGGGTGGACGCATGGGGCGGGAGGCGGCAAGGGGAGCGAATGGCGTGCCGTGAGGTCGGCTCCTACTTCCTTCATCCTTTCACGGCAGTTCCAATTCAGGGGCACTTGCGCAGCATACAATGATCATTTGTTTGCTCTGTAGGGGGTGGTGGTTTTCGTTTTGCTGTCATATACAGGGAAGCCGTCGGGGAGGGCGAGGCCGTCGAGGCTGAACTCAGAGTCGTCGATTTGCGGGGCCGGAACGAAGTCGAGGATCTCGATTATGATGCGGCCGACGTACGGTTCATGTGTACGGGGGTGAAATGCGTGTTGTATACGCTCCATTGCCGACAAGTAGTATTTATCCTGCCACTTCTTCCAGCGATACGTGATCTGCACGTCGTGATTCCACAGGGGCCGTTCCGAACGCTCGTAAATCATTCGGTACGTTATTGGAAGGAGGCCGGCTTTGGAGTCCAGTGTCAGGAAGTAACTTTCTGAGATGGTGTCCTCTGTTGTTGCGTGTGCGGTAACGGTCGTGAGGTCATTGCAATCCTCAACCTGCAGTGTCTGGCAGTTCTTTTGCCAGGCCAGCAGGGTTCGGCGCATTGACCAGGTGCGATCGGGCTCGGCAGACATGAACGTAGCGGGATGAAAGTCATAGCCCGGCATACGATAAAATTCTCGCGGCGGAGTGCTTTCAATAGTTACGCCATGGCCCACAATAAGGTTGTCCGGGCCGGCAATCCAGGAGATTTCGGGCGGGCCGGGCTTTTGGTCTTCGGCGATGGCATGGCGTTGTGAACGGGAGTGGGCGCCGGAGAACGCGAAGTTGAAAAAGTGGCGGCGTTCTCCGAGATGATCCGTGATTTCAACGCGGGCCGTGCCCCTGCCGGCGGAATGGACCGGGCCTGCGCAGACATTGTCGACGAGGAGCGACCAGCGCGTATCCGATGCGGCGCTCAACTTGCCATACTCTTGCAGCTTTTGGCGGACGCGGGTTTGCAGGGCATTGTCGGTGGAATCGGCGTTTGCCTGGAGGGCCTGGATGAGTTTGTCCTTTATCCGCGGCTTGATCTTGGTGAGTTTTTCGAGCGATTCGATGGCTCGGGCACGCACCGATGTTGAGGCGTCATCGGCGGCTATGGTCAGGAGGATCGCCGCGGCCTTGTCTGTTGTCGGATGTCGTGCGTCGTGCAGACGGCCTAATTCGGCAATGACTGCGGTTCGGATGCTCTGCTGCGGACTGTGCGCAGTGCTTTCGAGGATTCTAAACAAGGAATAGTCCCCGGCTCGCGCCAGGAGACCTGCAATGCGAACCTGCGTGGACAAGATATTCAGCCGTCTGTACTTGTCGGCACCTAACTCCATTTTCAGGGCGGCCGTCCATTCGGTGTTTGCCATTTCGCAGAGGGCGTCGGCCGCGAAGAATTTTGCCAGGATGGTCGTGTCGGGATCGTTGACGACTGCCAGCAGGTTCGGGGTCGCGGCCGTTAGCTTGCGATAACGAATGACCAAGCAGGCGAGGATACATTTGTCGGGGTTTGCCGGCAGCGTGATAATTGCATCGTCCGGGGCGTCTGCCGCCAGACCCATCGCAGCAAGCGCCTCGGGCTCGGAGTAACCTTCAGCTTTGACGGCGGTTATCGTCTCGACGGCGTGCCGGGCGCTGTCAGCAAACGGATTTTCCGGCCAGGCGGTTATGAACTCCGTATACATTTGGACGGCCTTTTCGTCGTCGCCCATTCTCTCGTAGCATTGGGCAAGATAGTAAGCGGATTGGTCGACTTTCCGGTTCGGCGGCGCTTCGCGGCGGATCAATTCGTAAATGCCCGCGGCCTTTTCCCATTGATTGTTCTGGGAGTACAGCATTGCCAGTTGCGAGCGTGCGGTGTGCATCATCGCGTTGCCGGGGTATTTTTCAAAGAGGGCGAGGAAGGCCTGTTCCGTCTTCGTGTCGGCTTCTTCGCGGGAGAGGGCCTTGCTTCTCTTGAGCTGCTGATAGAATGAGCCTATCCAGAACTGACTGCTCCATGCCAGATGGTGGTCGGGCCATTTGTCAACGAGCGTCTGGTGGTATTCTATCGCTTTGGTGTGATCGCCGAGCCTGCTCCAGGCCACGGCGGACATGTAATATGCATCGGGTGTGGATACCGGATGGACCGGCGCGTGGGTGATAACCTTGTCAAATAAAGGCAACGCTTTGCGGAAGGCGATCTTGGAGGCTTCCCTGCGGGCGGGTTGATCGTTGGCCATTGCCGCCTTGTAGTAGACCTCGCCGAGGCGGCATAATGCCACCGCCATATCCGGGGCCTGGGCGAAGTCCGCGATGAAGGCGTCGATGTATTGGAGGATGTGCTGGGGGATCTCTTCTGTTGCGTGCTCGGCGGTGAGGTCATGTTCGATGTCCAGTGTGATTGCGTCCCGGGTTGCCCACATACGGGTGTTTGTGTCCGGTTCAGAGTCGGGGGCTCCGGGGCGGGCAGAGCAGATGGGGGCTGCTGCGAGGATGATGATTGCGATGGCGGCGCCTGCGGCGATGCGGGTGGCGGTTGAGACAGTTGGCGGCATTGGTCTTTCCTCCCTTTAGGATACCGTTTCGATTCTCCGATGCGGTCCTGCTCCAAGGTGCAATGTATACGGTTTACACGCGATGGGGCATGTTGTCAAGGAAAAACGGTATTTGGACGTTACTTTTTTGGTATTTGTGTGTTAAGGTCCGATATTCAGTCGGTAATCTTTCTTTTGAGAATGGTTGTTTTGCTGGGTAGACATGCTGGGCTGGGGCGTTATATTTTACCTCGCGGCGGGTGATGCCTTAACTATCACTCTTTTTCTAAGGGGTCTGAAATGAAAAACGCGGCGTTTTTTTTGGCATGTCTTGTGGTAACTCTTCCCTTGCGAGCGGCGGTGATCCCGGTGGATGCCGATGGGCCGGGCTTTCGCCGTATTCAGGATGCGATCGATGCGGCGCGTAACGGCGATCACGTTGTTCTGGCGGACGGCGTCTACAGGGGTACGGGGAACAGGGACATTCGTTTTGGAGGCAAGGCGATTGTTGTTCGCAGCAAGAACGGCCCGGCGAAGTGCATTATCGATTGCGCGGGCGGGCGAGGCACTTATCATCAGGCCTTTCTATTCGACGGCGGCGAAGGCAAGGCGTCTGTCATCGCCGGGTTTACTATTAAGAACGGCCGCGGCGGTGTTGGCGGCGCCGTTTACTGCAAGGGGGCGAGTCCGACGATCAGCTATTGCGTCTTCGTGAACAATACGGCACGTCACCACGGCGGGGCGATTTACTGCGATTCGAGCGCTGCACGCATCACCGCCTGCACCTTCGACGGCAACACGTCGGTGTCAGGTCACGGCGGGGCCATATTTTCGGTGCGGTCCAACCTGAGCCTGTCGAAATGCAAAATGGTCCGTAACAAGGCCGGGGGCTGCGGCGGTGCGGTGTTCAACAATCAGAGCGGCGGGGTGCTGGATGCGTGTGAGTTCGAGGGCAACGCGGCGGACGAGCTCGGGGGCGCTGTTTATGGGGTACACCGAAGCAATCCGACGGTGGCGAATTGCAAGTTTACCGACAACCAGGCGGCAAGCGCGTCGAAAGCCCTTTACGTCGATGATGAGCTTGGCCTTTTGGTGGACGAAGGCAAGGCGCTTCAGGATACGCTGAGCAGCTTCTTTGCACCCGTGAGCGACGCGTCGCGTGTCTTTTTTGTGGACGGTCTGTGCGGTAACGATTCGTGGACGGGCAGGCAGCGGGCCTGCGCAGGTCCCAACGGTCCCAAGCGGACGGTGCAGGCGGCCATCAATACGGCGGCCAGCGGGGATATTGTTGTTGTTCTGCCGGCGATCTACTTCGAGAACATCACGATTGAAAACACGGATCTCATTGTTGCGGGCATTCCTGGAAGGACGGTCATTGACGGCGGCGGGGCGGACAGGGTGGTCAGCATTCTCAATTCTCTGACGAGCATTTTTGGAATGACTTTTCAGAACGGCAATGCGGTTGTTCCGATCGGCGGAGGGATTTTATGCGAGAACAGCACTGTCGTGATGGTCGAGTCGATTATCAGGGATAATTTTGCGTTCGAGAGCGGCGGCGGTATTTTCAGCTTAGGCAGCGATATCACTTTGAAAAGCTGCGACGTTTTGAGAAACAGCACGATGGGTGCTCCTTCGGCGGGCGGGGCCGGCCTGCACGGCGGCGGCATCGGATCGTCGCTGACGGACTGTCTGTTCGAGAGGAATGAGATTATCAGCGTCGGCGACGGGGCGGGCATTCGTGGATTTGGCGGGCTGATTCAGGACTGTGTGATTACGGACAACCACATCTTGTTCGAAGCACACCTCGACGGCGGCGGCGGTTTGGCGCGGTGCACGGGTCCCATTGTTGGCTGTACGATTTCGAACAACAGCGTGGAATTCGGCGACGGCGGCGGGGCGTCGGAGTGCAGCGGGCCGATCACGGATTGCATCATCATCAACAATGTGGCTTTCTCGGGCATCGGGGACGTCGTTGCGGTCTCGGGCGGGGGTCTGGCGCGGTGCAGCGGTCCCATTACGAACTGCATCATCGCCGGCAACACGGCTCAGAATACCGATGGCGTTCTGCCGGCGGTCGAATCGCGAGGCGGCGGGCTGGCGAACTGCAGCGGACCGATTGTCAACTGCACCATTGCGAATAATCGAGCGGTCGAGAATATGTTCGGAAGCTGCGGCGGCGGTCTTTGGAACTGCAGCGGGCCGATCACCAATTGCATCGTGTGGGAAAACACGGCAATCGACGATGCGCAGGTCTGCGATTCCAGCGTTCCGAATTTCTGCTGCATCCAGGACTGGCCCGGCGGCGGCATCGGGAACATCGTGACGGATCCTATGTTCGTCGATTTGCTTGCGGATCATCGTCTGCGGCCGGGCTCGCCGTGCATTGATGCTGGCGACAATGACGCCGTCGCCGCCGGAATTGTCACGGACCTTGCCGGCTCGGCCCGCTTTTTTGACGACCCGGGCACGGTCGATACGGGCAATGGCATACCGCCCATCGTGGACATGGGCGCCTATGAGTTTTCCACGGTGTGCGGCGATGCCGCACATCCGTATCCGCCTATGGATTTTAATCGCGATTGCATCGTCGACTTCGCGGACTTTGCGTTGTTTCTTGAACATTGGCTTGAATGCACGCGGCCTTAGTGCGACGGATGAAGTCCGGCGACCGCGTGTGCTAACTGTTTATTTCGTGGTGGCCGGGGATTGCCGTCGGCGGGGTTGCGAGGGCTATGTCTCTCATGATTTCGCGGAGCATGCAGCGTGCTCGGCGGGCTTCTTCCAGTATGACGGTCGGGGGTCTTTTGCCTTCGCCGCTGAGTTCGAGTATGAATGCGCCGTTGAAGCCGATGTTTTCGAGTTGTTCGAGGGTATCTCGCCAGTTAATTTTTCCCTTGCCGGGGGGGAGGTGGTCGTCTTCTCTTCCCAGGTTGTCGTTTGCGTGAATGACTTTGAGGTGGCCGGAGAGTTTGTGCATGACCTGATGGAGCGAGCCGGAGAGGTAGGCGTGGCCGGTGTCGAGGCAGGCGCCGGCGTTTACGGTGTTGGCGGCGCCGAAGATCCAGAGCATGTCCCTGATGCGGCCGAGGAAGAGGTGGCCGAGCATGTTTTCAAGTACGAATCCGATGCCGAGGCGACGGCATTCTTCGGCTATTTCGGCGACGGCGAGCTGGGCGTAGTCCATGCGCTGGAGGCGTTCTTTGGGCGGGCAGTTGAGGGCCTCTTCGGGGCCGGCGTGGAAGACGAAGTAGCGGACCTTGAGGGTGGCGGCGGCGCGTGCGGCGGTGAGGACTTCGCGACGGGCGTATTGGCGTTTTTCTTCGTCGGGCGAGCTGATGTCGATGTCATGGCTGAAGGGGGCGTGGAAGGAATAGGCCTCCATGCCGAAGTTGTCGATCAGTTTTGCGGCGCGGCGGATGGCTTCTTCGTCGTGGTAGTCGAGGTGGTTGGGCGAGGAACAGATCTCCAGCATGCAGAATCCGTTGGCGCAGATGAACTCCAGGCAGTCGAAAATCGGCGTGTGGTAAAAACATCCTGTCGAAATTCCAACGGGCCAGTCGGCCATTTCCATTCCTTTCCCGGCCGTATCGGCCGGACTGCTCAGACTGAGAAACTCAGTACCTGTCTTGCCATTGCAACGTTTTCGAAGTCGGGGCCTACGTCGCCGCCCAATGCGATGGAGCCGGCGAAGAGACGCGTGTAGAAGTCGGCCCGCTTGCCTGCGTCGTAGTTGAACCACTTGCTGAGCCAGCCGTAATCGCGTTCATATTTGGATCGGATGAGGCCGGCAATGTGGCGGGGATGCCAGCCCTGGCGGCAGAGGGCGACGACGACCTTGCGGATGCAGTCGGGCTTCAGCAGCAGGTCGTTCGGGTGGTCGAGGATGTGGCGTATTTCGGGCTGGTCAGGCCGGAAGCGGTCGTAGGTTTCGGGCCAGCGTGATTTGGGTTCGTGGTCGGGCAGGTAGAACCACGCGTGGAAGCGGGCGAGATCGGAGCGGATATAGGCTTCGATGAGGGCTTCCATCTGGTTGGAAGCGTCGGGTATTTCTGTGTGGGTTCTTTGGGCGAGCTCGGCGGCGCGGCCGGCGTCGCGCAGGGCGGCGATGTCTTCTTTGCGGTCGCCGCCGGCTGAGGGCACGGCGAACATCGGCGGGATTTCATGATGGAGTGTGCCGTTGCGCCAGGGCTTGAGGTAGGCGCTGAAGGGCACGCGTATGACTCGTGTGTAAAGCGGGTCGCCGTATTCGGTGATATCGACGGCGACGGTTTCGCGGCCGCGCTGCTGGGGCGCTGTCGATAAATCGACGAACTGGACGGGAAGGGAGCAGTAGACGGCGCTTTCGTGCTGGACGGAGCGGGCGACGTATTCCATGACCAGCCCGAGGCCCTCGAAGGCGGCGGCGAGCGTGGGATCGATGCTCTCGCCGAGCGGTTCGAGCGGGGCGGCGTACATGGTTTCCAGTTGGCGGGGGAGTCGTGTGATATGCGCCATGTTGTCGAAGGCGGAGCAGTACCGCGAGATGCGCCATACAAAGTGGTGTCCGCGTCCGCTGAGAAGGTGGAGCGGGTGGATGTCGAAGCGGCGGAGAAAGTCGATTATGGCTTCGTAGACGGGCTGCTGGATGTCATAGGCGCGGACGGGGTCGAGATAAGGCTCTGCGGGGAAGTCGAAGTTGACGTATTCGACGTCCAGGTGGAGGATGAGGCTGTGCCTGTCCCAGAGCGAGCGGCAGATTTCCATGTCGTTTTCGAGGAATAGGGAGAGCTGCATGGGCTGGGCGGCGGCGAATTCGGGGTGGTCGTAGTCGCGGCAGCGCGCGATGAAATAGCAGGTGGCCTGGTCGATGGTCGGGCCCCCCATGAACTCGGCCATGCGTGCCTGTACGGCGCTTGAACGGTAGTATTCCTTGAGATCCATGCAAATATCCCCGATGGCTCTTATCGTAATCGGGGGCGGGGGTATTTAGGCGGAAGCGGCAAGTGGGAAGCGGGGGCGTTCTGCGGGCGTTTTGATGGCGGCGGGCGAGGTGCGGCGTCCGATAGCGCGTGGTGCGCAGGGTCGGTGGGCGGCAGATTGTCGGGAATTCGTCAGGTTGCGGGTGTTTTTGCCTTGCAACCTGGTGGCGAGGGAGTATTTTATGTCTGCCGGTGGTTGTGCGGCGATTGTTTTTGGAGAGGTGTCCGAGCGGCTTAAGGAGCAGCCTTGGAAAGGCTGTGTAGGGCTTGTCTCTACCGCAGGTTCGAATCCTGTCCTCTCCGTTTGTTTTGTGGGGGTTTTTCGCAGCGTGCAGTGCGGCAGCGGGCGGTATTTCGGAGGTTTTGAGTCAGGGACGGTGGCGATGACGGATCAGCGCAGAACGGTTTTGTATGACAGACATGTTGCGGCCGGGGGGCGGATGGTGGATTTTGCCGGGTGGCGGATGCCTGTGCAGTATGGCGAAGGGATCGTGGCCGAGCATCTGTGGACGCGGAAGCATGCGAGCATTTTCGATGTTTCACACATGGGACGGTTTGTTTTTCGGGGCTGGGGGGCGTTGCCATTCCTGCAATATGTGCTGACCAATGACGCGTCGCGGCTTGCCGTGGGGCAGAGCCAGTATACGATTCTTGCGGATGAAGGCGGCGCGGCGGTGGATGACGCTTATCTGTATCGCTTTTGGGATGGGGCGTATCTGCTGGTGGTCAATGCGGCGAACAAGGACAAGGATGCCGCCCACTTGCGTTCGGGTTTGGAGGGGTTCAAGGACGTCAAGATGAATGACGTATCCGAGTCGCTGGCGATGATTGCCCTGCAGGGGCCGGGGTCGGAGGCGATTCTCGGGGAACTGCTGGAGATTGGCAAGCTGCCGCCGGCGGGGCGAAATGCGCTTTGCACGGCCATGATTTGCGAGACGGAGGTCTGGCTGGGGCGGACAGGGTATACGGGCGAGCCGGTGTGTTTTGAGCTGATGTTTCCCTGTGACGCCGCCGAGGAGATATGGGATGCCCTGGTGCGGCATGGCGCTAGGCCGGCGGGGTTGGGGGCAAGGGATACGCTTCGGCTGGAGGCGGGTCTGCCGCTGTATGGGCATGAGTACGGACTGGATGAGAAGGGGCAGGAGATACCGATACTAGCGTGCCCGCTTGCTCGGTTTGGCGTGAGCTTTGCGGAGGCGAAAGGGGACTTTGTGGGCCGGGCGGCGCTGGGGCGGCAGCGGGAAGCGCTGGAGCGC